>JAZNCJ010000001.1:0-23379 GCA_045587465.1 Christensenellaceae bacterium
AAAGCCTTGTATATATACCATTGCGGTGACGTTAGCGGTGAGGTCCCACCTGTTCTCATACCGAACACAGAAGTTAAGCTCACTAGCGCCGAAAATACTTTGCTGGAGACGGCACGGGAAGATAGGTTGTTGCTGCATCCATTAATAGTTTTGGCTTAAATTAAAGCCAAACATTGCCCCTTAGCTCAGTAGGTAGAGCAATCGGCTGTTAACCGATTTGTCGTCAGTTCGAGTCTGTCAGGGGCAGCCAAACGAAAAGCGAATCACAATAAGTGGTTCGCTTTTTCGTTGCGCTATTGTCCCAACAGCGCTGTGAACTGACGAACAACTTGCTTAAAGCAAGTTGCAGTCGTCGACGCTCATACGCAAATAAATTTGCTCCTGAGTCCTTGTCCGTCAAGGCAAGAAAGTCAAAGTCGGACGAGTCTGTCAGGGGCAGCCAACACGAAATAATTCGAACTTCTTTCCGATAAGGAAGACGTTCGAATTATTTTTATATTTATAGAAAATAAAAAAGAGTAGATAAAATCAAGCGTTTTATCTACTCTTTTTGCTTTAATGTCAATGTGCGCTCATTGCTGACTAAGTCTATACATATCTATAGCCAGAAACCAAATAATTATATGTTGGTTAAATCTTTATTTAATTTTGAATTATTAAGTTGTTCGTTTTCCCATTTTTCATAAGCCTTTTTGCCTTCTTCTGAAAGTAAAAAATCTCTTATGATAGGGAATAGTGTTCGTGCTAAAGATTTAAGGTTTTCTTCTGGAATCCCCAAATCTTATGGTGTGTTATTTTTCGTATCATTTTCCTCGTGTCCTTTACTCGTTGATTTTTAATAATTATGTATGTATCTTCTATTTTTAAAACTACGCACAAGAAATCTATATTAGGTAGTAGAAGTGTACGGCTTCTATACCTTTCCACTTTAATTATAAAATACTTAATATGACTTCAGTCATATTTTATATAAAAATAAAAAAGTTTTTCTTAATCTCAAAATTACAAATGCACTTTTTAAATTATTGCATTTATATATAGAAAGTGTTATAATAAAATTGCGAACTCAATTAAATAACTTTAACGACAAGTATACTTAGGGCATAAGTGTACCTGTTTCGCATTACATAAAAATATTATCGTTAATGTTATTATTGTTAATTGAGTGTCGCAACTAAGGCGAACAAAGTCACTTTGCTAGTGTCGGCTTGTTCGCAAGTCGACACATTTTTGTTTATGTAAAAAAATATTTGCGAGGGGCTGAATGATTAATAGCTTAAGTGGGTTTTTGTTAAATAATATTCCAATTACTTCTGTAAATTCCACCCCAAAACCATGCGACGACAATTATGTTGGAATTATTGAATATGATGGTGCTAATTTTAAAGGGTATAATGGAAGCAATCAATTTGGGTTACAAAGAAACGCAAAGTGTTCAAACAATAATTCTTATCAAAGAATAAGCATAGATTATCGCATGTTTAATCCTAAAAGTAGTAATAGAAAAATAGTAATTTTATTAGAAAGTCCTCATGTTAGTGAATTTAAACCAAAATTTAATGGTGTAACTACTGGTCCCGCCTTGGGAAATTCTGCAAATACATTTAATGCTCAAAGTCTCAAAGTGTTTAATAACAATATTAGTGTTTTATGTTCGGCTTTACAGTTGACTAATAGCGCAGAAAATTTTGATGTTTATTTCGTAAATGCTATTCAATATCAATGCAGCTTAGGATTACCTAAAATAAAACCTAAATTAAGAGATTTTATTTTTGAAGCGTTGTGGAATAGACAACCAAATTCATTTAAGGATGATTTGATTGAGAGACTAAATATTGTTAAGCCAGATTTAATTATAAACGCTTGCACTAGGGAGTTGCAAAAAACATGCTGTAACAGTGCTAATATAATAAGTGGTTTGAAGGGTTATAATTGTTCATTTCTTACGGCATCAAGTCACATATTGTGTTGGAATCAAAAGACAATAATACTTTAAAAGATAACATTAAAGAGAAAGAATTATTGGAAAAATTAAAGAAAAAGTTTGCTACAAGTAATGCTATAAAAAAGGAGAAAAGAAATGTCTAAAAAAATAAGGAAAATTATAATATCAATTTTAGCTATAATTTTTTTATTATCGCTAACTGCGTGCGGTGGGATAACGGCTTACAACAAGCCGATTGAACTCACTGACTTAGCATCAACCTTTACGGGTGAAGCGACTGACGTGGATGGTAACTTGGTTGCTCCATTTGACGTCGTTTATGCAGAAACTTTTGATAGTGGCACATGTGCTTATGAGCAAGGACATATTTTGTTAAAGATGAAAAAGTCTTTTAATGGCACACGTACAAACGATCTTAGGAAATGTGGCATTGAATCACTTTCTAAGTTTATGGAAACGGAGAGTGGCAACTGGTGGAAGGCTAAACTTAACGGAGATTTTGACGCTGTTACGGCAGTAAAAAAAGCCCGTTCTTTAGACGTGGTTTTGGTTGCTGACTTTGATTACATATACAAAACGGAAGCGGTTGAAGTTGAAGGCGACACGACGGGCATACTATCCGACGTTTGCGGTAACCAAAAGGTCGGTAACCAACATTACTTAAAGCAATGCAGTATTCAAGAATCTTGGAAGTTCTTGCAAAAACAAGGCATTTCCGCTGGTGGACTATCTTCAGTTACCGTTGCGGTTATCGATACGGGTGTTGATTATACCCACCCAGACTTAAAAGCAAATATGTGGGTTAATATGGCTGAAATCCCAAATAACGGCATTGACGACGACAATAATGGTTATATAGACGATATCCACGGCGTTGATACTATTGCGGACAACGGTGGCGCTGATGGTGATGAAGGTGACCCTATGGACGACCACGGCCACGGCACGCACGTTGCAGGTATTATTGCTGCTTGCAACAATAAAGAAGGCGTGGTTGGTATTGCATATAACGCTAAAATTATGGCAGTAAAAGCAGGTCAAGCAAGCGGTGTGTTTAACCAAAGCGATATCGCCGAAGCAATTCTATACGCTTACGAAATGGGTGCGGACGTTATAAACATGTCTTTTGGTGGACCAGCTTGTTCTATTGCCGTGCAAGACGCGTTAGCAACTGCATATACTACCGCAAGTTTAGTTGCAAGTGCTGGTAATGACGGCAGACATAACGAACTGTTACCTTTGGCGCTCCCTAATTATCCCGCGGCACTCTCTTACGTTATAGGCGTTATGAGCGTTGATAGTCGTGGTGTAGAGTCGGTGTTTACTAACTATGACGTAAAAGCATATACGCCGATTGAATACGAAGTTTACGCACCTGGTGAAAAGATTATGAGTACGCTACCTAACGGCAGATACGGTGCACTTTCTGGCACGAGTATGGCTGCGCCCGTAGTTTCGGGTGCGGCAGCACTACTTCGCTCTTACTTTACCGATAGGGATATGTATCCATCAAAATTCATTATGGCACAACTTTGTGCAACTAGTGAAGAAGAGGCTTACTGTATAGATCCTAGGACTCACGGACCACATAATTTGCCTATGATACTAGATATCTATAAGGCGCTAACTAATATGCCAAAGCCTGACGTAAGACTTTACGACTGGTATTTATTCGACAACGCGGATATCGCAGATGGCAACTCGGGTGATGGCGTAGTAGACGCAGGAGAAACTATTGAAATAGGGGCAGTGCTTAGAAACCGTTGGGGTATGAGTAAGGATACTATCGTCACCATTTCTGACGATAGTAGTTTAGGCGTAGATAACCCTTACGTAGAAATTTTAACCGCTAGCCAAAATTTTGAAGGGGTTGGAACTTATTCAACTAAAGATACTCTTCTTCGTGAAGGTAGTATTATAAGGGGAACGGAATTACCACTCGTTATAAAAATTGATGATAACTGCCCTAACGATTATTTGATTAGACTAACCGTTACCATAACTGCAAATAACGCTTTGGATGAAGACGATAAAACGCTATATTCAAACGAAGGCGTTATAGAATTTTGGGTTAGAAACGGCGTAATACTTCCTAGTCAAATTACTGAAGATATGACGCTTACAAAGGATAACTATTATATTATTCCTAATTCTACTTATATAGCCGAAGGCGTTACTGTCACGGTAGAGCCTGGCACACAAATTCAGTTCTATACAGATGACCCTAACGACCCATATGCTGATACTTACATCCCGTCTCTCAACGTCGCAGGTAATTTTATAACTAAAGGCACTGAGGACGAACCAGTAAAAATCTTCCCTTCAGATATGATGGGGCAATACGTTGTTGATATTCATCAAGTAACAGACTCAGCATATATAGAACTAAATTACACCACTGTAAGCAACCCGCAAATAGATATAGACTTTGCAGATCATTGTATTTTTAATCAAGTATATGATTTAATTCGATATGAAAGAATATTGGATGGCGGACGAGTAGTTGCAATCATGGTAGGTGGCGAGATCGGAGCAAAAAAGGTGTCAAATTCTATATTTTATAAGTTGGGAGGGCATTCAATAGATCCTGTTAAATATATGAATAGAGGATGCTTTTATATAAAAGGTGGGATATATGTAGGCTGTATTTTTAGTGATTGTGACATTAGTTATAACAAATATTATAAATCAGTTTCAAGCACAACTTATAATGTATTCGATGCATATTGTGTGTTTTATGACTGTGTATTTTCGGGAAATGCATTAACTGATCAATTTGGTAAAACTTGGAATTCATCTAATTATATTAGCAATAATTGGGTTAACCCTTCAGTTGACAAGGCAATATATAACGATGAAACAAAAACTATGTATATTCAATTATCAACATATAATTATCACCATCTAATCGTTTATTCGTCGTTTGCCAATATGTTGGGTGGTGAGTTATGTTGTATTGAAACGCGCGAGGAGTATGAGTTTATAAAAAGAAATGGACTTAATGGAAGTGTTGGGTTAATTCCACAAGAAAGAAAATGGATTAATGGGGAACCTATAGACTATAATGAATTTTCGCTTTGTTTTTCAGAAGCTGGTTTATATACTAGTAATCAGTTAGCAAGATTAGCTAGTTGTTGCGATATGGATTTTCATGCTGCTACTAGTTCCTCAACAGTTATCATAGAAGTGCCTAATATAGGTAGTGTAGAGTGTTTGACCAATGACATTATTATGGAAAAATTTCAAAAATGGATTGAATTTGGCGGAAATAGCACGCATTCAAACTGTGCGATATTGAATAATTTTACTGATACTAATGTTGAAAATTGGATGCGCTTTAATGCATGTGAGTACAGGGCTTCTAAATTAACGATAGGACTTTCGGGCAACTATTGGGGTACTACGGATATGGAAATGGTTGAAAGGCAAATTCTAGACTTTGACGATTATCAAAGTTTAGCTGATATCAATCTTGGGGAAATACTCACCACTGCGCCTGAAAACACTTTCCCGTTTGTGACGGATGCGTTTATTCTTGACGCTAACGGGGAGAGAGTTCAAACTGTTGGCAATGAAAAGATAACGGTTGTTGTTCAATTTAACCGTGATATGAATATGGATATACCATTAAGAGTGCGCTTCGGCTCTTTCTATCCTTACGCCGATTACGAAGTGGCTGGTGAATTCGTTAGCCCAAGAGAATGGCGTGGGGAATATACCTTAAAGACTACGATTGAAAACGGTAATCTATTCTTTAATATAGAAAATGGTGAAGCAGAAGACGATTCTTGGCTTAAACTTTACGAGCACCCAGGTAGGTTCACTTTTGAACTTGATACCACTAGCGCACAAGCTATGATAATGCAAGGTGAAGCGACTGAAACGGGAATAAATTTAACTTGGATGCAAGACGATTTTGATACTCTTTTAGGTTACAATATTTACCGTTCAGATGCTGAAGACGGTTTATACGTTCGCTTAAACGATTACGTTTTATCGCAAGAAGAAAATACATTCTTTGACGATACTGTAGAACCTGGTAAAGTATATTACTATAACTTTACGGTTGTTAAAACCGATTTAACGGAATCTATTCCGTCTGGTAAAATAGTTATTATGTCTATGGATACTATGGCACCTAATATTTATCATAGCCCTGTTCGTACGGCATACACAAACAATAATCTTTTAATCTCGGCAACGATAACTGATAACCTAATGATAAAGAGTGCAAAACTTTATTATCGCACGGTTGGTTCTTTAGAGTGGAAGAGCGTTACAATGAATGCATTAAACAGTAAGTACACTGCGTTTATCGGTGCAGAAAACTTATCACTTGCCGGTTTAGAGTATTATATTGAAGCGTTTGATGGTATTTCTTATACGTATAAGGGTGGTGCAGAAAATGCTTATACTGTAACCGTTAAACTTGCAATAGACGCCAACAGTCTTGGCGACGTTGACGGCGACGGTGCAATTACCGTAAAAGACGCACAAATGCTTTTGATGGGCATAAACGATCTTTATAATTTAACTGAAGAAGAATTTATGCGTGCAGACATAGATTGCAATGGAATTTTGCAAGCATTTGAAGCTTTGAGAATTCTTGATTACGTCAGTGGAAAGGTTACGACGATAGGATTATGATTAAATTAAAAAGATTTTCAATTTGCGTTTTAGCAATGCTTGCGCTACTTTGCTTTGTTTGTGGCGCAAGTATAAAAAATGCAAAAGCAGAAGAAAGCCCATCACCTAAAGTTTATGCTAGTGATATTTCCGTAAGGCAAGGTAGTTATGCCTATGCGTATATAAAAGCGGAAAATTTTGTGTCGGTCGGCAGTCTAGAGTTGTTTGTTTATTACGATTCAAACGTGTTTAGTGTAAACGGTCAGTCGGTTACGGGTATTATTAAAAACGAGATGGTTTCTACAAACGTTGCAACCGTTGGCGAAGCGGAACTTTTTATGGCTTCAGCAACGGGTGTGAACGGTAGTGGAAATATTTGGCAAATCACTTTTAAGGTAAATAGCGACGCACCTATTGGCGTTTATCCTATAACCATTGCTATTGGCGAAGCGAACGCAATGGATTTTTCGCCTATCACGATAGAAACGCAAAATTTTTATATTGACGTCAAAGAAAAGGCACAGTCAATTAAAACCACAACATTTGTTTCAACCACGCCAAGTGCTATAGCACAAGGGGAGAGTGCGAGTGTTAGCTATTACGTAAGTGGTAATTCTAATAATTTTGCATCTGCAGAGTTTGAGATTAATTATGATAGCGAGCTTTTATCGCTTGATAACGTTGGTTTGGGCACGGTGCTTACCAATTTAAATGGGGCAATTACTTCAGTTAACGACTCCGTGAAAGGTTGTGTAAAGATATCTTTTGCTGCACTTTCTGGAGTTAGTAGTTACATTTACTCAAGCAATCCGCTCTTTACTTTAACTTTTAGGGCGTTAAAGAACGTTGAAAACGAAGTTGCGGAAATTATGATGGATGCATCTGCACTTTACGATATTAATTTTAATGCAATAGATGGAAATTCTGTTGTTACAAGCGTATCGTTTATTTATGATGAGCCTGAAATAATTTTACCTAAAATTTATTTAGAAAGTTACAATGGTTACGATAAGAATTTTGTGTTAAATATCGTTGCTGAAAAAGAAACGGCGATCGCTGCAGGAGACTTTATTGTGACCTATGATCCAACCAAGTTGTCATGCCTTTCTGTTGATAAACAAATAGATTCTTCTACTATTGTGTCTAACGTTAAAAAAGATGAAAATGGCATTGAGGTTGGACAAATTAAATTTTCTTTTATTTGTTCGGGTGGTATATCACAACAAACTGCGTTAGTTTCTTTTTCTTTCTTGCCTTTAGGCGTAGGGACGTTTGACCTTAATTTGTCCGGTTCAGGAATAATAAATGGCAGTTATCAATCGGTAGCCGTAGATTGTGTCGGTGGAAAAGCAATTGTTGGACATGAAATTGTTACTTGTGTTTCACAAGCACCAACTTGTACAGAAAAAGGATGGAAAGAATACGTAACGTGTAAAAATTGCGATTATAGTACGTATGAAGAAATATCAGCAAACGGTCACGATTACAATTCGGTAGTAACAGCCCCAACGTGTACAGATAAAGGTTACACAACATATACTTGTCATTGTGGAGATAGTTATATTGATAATTACGTTAATGCATTGGGACATACCGAAGGTAAAATTGTAGTAGAAAACAATTTATTACCTGACTGTACTAATGAAGGATGTTATGATAACGTAATTTATTGTACGGTATGTAAAGAAGAGTTAAGCCGTGAAACTATTATAGTTGACGCACTAGGACATACGGAAGTTATAGATAAAGCAGTAGCACCAACTTGTACTGAAACGGGTTTAACTGAAGGCAAACATTGTAATGTATGTAATACAGTTCTTGTTGCTCAACAAGTGGTTAATGCATTAGGACATGACTATGAAAGTGTTGTAACAGCCCCAACGTGTACCGAACAAGGTTACACAACTTATACATGTCGCTGTGGCAATAGTTATATTGATAATTACGTAAATGCTTTGGGACATACCGAAGTAATAGATAAAGCAGTAACACCAACTTGCACTGAAACGGGTTTAACTGAAGGTAAACATTGTAGTGTATGTAATACAGTTCTTGTTGCTCAACAAGTAGTTAATTCGTTAGGACATGATTATGGCGGATGGACAAGTAACGGCAACAACACACATGTTAAGACGTGCAACAATAATTCTAGTCATAAAATTATAGAAAAATGTTCTGGTGGGATGGCAACGTGCACAGAAAAAGCGGTTTGTGAGATTTGTGGTGAAAAATACGGAGAGTTGTTAGAACATGAATATTCTTCGGATTGGAAACACGATGAAAACTACCATTATCACGAGTGCTCTTGTGGAGACAAATCTAACATTAGCGAACATGCTTGGGACGAAGGGATAATTTCAAGGGAGCCAACAATAGAACATGAAGGCGAAAGGATATATACTTGTGTCGATTGTGGAAGAACTAAAACTGAACAAATTCCAAAAAAGGAAAAGCCAGCAACATCGGGTTGTGCTTCAGTAACGACCGGTGGTTCTGGAGGCGGAGCGTTTGGTGATGGATTTACAGTAGCTCTTGTTAGTATGGGTGGTGCCGCTATATTACTCATGGTAAGGAGAAAGAAACAAAAATATAATAAAACTTAATATTTTAGGAAGGGCTGAACATGATTCAGCCCTTTTTTCTGTCACGAGACATGGATATTTAATATTGGTTATATTTAACAAGGTTTTTATAAATATGACGGAACTTGTCATATTTACTGTGCTATAATTAAATTATAATTAACAAAAACGTGTTTAACTGAAAATTTTCGGTAATTCGACAATTTTTTTCTAATTTAAATGTCATGTAGTATTGACTTCTATAAAGATGTAATGTTATAAAAAAATGAGATATGTAAAATCGACAAAAGTTTATAATTGGTTTACGATATGGTTTACAATACTGTTGACAAAATGTAAAAATTTTTGTATAATAAGCTTAACATAAGGAGGCGTGTTATGGATAAAATGGAGTGCTTAAAGATAATTTTAGGAAATAAATATCCAACGATTAATGATTTAAGGTATAATCAAAAATTAGAATATTTATTTTCAAAAGATAAACTCGAGCAGTTTTTAAATGAAAAAGAAAATTTAATGGATGAGTGTTCTGAGTTTATTAAAACAATCCCTTTAAAGATGTTTAATTCAAAGCATTGTTTTTATGTGGATGGAGCATACTTAAAAAACAATTATAACCAATATTTATTTAGCTTGATAGAAGATTACAAGGTCAATCAAAAGACTCTTTTAGAAAGGCATGTAAATGATATAATTTTGTCAAGAGTTTTTTCGGAGGTAGAGGGCTCTTTAAGTGTTGAAAACATCCCAACAACGCATAAGAGGATAAAAGAAATTTATAATAAGACAAACTTGATTGATAAGAATGATATTATCATTAAAAACATGCTTGATGCAATTAATTTTATTATTAGGGAAAAACCTACTTTTAATAAAGAAAATTTGCTCAACTTGTATAACATATTGAGTAGAAATTCATTAGAGGAAGAAGATAAATTAAAGGGAGGTGCTTATTATAGGCATGAAAGTGTATATATAGGTGGTTATGAAGGCGCTAACGTAGAAATTATTGAAGAGTGCATGGACAGTTTGTTTGCATTTGTGAATGATCCAAAGAGTATAAAAAAATACTCAGCACTTTTGCCTCATATATGCCATTATTATATTTTATATATTCATCCATATTTTGACTATAATGGTAGAACAGCGAGAATGGTGTCGTTTTGGTTACATTATCTCTTTGAAATAGGCGAAGCGCCATTATTTATTAGTGAAGCAATAAATGATAACAAAAAGCAATATTACGAAGCAATTTCTAACACGAGAAATACAAATAATGACTTAACGTATTTCTTAGGTTATATATTAGAAACAGCTATAAAGTATAGCTTGGTATATAAGAATCTAGATGAAATTCAAAAACAATTATCTAAGACGGGCGACTCATTAACGTCTACAGAGTGGGGATATTTGAAAAAAATTATAGTTCATAATCCAGATGGTTATTTTAACTATAAAAACTTCTTCGAGTATATTCAAAATTATATGTCAAAGCCCGGGGGATTAAAAATATTAAATACTTTTGTAGAGTATGGAATTTTGGAGAAAACAATAAACAAAAAGAAAGAAGCCGTTTATAAACTCAACCAAGATATGATTACTTACAAAATGAAAGAAGAATAAGAGAGGAAGTAGATCAATAGATTAATGGATAAAGAGCGAGTTAAATTTTATAGTAGGTCAGATTATTTTTATTCTTACATGCTTAATAAGTCATTAGAAAAATTAAGAATTTTTGATTTTAGTAAAGAATCTAATTCTTTAGAAGAAGTTTTAGAACTTTATAATATTGTTAAATATATTGATGACGATGCAAAATCTTTAGTTGTTAATGAAGAAGATAAAAAACTTCTTAATATTGAAACTAAAAAAGCCTTATTGAAAATTATTGGGACTTTCTTTAATAAAATAGAGAATCCAAATATTTTAAACTTAAAAGTTGATAAGATGCAAGGATATGCAGAAGAATATTTATATTTATTTGAGAAGTTTAATTTATTTAAGAAAATTGATTGCGAAAAATTTCTCGCATTATTAAAAAATTTAAGAATTAATACTCATTACATTTATCATTATAAAAAAATAGTAAATACCTATGATAAACATCTAAGAGAACAGTTAATAGATGATGATAATGCTTTTGACTTGCTATTAAAAAAATATCTTTCCACTGAATTAAAAAAAGAGTTGTTTTTACCCTCATCATTAGATAAATATGATAAAGAAACAATAACCATTAACTATATAAACTCAGAACATGCGCACATTAATACTTTGGAAATAATTATTTCTCTTCCAGTATTCGATGACTTTTCGATATCTGATGACACGAGAATATTGGCAAAAGATAGATACGATGAATTGGTGAAAAAGTTTTTCGATGAAAAGAAAGGCGGAGGTATTCATACTGACATTCAAGTAGGTTTTTCAGATGAAATAAAGGACGATTTTAAATTAGATTATACAGCAAATAACCTTAGCTTGCTAATTAGTAAAAAATGGATTAGTGAAAATTTAGATTATCCAACTTTACTTAACAACTTAATATATATTTTGGGGCTGACTGATTCACAAATGCGAATTAATAATATTAGCAAAACAAATAGCATGCATACCTTAACGAGAGTGTTGTTTGATAGAAAACTTAAGAACTTTTATTTTTTTGGACATGAATTCGAATTGATAAACAAATTCACGCAAATAGCTGTAGCGGCATATAGAGATTATTTGCAATCAGTACATAATATTTGTTTGGAAGAAGTTGTTCAGTGGTTTTTCGAGAATTATTTGCCGGAAGAATTTTCTTTGAACGATTTTTCAGTAAATATGCCTTCAAAAGGAAGCACTTATTTAGAAAAATGCAGAACAATATGCTGTGAATTTGAAAGTCTTTTAAAACAATATGATTCATTAGTAAAATATGGAAAAGTTCGACATGATGTAATTGAAATTTCTTCTCGTCCGGTTACAATTGAAACTGTGCGTAGTTTCGTAGAAAACAAATACATATATCCGCAAATGGATAAATGTAATGCCTTAATGTTTTGGTTGTTTTCAGACCAAACATTGTTGACCTATTTTGAAAATAATAAAGAGAGGAAAGAATATGATAATTTTTTTAAACTACTTTTACATGAGAAGATTAATATAAATGAATATGAAGAACACAGAAAATGTGATTTAAAATATATGATTGATGAAAAAATAATAGATATAGATAATGATGGTTATATATTTTTTAACAACTTAAAAAAGGTTCGTATTTTGTATGATTTATATACAAACGAATTTGCATTATATAATACCTATGTAAAATTAGGCTGTGAAGACATTGTTAATGAGTTGTTGGAAAAGGGATGGATTACTATAGAGTCTTCTCTGTTGGCAAAACAAGAATGTTCATATATAAACTTTCATTTAAATAAACAAAAATACTTTAATGGATATGATTTAAGAAATACTTATCTTCATGGTACCCAACGTAAAAATGGACAAGATGCAGAACTGCATAAATTAAATTATAGTATATTATTAACTTTATATCTTTTACTAGTGATAAAAATAAATGACGATTTATGTCAAAAAGATGAGTTGTTACAAAGGAGGAAATTATGAAAGCGGTTATATATGCAAGATATTCGTCGGATAATCAGCGTGAAGGAAGTATCGAAGGGCAACTTCGTGAATGCTACGAGTACGCAAAATATAATGATATTGAAATTATCGGTGAGTATATTGACAGGGCTTTTTCTGCAAAGACTGACGATAGACCAGACTTTCAAAGGTTGATTGCCGACAGCAATAGGAAGTTTTTTGATGCCGTGCTCGTTTGGAAGTTAGACCGTTTTGCTCGTAATCGTTACGACTCGGCAAGATACAAGGCTTTATTAAAGAAAAACGGAGTTAGGGTTATATCGGCTACTGAAAAAATTTCCGAAGATGCAAGTGGAATACTTCTTGAATCGTTATTAGAAGGTTATGCCGAATATTACTCTGCGGAACTCGCTGAAAAAGTTAAACGAGATAGAATCGCAAAAACGACTTTTTGAAGAAGAGCTTGAAAAAGAGAAAATAAAGATGCCGATTTTAACGGTTAAAGAGTTCAAAATGGCGCTATTGCATTTTAGAGAAATAGACGTTTCAACTACAAAAGGAAAAGCAAAACTAATTGATACGTTTATCAACAAGATATTCGTTTATGATGATAAAATAAAGATAATTTACAACGCAAACGGAAAAGAAGAGAATATAACGCTAGAAGAATTAGAAAGTTCGAATTTTGAGCAACACGCTCAGCCAAAAAGAAAAGAACACCAAAATTGGTGTTCTTTCTTTTTGTTTGTCCTTGGCGAAAGAGTCTAACTGCCGTTCGTCCGTCATATGATGGGCAATCTTTGATGTGCGAGGACTCCGTAGCGAAGCGTAAGAGTGTCTGTCAGGGGCTCGTCAGAGCAAAGCCCATTTAACAATAAATATGCTAAAGCTATATTTATAAGTTTAACGGCTTGCTCTTCCTCTTTATGAAAATTTCTGCGACAATTTTCATAAGTGTTATTAGTTTTTGCATGTTTTCAATACAATTTTTTGGAAAAATGCCACGATAGATTTTGTCTCACACACTTTAAGTCAATGTATGGTAAAACTCTCCCACTCCTGGATTTGAATTATATTATATCAAACACTTGACTTTTTATTAAATATATGATATCATAATGCTATAATATTATGATATCATTATAAAAACGGAGATTATGATATGAATAAAACAAAAACGCCAACGGTTGATAAGGTTACGTTTCCGTTGCGTTTACCACCAAAAATGTATAAGCAGATTAGGGAAAAGGTAAACGAAATAAAGGAAAATGAAAATTACGCTTATAGCATAAACGATTTTCTAACGGAAATTATCGAAAAAGGGTTAAAGGAGAAAAAGTAATGGCTAAAAAAATACAATCGGTAGAACCAAATATTGCAGATTTAGTAAATGGTTGGTTAAAATCATACAAATTAGATTATAAATTAGAACAAGAATCATTGAATACGGAAATTGACTTAGCGCTTAATGACTATTATTCAAAAAGTGGTGGAAAAGGAGGTAATAGACCAGACTCTAAACTTTTATTGCGCTCTAAAGATGGTAAAGATTATCCTATTTTAATTGAATATAAGGGTTATAAAGACAAGTTAATCAAGTTGGATAGTGAAGGAAATATTGCAAACAGATTAGTCAATGGACAACCAGATTATAACAATATTAAATCGTTTGCAGTAAATGGTGCAGTTCACTATGCAAATGCTATTCTCCACTACACAAGCTATACCGATGTTATAGCTATAGGTGTAACAGGTTATAAAGATGAAAATGGAAAGCTTGTTCACTTAGTAGGGGTATATTACGTTGCAAAAAGTAATTTTGGTATGGGGCAAAAAGTTGCAGAATATACTGACCTTTCCTTCTTAAAAAAGGAATATTTTAGCGATTTTATTGAAAAAATTAAATATTTATCTCTAAGTAAAGAAGAAATTGTAAAATTAAAAGAACGTAGAGAAGAAGAAATAACGGCAAGCATTGTAAAATTAAATAACGATATTTATAAAAATGAAGATGGATTAGGACAAGATGAACGAGCTTATTTAGTTGCAGCTTCTATTATGGCTACGCTAGGAGATGCGGATAATAAGGTCTATCCTTTAACAAAGGCAGATTTAAAATCGTCAGATGAAAGTGGTAATACCGATGGCGATATTATGATAAGAAAAATAGAAGCATTTCTTGGTGCTAAAAAATTACCAAAAGACAAGAAAGATTTAATTGTTAGAACATTAAAAAACACTTTAACTAATGACAATATCAATAAACCTGTTAATGGAGAAAGTCAACTAAAAAGAGTATTTATCAAAATAGTTGATGATTTGGGAATTTATTATAAAATCGGTTTAACTACAGATTTTACAGGTAAATTATTTAACGAAATGTATTCGTGGCTTGGTTTTAGCCAAGACCAACTTAACGACGTTGTTTTAACGCCATCTTATGTTTCAACGCTTCTTTGCCGTCTTGCTAGAGTGGATATGGACTCTTACGTTTGGGATTTTGCGACTGGTTCAGCAGGTCTTTTGGTTGCTGCAATGAACGAAATGTTAATAGATGCAAAAGAGAAGATTCAATCGCCTGAAGAACTTGCGGTAAAATCAGTTCATATAAAAGCAAATCAATTATTAGGTTTAGAAATACTCCCTAACATTTATATGCTAGCAGTTTTAAATATGATTTTAATGGGTGATGGTAGTTCTAATATCTTAAATAAAGACTCTTTAACGTTTAATGGGCATTACGGTTTTGGTAAAACAAATGAAAAATTCCCTGCTACAGCGTTCGTGTTAAATCCACCTTATTCTAAGCCAGGAAATGGAATGATATTCGTTGAAAAAGCTCTTTCTATGATGAATAAAGGCTATGCAGCGATTATTATACAAAATTCAGCAGGTTCAGGAAAAGCAATTGAGTTTAATAAACGAATATTAAAGCACAGCACACTTCTTGCAAGTATTAAGATGCCAGGCGATTTATTTGTAGGAAAATCTAGCGTTCAAACCTACGTTTACGTTTTCCGTGTTGGCGAAGCTCATCAAAAAGACGATATTGTAAAGTTTATTGATTTTTCTAATGACGGCTATACGAGGACAAATCGTAAAAAAGCAAGCAAAAACTTGTTTGATACCGATAGAGCAAAAGAACGTTATCAAGAAATTGTTGATTTGGTTCGTTATGGAAAGTCTAAATTAAAAATCTTTAGCGAAAAAGAATACTACGAAGGGACAATTGACCCTAAAAATGGCGCAGATTGGAATCAAACAGCACCTATAGATACAAAGCCTACACTTGAAGACTTTAAAAAAGCGGTAAGAGATTATCTTGCTTGGGAGGTTTCAACTCTATTAAAAGGACAAAATAAGGAGGATGACCGCCTGGGAAAATAGATGCCCTGCTTAACGAGAAATTAAAAAATGTTGAGTGGGGCGAATATAAAGTAAGAGAGTTATTTAACCCTCAGAAAGTAACAAATATGTTGTCAAAGGAAGATTTGTCTGACAGATATGTATATCCAGCATATTCTGCAGAGTCTACTAACAATGGAATTATTGGCTATACTAATTCCCCAGAATTTATTTGTGATAAAGAACATCCGATATATATTACTTTTGGCGACCACACAAGAACTTTTAACATAGCTAAAAAAAGTTTTTCCGTCCTTGATAATGTTAAGGTTTTATTGCCTACTATTAAAAGCTATCGTTCTTTGCTTTGGATAATAACTGCTTGGCAGAAAAAAATTCCTAACCTAGGTTATGCTCGCCACTGGAAAATAGCAAAGGAATGTAAGATTAAACTACCTGTGAAATGTAGACAAATTAATTTTGAATTTATGGAAAACTTTGTCGCCGAGCTAGAATCTCGTTGTGTCACCGAGTTAGAATCTCGTCGTGCCACCGAGCTGGAAGCTTATTTATTAGCTACAGGAATAAAAGATTATGTTTTAACTGCGGAAGAAGAAAAAGTATTAAGCGATTTTAATAACATTGAATGGGAGAAATATAGTTTAAGAAGATTGTTTGATATTAATCCAACAAAATATTATCGTTTATCAAACGAAGAAATTTTAAATAATGGGGGAAATGTTCCCTTAGTATCAAACCAATCAGTTAATAATGGGGTTATGGGATTTTCTAATTTGAAACCTCTTAATCAAGGCAATACGTTGACTTGTTCAGATACAACTATAGGGGCGGAAACTATGTTTTATCAAGACAAAGCGTTTATTGGGTATTCGCATGTTCAAAAGCTTGTACCAAAATTTAAAGAATTTAATAAGAATATTGCATTTTTTATAATCTCTTCTTGTAAAACAGCAACGTCAAATAAAAAATATGATTATGGACATAAGTTTAATAGGGAAGAAATGAATGCCACAACGATTTATCTTCCAATAAAAAATGGCGAAATTGATTATACATTTATAAACAGTTATATATTGGCGATACAAAAACTCGTCATTAAAGATGTGGTATTGTATACTGATTCAAAAATTGAAGCAACAAAAAGTATAGTTAATAAATAAACCTAAAAAATACTTTTTGTCCCACACACTATACCTAAAAACGAGATAATGTCCCACACATACAAAAAGAAAAGCATCCATTTTGATGGGTGCTTTTTGTTTGTGTTGCTAAACCGATTGAAAAAATTAAGGTGGTGTGTTATAATTGTTGTAATCTTAAAGAAATTACGGAGCATAAAATGATAAATAATTTAACCGATTTTCATTTTTACGTTGGCAAAACGATAATGCATTGCCAAACTATAGAGCATGACGTTAAACTAATTCTTGCTGGTATGAAAGCAGGGGATATGGATAAAACCTTAAATATTATAGAGCAAAATAAAATGACGCTTGGCGAATTGTTAAAGAATCTAAAAGAATTAGATAGAAGCGATGATAATCATTTTTTCTCTGATTCAGACTATGAGTTTTTAAAAGATATAACAAAGGTGCGAAACCATTGGGCGCATAAGTGCTACTCTGAATTTGTTTATTCGGATAATAAGAACGATTTTATAAAGCAAGCAAAAAGGCTAGAAAGCGACCATGACCGACTAGAAAAGCTTAGCATAATGATTGAAAAAGTAAGGCTTGACGCCTTGCGACGTTATGGAAGAATTGACTAAAAAATTTATACATAACTGATGTATATTAAATCAAAACACAATAATATATAATAATAAAATTAAAAAAGCCGACTATCTTTTAAAAGAGCAGGCTTTTTTTGATGTTTTTAATTTTGTTGACTTTACAAAAAAATCTGGCTTGAAATTTAACTATTTATTGCTTTTTTAAGAGCAATATGTTATAATCGTCATTATAGGAGGGCTTACTTATTAGTAAGAAAAAAAGTTTATGAGCATAAAAAGATTTATTTTTCATATGATTTTGGCAGTCATATTTTGCTGTACTGGCATTATTGGCCCTGTAATCATTGATGCAGTGTTTATTGGTATGCTTGCGTTAGTGGAAATTTTGGCACTTATTCTTATGTTTGTGCCATTTGCAGGAACGTTTCTGTTTAGAATAACGGGTATTGACGGTCTTGCTGATGGTGAATACATTGACGTTTATCTTGCTGATGGCTGGCTACATAAAATTATAACGTTTGTTATAATACACGCAATTGCAGGCGGTATTGCTGGCTTGATTTTTTCTATTCCTACGAGCATTAGAGTTATTCTTGGGTTAAGCCTATTGCTATTTATTATCACTTTTTCACTAAAAATTGATAATGCAAAAAGCAATTATTCTGATGGGCAAAACCTATTTAGCGATTTTATCCCTACAATATTGGGATTAGGCATTGCTTGTTATGCAATTTTCTGTTTTACAACTGCGCCTACGGTAATTGGCTTAATACTTTTGTGTTTAACAGTTGCAGTATTTGTGTTTAGAAGTATTTTAGCATTGGCTAAATGGTAGGAGGGAAAAATGGAAACTTTTAGAAAATTTTATTATAAACTCGTTACGTTGTTTTGTATTATCACCACTTTTGTATTTATGCTTGATACAGAAGCAAGTGGTATTGGATATGGTTGCTTATATATAATTGCAGGGCTACTATGTTTTGGCGCTTGGTCCATTGGCAGAGAACAAATTGACCCAGAAAAATTTGTAAGAACCTTATTATTGCTATTAGCGTGGTCAATGCTTGGTTTTAGTATGATGGCTATAGGCATAACGGCACTTCTAGGTGGTGGCGAAAATGGACTAATACTCGCTTTCCTTGTTATAATGCTACTTGTCCTTGTAGTAGTCTATATCATATCTATCATTAAAAATAAAGAGATATATGCTATAATATCAATATTGTTATTCGCCGTGGCTTTCACTATAGGTTGCCTTAACACAGGAATATTTATAGTAGAACTTTTTATGTTTATTTTATTTATCGCAGCATTTGGATTCTTTATCTTCTCGCTTATAAAAAGCGCAATATCCGATTAAACGCTATAAATTGAATTTAACTGATAAAACAAAAAGCCGAACACTTTTCGTGTTCGTCTTTTTATGTTTGTTTTAAATTATTTATTTGCTAAATATTCTCTCATAAGTCTTAAGTTTTCTTTGATGATTGTGTCATCTGTGTTGTTTTGAAGTTTATAAAGAGTTGCATACAAGAAAATTTCAATTTCATAGCCACCCCTTGCCATTTCTGTTTGTGTTGGGAGATAGAAGTGAGAGCCGTTTGTGTTGCAAGTGCAAAGTGTGTTTTGGAATGGGCTATACGTTCTAAGTCTCAATGCAATTTCAGAGAAAAGTTCAAATGGGAACGGAACGAATACCGTTGAGTTGAACTTAAACATTACTTGGTCAATATGCATATGGTCATCGAACTTTGCGTTTTCTTTATGCATCTTGATTGTTTCTTGAAGTACTGCGTGTTCACGGAAGTCAACTTCGATAAGTTGTTCTTGAGCGTCGAGTTTAGCAAGCTTTGCCGTTGCTTCTTCTAAGGTTGGGATAGGTTTATATGGGAGTTTAATTGCGCCCTTGATAATGCCAAAATCAACTTCTGTAAAATCTTTAATACTTCTAAATGCTCTAACAGCATCGATTGCAGCGAGATTACCGATTTCGTTTACGTAGTCAACGTCGCCCGTTTCGCCCGTTGTGCTACCATTAGAAATTCTTGGGCCCATGTCGCCTTCAGAACCGTTGAAGAACACGCTTGTTGCGCCCGATTGAAGCTCTAACGCATCAACCATAATGCCTGGCCAGTCACGTGTAATCTTTGTGCATCTACCAGCAGACGTGCCGTGGCAACTATAGTGAACCATATTTAAAATGTTTTTGCCGTTTAAGTCCTTGAAAGCAAGAACTGTCATAGTCGTGTCGCAAACGCCAAATGGGTTTTGTCCTAATAAAACCTTGCCGTCTTCATCAATTTCACGCCTATTGATACCAACAAGGCTTTGTGTTGTTCCGACGCCCATAACGGCAGGCACCATATTTTTAGAAGCTTCCACTGAAGCTGCAACAGTTTGTGGAATTAAAATTCCGTTTATGTATTCTGTGTTAGCAACGCCCCAACCACCAGACGATTTAATTGCTGGGCCAGAGTGGGTGTGTGTTGCAGAGAAAGATATGTTTTCTTTTGGAATATTAGTTTCTTTGTTGATTTTTTCTCTCATCGTATCAACGATTTGTTCGGTCACGCTACAAATGTCAGCACTGATTATAACGCCACGAAGTCCGTCTTGCTCGCAGGCAACAGCAGTCACTGTTAAATCGTCGTTCACACTAGATGCTGGTCTTTTTGTTGTATATCCATAAAGGGGAGTTCCTAGTGGTGGAGTAATAATTTTTTTACTACTTCCAATCATAAATTGTTTGCTCATAATAATTCTCCGTAAAAATTTATATTTATAAATTTATTTTAGCACAAAAATATACGTTTGACAAGATTTTTTGTGCATTAAACTTTGTAATTTTATAAAAACTTAAACGCAAAAAATCGTTTAATTTTGAGTGAAATGAGATGGTGTGGTTCCCATTACTTTTTTGAAATTTCTTATAAAAGTGCTGTAATCTTTATATCCACAAAGCGAACAAACCGAAGTCAATTGATAGCCTTTTTTGATAAGTGCAACTGCGTGTTCAATCCTTTTAATGTTTAGATATTTCTTAAAAGGACGACCTGTAATTTCTAAAAAAGCATTGCAAAAACTGCTCTTTGACATTGCAGAGCGCTTTGCCATTTCAGTTAGAGATAAGTCTTCGTGAAGATTTGCTTCGATATATTTTATACAGTGTAAAACGTATTGATTAAGGTTGTCAAATCTATCGGGAATACTACCATTTATAGACTCAAAATAAGTGCGTGCAAAAATTGTAAGTAATATGACCGTGCTAGCCTTTATCATTTCTTTAGAGCCGATATTATTTTGGCTAAACTCTTTATAAATTCTTTCCATAACGGTATCTATAAAAAGCAAATCTTCGTTAGGAAGTGTAATTTTTGGGTGAATAGCATTTTCACTTATACTATCCAATTGTTTTAAAAATTGCATGGCAATAGTGTCGCTTTGTTTTTTTTCATCAAATATGCTTGGAATAAAAGAAAAAGAAAAAAAAGCCGTGCCATCATCAGTTGGACCAATGTGATGCTGTTTGTTTGGTGGAATTATCGTCATATCCCCACGATAAAGAGTTGATGACGTCTTTCCAACGAAGTGGGTGAGGTGCCCCTCTATTACGTAGAAGACCTGAAAATACTCGTGCGTGTGTGGTTTTTGTGCAACTGCGCTGTTTGTGACCTTTTGTATGTGCACTCCTTCAGTTGCGTTGCTGTAATATGATAAAATGAAATTTTTAATGTCCATAATCTCGACCTTTTTGTTGTTATTTCTAATTAATTATACCACGTTTTAATAAAATTGCAAGATTTTTTAATAAAAATGCAAACCATTAATGCTTAAAAAATTAAAAAATGACTTTACAAAGGAATAGAATAGTGATATAATAAAGAAAAAAACAAGAAGGAATGAACAATGAAAATAGTTGCATTAACCGGAATGCTTGGCTATGGTTATAGTGAAGAATCATTAGAACACGCATTTTCAGAAAAAGTTGATTATTTAGGCGTTGACGCAGGTTCTACAGACCCTGGTCCATATTACTTAGGCAGTGGCAAGTCTTTTACTGACAGAAATGCAGTAAAGCGTGACTTAGCGTTGGCACTTCCAAAGGCATTAGAGCATAAAGCACCATTTATTATTGGTTCTGCTGGCGGCGCAGGTAGTAAGCGTCACGTTGAATGGCTCAAAGAAATTTTATTTGAAATTTGCAAGGAAAAGAAATTATCATTTAAGCTTGCTGTTATCTACAGTGACGTTTCAAAGGAATACGTTTTGGAAAAATACGATAATGGCAAAATGATTAACATGAGCGAATGTTTCCCAGCAAACAGAGAAGAAATTGAAAAGAGCGAAACTATCGTTAGCCAAATAGGTGTTGCACCTATTATGAAAATGTTAGAACAAAAAGTTGACGTAATCTTATGTGGTAGAGCGTGTGATACAGCAATCTACGCTGCACCTTGCCTATTTGAAGGTTATGACCACGGTCTTGCTTTCCATATGGCAAAGATTATGGAATGTGGTGGAATGTGTGCTGAACCAGTTTCTGCAGCAGACGTTATGCAAGGTTATATGTATAAAGACCACTTTGAACTTCGCCCAGCAAACCCACAAAAGCGTTGTACAGTAGATAGAGTTGCTGCTCATACACTTTATGAACAAACAAACCCATATCTAATTTTCGAACCAGACGGAGTTGCTGACCTTAAGAACAGTAAGTTCGAACAAATCGATGAAAGAACAGTTAGAGTTTCTGGCTCTGAATTTAAGATGGCAGAAGTTCCAACACTTAAACTTGAAGGCGTTAAATGTTCTGGTTTTAGAACAATCAGTCCAGCAACAATTAATGACGATAACACTATCGCTCATATCGATTTAATCACAAAGACGGTTTCTGATTTCGTTAAAGAAAACACAAAAGACATTATTAAGCCAGAAGATTACAACTTGTCATTTAAACTCAGTGGTGGCAAAGAATCTTCACTTTCAGTAATTATCGATATCGTTGCAAAAACTCAAGCGATTGCAGATACGGTTTGCGCACTTGCAAGAAGTAGAATGCTTCACTGCGACTACGTTGGCAGAAAATCATCAGCTGGAAACTTAGCTTTCCCATTCTCGCCATCAGATATCCATATCGGTGAAGTGTATGAATTCTCAGTTTTCCATTTAGTCCAAGTTGACGACCTTTCTGAAACTGCTAAAATCGAAATTATGGAGGTGTAATTATGAAACAACCACTTATCAATTACACAAAAATTTTAAGAAGTAAAAACGCAGGTCCACTTTACATTACTTTCGACTTGATTTTCGATACAAAAGAAAATTACGAAAAAGTTAAGTCTCTTTTGACCAAAGAAATGGTTGCAAAGGCTTACAATATGGACATTAAACTCATTGACTTTATTTTCTATGACGTTGTAAACTCATTGAAAATAACATTCCCAAGAAAAAATATTAGTGGTAGCTTAGCTGACGACGATATTTATGGTTGTCAACAACATATGCCACTAGCAAAAATTTTAATAGGTGACTAATAT
>JAZNCJ010000002.1:0-69045 GCA_045587465.1 Christensenellaceae bacterium
TAGCTTGAGTGAATAATATCGTAAACTCTTCTATCCTTAAACTCTTGTGCTTTACCATCATTAAAGTTCTGAACAGGGCGGTAATAACCAGTAATACGGCTATAAACTTCTGTTGCTTCACCACAATCAGGGCAAGTGTAAACTTCACCTTGAATGTAACCATGGTTACAGCATACTGTATATGTTGGTGAAATTGAGTAGTATGGAAGTCTGTAGTTATCTGCAATTTTCTTAACGAGATTTGCAGCAGCTTTCCAGTCAGGAAGTTTTTCACCTAAGAATGCATGGAATACTGTACCTGATGTGTAAAGTGTATGAAGTTCATCTTGTGCATCAAGTGCTTCGAAAATATCTGCTGTGTAACCAACAGGTAAGTGTGAAGAGTTTGTGTAGTAAGGTGTACCATTTTCGTTTGCAGTAATAATTGCAGGATATTTTTCTTTATCGTGTTTTGCAAAACGATATGTTGTACTTTCTGCCGGTGTAGCTTCTAAGTTGTAAAGGTCACCATATTCTTCTTGATAGTCAGAAAGTCTTTCTCTCATGTGATTGAGAACGTCTTTAGCAAACTCTTGTGTTTCTTTATGAGTCATATCTTTACGTAGCCATTTAGCGTTAAGACCAACTTCATTCATACCAATAAGACCAATTGTTGAGAAGTGGTTTGTAAATGTACCAAGGTAACGCTTTGTATATGGGTAAAGACCTTCATCAAGAAGTTTTGTAATAATGCCTCTCTTAACTTTAAGTGAACGAGCAGAAATATCCATAAGTTTATCTAATCTCTTATAGAAATCTTCAACGTTTTCAGCAAGATATGCAATTCTTGGTAAGTTAATTGTAACAACACCAATAGAACCTGTGCTTTCACCACTACCGAAGAAACCACCAGACTTTTTGCGAAGTTCTCTTAAGTCAAGTCTTAATCTACAGCACATTGAACGAACGTCACTTGGTTCCATATCGCTGTTGATGTAATTAGAGAAGTATGGCGTGCCGTATTTAGCAGTCATTTCAAATAAGAGCTTGTTGTTTTCTGTTTCAGACCAGTCAAAGTCACGAGTGATTGAGTATGTTGGGATAGGATATTGGAAACCTCTGCCGTTAGCGTCACCCTCAATCATAATTTCGATAAACGCCTTGTTTATCATACCCATTTCTTCTACGCAGTCTTTATACTTAAAGTCCATTTCCTTGCCACCGACGAGTGCGTTCATTTCAGCAAGGTCGTTTGGAACTAGCCAGTCAAGAGTGATGTTTGTAAATGGAGATTGCGTACCCCATCTGCTTGGCGTGTTTACACCGTAGATGAAAGATTGAATACATTGTTTAACTTCTTTATAAGTTAGGTTATCAACCTTTACAAATGGAGCAAGATATGTGTCGAAAGAAGAAAATGCTTGTGCGCCTGCCCATTCGTTTTGCATAATGCCCAAGAAGTTTACCATTTGGTTGCAAAGCGTTGACAAGTGACTTGCTGGTGATGACGTGATTTTGCCTGGAACGCCACCTAAGCCCTCTTTAATGAGTTGGCGAAGTGACCAACCTGCACAATAACCTGTAAGCATTGAAAGGTCGTGAATATGGATATCAGCGTTTCTATGCGCATCGCCGATTTCATCATCATAAACTTCAGAAAGCCAATAGTTAGCCGTGACAGCACCACTGTTTGAAAGAATTAAACCACCAACAGAATACGTGACGGTTGAGTTTTCCTTAACACGCCAGTCGGCAACCTTTAAATAGTCGTCAACAACCTTTTTGTAGTCAACGATTGTTTCGCCTATATTACGAACTTTTTCTCTTTGTTTACGATAAAGGATATAACTTTTTGCAATGTCAACGTATCCTGATTGAATTAATACAACTTCGGCACTGTCTTGAATATCTTCAACGTTGATAACGCCGTCTTTGATTTTCTTTGAAAAATCTGCCGTCACCTTAAGTGCAAGCGTGTTTAAAATGTCAGCAGTATAGTCAATCTGCTTTGCATTAAACGCTTTAGATAATGCCGTTGTGATTTTTGACATATCAAATTCTACAATTTTTCCGTCCCTTTTCTTTACTTGAAACATATCTTTTTCTCCTTTAGTATTTTTCTTTTTGTGAGCCTTTTTACTATACCACATTTATACTATTGCTGTCAATAGATTTTTACTATATTTTGTAAATATTTTTTATAAAAACCACAATATGTTGTGTTTAAATAAAAAAAGCCACTCGCATAAACGAGTGACTTTTCTTTATAAATACTAGGTTTTTTAAATATCTAAAACTCTCAAGATTTTTTGGTCTTTATACATAAATATAATATCTAAAATCCAAATGATATTCCAGCCCAAAACTAATCTTAAAATTGCCGCAACGTATTTGCCTTCTTGAAAGCGTGTTAAAATGCCTAAAACGAGTGAAGTGATAGGAATTATTGCTAAAATTAAACTAACTATCCACTCTAATCCAAAATAATCTTTCTTTTTTGCCATATTATTAAATCTCCTTTTTTATCATTATAATAATTATAATATATATATTATTGTATGTCAATAGGGCATAAAAAAATTATTCTTAATTAATTTTAATAAATACACTTGCATTTATGATAAAAATATATTAAAATAAGTTTTAGACTTTTTGGAGAGGTGTCAGAGTGGTCTAATGTGCACGCTTGGAAAGCGTGTATGCCGAAAGGCATCGGAAGTTCGAATCTTCTCTTCTCCGCCAAAAAACGGCAAGATGTTCTCTTGTCGTTTTTTTATGTCAAATTCTTTAAGATTTGACTATCATTTGAGCGATAGCGAATTATCATTTTGCTTTGCGATTATCATTTGCGAGTTAAAGAATTTGAATTATAGTAAAACAAATTTTACATTATAGCAACATTGTTGCATTATAGCTCGCATAACTCGCAATGATGATATGCAACGGCACGCCGTTGATAAAATATGTGTAGGATTTTTTATTTGCTTTAACAATTATACAAATCTTTTCATTTTGTTTGGAAAGTATTTTTGTATATTTTTACCGCCTTTTTGCTTATATAATTTTTTTAATGCCTTAAAATGTGTTCTATTGCATATCGGCATAAGACATACACTTTCAAGATGGTCTAAAGTAAAAATATGAGCAAACAAAACTGCGTCAAGTTCAGCACTTGAAAAGAAATATTCGTAGTTATTTGTTTTTTTCATCCCTCGTGTTTTAACAATTGAATTTTTCACCCAAAAATCAATAGTTTTTTCATTTTCAATGGGTTGTTTTGCCATAATTTGTCTATGTTGATAATAATGTCGCATTTCGTGAGCCATTGTTTGAACGGTAAAAATATACTGTTCTTCATAACTAAAACCTCTCAAATTTCTTTTGAATTTGACATAGTCGTATGCAATAATTGTATACTTACCTGACGAATAACAACGCATTAGTGTAGAATTTGGAAGCGTTTTTTCTACGATATATGGATTTCGTGTATAATTAAAACAATCCATACATTTAATGGCAACTGCTTTTATAACTTGAACAAACTCTTTTTTCGAGAATTCATTTTTCCACTTTCTTAAACTCATACAAAATATCCTTATTTGATTTATAAGTATATTTTATCAATACATAATGACAGGTTTTGTCATATTTGAAACAATTTATCCCCTAAGCATAAATTTTAAAAAGTATATTGAAATTTTTGGAAAACTATAGTATAATTATTATAGTAAATATATAACTGTCATTTACTCAAAATACTTTTTAAGGGGCTTTATATGAATATTATCACAATTAGCAGAGAGTTTGGAAGTGGTGGAAGAGAGCTTGGAAAAAAGCTTTCGGAACTTTTAGGATACGACTATTATGATAGAGAAATTATAACTGAAATTGCAAAAAGGCACGGCGTTGACGAAGATTACGTTGAGCACACACTTTCTAATCACGCTTGGCAGACATATTCGCTTTCTTTTCATCACTCGTTTATGTCGCCTATTTACATAAATGCACCGGACGTTAACATCTTAAGAGAACAAAGGCTGGTTATTGAAGAAATTGCTAGTAATAAGAAAAACTGCATTATCGTGGGCAGAAATGCTGACGTTTTGCTAAGTGATAAAAACCCACTTAACCTATTTATCTGTGCTGATATGGACGCTAAAATCAAGCGTTGCCGTGAGCGTGCTACTGAAAGCGAAAAGACTTTTTCTGATAAGCAGTTTAAGAAGATGATTAAACGCATAGACAAAAACCGTGCCAGAACTCGATATCTGATTGCAGACGGCGTTTGGGGAGATAGAAATTCTTATCACCTAATAATTAACACGACGGGTTGGGATATAAATAAACTTGCCGAAGCAATGGCTGAATTCGTTAAAAGATGGTTTAAAGAGCAATAGTTCTTATCAATAGAAAAATGCAGTTGAAACTCAACTGCATTTTTTGTTTATTATTTTTTATAACGCACTAGTCTAAACCATCAAAATTAGGAACTCTTCCTTCGATATATGCCGAGATTATTTCTTGCTGGTCTTTGTCATAGTTATTATATACGTCTAAATCTTCTTTTGCTTTGATTGCGACTTGGCGAATAGAACGGCAATTATTTTCCAAGCTCCAACTTGAATAAAGTATTTTTTCTTCTCCGTTTTCAGTATATTTTATATATGCCCTTACAGTAAAATTAATATCTAAATTTGACTGTAATTTATCATATCCTTGCGACGCAAGTTTGCAAGAATATTCATAATATCCGACTTGTTCAAACGTCTGTGGGTTATTCCAGTAAGATGATGGCATAACTATAATTTTATCTTTTTCCATTATTCCGTTCATAGTGAATTCGCCAGACTTTTTAACCTGACCTTTTGGCGAAACAATTATACCTGCCGTGACGTTTTCATAACTGTTTAATAAGGTTTTATAACTATCAGCGTCCACCTTTGCCGTGAAACGAATAGCCAAAACGTTTCTTTCTAAAGAAATTGACGCACCATTATAAAGAGAGAAAAAGTTTTTATAGCCATAAACGTTATCTATGCCGACAAATCCGTTTTGAGCGACAATCTCTATCGATATTTTAACCTTTTTTACACTACTATCATAACTAAGCGTTAAAAAAGTTTCTTGCCACAAGTCAAGGTGCGCTTCATCACTTACAACAGTTTGACCTTGATGCGTGCCGATAAGCTCGCCCTTTTCATCAAAGTTTTTTATATTTAGCGTAAGAATGTCGTTTACGTTAGAAAAAATGAACTTTACGCCGAACAAATAATCATACTCGTTTTCTATTTCAATAAAGTCTTTGCTTTCAACAGTATACGAGCCACCTACAAACTGCCAATAATTATTTTTATTATAAGCGTTAGTTGATATAACTTTTATTTTTTCAGGTTCAAAATCTCCATTTATAATCCAGTCTGTTGGGAAAGGTTTATCATACTCTTCACTAGTCATAATTTCAAAACTTGGATTTTTTATATCTACAAATATGCTAGTGCTTGCAAAGGCGTTTTTAGGCGTGACAAATGCGCTTGACAAAAAAACAAGCGTTAAAACAAATATTAAGAGTAATGAAAAAATGCTTTTTCTCTTTGTCATTTGCCTTTCTTTCCTTTTAAGTCTTTTTAATATTATAACACAACTTATGATTAAAATAAATAATTTTTTAAAATTTTATCCTTGCAGTTTTGTTTGGTCTGTAAGCTGACTGTCAATATTTCTTTGGCTAATTTTGCCTTCTGGATTGATTTCCCCTGCTTTAGTTAGCGCAAGCTTTGTAAGGAACGGACCTACTATTTCATAGATAAGCACTGAGAAAAGCGTTAAATTTTGAACTATTGCACCTATCGTGCCACCTAGCTCAGCTGCCATAATAGCCATACCTAAAGCAACACCTGCTTGTGGGAAAAGGGTTATTCCTAAATATTTAACGATATTTTTTTCACTTTTAGCAAACCTTGCACTCATTGATGCGCCGTAATATTTTCCTAAACAACGGAAGATTATATATACTAAACCTATTAAAACAACTATTCCATCAGTTAAAACTAATAGGTTAAGCTCTGCGCCACTTATAACGAAAAACAATATAAAAATCGGAGCAGTCCACCTATCTAGCCTATCCATAAGTTGCTCTGAAAAATCACAGATGTTGCAAAAGATTGTTCCAAGCATCATACAAGTTAAAAGTGATGAGAATTTAAAGTGCACTTGACCTATTCTAAATTCCAACATTGAAATTGAAACAGTTAAAAGCACGAACGCAACGCTCATTGCAAGTCTTTTTGAACGAGAGTGGAAAAACCTTTCAAAAAACGTAAACACGTATCCCATAAGTGCGCCTAAGCCGATGGATAAAACTACTTCTATTATAGGCTCAACAATGATTGCAAGAATACTAATCTGACCAGCTACTAGTGCTTTTGCAACGCCAAAGGAAACTGAAAATAGTACCAACCCCACAGCGTCATCAAGCGCAACTACAGGAAGCAAAACGTCCGTGACAGGGCCTTTGGCCTTATATTGCCTAACTACCATAAGCGTTGCCGCAGGTGCTGTTGCAGATGCGATTGCACCCATAATAATTGCCGCTTCTAATGGGAACTCATTAGGAATTATAAAATGCAAACCTATAAGCGCAACGTCTACGACAAGCGTTGTAAAAAGCGCTTGGAATATGCCGATAATTGTGGCTTGTCTGCCGATTGATTTTAATTGAGAAAGTCTAAACTCGTTGCCGATTGCAAATGCGATAAAGCCTAGTGCTACTTTTGGAATAAGTTCCATCGTCACTATCATTTCTTTATCAAAGCCTAAGCCACCAACGCCAAGCTTACCTAAGCAAAACGGTCCGATTAAAATACCTGCAACTAAATACGCCGTGACGGCAGGAAGCCCAAAGAGTTTTGCAACTCTTGAAAGCATAAGCCCTGCAAATAATGCTATTGCTAAACATAAAAGTATTTCCATAACTGTTTCCTTCTTTGCATCAAAAAACAAGGGAAGCTCCCTTGCTCTTTGATAAATATTTATTTCTGTGTATTATATTATTATTTTCTTAAATCTGCTAACATTTCCTTGCCATAAGCAATAATCTTTTCAGCAACGCCAGCTTTGAAGTTTGAAACCCTTGCTTCATAACCGCCCTCATCATAAGAGTCTTGCATTGGGAAATAACCTTCGTGGCTGTTTACTAAACAACAAGGTACAACCATATCATAGCCTTCGGTTTGTTTTAATGCACTGCCTATTCCGTTAAATGGTTCGCCTGGTATGCCAAGTAGCGCAACCTTACCGATTGAAACTGCACTGAGTAAGAATGGGAAACTTTCAGGACCGTTTTCAAGTCTAACCATTCTTGCAGCTTCGCATACAACGGTTGTAAGCATCATTGCCTTATAAGGAATTTCTTCATCCTTACCAGCCAAATGAAGTTCGTGATATTTTCTTGCAAGTGGCATATCCTTTGGGTCTGGAACGTTTGCTGGAATATCATATACCCTTTGCAAACATTTAATCTCAGTGTCGTCAGTATAGTTTACTTTATCATAAACTTGCATAACTGCACCTGCAATAACCCTACCCATATGTCTTGCGTGGCCATATCCACGTGAGCATCCGTCAAAGTCGTTGAACATATCGTTAAAGTCACCACTAGTAGGGTGAACGTTAACGTGGTTTACGTCACCTTCTGCCCCGTTAAAGAATATACACTTTGTGTTATCGATTGCTTTTTCAACAAAACGCCTTGTAAAACCTGGCCAATCTGCAGAAATTTTGCATCCACCAACAGTGTCTGGGTGGCAACCAAAGTTTGCTAAAACGATTGTTTCAGCACCTTCTCTATCAAAACGAATAACGCTAACGCTATCATCAGTTTCACCGATTGGGTGGAGTATATCTGGATTAAGAACGCCTGGGTTTGTTTTTACAGTGCCATCTTTCATGCGGTATCTTCTAATAAAAGCAATGTTTGGGGCTTTTGCAACGCCATAACCCATTTTTGCTGGTTTTAAATCAGCAAGCGCAAAACTTGCCACGTCAACGCATCTCTTTATAACGAAATCCTTATAATCTTCAACCATTTTTAATTCTTCTTCACCTCTAACAGGTCTTAATGCTGGGCCTGTGTGAGTGTGCGTGCTGTGAATAAAGAGTTCTTCTCTCTTTAAGCCAACTTGTTCGCAAATGGTATTTTTAAATTCTTCATAATATGTTTTTGCTATGCCTATATTATCAACAGAAAGCATAACTACCTTTTTGTTTCCATCGTCAAGGGCAATTGCATTTATTTCTAATTCATCTAAAACGCCATCAGCATATCTTTGTACAGCATAACCTGCAACGAATATACCCATTGGTGGAGTGATATTAACTCTACCAAAACCAACTTTCAAATTTGCCATTTTTATCTTCTCCATATGCATATTTCAATATGATTTTAGCACAATTATTTTTTTATAGCAATTATTTACACATTGTTATATAAAAAATTACTAAATTTTTTAGTCTAATTATAGTGGCAATTTTACAGTGAACTTTGTCTTATCATTTTCACTAAAAACAGACACGCTTCCACTGTGAAGTTCAATTATTTTTTTAACTATCGCAAGCCCTACGCCATGGCCACTTCCACAACTGTCTACCCTATAAAATTTTTCAAAAATCTTTTGATAATCAGTGTTTTTGACCACCTTGCCACCATTTGTTATGGTGAACACAAGGCTTTCTTGTTCTTTGAATAAATTTATTTCCACTAAACCACCAACGTTTGAAAACTTAATCGCATTATCGACAAGGTTTATCCAAACTTGCTTTAACATTTCCTCGTTTGCAGTTATCTCGTGTTCTTGAATTGATATTGAAAATTCAATATTTTTTTGTTGCCATTTCTTTTCTAAAAGTAATATGCTATTTCTTATTTGTTCGGATAAGTTAAACGTTGTTTTATCACTTAAAATCCTTTGGTCTTCTATCTTTGATAAGTTTAATGAATTTGTGGATAATGACGTCAACCTATTTGCTTCTTCAATTATAACGTCTAAATATTCCCCTCGTTGTTCTTCTGTCAAGTCTTTTTGTTTTAATAGTTCAGCAAAACCTTTAATAGATACTATTGGCGTTTTGAACTCGTGCGCATACTCGTTTACAAAATTTGACCGTAGCATTTGCGTACCCTTTAATTCTTGGGCAAGATTATTAAATCCGTCAGCTAATTGCTTGGATTCTTCATTTTTGCCAAGGTCGATTCTAACGTCAAAATTGCCTTTTGCAAGTGCGCCCATACCTTCTGCAACCGTGTTTACTGCACCCAGCACAAACTTGCTTACGATTATAGTTAAAATCGAGCCAACGACAAAACTTGCAACAAAAAATATGAGCATAAGTAGCCACGTTGGCAAAGATAACATCTCAATGTGTAAAACGTCTAGTTTTACTAAAATGAAAAGCGTTGATAGTATTAATAGATAAGTGACTATTAATATTAAAAACACCGTCCACATAAAAATAGAGTGAATTCTTCTGCGTCTTTTTTTATCGGCAACGTCTTTTGAACTTTCTTTTAAATAGCTTAGTTTCATTTTCCTTTTACCGCCTTATAGCCTAAACCTCTTATCGACTGAATTTCAAATTCCTTCCAGCCTTCAAAACGTTTTCTAAGTCTTGCAATATGCACGGTGACCGTTTCCCAACCCGTGTCGCAGTCCATACCCCAAATTTCATCCATAAGTTGAATTCTTGTAAATATTTTGTCTGGATAAGAAAGCAGTTTGAAAAGCAATAAAAACTCTTTTTGTGGAAGCTCTTGTATTTGGCCGTTTTTTGCAACCGTCATACTATCGCTATCGATTACAACGTCGCCTATAACGATTTTTCGCTCGTCGTTTATTTTTGCACGGCGAAGCAGAGCTTTTACGTGCAAAATAAATTCTTCAATATCGATAGGCTTTGTCATATAATCGTCTATGCCAACCATAAACGCTTTTTTCCTGTCTTCAACAAGCTGTTTTGCAGAAATCATTAAAACCGATAAATCGTTGTTTCCTTCTCTTAAAGTTTTTGTAAACTCATATCCGTCGATATTTGGCATCATTATATCAACTACAACTAAGTTGATTTTTACTTGGTCGATTAGTTTTAATGCTTCTAACCCATCGCTTGCTAAATGCACGTTGTAGCCCTGCCTTTCAAGCACGACCTTAAGAAGTTTTCTAATGTTTTTATCATCGTCTACAATTAAAATATTAACCATCTTTTGCCACCTTTATATGTTTAGATATATTTTATCACTATGCAACTTTTTAGTCAAGGTTTTATAAAAAATGATAGCGCTCAAGTTGAGTGCTATCATTTTTGATTTTTTTTAGTTTTTTCTTATTCATCATCTTGAAATGAGATTGAAATAACATTTTGGTTTTCTTTTATCATACTGTGAACATCGCTGGCAGTTATTTGCTTTTCCGTGCTTACAACCACGTTAAACACAATGTCCTCTCCCTCTTTTTTCACGCTTATTTTACTAAAACGCTTCACGCCAAATATTTCTTTTACTTTTTGGCTTTCTTCGCCGTCGTTATCAATAAAAACAACCTTAATTTCTATAATGCTATTGTTATGAAAGACCTTAAATTTTGTGTGCATAAAAAATTGTATAAAGAAAATTAATGCCGTTGCAATAAGCGAAACTATATACCAGCCTGCCCCAACAGCCATGCCGATAGCAGCAGTTGTCCATACCCCTGCGGCAGTTGTTAAGCCGTGGACTGCTTGCCTGCGATAAAAAATCATACCTGCACCAATAAAACCTATGCCAGGCACTATTTGAGCAGCAATTCTCGCTGGGTCAGAACCAGCAAATGCACCCACTGATAAAAGGGTAAATAATGAAGCACCTAAACATACTATGGTGTGCGTTCTTGGACCTGCTTCTTTTAATCTCATCTTTCGTTCTAAGCCTATCAAAAAGCCTAAAGTAAGTGCAAGAATAAGTCTTATAATATGCTCGATTACAGCTAGATTTCCACTAAAAACTTTACTAAAAAATTGGGCTATTATATCCATAAGTTTCCTCTTAATAATTTTAATTATTTTGTTTATTATATGGGCATATATTAACTTTGTCAATAGTTTTTTATAAATTTATTTTGTTATTTATTGTAAAAATAAAAAAAGAGCAAGATTTTTGCCCTTTTTGTTATGTTTAAAATTGTTTTAAGCAGATTGTTTTTGGCTTTTATATTCGCTAACGTCCATAGTGCCAAGCTCGTTGCATCTATTTAGTAAATATTCAATTGCCTTTTCTTTTGTTTGATATTTATTCATTAACTCTGAATATTGTATCGGCTTATCAAAAACAAATTCTTTTTGTTCTTTTCTAAAGTATGAAACAACGATTGGAATATCAACTTTTCTTTTATAGCACGCTTCGGCAAACACCATAAAGCCTGCATAAAAGCCTTCTAGCGTTGCTAAATATCCCTTAGAAGAGTCTTCTGGATATACGACAATGTTTTGTTTGTTTTGTATAGCCGAAAAACTTTCTTTTATCGTGCTGAAAAATCTAACGTCTTTATAGGTTGAAATTAAGTTTAAGCCCTTATAAAATAGATTTGTTAGTGGACTTGCAATCAAACAAAATAGCCTTGCCAAATGCAAGTTCCAATGCTTTTTTTGGTGATAATAAACTCTAGTTTGATATTTATACATTTTTATTAAACCAGAATTCATCTCGTGTGCGCCCCACATTCTAACAGGCTTGTCTAAATACATTTCAAGCGACATAGGTGCATCGGTGCCTTCGTGATTGCTAATAATAAGCGAGCCGTCTTCAAAAGGCTTGCCATCTAGATAAACAAATTCCGGCGCTTTATAACGACATTGCATAAGCGTTTTTAAGCCCCTAAACCACCATTTACCCCTTTTAACTAATTTTTTCTTTGACATAATTTTCCCTTTATAATAAATTATATATTAATATTAACAGACAAATATTAAATAAAACTAAATATTATAACACTTTTGACAAAAATTCTTTTAGTCTTTCATCTTTAGGGTTTTCAAAGAATTCTTTTGGTGAATTTTCTTCTTTTATAACGCCGTCGTCAATAAATAAAACTCTCGATGCAACTTCTTTTGCAAAGCCCATTTCGTGCGTGACTATAACCATAGTCATACCTTCGTTCGCAAGTTCTTTAATTAGCGATAATACTTCGCCAACCATTTCTGGGTCAAGTGCGCTAGTTGGCTCGTCAAATAAAATCACTTTTGGATTCATAGCTAGTGCCCTGATAATTGCAATTCTTTGTTTTTGACCACCAGATAATGTTGATGGATATGCGTTTGCCTTGTCTTCTAAGCCTATTCTTTTAAGAAGCTCCATGGCTTTTTGGTTAGCATCATCTTTGCTCATTATCTTAAGCTTTACTGGTGCTAACGTTAAGTTTTCCAAAACAGTTAGGTTATTAAATAAATTAAAGTGTTGAAAAACCATGCCAACTTCACGCCTTGCTAAGTTTATATCAATTTTGTTTTCTTTTTGCAAGGTCTTGATAGCACTACTATATTCTTTTCCCTCATGCTTTTTAAGTAAGTCGTTCTTTTTGATTAAATCAATCGCCTTAGCATCTAAACTCTCTTCGTCAATTTCAGGCTGGCTTTGTTTAATTTCAACACGAGTTTTTGCGTACGTCTTTGAAAGCCTAATTATATCAAAGTGTAAGTATGGGTCAATGGGCGTTAAAAGATTATCTTCAAACCAAATTTCGCCAAAAGTTGGCTCTTCAAGCAAGTTCATACAGCGAAGTATGGTAGATTTTCCCGAACCTGATGGCCCAACGATTGCAACTTTATCACCTTTTTTAATTTGACAAGACACGCCTTTTAAAACTTGGTGTTTCCCAAAAAACTTATATAAGTTATCAACCGAAATAATAACGTCATCCAATATTTTATCTTTCATTTCGCCTCAACCTCTTTTCTATAAGTTTAATAAGCAGGGTTATCAACAAAACGATTAAAAGGTACACCAACGCAAGAGTGATATAAAATGTAAAAAAGTCTGATGACGAGCCTGCGTAGTCTTGAAAAACCTTTGTCACATCCATTATTGCAATAAAGGTCACTATAGAAGTTTCTTTTATTAATGAAATAAATTCATTGCCAAGTGTTGGAATAATGTTTTTAATTGCTTGTGGCAACACAACCGAAAGCATACCCTGTCTAAAATTTAATCCAACACTTCTTGCTGCTTCCATTTGTCCTTTGTCAACCGACATAATACCAGCACGCATTATTTCTGAAACATATGCACCACTATTTAAGCCGAAAGTCACGATAGCACAAGGAATCTGTGGAAAACTTACGCCAAACAACATCGGAAGCGCAAAATAGAAAATCAATAATTGAACTGCTATAGGCGTTCCCCTAAATAAAGCAACATATGTATTACAGATTGCGTTTAAAACCTTAGTAAACTTATTGTTTATTGGAAGTAGCTTTATAACGGCAATTAAGGTACCAATAATGATACCTATAATCAAACCGAAAACTGCTATTTCAACGGTGGCAATTAATCCATCTATTAAGTCTTCGTAGCCTTTATAATCAATAAAATATTTTTTTAATATTTCAAAATCAAACATATTATTTATTTATTTGCTTTGCAATTTGTTGTGCTGGCAACTTGTCTAAAATAACCATATCAATATTGCCATTTGCCAAATCTTGCACTGCTAATGAACCGTTTGTATAACCTCTAACTATTGTATCAGCGTCAAAACCATTATATTCAAACGCCTCGTTTCCCTTTGCAAAGTTATAACCTGTCGTTCCGTTTTGTGCGCCGATTTTTGGTGCGTTTAATGAATTGATTTTATCAATAACAGCTAGAGTTTTTTCTTCTGAATTCATTTGTGAATTTAAGATTTCATCAAATGTAGTGTCACCAACTTTAACAATCAAAACTTGCGTAGCATCAATATATGGGTCAGAGAAATTCATTTTTTCTAAACGGTCTTCGTTTACAGTTAAACCTGCCATTGCAACAACGTTTGGATTTGTTTGTGGAAAAATTTCTGCAGCTTCAAAACTCATATTATAAACTACAAGAGTTTTGTTCATCTTGTTAGCAATTTCTTTTGCAAACTCAATATCCAAGCCAACGAATAAGCTACCTATCTTGTTTTCAAATGGTGGGAAATCTGCGCTTGTCGCAATTGCAAAGTGAGTTGCTGGATTTAGATTTTCCAAGCTAATATCTTCTCCTGTCAACACGTCTATTGCATAGTCGCCTTCTTTTGAGCTATAATCTTCAGCTGTGTATTTAGCGTAGATTGTTTGATACGTGCCGTCTTCTTTTAACGCTCTCATCGCTGCGTTAATTTCATCAAGCAAAACTGTGTTTGACTTGTTTACTGCAATTGCATATTGTTCATTAGTCAATTCTACTTCTAGTACTTTAACTACTGGGCCTTTATCTTCTTTACAAGCCGTGAAAGAAATGCACGCAAAGCACATAACAACTGCAAGTAAAAGTGTAAATAATTTTTTCATAGTTTTTCTCCTAAATATTTTTAATTATTATATAATTAAAATAGTTAAAAGTCAATAGTTTACACCATAATGAATAAAATAACTTGTTTTTTAAAATATTAAGTTTTACTGCCAAACAAGAGCACCCGTGTGGGTGCTCTTGTTTTATTTTTGTTTTATAGATGGATACTCGTCCGCTTACGCTACCGAGCCCTTGTGCGTCTAAACCACAAAAATTGTTATAAAAAAAGAGCAAGGTGTTTATTACTTGCTCTTTAAAGTTTTTATTGAACTAATTAATAAAATTTTAATTTTTATAACTTTATTATGTAATGTTTCAAAAATTGAGTTTTCAATAAGATTAGATTTGCTAAGAATATTTAGCCAGTTTTCCGTTTCGTTTGCTTCTTTTAACGCTATTTCAAATTTAGAAATCATATCCAAACGGCTTTGTGGATAGTTTGCTTCGGCAATATTTGCGCTTATGCTTGTACCACTTCTTTTTATTTGGTCTGCCAAAGAATGTTCTTTTATATTTTTTAATGTATTTGCTAAGTCAATTATATTTACAGCAAACTCTTGTGATAAATTTAGTAATTTATTTTCTTTCATATAACTATTATATCATTTGGAAATTAAAAAATCAAACTTTTTTTTACAATTCGAACGCAGTGAGTTATAATGTGAGCAAAACGAACTATAACGTGCCATTTATGGCATTATAATTCAATTTCTTTTAACAAATAAAAAATTCGCTTTCGCTCGAATGATAGTCACTAAAGTGACATAATAATCAATTTCTGGCGAATTTGATATAAAAAAAGAACACAAAGATTGTGTTCTTTTTTTGGCAGGGGTAGATGGATTCGAACCAACGAAGTGACGGAGTCAGAGTCCGTTGCCTTACCGCTTGGCGATACCCCTATCTCGCTTTTAATATTCTATCAAAAAACATATTCTTTTTCAAGCGTTTTGTTAAATTTTTTAATTTATTCTTTTAATAATGCTCTATCAAGCATAACCCCTTCACTTGCTTTGTATTTTATAAGCCACTCTATATAGTTATCTCTTTCTTCCACGAGCCTTGCTTTGCCTGACGTTATATATTCTACAAGTTCCTTGTTAGTGTTTATTTCTTCTGGGATATAAATTCCAGCCGTGACTGGCTGACCTGGGTCGTGAAAGTCGGTGCCACTCATTTCGGTTAAGTTGTTTTTTATGCAAAATTCTTTTGCTGGCACGTTATTGTTTACGTGATGAAAGTGTCCGTTAAAACTTTCTGCGCCGTGCATAAATTTTGGGTTGCCAACCCTTACACCTTGTCTAAAAGGATGAGTTTGATACATAAATAAGCTATTTGCGTTTGCAATTTTAAAAAGTTGTTCTTGTGTAAATTCCCAAAGGTTAGCGTTATCAAGCAAGAAAGCTTTGTCAAAACCGTAAAGCATATATTCTGTTTTATCGCTATTAAGCCTAACTTCAGCGCCATAAAACACTTTCATATCAAACTTTTTTCCCATTTCTATTGCGTCTTCTATTAAAGAAAAAAAGTATTTTGCATAGTCTCTTGGATTTTTGTAGCCGTGGCTAATGCACTCTGCATGCGAATAGTGATTTGTGACAACTATGCCACCATAGCCGTTGTTTTTATAATGCTCGAATGTTTCTTTCAAGCTACATAATGCGCACCAACTTCCACCTGTGTGTGCGTGCGTTTCAATCTTAATCATAAATATATCTCTAAGTCCTTAAAATGTTGTAATTTTATACATTTATTAACTGCCAAATAGAGTGCCGAAGTATCAAATCTTGCATCGTGAAAGGAAGATTTTTCGCCAAACAGCTGGTCTGATATCTTACTAATTTCGCTATCGCTAATTCCCAAAAACAGGCATAATTCGCTGAGTTTTGGGTATTTATAGTTAGCGCCTGTTTTTCTTGAAAGCTTGCATATAGGCGTGGCTTTTTTCATAGAGCAAAACTCGTTTTTGATGTAAAAGGTTTGATTTAACCTTTGATATTCTTTTCGCATAAACGAAAAGTCAAAACTTGTGTTATGTGCGCATATTAGGTCGGCTTTTTCAAAATCTAGTAGTATTTCATCAAAATGATGCTTAAACTCTTTTCCTAAAGATAATTCTTTTAGTTTTTGCACAGAAAAACCGTGTACGGCTAGTGCGCTAGGCTCAACAAAGTCAACGCTAAAAAAGAAGTTTTTTGCCGTTATATTGTCTTTTGTTTGCATTATATATGAAAGCTGACAAATTTGTCCAGGATATAAACCTGTTGTTTCGGTATCAAAAAAAAGTATCATAAATAATTATTATATTATAAAGGGCAAAACGAATTCTCGTCTTGCCCTACTAAAGTTTTTAGTCTTCAACTAAGTCTTTGTAAGCATCTTTATATTTAACAACAACTCTTGAGTTGTTTGCATAATCAGCATAAATTTCTTGAGTTGCTGTTTGATAAGCATTTTCTACGTATGTTGATGCAAGTTCATTAAATAAAACGTATAAATAATTATCGGTGTTCTTATAATCTTTATAGTTTTCTACCATATAATTAAATTCTTCTTCCCACGTTGTTATATCAGCGTTAGAGAACTTGAATTCCTTATTTAAATAACTTTCTAAAGTAGGATAAGAATATCCACCAAAATATTCCGAGAAGAACATAATATGATAACCATAGTCAGTTGCAACGAGCATAAAGGTCTTTTCATCTTCTTTAATAAGGTTTCTAGCAACTTCAGCAAATTCTAACATCCACTCTTCTTTTTCAGTTCCGTCAGGTTGTGGCTTAATTGTATAACCTTTATAAGTGTTAAGCGCCGTATCGCTATCATCTTGAGAGAAAGTGAACATCAATTCTTTAACTCTCTTGTCATAATCATCAGCAATGTCTGTTGCTGTATAAACCTTACGGTCGTTCACTTGTGAAACGTCTGCCGAGCCGTTATATAAATATTCGTTGATAATTTCAAGAACTTGGCTTATACTAAACGTCTCAACTTCATCCACTCTATATTTTGCCCTATAATCATCATTATTTTTTTCTTCATCATTTAGATGTGTGACTTTTCCAAAGAAAGGCAAACTTTGCTCGCCATAAAGTGTATAATCACCTGTAAAAGCTAGTTCATATCCTTTTAGTGCCGTCGTCGTTTCGCCAAAGTCATACTTTGATTTAATCCAGCTTTCTCTTTGGTCTTTTGCCGTTATACTCTTAAAAATTTCAGCTCTATCTGCTCTATAAACGCTGTTTGCATAAACAGGCGTTCCGTTGTCTTTTTTATATTTCTCTTTAAGCTCTGTAAGTTGATTAGTCATTGTTTCATCAGCTTTTAATAAAATATGATAAACCATACCATAGCCGTTTTGACCACTTAAAACAGGGCTTTCGGCACTTGCATTTGAAAGCACGGCTTCAAACTCAGAAGTAGATGCATTTTTTTGCTCACCATATAATTCTAAATATTCTTGGTTTATTTTTTCAAAAGTGATAGTCTTGCGAGCTTCTTTTTCTATATCATCTTGAAATTTACCGATTAGAACATCTTCTTCGTAAACAGTCAAAATCTGATTAAAATATTCGATTGTTTCAATTTTGCCGTATTCATAATCGCCCAAAAGGTCATTAGCTTTTAACGTATTGATAGTTTTAACGTAAGCGTTATATTTTGGCGTTATAACTTCAGACCAGAAATTCTCTATATAAAGTTCCTTTCTTTCATCAGAAATTTCTGAATTAACCGTTGCACCTGTTGGAACAGTTCTAACGTCTCCACTATAAGTGTCACCGACTTTTTCTTCTTCTTTATCCTTTACGTATCCATCAATGACTTCTTCAAATTGCAAGTATGCATTATATTTACAGTCAAGGATTTCATCTTCGTCTAAATAAGATTCAAGTTCCCACTTTGTTCCATTAAAATCTGCTTTATCTGCAAAATGTTTCATTGCATATTGAACAAGAACTGCATTTTGAATTAAAGATTCTATAACTTCTGAAAAAAGTTCACTACTTGACGTGCTTGTATAACCACTCTCTACATAGTTGTTGTAAGCAATCACAACCTCTCTTTTAGAAATGGTTTTCATAGGTGCATCGTCTATTTTAATAGTTGCAACAACTTGTTTCATATCCCTTTCGGTATTTGTAGTTATAAGTTTGCAACCAAAAAGTGAAGTTAAGCAAAGCACACCCACTAATACCATCGTTGCTATTTTAACGAAAAACTTTCTCATATATAGTCTCCCAAATTAGTCGTAATAAATGTTATCTAATAAATTATATACTATCTATAAATTTTTTGCAAGTATTTATATAATTTTTTTGGTGCTTAAATAAAATTTTATTGGTTTTGAGTAGCACTACTTAAAAAAGCACGAACTTTTTTTAGCATATCTACGCTGGTTTCCCCATTTCTTAAAAATTCGATTGCAGGTTCATCTAGCATAGAAATTTTAACGAGGTCACTAAATTCATCTACTGCGTTTTGTAAATTTTCTGATGAAAATATAGAAAAATCGCTCATTATCAGCTTAGTTTGGTCTTTGCTGATAACTATTTTTTTAACCCCAATCTTTGCACCTAACATTTTTACTACTGCAATGTTTATTAAATTATCAGTTTCTTCTGGTAAACTTCCATAAGCATCGACGACCATATTTCTAAATTCTCTTTCACTTTCTAGTGAAGATATTTCTGCTATCTCTTTATATGCGTCCATTTTAGCAACGTTGCTGTCAATATATGAGTCTGGAATAAATGCCGAAAGCCTGACGTCAAGTTCTGGAACAAACTCTTCTTTGCCTGCAATTTCTTCTCTTAAAAGTTTTGAATATAATTCATATCCGATTTTATCCATATGCCCGTGTTGCTGTGCACCCAAAATATTGCCTGCGCCCCTTATTTCTAAGTCACGCATCGCAATCTTTATGCCACTGCCCATTTCTGTAAACTCGACTATTGCATTAAGCCTTTCAAAAGCGTTCTGCGATAAGATTTTTTCCCTTTTAAACGTAAAATATGCATAGGCTAATCTATCACTTCTTCCAACCCTACCTTTTAATTGATAAAGGGTTGAAAGCCCTAGTCTATCGGCATCAATAACGATGAGTGTGTTGGCTTTAGGAAGGTCTATGCCGTTTTCTATTATGGTCGTTGATATAAGCACGTCACTTTCGCCACGATAAAACTGCATTATGTTTTGTTCCATAATTTTTTCATCCATTTGACCATGCACAACAGTCAGTTTTGCATTAGGTAAAAGGTTTTGTATAATTTTTTCAAAATTAAATATGCTCTCTACTCTGTTATACAATACAAACGCTTGACCACCACGATTAATCTCTCTTGTCAATGCGTCTTTTATAAGCATATCGGTCTCTTCACACACGTAAGTTTGCACTGGCAAACGCTTTTTTGGTGGAGTATTGATTGTGCTTATAGACCTTATGCCAGAAAGCGACATATGGAGTGTTCTTGGAATAGGCGTTGCAGTAAGCGTTATAGCATCTATATTGTTCTTTAACAACTTAATTTTTTCTTTATGCTCAACGCCAAACCTTTGCTCTTCATCAAGCACTAATAGCCCTAAATCCTTAAACTTAATATCCTTGCTGAGTAGCCTATGAGTGCCGATTATTAAATCTATATCGCCATTTTTAAGGTCGGATATAATTTTATCTTGCTCACGCTTGCTTTTAAATCTATTAAGCACTGCAATCTTTATGCCAAAATCGCTAAACCTTTGAATTGCAGTATTATAATGTTGCTCAGTAAGAATAGTTGTTGGCGCAAGAAAAGCCACTTGTTTGCCGTCTGCTATAGCCCTAAACACTGCCCTAAACGCCACTTCGGTTTTGCCAAACCCAACGTCGCCACAAACAAGCCTATCCATAACTTTGGTGCTTGTCATATCTCTCTTTATATCTTGATTTGCAATAATTTGGTCAGGAGTGTCTTCAAAAGGGAATTTGCTTTCAAAAATACTTTCAAGCTCTTCGTCACTATTAAATTTATACCCCTTTGACTCTTCTCGCTCTTGATAGAGTTTCTTTAAATCGAAGGACATTTTTTTAATGCTTTCTTTAACTCGCTTTTTTACGTTTTCAAAGTCTTTGCCACCGATTTTTGATAGGCGTGGCTTTTTATCGCTTCCCAAATACCTTGTAAGCACGTCCATTTGCTCAACAGGTATATATAAAACGTCCCCACCATAGTATTCAACGGCAACGTAATCTTTTGTTCCTTCGGTTGAACTGATTTTTTTATTGCCTAGCACCCTGCCTATGCCGTGAGTCTCGTGAACGCAATAATCGCCCACTTCTGGTGCAGAGAAAAAGGTCTGCTTGCTCTTTCTTGTCCTTGAGCCTGTTGCTTTTGCGTAAAGGTTGCCACTGCCTATAATAACTGCCTTTTCTTCGTGGAAAATAAAGCCTTTATCAAGTTTTTGCAATTTTATATCTACGCCCTGAAGTTTATCCGTTTCTATTGCAGAGGCAATTCCCCTTAAAGAGAGCTCATAATTAAACTTGTCTGCCCTTTTTGAGTCACCCGTGCATATGGTTATTGAATATCCAGACTTAAGCCAGTTATCAATATCTGTAAAAACTTCTTTAAAGTCTAACTGATAGTCGGCAACCCCTGAGTTATTTGGGTTAATTATTTTAAGTGGATTAAAAAACGGAATAGCAGTTGACAAGGTTTGCATTGCTACAAGCCTGAACTTTTTAAGCCTTTCTATAAGACTATCCACGTCCTTTAAATTTTTGTTTGCAAACGAAAAGACTTCGCCACCCTCTAATAGCGACTTAAATCTTTCGCTAAATTCGGTGTAATTTAAGTTTGCCACTTCGTTTATTAGTTTTGGCTCGTCAAAAACCACCACCGTTTGACTTGGAATTAGGTCAAAAATAGTAGAGCTATCACTGGATAAAACCCCAAGCACTTCAAGCCTGTCATAAGCTTTAGTTTCAAGCAAAAGCTCTATGTCGTCAAAGAGTTCTCGCCTTCTTTGTCTTTGATTTTTATCGCTTAATTCAACTTCTGCTCTAAGTGTTTTTTTAAACTCGTCAAGGTCATCATCAGCAAAAATAAACTCTGTTGATTGCAATATTTTTACGCTGTCTAAATATCCCAAATTTTGCCTTGTTTCAAGGTCGTATTCCTTAATTGCTTCAACAGTGTCGCCAAAAAAGTCTATGCGATAAGGATTTTTTGCGTTTATTGCAAAAACGTCTAAAATATCTCCCCTAACGGCAAAAGTTCCGACTGCTGAAACAGTTTCTACCCTTTGATAACCAAGTTTTATAAGTTGCTTTATAGCCTCGCTTTGCTCAATCTCAAAGTCCTTTGATAAGATAAGGTTAAAAAGTTTTTTAGGCACTGTTTGCATAAGCGTCTCTGGCAAAACGATAATAACGTCCACCTCACCTATGCTGTCTAATGCACTAATCCTTGCATAGCTACTATCCCTTGAAAAAGCCTTTGTCATTAATAAAAGTTCATCTTTTGGTGGAATAACCACAGCGCTTTTTCCTGCAATTTGCTCAAACGCGCTTTTTGCCGATTGAGCTGAAAGTATGTCTTTTGCGACGTATAATATTTTGTCATCTAACAGCGAAGTTAAGTAATGCTTAAAGCTTTCAGACACGCCAAAAACCGCCAAAGGCATGCCTTGACGGACTGACGAGCAAAATTCGCTTAGCGAATTTTCTCTATTTTTTAGTGCTAAAAGTTTATTAAGCATAATTTACCTAAGCTAAAAAAGGCTTACGCCTTTTTGTTATAACTTTGCATTATTTGCTGTATATCTTTTGAATTAGCAAACTCGTAAAGTGCGTTTGCCGAGTGATTTAAGACCTCTTCAAAAATATGTTTGTCCTTTTCTGAAATTCCAGATAAAACGTAGTTAATAAGTGGAATTTGGGTTTGCTCTAAAGGCTTAAAGCCAATTCTTATGCGTGGGAAATTACTGTTTCCTAGCTTTAAGATAATGTCTCGCATACCGTTGTGCGTACCAGCCGAACCATCTTCTCTAATTCTCACTGAGCCAACGCTAATATCATAATCATCATAAGCAACGATTAAGTCTTTAAGGTCTATTTTATAAAATATAACAAGTTCGCTAACGCTATCGCCACTTAGGTTCATATAAGTTTGGGGCTTTGCAATTATAACCTTTTCCCCTCCACACCTTGTTTCGGCAATAAGTGCCTTGCATTGCGTTTTATTAAACGAAATGCCAAGCTTAGCGCATAGCTTATCCACACACATAAAACCTAAGTTATGAAAAGTGTTTTTATATTTATCATCTGGGTTGCCAAGCCCTACGATTAGTTTCATATAATTCTCCAATAAAAAAGCCGTTTAATCAAAACGGCTTCTTCTTTTAGTAAAAAATTATTCGTAAATTGCTGAAAGCGAAGAATCCGAATAAATGGATGTGATTGCCTTAGCAATAAGTTTTGCAACTGACAAAACTTTAATCTTTGGATTGCTTTTAACGTTTTCTGGAAGGTCAATCGTATCTAAAACAACAATTTCTTTGATTGGTGACGCTGTCAATCTTTCCATTGCAGGGCCACTTAAAACGCCGTGTGTACAGCAAGCGTAAACTTCTTTTGCGCCGTTGTTTACGAGTGCTTGTGCGCCTTGACAAATAGTTCCTGCCGTGTCAATCATATCGTCTAACATCACGCAACATTTATCCTTTACGTCACCAATAACGTTCATAACTTCGATAGCATTTGCTTTAGGGCGACGCTTATCAACGATTGCAAGTGATGCGTCTACTCGTGAAGCGAAGTTTCTTGCTCTACCTACAGAGCCTACGTCTGGTGAAACGACTACCCAGTTTTCGTCCATTCTCTTTTTGAAATATTTTGCCAAAATTGGAGCGCCGTAAAGGTGGTCAACCGGAATATCAAAAAAGCCTTGAATTTGCGCTGCGTGAAGGTCCATAGTTAAAACCCTATCAGCGCCAGCACTTGTCAAGATGTCAGCCACAAGTTTTGCTGTGATTGGGTCTCTTGGACGAGCCTTTCTGTCTTGCCTTGCATAGCCAAAATATGGAATAACTGCTGTGATTCTGCCTGCCGAAGCTCTCTTACAAGCATCAATCATAATAAGAAGCTCCATAAGATTGTCGTTAACTGGCATTGACGTTGATTGTATAATAAATACGTCTCTACCTCTAACCGTTTGTGGAAGACTTATACTGATTTCTCCATCAGAAAACTTTCCAACTTCAGCACTACTAAGTGATAGTCCGAGTTCTGCTGCAACTGCTTCTGCTAAAGGCCTATTAGAGTTGCCAGCCAAAACCTCAATTTTGTTGCCGTGTGTAATCATAAATTTTTCTCCTAATGTAACTTTGTGTACATATAGTACCTATCTTAATTCTATTACAAATTTTCAATTTAGTCAAGGCTTTTTCTAATTATCTCTTGCCTTTAAAATAATTTTTTATTATATTTGCGCAAGTTTCTTGCTCTAGCCCACCAACAAACTCTGTTTTATGATTTAACCCACTATCAGAAAGCACCGAATATTTACTCTCAGCGCACCCACTCTTTTTTTCATAAGCGCCAAAATAAACCTTTTTTATCCTTGCGTTGACTATCGCCCCAGCGCACATTGCGCAAGGCTCTATGGTCACGTACATCTCTAAGCCGTCGAGCCTCCAACTTTTAAGTTTTTTGCACGCTTTATTAATTGCAAGTATTTCGGCGTGAGCAGTTGCAAGTTGGGTTTTTTCCATTTTGTTATGCGCCCTTGCAATCACTTTGCCGTCCTTAACTATAACTGCGCCTATTGGCACTTCGTCTAACGCTTGTGCTTTTAGCGCTTGTTTTATTGCAAGTTTCATAAATTTTTCTTTCATATTTTCTCCATAAAAAAAGCGTTTGCAACGTCTATAACACGCTTGTTTTCTTTGTATATCTTTCCTAAATGTTTTTTTGTTATTGGGTGAGATAGCCCGTCGTCTCCCACTTCTATAGTTAATGCTGGAATTTTTAACTTTTCTATGCACCAGTCTTTATATCCACCTGCTGAGTTTGGCGTTTGTTTAATTTGATAACCGGTTTGCTTTGCAACTAACTTTGCTAGCTCTAAATCACAAGACAAGTCCTTTTGAAAAAACTCATAGTATATCTCTTGTCCTTTAGCGTGATAGCTTATTGTATAATTTGGCTTAATAAAAAGCGAAAAATCTCTAAGCGCCATTGTTTCGGACTCGGAAAAAGGTTTTTCGCCTATATAATTTTCACTGGCTTTTTCCCTAACGTTTTGACTGCCTGTTGACCACCTTGCATCAAAATTTACGTTTAAGTCAACACCCCTTGCATTTGCTTTATAAAGTTTATCTTTATTTAGCGCAATCACAACGCCGTCTGGATTCATAACGGGAATAAAATAAAGGCTTCCCACTTTGCCACGCCTATAAAAGTCTTGCATAAGTTTTAAGGTTAGATAGCCTGTTATATGTTCCCTTGCGTGAATAGCTCCTTGTATAATCGCCCTTGGATAAGGGGTTTTAATAACGCCATAGCAAAGCATTGGGCGACCTAAATGGCTTTTGCCTATAACTATTTTTTCGCCCTTAAAATTCTTGAAAACTTTTTTATTTAAACTTAAAATATCCATACATTATAGTATGAATTTCTATTTGTGATAGCCACTTCCTGCATTGATTGAAAAGGCTCTATAAATTTGTTCGGAAAGCATAAGCCTAAACATAGTATGTGGAAAGGTCATATCTGAAAACGATATAAGCTCTTTTGCCTTGTCTTTAATTTTATCGCTAAGCCCGTAAGAGCCACCTATAACAAAGGTTATTGTTCCACCACTTTGGTCGGTGAACTTTTGAATAGCCTTAGCAAATGCCGTGCTGTCGTATTTTTTGCCTTCAATTGCAAGCGCTATTACTATGCCTTTTAAGTGTGACAAAATTCTTTGACTCTCTCTTTCTTTTATAATCTCAACAATTCCGTCGTCAACTTTAGAAAAATTTTCTTCTTGAACTTCAATAATGCTAAATTGTGCAAACTTAGAGATGCGCTTTGCATATTCGTTTATTCCGTCGGCAAAATATTTTTCCTTTACCTTGCCAACTGCGACAATATTGATTTTAACCATAATTTACCTACACCAAAAAAACAGTTATTAATTCAAGCAAGCATATGACAACACCTAAAATGCCATAAGGAATAAACACTTCTTTCACGCTGTGCTTAATTTTTTCTTGTTTTGATATTTTAATCTTGGAAACAATAACCACTAAAAATGTTGCAATACACGTAAGTCCAACAGCAATTAAAATTGGGCTGAATAAGTTTATTTCAATTTTCAAATACGTAAATAGTATAACTACGAAATTATTTAAAAAATGCGTTATAACCGACGGCAAAACGCTCTTTGCATAGATTGTAAGCAGGCACAGCAAAGCACCGTATATAAATTGATAAACAAATTGCCCTAAATTACAATGATAAAGCGCAAAAAACAAGCCTACAATTAGGGTTTTCGATAAAACGCTTTGACCATTAAGAGAGGTTAAAAACAACCCCCTAAAAAACAGTTCTTCCATAATGGCTGGCAGAACTGCCAGCGCTACTATAAAAAAAATAAATTGCCAAATATTATCTAAAATAAGGTTTGGCGAACTAACATTAACGCCTAAGTCTTGCAAAAAGCCGTTAAGAGCAAGGTTTACAAATCCTAAGCCACAAAACATACCAAAGCCAAGTAAAACTGCAAGTATTGGCGTCGTTTTATCAAATTTTTTTATATTTAATGCTTTATATGTACAATTATTGAACTTGATTAGATATATCAATGCTAAAAGTATTGATATAGGGGAAACTATTGAGCAAACAGCAATATATGTAAAACTCTTTGCGCTAGTAAAGCACAGTAATATCGACTGCACTATAAATGATAGCAAAACGCATATTGCTATCATTATAGAAAAGGCCTTTCCACCTTGCTCACCTGTTAAAAATTGGTTTTGATTTTTACTGTAAGACATTTTTCAAGAATTTCCCCGTATAACTGTTTGGATTTTCAGCTACTTGTTCTGGCGTGCCTGTTGCAATTACTTGCCCTCCTTTATCGCCACCTTCAGGACCTAAGTCTATAATGTGGTCGGCAAGCTTAATAACGTCTAAATTATGCTCTATCACGATTATCGTATTTCCACTTTGTTTAAGCCTAAATAAAACCTTGCAAAGTTTATCAACGTCGTAATTATGAAGCCCTGTAGTTGGCTCGTCTAAAATATAAAGGGTTTTGCCTGTCGCTCTTTTTGATAACTCTGTTGCAAGTTTTACCCTTTGCGCCTCGCCACCAGAAAGCGTTGTAGAGCTTTGACCGAGCTTAATATAGCCTAAGCCAACGTCTTGAAGAGTTTTTATCTTGTTGTATATTGACGCTATTGGCTCAAAAAATTCGCATGCTTCGTCAACCGTCATATTTAAAACTTCGCTTATATTTTTGCCTTTATATTTTACTTGCAAAGTTTCTCTATTGTATCTATTGCCTGCACAAACTTCGCAAGGCACGTACATATCAGGCAAGAAGTGCATTTCTATCTTTATAACGCCGTCGCCTTCACAGTTTTCGCACCTGCCACCAGCCACGTTAAAGGAAAATCTGCCTGCCTTATATCCCCTTTCCTTTGCATCTGGTGTTGACGCAAATAGTTCTCTTATGCTAGAAAATACGCCAGTATACGTTGCAGGGTTGCTTCTTGGCGTTCTGCCAATAGGCGATTGGTCAATTGCAATAACCTTGTCAAAATATTCTATGCCCTCTATTTTTTGGAACTTGCCAGGTCTTGCCTTTGCTTTGTTAAGCTTTCCTGCAAGCTCTGGGTAAACAATTTCGTTTATAAGCGAGCTTTTGCCACTGCCAGAAACGCCTGTGACAGCAGTCAATAACCCAACAGGAAAGCACACGTCAATATTTTTAAGGTTGTTTTGGCTTGCGCCTATAACGTTAAGACATCTTCCGTCTGGCGCCGTTCTTTTGGCTGGAACTTCGATTTTTCTTCTGCCTGCAAGATAATCGCCTGTGATTGAGCGTGGCTCGTTAATAACTTCATCAATAGTTCCTGCCACCACCACTTCGCCACCGTGCACACCTGCTTTTGGGCCTATATCCACGATAAAATCGGCAGAGCGCATGGTGTCTTCATCGTGCTCAACTACTATTAGCGTGTTGCCTAAATCTCTAAGTCTTTTAAGCGTCCCAATAAGTTTTTCGTTATCCCTTTGGTGAAGCCCTATACTAGGCTCGTCTAAAATATACAAAACGCCGGTTAGTCCACTGCCTATTTGCGTTGCAAGTCTTATTCTTTGCGCTTCACCACCAGAAAGCGTCGATGCGCCCCTTGCTAGCGTTAAATAATTTAAACCAACGTCGATTAAAAATTTAAGCCTTGTCTTAATTTCTTTTATAATCGGAGCAGAAATCAAAGTTTTTGTGGTGTCAAACACGAGTTTATCTATAAATTCGTTTAAGTTCTCAACCGACATTTGAGTAAGCTCTGATATGTTTTTGCCGTTTATTTTAACTGCAAGCGCCTCTTTTTTAAGTCTATTTCCGTGACAAGTATTGCAAGGACTAACTCGCATATACCTTTCAATTTCCATTTTTGTATAGTCGCTTGAAGTTTCTCTATATCTTCTTGCAAGGTTTGGAATAATACCTTCCCAAGACGACTCATATGAGCCACTCATTGTTCTAGTTTTGTATTCAATCTTTATAATTTCGCCATTGTTGCCATATAGCATCATATCGTAAATTTCTTTTGGCAGGTCTTTGACAGGCGTGTCAAGACTAAATTTATATCTTTTTGCAAGCGCTTCAAAATAAAGGTTTGCCATTTTGCCAGTATCTAAATTCCAGCCTGAAATAGTCATAGCCCCTTCTCTAAGCGATTTTGTTTTATCTTTTACAACAAGGTCAGGGTCAATCTCGTTTCTAAAACCTAAGCCAGAGCACTCTGGACAAGCGCCGAACGGACTGTTAAATGAAAACAGTCTTGGTTCTATTTCTTCAATGCTGATGCCGCAATCTGGGCAAGCGTATTTTGTTGAAAACAGCAAACTCTCGCCACCCACAATTTGCACGGATACAAGTCCGTCAGCAAGTTTTATTGCCGTTTCCACACTGTCAGAAAGTCTTTTTTCAATGCCTTCTTTAACGACTAATCTATCGATTACAACACTTATTGTATGCTTTATATTTTTATCGAGTTTAATATCTTCGCTAAGGTCATAAACTATGCCGTCAACCATAACACGAGCATAGCCACTCTTTTTATAACTTTCAAAATTTTTATTGTATTCACCCTTTTTTCCACGAACAACCGGTGCCATTACCAAAATTTTACTGCTTTGTGGAAGCGCCATAACCTTATCTACAATTTGGTCTATAGTTTGGCGAGAAATTTCTTTGCCACACTCAGGGCAATGTGGGACGCCAACTCTTGCAAACAAAAGTCTAAAATAATCGTAAATTTCGGTCACTGTGCCAACAGTTGAACGTGGGTTGTGCGAAGTTGTTTTTTGGTCGATTGAAATTGCTGGAGATAAGCCTTCTATAAGTTCAACGTCCGGCTTTTCCATTTGCCCCAAAAACATACGAGCATAGCTTGACAAACTTTCAACGTATCTCCTTTGACCTTCAGCATAAATAGTGTCAAAAGCGAGCGTGCTTTTGCCACTACCTGATAGACCAGTGAACACCACGAGTTTGTCCCTTGGAATTCTTAGGTCAACGTTTTTTAAGTTATTCTCTTTTGCGCCTTTTATGTTTATATAATCCATAATCACTTTCTCATTTTCATTTTAAGTTTTGCAATCGTATCCCTAATTTCTATGCACCTTTCAAAGTCTAAATTTGCCGAAGCAATCTTCATAAGAGCCTTTAGCTTTTCTATCTCTTCTGGGATATCTTGCTTTTTAACGTCTTTTGTTCTATCCACTTTCTTTGTTATTTCTAAAGTGTTTGTTATCGCCTTAACTATAGTCTTTGGCGTGATGTTATGTTCTTTATTATACTCGCTTTGAATTTTTCTTCTTCTGTTAGTTTCATCTATTGCTCTTTGCATACTGCCAGTTATAGTGTCTGCATACATAATAACCTTGCCACCCACGTTTCTTGCCGCACGGCCAACAGTTTGAATAAGCGAAGTTTCGCTTCTTAAAAAGCCTTCTTTGTCGGCATCAAGTATTGCAACAAGCTCAACTTCTGGAATATCAAGCCCTTCTCTTAAAAGGTTAATTCCACATAGCACGTCAAACTCGCCACTGCGAAGTGCAGACACAATCTCTATTCTTTCCATTGTGTCTATATCGCTGTGCATATATCTAACCTTAACGCCGTGTTCTTTCAAATATTCAGTTAAGCTTTCAGCCATTTTTTTGGTGAGCGTTGTGATAAGCACCCTGCCTTTTTTGGCTGTTATTTTATTGATTTCTATCAATAGGTCGTCAATTTGGTTTTTTGTCGGTCTAACGAAAATTTCTGGGTCGATAAGCCCTGTTGGGCGAATAAGTTGCTCTACAACCTGCCCAGCCTGACTAAGTTCATACTTTGCTGGCGTTGCCGAAACGCATATCATTTGCCCAACCTTAGCGTCAAACTCGTTAAAAGTAAGTGGCCTATTGTCAAACGCTGACTTTAGTCTAAAGCCATAATCGACTAAAGAAGTCTTTCTTGCCTTGTCGCCGTTATACATTGCGTTTATTTGTGGAATAGTCATATGCGATTCATCAATAAACACGATAAAATCGTTTGGGAAATAATCTAGAAGCGTAAAAGGTGGCTCGCCAATCTGTCTACCGTCAAAGTATCTGCTATAGTTTTCTATGCCCTTGCAAAAGCCAATCTCTTTTATCATTTCTATATCATAGTCGGTGCGTTGTTTTAAGCGCTGTGCTTCTAAAAGCTTTCCTTGCTCGTTAAAAAACGCAACTTCATCATCTCTATCACGCTCTATCGCAACAACTGCAAGATTTAGCTTTTCTTGCGATGCGGCATAGTGGCTTGCAGGAAAAATCACGGCGTGCTTTAGCTCTGATATGACCTTACCTGAAATGAACTCAACTTCTAAAACTCTATCGATAGTGTCGCCAAAAAATTCAACTCTAACCACGATTTCGGTGTTTGATGAAGGGAATATATCGATTATATCCCCCCTAACCCTAAACGAAGAACGAGAAAAATCCACGTCACGCCTTGTGTATTGAATTGCAACTAACCTGCGCATAAGTTCATCACGACTAATTTGGTCGTCAGGGCGAATTGAAAGGGCAAGCCTATAATATTCTTCAGGCGCACCCAAGCCGTAAATACATGAAACTGATGCGACTACAATGGTATCGCTTCTTTCGGCAAGCGAACAGGTTGCCGAATGGCGAAGTTTATCAATCTCGTCGTTTATCGCCAAATCCTTTTCGATATATGTATCGGTTGACGGAATATATGCTTCTGGCTGATAATAGTCGTAATACGAAACGAAAAATTCCACTCTGTTATTTGGAAAGAACTCTCTAAACTCGTTGCAAAGCTGTGCTGCAAGCGTTTTGTTGTGTGCAATAACTAGCGCAGGTCGGTTCACGTTTTTAATGACGTTTGCCATAGTAAACGTTTTGCCACTTCCCGTCACGCCCAAAAGGACTTGCGTGCGCAAGCCGTCGTTTAAGCCTTCGGTGAGCAGTTTTATTGCTTGTGGTTGGTCACCTGTAGGCTGATATTTAGATTGAAGTATAAAATTTCGCTTTTCCATAACTTAAAATATCTTTTTTAAAATTAATCCCACTAAAAAACTCAAAATCGCAAAGCCGATTGTTAAAGCAAATCTTTTTATAAGGTTGCGCTTTTCTATGCTTGCACTTCTGATATATCCTTTGCCTTTTTCAAGAAGAGTTATGCAGAACACCTTTTCCCCACGCCTATCTGACAAAACTATGTCCAAATAACCGTCAGTGCTTAAATCGTTTAGCGTTTTTTCAAGCTCGGAAAGGGTTAGATTTTCTAAGCCAACTATCTTTAATAGGTCTATTGGGCTTATGAGTATTGCGCCTTTTTCTTTACTTGCCTTAATTAAAGTTATTAAGACCTTGCTCTCCAACCTTGAAAGCATTATTTCCCACCCAAAAGACTAATGATAAAAGCTAAAAGCATAATAGCAGTTCCACCGACGCTAGCACCCAAAAAGCTTGCCCAAAAATATTGTTTTTGGCAATCCATTTTTTCTATTTCTTTTTCTATCCTATCTTCGGTTTCTATTTTTGCCTTGATGAGTGGCAACAAACAAACTTCATTGTCGTCTTGATATTTAATGCTAATATACTGATGGTTTTTTAGTGTTTCTAAGCACTCCAACAAAACTTGCTCATCAGCGCTAAACGCACTTGGCATAGCAGTAATTAAGTCCTTTATCAAAAACACCTTATATCCACCACTTTGGCAGTTTGAATTTATAATATCTAGCAAATATAACGTTCTATGGTCAAGCATAATTCACCTTGCTAATATTTTGCCATAAAATCAAGATAACTATACATAGTTTATTATACCATAGGTATAATTGTTTGTAAATGAATTTGTAATTTTATTTTTCTCTTACATAAAAAAATGAGCCATTGTTCGAACGAACAATGGCTCAATATGTTTTATTTATTATTTATGATTATGCACTTTTATAAATCCTATTGCTTTGGCAATTTCCATCACGAGTATTGGTAATAAAGAAAGTCCCAAACCGATTAAATACATCCACCATTCAAGTGTCATCATTCCGAACACGCTTACAACACCTGGAACAAAAAGAACAAACGCTGTCAACGCTGTACATACTAAAAGTGAGATGTTCATCGTTTTATTTGAGAAGAACCCAACCTTAAATAGAGAATGAGATGAACGCATATTAAGTGCTTGAACAAGTTGGCTCATAGCAAGCACCATAAACGCCATAGTGCTTCCTGCTGTGTGATTTAATGCACCAGAAGTGTCTTTCATTGCAATAGCGGCAAAAATATAACCAGCTAGTGTAGTAAGTGTCAATAAAAAGCCATTAAGCCCTATCTTAACCCCTAAACCGTGTGAGAATAAACTTTCGTTTTTAGCTTTTGGTTTTTGATACATAATGTCATTTTCTACTGCTTCCATACCTAACGCAACGGCAGGCAGACTATCTGTGACAAGGTTTATCCACAAAAGTTGAATAGGAATAAACGGATTGCCGAGCCCTGCAATATATCCTAAAATAACGGTTGAAATAAATACTACTAAAACTTCTGCAAGGTTAGTAGAAAGCAAGAAACCTACAACCTTTCTAATGTTCTCAAATATGCCTCGGCCTTCTTTAACTGCATCAACTATCGTTGCAAAATTATCGTCAGTTAAGGTCATATCTGCTGCGCCCTTAGCAACGTCTGTACCTGTTATACCCATAGCACAACCGATATCAGCAGCTTTTAGCGCTGGAGCGTCGTTAACGCCGTCACCTGTCATTGAAACAACTTGACCTTTTCTTTGCCAAGCCTTTACAATTCTAATTTTGTTTTCTGGTGAAACACGTGCGTAAACTGAAATTTGAGCAACCTTTTGGTCAAGCTCTTCATCGCTCATTTCATCTAGTTCTGCACCTGTAATTGCTAAGTCGCCTTCGTTTAAGATACCGAGCTCTCTTGCGATTGCAGATGCCGTTGAAACGTGGTCACCCGTAATCATAACGGCCTTAATACCAGCCTTTTTACATACTGCAACTGCTTCTTTTGCTTCTGGTCTTGGTGGGTCTATCATGCCAACTAAGCCCATAAACGTTAAACCGTTTTCTAATAGTTCTGGTGTTGGCTCATCAGGAACTTCATCAATGAATTTATAACCGACAGCTAAAACTCTTAAGGCATTAGAAGTCATTTTTTCGTTCATTGCTTTTGCCTTTTCAAAGTCACCCTTAACGCAACGGCTTTCCATAACGTCCACAGCACCCTTAACGATAACGACTTTTTTGCCGTCAATTTCGTTTACTGTAGACATAAGTTTTCTATCTGAATCGAAAGGAATTTCAGCAAGACGTGGATACTTTTCGTTTAAAGCATCTTTTTCTAGACCGTTTTTATATGCCGCAAAAACGATACTTGTTTCTGTTGGGTCGCCGATATGTGTTTCTTTTCCATCATTAACTATAACCGAGCCGTCTGAACAAAGTGTGCCGTACGTTAAAAGTGTCTTAACAACGTCTGAGTTGCTATCGCTTATGTCTTCTAAATCTTCTTGACCTTCAACGTAAGCCTTAACAAGAGTCATTCTGTTCATTGTAAGCGTACCTGTTTTATCTGAACAAATGATAGATGCACTACCAAGTGTTTCAACAGCAGGAAGTCTTCTAATAATAGCATTTCTCTTTACCATACGTTGCACGCCAATAGATAAAACAATAGTGACAACGGCAGGTAGCCCTTCTGGTATTGCAGAAACGGCAAGGGAAATAGCCGACATAAACGAGCCGATTATATTATTGAATTCTAATCCGTCTCTTACGATTTGCACTACAAACATAACAAAACATATACCGAGCACTAATATACCAAGCACACTGCCAAGTTTTGCAAGTTTTTCTTGCAGAGGGGTTTTAGTCTCTGTTTCGTTAGCAAGAATTCCTGCAATTTTTCCCATTTCAGTGTCCATACCTGTAGCCGTGACTATTGCCAAAGCGGTTCCGTATGTGATTGAACAACCAGAGAAAACCATGTTTGTTCTATCGCCGATAGGTGCTTTTTCTTTTACTTGTGCATCTGCATATTTTTCAGATGGAACTGATTCACCAGTTAGTGCTGATTCTTCTGATTTTAAGTTTACACTTTTAATGAGTCTTGCATCAGCAGGAACAAAGTCACCAGCTTCTAATTTTATAATGTCTCCAGGAACAAGTTCAGATGACATAATAATCTTCTCAACACCATCACGAATAACACGTGCGTGTGGAGCCGACATGTTCTTAAGTGCATCAAGTGCTTTTTCTGCTTTGTTTTCTTGCACAACGCCCATTATAGCGTTAATTAAAACGATAGCGAGAATTAAGAAAGGCTCTATCATTTCAATAGGGTCAAATCCGTGAGTTATACCATCATATATTGCAACACCAAGTGAAATTGCTGCCGCAATTAATAATATGATAATCATTACGTCCTTAAACTGCTCAAAAAATCTGGCAACAAGAGATTTTTTCTTTTTCTCTTTCAATTTGTTTTCGCCAAACTGTGCTCTTTTTTCTTCAACTTGGGCTGTGGTTAAGCCAGCCGTTTGGTCTGAAGAAAAATGTGATAGCAAACTGTCAATACTGTCTACGTGTGCTTTCAATTTTTTATCTCCTTGATATTTTTTTACAATTTTTTGTTTTTATTATTATAACTTAAAATAAAACCCGAGCTCAAACTTTTGTCGACTCGGGTAATTTAAATTTATTTTAGACCGAGCCTGCAAAAAAGTGCAAGTCTGGTCAATTAAGAAAGGCCAGAGATTTCTCCCATGATGTTGACCGTTCCCCACAAAATAAGTGGGCGACTACTCCCTTAACAATAATTATTATATCATCTTAACCACAAAAAATCAACTTTTTTAAGTATTTTTATCAATTTTTTAAAAATTAAAGTTAAGCCCCAAATATTTTGCTATCTCAAGCGAAAACTTGAGTGCGCTTTTTGGTCCGTCTGCCGTTATAAAATTGTCGCTTATTTCAACGTCCTTTCCTGTATAATTATTGCCTAACTGACTAGTAAAACAATCTGCGTGAAAGCAAGTTGCACTTCTTGCTAATAATAAATCGTTTTGCGCAAGAACTACGGCAGGCGAAGCACAAATTGCCGCAACTAATTTGCCTTTTGAAATAATATGTTTTATTAGTTCTATTGCCTTTTGATTTTTAGCAATGTTTGTAGCGCCTGGCATGCCACCAGGTATAACAACTGCATCGTATGAGCATATATCTATGTCGTTAATTAATTTATCAGCCTTGATTGTAATTCCGTGCGAGCCGGTTAAATATTGTGTTCCAACCGAAACGACGTCACACTCGGCGCCAGCACGTCTAAGCACGTCAACGGGCGTTATCGCTTCCATTTCTTCCGTGCCGTCAGCAAATAAAAGTGCTACTTTTGTCATAATTTTATCCCCTTTTACTGTTTTATATTTTTATCTAATGCTTGATTTGGAGTATCGCCAACTGATTTTTTGCCGTTTGTTTTTAGTTCTATTACAACAACTTTTGAAAGCATAAAAAGTGCCAAAGCGTTTGGAAGAACCATTAGGTAATTAAAAAAGTCAGTTAGTTCCCAAACTAAATCGTTTTTGAACACCGTGCCTAAAAATACAAACAATATTGCAATTATTGTATAAACAATAGATGATTTTTTTCCAAAAAGATATGTGAAATTTATCTTGCCAAACAAATTCCAGCTTATAATCGTTGAAAAAGCAAAGAAGAATAAGCAAATAGCAACGAATACACCACCGATTTTAAGACCTAAATTGCTTCCGTTAAATATGCTGGCTATTGCGTTTTGAACTAAGTTTGTTTTGTCAATTCCTAAGCTCAATGCAATTTCAAGCTTTTCAGGTGATGAAAGCATGCCGTTTCCTGCATAAAGGGTTGTTATTATAATTAACGCCGTCATTGTCAAAACAACAAAAGTATCAAAGAAAACGCCTATCATTGCGCTAACTCCCTGCTGATGCGCAGTATCAACGTTTGCAAGGGCGTGTGCGTGTGGAGTTGAGCCCATGCCTGCTTCGTTTGAAAACAAGCCCCTTTTTGCGCCTTGACTTATTGCTATTTTAAGTGCAGCGCCTATGCCTCCACCGATTATCGCTTGGGGAACAAACGCAAACTTAAAAATCATTAAAAATGCTTCAGGAATAACTGATACGTTAAAAGCAATTACTATTATGCCACTCAGTAGATAAAATACTGCCATTATAGGCACTATTTTTTCGGTGACCGACGCAATTCTTTTTACTCCACCGATAAATATTAAAGCCGAAATAATTGCAAGTATAATTCCAATTATCCACGATTTTACACCTGAAACGCTACTTATAGTACTTGCAATTGCATTAGACTGCACGGTTGCGCCAACAAAGCCAAGTGCTAAAACTGCAGCAATAGCAAAAAATCCTGCTAAAAACTCGCCAAATTTGCCCTTAAACGCTTTCTTTATATAGTAAACAGGCCCACCTGAAACAGAGCCGTCTTTGCTAATAACCTTTGTTTTTTGGGCAAGTACTGCTTCTGAATAGTTAGTTGCCATGCCGAAAAAAGCAATTACCCACATCCAAAATATTGCACCCGGTCCACCTGTGAGAATTGCCCCACTTGCGCCGATTATGTTTCCCGTTCCCACTTGTGCTGCGATTGCCGTTGTAAAAGCCTGAAACGAGCTCATTCCACCCTTTTGTTTTTTGCCGTTAAGTTTAAGATTGCCAAATACCTGTTTTATACCTTGCTTAAAACAACGAACTTGCACAAACCTTGTTTTTATGGTATAAAAAATTCCTATGCCTACTAATAAAATTATTAAAACGTAATCTGATAGATAGGCGTTTATAGTTTTTATTACGCTGTATAATCCATCTAAAAACTCTTGCATAATTTACCTCAAAATAAAAGGAGTTGCAAACCTACAACTCCGAAAAACACTTTTGTAATAAAAGCCGTTCCGTCCTTTTGCCTGAGAGATTGGGGGCTAAAAACCCTTTGCACCTTCGGCACTCAAAATTAAGAGATTCTCCGGAATTTCTCCCCTTTCAGTCTAACAATCCTAAAAGGTTCAACGAATATATTTTATTGTTTTTATTATAACATATGTTCAGCTATTAAGTCAAACGTTTAAAACTATTCCCCATCAAACAGTGGCGTAGAAAAATATCTTTCAGCCGTGTCAGGAAGCACCGTCACAACAGTTTTGCCCTTGCCTAAAAGTTTTGCAAGGCGTTTTGCAGCCGCAACGTTTGTGCCTGATGAGATTCCACACATAATACCCTCAAGCCTTGCTAAATCCCTTGAGGTTTCAAGCGCTTCTTGGTCTGATATAATGCAAATATCTTCATAAATATTGCAATTAAGCACTGGTGGGATTAAGCCGTCACCTATGCCCATTTGTATGTGCGAGCCGATTGTTCCACCTGCTAGGATGGCTGCATTTTCAGGCTCTACTGCCCAAATTTTTATGTCTGGGTTTTGCGCTTTTAATACTTCGCCAATGCCAGTTATGGTGCCACCTGTGCCAATGCCTGAACAAAAGCCGTGTATAGGCCCTGCCACTTGCTCTAAAATCTCAAGCCCTGTGTGGTGGCGATGCACCATAGGGTTTGCAGGGTTTTCAAATTGCTGTGGCACGAAAACGTTTTTGTTTTCTTTTGCCATTTCAAGCGCTTTTTTTAAACACCTGTCAATGCAGTCGCCAATATTTCCGTCATCGTGAATTAAAATAACCTCTGCACCATAGTGGCGAACGAGCTTTCTTCTTTCTTCACTGACCGAGTCTGGCATTATGATAATAGTCTTGTAGCCCTTAACAGCACCCACAAGCGCAAGACCTATGCCTTGATTGCCACTCGTTGGCTCAACGATAATGGTGTCTTTACCAATAAGCCCTTTACTTTCAGCATCTGAAATCATATTGAAGGCCGTGCGAGTCTTAATTGAGCCACCGATATTAAGCCCTTCTATTTTAACCAAAATATCGGCGCTGTCACTATCTACCATATTATTTAATTTTACAATAGGCGTATGCCCTATTGCTTCTAAAACGTTTTTATATACCATATTTCTTTCTCTCTTTTTTGCTTATTAAATTATACAATATATTATATAAAAAAATCAATCGTTTTGGCATTTAATTTTTAGCAATACTATTTTATTAGATATATGAGCATATATTTCCAACCTTGTTGCAATAAATATGATTACACCGAAATTCAATTATATATACCTAAGGACTTTGTAACTGTTGGTGGACCATATGGACCTATGCAAAAACCATCTAATTGGTCTATGATAAAAAAATGTAAAGTTGATACTGAAGAATTTTTCAAATCAATTAATGGACTTGCTCATGGTAAATATTCTTTTATTCTAAAACAATATGATAAAAATTCTAATCTTCTTTTAGAAACAGAACATATTGAATTTTCAATTTCTGCTCCAAAGCAAAAAATAGTTGGTCGTGTAAATAAAATATAGAAAAAAGCCCGAAATTGCTTCGGGCTTTACTTTTTGACAACAAGACGGAATCCCACGGCACTTTTGGGAGCCAATCTAATTATATGTGATATCTCCAAAAGAAAATATCATAAGAGCCTTAAAAAAGGCTTTCATAAAATCACCTCCGTCTTGTAACAATTCAAAATATAAGTGCCTCAAATTTTGAATAATGCCATTTTACTACAATTATATTAAATAATCAAGTAAAAAACATGTCGGGAGGGTTGCTTAAATCTAAAATGTTTTATCTTTGGGTGGGACTTATTGTCTCGCCCTTTTCTATTTTTGAGCAAAAAAAGAACGCAAACTAAACCTTTTGTGGTTCAATTTACGTTCTTATTGGCACGCCGTAAGGGTGATTCCCCTACTAGGGGAAATGTCCGTAGGACAAAAGGGTTGCCGTCTCACGCTAGTGAATCGAACCCCTACGGGGTTCGCTATCCCCACTTTTCGTGGGGATAGCGAAAAAGGACAAGATGCTTTTATCTTGTCCTTTTTCGTTGGCACGCCGTAAGGGATTCGAACCCCTGGCCTTCGGTTCCGTAGACCGACGCTATATCCAGCTTAGCTAACGGCGCATATTCAGTAAAGGCTGTTTTTTCGACAGCCTTTACATTTTATAACAAAACTCTTTAAATGTCAAACGTTTTAGCAATTATTTTAAGATTGCTTTAATTCTTCTAACGCCACTTGACGAACTCTCTTCTTTCTTGATGATAAACTCTCCTAAATCACCAGTGTTCTTTGCGTGTGGGCCACCACAAATTTGTTTATCAATGCCGTCGATTGTGTAAATTGAAACGACCTGGTCGTCACTTTCAGCAGTGAACACGCCATAAGCACCCTCAGCAACTGCCTTTTTGTATGGCATTTCGCTTCTAACAACGTCGATTTTCTTTGCTATAACGTCGTTTACAAAGTCTTGAAGCTCTTTTATTTCAGCATCAGTCATCTTGTGGTCTAAGTTAAAGTCAAACCTTAATCTTTCTTCGGTTATATTAGAGCCTTTTTGTTCAGTTCCGTTGCCGAACATTTTTCTAAGTCCTGCAAGCATAATGTGTGTTGCAGTGTGATAGTTTGTTGTCACTTCCGTTCTTTCAGTAAGGCCACCTTTAGCAGAACTTGCTTGTGCTTTAGATAGCTCTTGGTGTTCTTTGAACGCTTGGTTAAAGCCTGCTTCATCAACAGTAAGCCCCTTTTCGCTAGCAAGCTCGATAGTGAGCTCTAATGGAAAACCGAAAGTATCGTAAAGCCTAAACGCTTGTTTTCCTGTAATTTGAGTTTCTTCTATATAACTTGGGTCTTTTTCACGCATAAAGGCGTTCTTTCTTTGCATACCAAACACGCATTTATCAAACTCTTTCATGCCAGCAAGAAGTGCTGCTTCAAACTTTTTGATTTCTTTTGTGATTTCATCTAAGATATAATCTTCTTTTTCAACTAAAAGTGGATATGCCTCGTCATAAATTTTTTCAATAAAGATTTTTGCAACTGAAAGCATTTCCGTTGCATCAATGCCAAGATTTTTGCAATATCTTATTGCACGGCGCATAAGTCTTCTTAAAATATATCCTGCGCCTGTGTTTGATGGCACAATTCCTTTAATATCGCCGATGAGCATAACCGACGTACGAGTATGGTCTGCGATAATACGCATAGCCTTTGTGTCTTCTGCATTTTCGCCATACTTTTTGCCACTGACAGTTTCTAAGTGTTTAATGGTGTCAGCAAAAAGGTCGGTTTTATAGCCATCGTCTAAGCCGTTTAAGAAAAGTAAAAGCCTATCAAGGCCAAAACCTGTGTCAACGTTTTTGTTTTCTAGTTCCTCATAGCCGTTTTCAAGCTTTTTATACTGCATATAAACGTCGTTGCCGATTTCAACGTATCTACCACAATCACAGTTGACGTCACAAGTATCACAGCAAGCGTTGTCGTGGCGTGGATAAAACCACTCGTTATCAGGGCCACAAGGCGTTCCCACCGTACCTTCTAATTCCCACCAGTTGTTTGACTTGTCGAGATAGAAAATGTTTTCTGGCTTTATGCCAAGTTGTTTTAAGTAATTAGCAGTTTCTTCGTCCCTTGGTGCAGACTCGTTGCCTTCAAACACCGTTGAGCAAATTTTATCTTTATCAAAACCGAAAACCTCGGTTAAAAGTTCAAACGACCAACGTGTCTTTTCCTTTTTGAAATAATCACCCAAACTCCAGTTGCCCATCATTTCAAAAAAAGTAAAGTGCGTTGCATCGCCAACCGAGTCAATATCAACAGTTCTAACACAACCTTGAACGTTGCAAAGTCTTGTTCCCTTAGGGTGTTTTTTGCCAAGCAGATATGGCATAAGTGGTTGCATGCCTGCAACGTTAAACATAACGCCAGTCGTGCCATCGCCGATTAAAGATACTGCGCCGATATTTGTATGACCTTTGCTTTCATAAAATTTTATCCATTTTTCTCTTAATTCTTTAGAAGTAATCATAATTTTATCCTTTAACCTTTACTTTTTTGAAAGTGAATATCCATCTTTGCTATCTTTTACGATATAGCCAAGGCTTAAAAGCTCATCTCTAAGTTTATCAGACATTGCCCAGTCTTTATTTTGTCTTGCTTTTGCCCTTTCTTCAGCAATAGCAATGACTTCGGCTGGAATATCTTGGGCTTGATTTTTATTTTCATAATATTCAATAAACGCCTTAGCATCAGTTGTGAACAGTCCAATGAGTGAATAGGTGTTTTTAATTTGATTAATATCAGCGAGCGCACTGCTGTCGCCATTGTTGATTTTTGATTTTATGCTCTTAAATAATCCAAACAAATTGCTTATTGCAAGCGCTGTGTTAAAATCATCATCCATTGCCTTGTCAAATGATAGGTCAATGTCCTTATTTTCGCCAGCAATCGCACCGAACTTATCTTCAGCACTTTTGATAATTTTATAAAAATCATAAAGATGCGCTTCGGCATCAGGGAAAAGATTATCCGTGACGTTTATATCCCCACGATAGTTTGTTTGCAAAAGCGCAAATTTTATTGTTTCTGGAGAGTACTTGTCAAGTAAATCTTTAAGTAATAAACTGTTGCCCAAAGACTTGCTCATCTTTTGACCATTGACCTTGATTAGACCGTTGTGTATCCAATATGATGCAAATTGCTTGCCTGTCAATGCTTCCGTTTGCGCAATTTCATTTTCGTGGTGTGGGAAAATTAAGTCTCTGCCACCACCGTGAATATCTATTTGTTCGCCAAACGCCTTTTTGTTCATTGTAGAGCACTCTATATGCCAACCTGGTCTGCCTTCGCCCCAAGGAGAAGTCCAACTGATTTCGCCAGGCTTTGCCGATTTCCAAAGTGCAAAGTCGAGTGGATTTAATTTCATTTCATCGTTTTCAACCCTAACGCCGTTCATAGCGTCTTCTAAGTTTCTATGCGACAACTTGCCGTATGATGGAAAACTTTCAACCGAAAAATATACGTCGCCTTTCTCAGTTGCATAAGCGTGGCCTTTTTCAATAAGCGCATTTACAAACTCAATAATCTCGTCAATGCTTTGGGTTGCTTTAAGCCAAAGGTTTGGCTCGTCAACTTTAAGCCTTTCCATTTGCTCGTCGATATTTTTAATCATTTGCTTAGCATAAACGTCTGCAGGGATACCGGTCTCGTTTGATTTTGCGATAATTTTATCATCAACGTCTGTGTAATTTCTTGCATAAGTGACGTCATAGCCTTTCTTTTCCAAATATTTTCTGATAATATCATAAATAAGCGCTTGATATGCGTGACCAATATGCGCCTGACCGGAAACGGTTATGCCACAAGCATACATTTTAACCTTTCCATCTACGAGTGGGATAAAATCTTGTTTTTTTCCAGTCAACGTATTATAAATCTTCATTTTGACTATTCCTTTTTTCTAAACTCTGTAATTTTTCTTCTAAAGTAAACAACTTTTCACGTAAGTGACAAATTTCTTCGTGCAGAGGGTCTCTCTTTTCTTGCTCAAGGTCATTAATCTTTTCGCCGTTTACCCTAACGACTATTCCCGGCACGCCAACGACGGTTGCGTATGGTGGAACTTCTTTTAGCACCACTGCGCCAGCACCGATTTTAGCATACTCGCCAACCGTAAAGCCACCTAAGACCTTAGCGCCTGCGCTTATCATTGCGCCCTTTTTAATAGTTGGATGGCGCTTGCCCTTTTCTTTTCCCGTTCCACCTAAAGTGACACCTTGATAAATTACAACCCCTTCTTCAATCTCAGCCGTTTCGCCAATTACCACGCCTGCGCCGTGGTCTATAAACACCCCACCTGCTATTTTTGCTGCAGGGTGAATTTCTATGCCGGTTAGCCATTTTGCAAACTGACTGGTCATACGAGCGAGAAGCCTTAGCCTTATTCTATATAAAAAATTTGCATATCTATGCCACGACAGCGCTTTAACGCCTGAATACGTAAGCCAAATTTCAAACTTACTGCGTGCTGCCGGGTCATTTTTCTTAGCCGCATTTATATCGGCTCTTAACCTTTTAAAAAACATATATACCTACTGATAAACAATCATATCATTGTTTGCTTTAATTTGCAAGCAAACAAATACCTAAATTAACCGTTAATAAACTTTAACTCCACTATTTTCAATGCTTTGCTTGAGTTCTTTTGAAAAGTTGCTATCCACCACCATACAGTTTATATCTTTAAGGCTTGCAAAGGTGTATGGCGTTTTTTTGTTGACCTTAGAGCTATCTAATAGCAATATGACGTTATCTGCTTTATTAATAACCTTTCTCTTAACGTCGGCTTCGGCTTGATTGCCACAAGTAAAGCCACCGATATCTTTCAAAAACCCTGTCGCCGTCATAACAGCCGTTTGGATATTGACTTTGTCAATAAAATCTAAACAAGTTTGACCAACCGTGATAAAGTTGTTCTTTTTTAGGTCGCCACCGAGAAGTGATACGGTAGGTTTTTCCTTGACTAAGATAGTTTCGGCAATAACCATAGCGTTAGTTAAAACGTAAAAATTATCGTCAGGAAGCGCCCTTGCAAAGTAAGTCGTAGTAGAGCCACCGTCTATGAAAATACAGCTTTTTCTTTCAACGAGACGAACAGCCTTTTCAGCAATTTCAAGTTTTTCGGTTGTGTTAAATTTTATGCGCTTTGCAAAATCTGCTTCTTTTGTTTTTATAACGCTATCGACCGAAATTGCACCACCTGGAATTTTAAGCACGGCGTTTGCTTCTTCAAGTCTTGACAGGTCTCTTCTGAGCGTCATACTAGACACGTTTGGAAAAGCACACTCTAGCTCTCTTAAACTCACTTTGCCGTTTTTATCAATAAATTCTTTTAGGTGAAAAAGTCTATCTTTCATACTTCCCTCCATTACCTTATTATATTTTACAACAAATGCAATGGTTTGGCAAGAAATAAAGATAAAAAATAACAAATTTTTTGTTAATTTTGCACATAGCAAAAGTATTTTTTAGTAAAATGTGTAAATGTTTAACAAAATCATTGCTTTTGCTTGAAAATAAGGCTATAATATGATATGTTAAGATAAAGTTATTTTGGAGTTAACGTTATGTTAGATTTAAGAAGAATTCAAGAAAATAAAGAAAAAGTTGCCGAGCTTTTATCAAGAAAGGGTTTTGAAGCTGATTTCGACACGGTGCTTGACCTTGATAAACAGCGCAGAGCAATCATCGGCGAAGTTGAGGCGTATAAAGCGCAGAAGAACAAGGTTTCTGCTCAAATTCCTGCACTAAAAAAACAAGGACTTCCTGTAGATGAAATTTTTGCTGAAATGAGAACTCTTGGCGAAAAGATTGCTAGTTGCGATGCTAAGGCAAAGGCATTAGAAGAACAAGTTTTTGATATACTTTCTCGTATGCCAAATATTCCAGATGAAGATTTGCTCGCTGGCGAAAAAGAAAATAATGAGGTCATAAGAGTTGTTGGCGAAAAGCCAAACTTTGACTTTCCTATGCAAAACCACGTTGACCTTTGCACAAAGCTAGGAATTATCGACTATACTAGGGGCACAAAGCTCTCTGGTGGTGGATACTGGCTATATCGTGGCGATGGCGCAAGGCTTGAATGGGCGCTTCTCAACTTCTTTATCAGCGAACACTTAAACGACGGCTATGAATTTATTTTGCCACCACACCAACTCGGTTATAACTGTGGTTTTGGAGCTGGTCAATTCCCTAAATTTGCTGACGAAGTTTATTGGCTTGACTGTGATGAAGATAGAAAGAAAAATCGCTTTATGCTCCCTACTGCTGAAACGGCTCTTGTTAATATGTATGCAGGCGAAATCATTGACGAAGCTAAACTTCCTATGAAATTCTTTGCTTATACACCTTGCTATCGTAAAGAAGCAGGTTCATATCGTGCAGAAGAACGTGGTATGATTCGTGGCCACCAATTCAACAAGGTTGAAATGGTTCAATATGCTCACCCAGATCGTTCAATGAAAGCTTTTGATGAACTCGTTGACAAGGCTGCAAGCCTTATAGAAAAATTAGGTCTTCACTTTAGAGTTTCTAAGCTTGCTGCTGGGGACTGCTCTGCATCAATGGCAAGAACTTATGATATAGAAGTATGGATTCCAAGTATGGGCATATATAAGGAAGTTTCTTCTGTTTCTAACGCAAACGATTATCAGGCAAGAAGAAACAACACAAAATATCGTGACTCAAAGACTGGTAAGCCAGCGTTCTTACACACACTTAACGGCTCTGGTTTAGCAACAAGCAGAGTTTTCCCTGCTCTTATCGAACAATATCAAAATGCAGATGGCTCTATCACAATCCCAGAAGTTTTAAGGCCATTTATGGGTGGACAAACTATTATTAAATAAATATGTTAAAACTTAAAAAAGGTTGCAAAAGCGCAACCTTTTTTTGTTTGTAATTTTATACTCGTATAGAATTTTTAATAAAAGACAGTGCATTTTTTTCTAAGCGAGAAACTTGTGCTTGAGAAATTCCAACTTCTCTTGATATTTCAGTTTGGGTTTTTCCTTCGTAATATCTAAGATAAATAATTTTCTTTTCTCTATCCCCTAAAACGTTCATAGCACTATCTATTGCAACCTTTTCCGTCCAATTATCGTCCGTGCACTTTTCGTCGCCAATTTGGTCAACTAAAAGAAGTTCGTCGCCGTTTTTGTTAAACACAGGGTCATAGAGTGAAACTGTGTCCGATATAGCGTCTAAGGCATACACCACTTCGCTTAAAGCCACGTTCATCTCACTTGCAATGTTTTCTAAACTTGCTTCCTTGTCATTTTTTTCTAGTTCACTTCTAGTTTTTAGCACTTGATAAGCTGTATCACGAATAGAGCGAGAAATTCGCATAGAGTTTCCATCACGAAGCAGTCTTTTTATCTCGCCTATAATCATTGGCACTGCATAAGTTGAAAACTTTACCCCCACCGACAAATCAAAATTGTCTATCGCTTTGATTAAGCCTATACAGCCTGCTTGAAAAACATCGTCACTACTTTTATTCTTTGTCCAAAATCTCTTTATAACCGACAAGACAAGACGCATATTAGCCACGATAAATTCTTCTCTTGCCCTTTCATCGCCTGCCTTTGCTTTTTTTAATAGTTCTAAGGTTTGTTTTTCGTTAAGCCTAGGCAGGTCTGACGTGTTTACGCCACATATAAAAACTTTACTATTCATAATCCCCCCTTATGTAATTTAGTTTTAGGGGTATACTCGTTAATTATGAGCAATTAAAAAGTTTTTATACCAAACAAAAAAAGACAAGCAATTTTTTGTTTTGCTTGTCTTTAAGTTTAGTTTTTTGCCTTTGTTTTTTATCTAACTTCTTTGATAAGTTCGCTAAGTACTGGTTCAAACTTTGCACCGTACCAGTGCTCAGCGTCGCCTTCGGTTGCTTTTATGCACTTAACAACGTAGTCGCCTGCAATCTTTGCAGATTCATATGCCGTTTTGCCATTGAGAAGTGCGCCAACAAATGCAGAAGAATAAATATCGCCTGTGCCGTGACAACTTTGTGGGCGTTTTTCGTGTTCATAGTAAGCATAATTGCCATTTTCATAAACCATAATACCAGTTTTATCTTCTTTAAATGAAACGCCTGTTAATACAACGTTTTTAGCACCGAGTTTTAGAAGTGCTAAAATTAAATTATCAATATATTCTCTATCGTAAACTTCTTTGTATTCTATGCCCGTTAAAAAGCATGCTTCAGTAATATTTGGCAAAAGATAATCAGCTTTTTGAACAAGTTTTTTATTTTCGTTTACGTATTCCATATCGAAGCCATAATATAATTTGCCATTATCTGCCATTGCTGGGTCAACGATAAATAGTCCATTTTCTTTTAGCGTTGTTTTGCAAATATTAAGAACATAATCAACTTGTTTCTTACTGCCCAAATATCCGGTGTAAACAGCATCAAAAGTTATGCCTTCTTTAACCCAGTGGGCATTTACATTTGGCATATCATCTGCCAAATCTCTTACAGTAAAGCCTGTAAAACCTGCAGTGTGCGTTGATAAAACTGCAGATGGAAGTATTGCCGTTTCAACCCCACACGCAGAAAGAATTGGAAGTGCAACGGTCATTGAACATTGACCTACGCAAGACACGTCTTGAATTGTTAATATTCTTTTATATGACATATTTTTACCTCAAATATGATTTTTTTCTTAATTATAGCACGATTTAATTTGCAAGTAAACTAATATATAATAAAAAATATTTTGTGATTATATAATTTATTCTTATATTTTACCTTGTATAAATTTAGACATAAAAATTAGAAATATAAGAAATTTTAATATCTTTTACCTTAAAAATAATTGATATTTTTTTAAATATCTAATATAATAGTTAATGCTTTGATTAAAGGGCAAAGGAGAACGGAAAATGGAAAGATTTTTTGGAACAGTTTCACGTGGGGTAAGAGCACCTATTATTAAAAATGGCGATGATATCGTTGAAATTGTCACTCAGTCAGTTTTATCAGCTTCAAAGGGCGAAAACGTTAGTTTTCGTGACCACGACGTCGTTGCTATGACAGAAGCAATAGTTGCAAGAGCTCAAGGCAACTATGCTAACACCGACCAAATCGCTAAAGACGTTAGCGCTAAACTTGGTGGCCAAACTATTGGGGTTATTTTCCCTATCCTTTCAAGAAATCGTTTTTCAGTTTGCTTAAAAGGTATTGCTAAGGGCGCAAAAAAAGTTGTACTTATGCTTTCATATCCATCAGACGAAGTGGGCAACCACCTTGTTTCTTTAGATGCCTTAGATGAAAAGGGCGTTAACCCTTATACCGACGTACTCACCGAAAATGAGTATCGTGAGCTTTTTGGTTATGAAAAACACACCTTTACAGGCGTTGATTACGTTGAATACTATAGAGAGCTTATCGTTAGCCAAGGTGCTGAGTGCGAAATTATCTTTGCTAATAACGCAAAGGCAATTTTATCTTTCGCTACAAACGTTTTATGCTGTGATATTCACACAAGAGCGAGAACAAAGCGTTTATTAAAAAGTGCTGGTGCAAACGTTGTTGGGCTTGACGATATTCTATCTTCTTCTGTTGACGGCAGTGGCTATAACGAAAACTATGGTCTTCTCGGCTCAAACAAATCAACTGAAGACAGCGTTAAACTCTTCCCAAGAGATTGCCAACCTATTGTTGATGCTATCCAAAAGAAACTTTATGAGGCGACTGGCAAGCAAATTGAAGTTATGGTTTATGGCGACGGTGCGTTTAAGGACCCAGTTGGCAAAATTTGGGAACTTGCTGACCCTGTTGTTTCACCTGCCTACACAGTGGGACTCAATGGCACGCCAAACGAACTAAAGCTTAAATATCTTGCTGATAACGACTTTAAGGATTTATCAGGAGATGCGTTAAAAGAGGCAATAAAGAATAAGATTGCTAAAAAAGACTCAAGTGTTGTTGGTCAAATGGGAACAACGCCAAGAAGACTTACCGACCTTATCGGTTCGCTTTGCGACTTAACTTCTGGCTCTGGTGACAAGGGCACGCCTATCATTTGGATTCAGGGCTACTTTGATAACTACACAACAGAATATTAATTATCAAATAAAAACTAAAGAGTTAGCGAATTTTCGCTAACTCTTTTTTGTTTTATTTTTAATCTTAGCAGTTGTAGTATTTTTCGAACTCTGCTGGATTTGGAATTTTAGAGAGTTCACTGCATTCTTTACGTTTTGTTTCGATGAACTTCTCGATTAAATGTTCTGGGAATACGCCACCAGCCGTTAAGTAATCGTGGTCTTTTTCAAGAGCATCAAGCGCTTGTTCTAATGACGTTGGAAGGCCTTGTAGTTTTGCCTTTTCTTCTTCTGGAAGATTAAAGAGGTTAAAGTCATATGGTCCCCAACCGTTTTCCTTAGGGTCAATCTTGTTCTTAATGCCGTCAAGACCAGCCATCAAGATTGCAGCATAACAGAAGTATGGATTGCAAGTTGCGTCTGGGTTTCTTAGCTCAAATCTTCTTTCTTCAGGCCTCTTTGCATATGCAGGTATTCTAATAACTGCACTTCTATTTGACGTTGCATAACCAACAGTCACAGGCGCTTCAAAGCCAGGAACTAAACGCTTAAATGAGTTTGTACTTGGGTTTGTGATTGCGCAAAGTGAACTTATATGCTTAAGTAATCCACCGATAAAGTAGTGTGCTTCTTTACTTAAATGTGCATAGCCGTTATCATCAGCAAATACTGGCTTACCGTCTTTAAATAAAAGCATATGAACGTGCATGCCGTTTCCAGCTTCGCCATAAACAGGCTTTGGCATAAGCGTTGCACTCTTGCCATATTTAAGCGCAGTGTTTTGGATAATATATTTAATCATCATCGTGCCGTCTGCCATTTTTGACATTTTGCCGAGTTTTGGCTCAATTTCATATTGACCAGCAGCGCCAACTTCTGGGTGATGATATTTTACAGGGATACCTGCCTTTTCAATGTGCATACACATTTCGCTACGGCACTCAAATGAATTGTCGAAAGGCTTAGCAATATGATAGTTCTTTTGTTTTGGAACAACAACGCCCTTGCCTTCAACCGAGCTATTCCAATAAGACTGAGTTGCATCAAGGCTAACGCCAATGTTATATGGCTTAACGTCCCAATTAACGTCATCGAATAGATAGAACTCGAATTCTGGAAGAATATACATTTCATCGGCAACGCCTAAGTCTTGCATATACTTTTCAGCAGCTAAAACTATGTTTCTTGGATATTGAGCAAGAGGTCTATTTTCTGGGTAATCAATAATCATTGCATTACCACTCATAGAAAGTGTTGGTATTTCACAAAATGGGTCAATCATCGCAGTGTCTGGGTCTGGAATAAACACCATATCGCTCTTTTCAACAACTGCATAGCCATAGTTAGATGCGTCAAAACCAATACCATCACGCATAATGTCTGACGTGAAGCTGTATGCTGGAATTGTCACGTGACGAAATTGACCGTTAATGTCAACCATCTTAAAATCTACCATTTGGACATTGTTTTCTTTTATCATATCCAAAACTTTTTGAATTTTCTTATCCATATAATCTCCTTATAAGTAAAACTTAAAGACCTTAACTATTAGCCCCTTGGCGAATAGTTAGGTGATTCTTTTGTAATTGAAATGTCGTGTGGGTGTGATTCAACGAGCGAAGCGTTTGTAATTCTAACAAACTGAGCGTTCTTTCTTAAAGCATCGATTGTTGGTGTGCCACAATATCCCATACCTGCCCTTATTCCGCCGCACATTTGGAATACGATGTCAGAAAGTGCGCCACGATAAGGAACTCTTCCTTCAACGCCTTCTGGAACGAGCTTTTTAGCGTTTTCTTGGAAATATCTATCCTTACTGCCACAAGCCATAGCAGGAAGTGAACCCATACCCCTATATACTTTAAAACTTCTGCCTTGATAAATTTCTATCTCGCCAGGGCTTTCAAGTGTGCCAGCGAACATACTACCTATCATAACGGCAGCTGCGCCACCACCGATAGCCTTTGTAATATCGCCACTATACTTAATACCACCGTCAGCAATAACCTTTTTGCCAAACTTTTCAGCACGTTCAGCACAGTCCATAACAGCTGTGAGTTGTGGAACGCCGATACCTGCAACGATACGAGTCGTGCAAATTGAACCTGGACCGATACCAACCTTAACAACGTCTGCACCAGCGTCGATTAAAGCCTCTGTTGCATCAGCAGTTGCAACGTTTCCGGCAATGATTGGAAGATTTGGATAAACTTCTTTAATCTTAGAAACCATTTTAAGAATATTTTTTGAGTGACCGTGAGCGCTGTCAACAACGATAACGTCAACTTTTGCTTTAACCAAAGCGTCAACCCTTTCTAAAGTGTTTACCGAAACTCCGACAGCAGCACCTGCTAAAAGTCTGCCGTTAATATCTTTTGCTGAATTTGGATATTGGATAGCCTTTTCAATGTCCTTAATTGTGATAAGACCTTTCAAGTATCCCTTTTCATCAACGATAGGTAATTTTTCAATTCTATGCTTGCCAAGAATTTGTTGAGCTTGCTCAAGCGAAGTACCGACAGGCGCAGTCACCAAATTCTCTTTGGTCATTATGTTTTTGATTGGTTGCTCAAAATTGCTTTCAAAACGCAAATCTCTGTTAGTGAGTATTCCAACGAGCTTACCGTCCTTTGTTATAGGAACGCCACTTATGCGATATTTTTCCATGAGTTTAAGCGCATCGGTCACAGGGCTATCTGGTTCTAAGAAGAAAGGGTCGGTTATAACACCGTGCTCGCTTCTTTTTACTTTGTCAACGTGTTGCGCTTGTTCGTCAATAGACATATTCTTGTGAATAATACCTATTCCACCTTCTCTTGCCATAGCGATTGCAAGGCGAGATTCTGTCACCGTGTCCATCGCTGCAGACATAAGTGGAATATTGAGTTTGACGTTTGGCGTTAAACTAGTTGACAAATCAACGTGTGCAGGAACGATGTCACTTGCCTGTGGAACTAATAAAACGTCATCAAATGTTAAGCCTTCCTTAATAATTTTACCCATATAATTCTCCTTTAAGGTTTTTTCCTAATTTAGTTTATTTAAATCTTGCTCGATATAACCGAGTTCTACACTGTCAGTGATTATATATTGCAAGCTTTTAATCGTATCTTTTAAGATTTGTTTTTCTGTTTGAGTAAGCTCTGAGCTTATGTTAACTAAAGCTCTAAATGGATTGAACTTTGTATAGCCCATATCTACATCGCCATTATTTTTGAGCACGTAGGATTTAGAAAATTTAATCGCATTATTAAAGTCACCTGTAAGGAACAAAAGTTCAGCGTACCAGCTTGCATAGTATTCTTCAGTCTGCATATCGCCTGGTGCAAGCGATGCGTTCTTATTTTGGCAATAAGATTTGAAACTTTTATGTGAAATAAGTGCACCGACGTATTTTCTTACACTTGCTATATCCTGCTCCTCATAAGCATTGTCGACAAGCGTAAACAATTCGTTAATATCGCCCGTCTTGCTGTATTGCATTTGATAAAAATATTGCGAAGCATTATAGTTTCCTAAATCATCAAACATTTTTCCAATAACTTTTGGCTTAAACACACAAAAAGCACTCATTATAGCAATACAAAGCGCTAAAACAGCTACAACTGTTATAAAAATTGTTTTGATGACAAGTTTTTTCATAATATTACCCTATCATAATTTATGTATTTTATCTATTTTAGCAAAGTTCGGTCAAAAAAGCAATACTTTATATATAAAAATTTTTAATTCTTTAGAATTAATTTAACTTATTCTTCATACAAATATCTTGAAAGGGGGCTTTATGAAAGTTAAATTTACAATTTTTGTTTTATGCTTTTGTTTTATCTTTTTTGCTGGTTGCAAAAGTCAACCTACCTTAGACGGCTACGTAAGCGAACTTAGGTCAAACTGTTATGAAAGCGTTGATAGCGACATAAATGTCAGCGCTGGCTATGGCTTTATGGAAAAGTTGCCTAATCTTGACGGCGCAATTAACCAAAAAACATACGTGTTAATTTTTAGAATACAAGATACCCAAACCGAAAACATTACTTATAATATCTCTTTGAACTATCAAGGCAAAACGTATGACAGCACTTTTAAGTTGCACCCCGTCGCACATACCTTAACTGCTATTATGGAAGTTGACAAATTTAACGTAAGCGAATTTGAAATAACGCTTTCTTTTTCTTCGACTAATCAAACTATAAAGATGAAATCTACCCTTCCAAAAGGCACGATTTCACACTCTAAAGCACTTTCATATCTGCAAAAACATCAGCCTGAGCTTGTAAAGTCTTACTATCAAAACGGCTCGTTCAGTGGTGAAATTTGTCTAAGAGTTATCGTTAAGGATAATCACTCTTATTGGTACGTAGGTTTAACTAACCATGAAAGCACAAAAGCGCTTTTAATAGACGGTTTTTCTGGCGAAGTGCTTGCCGTTAGAGATATTTTTTAACTTTTATTAAAATGCAAAAAGCGACCGAAATCGGTCGCTTTTTATCTTGATTATTCTTCTATCATATAAACTTTTTTCATAACGACAGGCTCTACAGGAACGTCGTCATAATATCCCCAACTGGTCGTTTTAACGCTTGCAATGTCTAAAACTGCTTGCATACTTTCTTCATCGCATACCTTGCCAAACGCTGCGTATTGTGCGTCTAAATAAGCTTGATCGTCAGCGCAAATAAAAAACTGCGATGACGCTGAGTCTGGCACCATTGTTCTTGCCATTGAGATTACGCCCGGTGCGTGGTGAAGGTCGTTTTTAACGCCGTTCATAGCAAACTCGCCTTTGATTGTTCTTGGCGCTTTTTTCTCTTTTAAGCCATTGTCATACACAAAGCCACCACCTTGTATCATAAAGCCTTCTATTACTCTATGAAAACAAAGTCCGTCATAAAATCCGTTTTTTACAAGGTCAATAAAGTTATCAACCGTTATTGGAGCGTGCTCAGGATAAAGCTCTAAATTAATTTTTTTGCCGTCAGCAAATTCTATACATACTCTTTTCATATTTTCACCATTATTTTTTTACGTTAAAGTTATCTTTTAGCGACACTATTTCGCTTAAAACTTCCTTGCCGTTTATCTTTAAGCGCTTAAAGTAGCCCGTTCTAATAAGTTGATAGCACGCATCTTTATCATTTTCATAAACGTATGGCTCAACTTTGCCATTAAATATTTTAACGCTTTCGGTGTTCATACGCTCTGAAAAATCTTGACCAGCGTACTCTTCATCTTTAAGCAAGTGTCCGTATTGGCGAATTTCCGTATCAACGCAAGTTTTTTCGTTTACCCATTGAATAACGCCCTTACACTTAATGCCGGAAGTGTCGTTTCCACTCTTGCTTTCTGGGAAGTACGTGCAAAGTATTTCTTTAACTTCACCATTTTCATCTAAAATAACGTCGTCACACTTAACGATATATGCACCTTTAAGCCTTACGTAGCCGTCCTTTTTCAAACGGAAATATTTTGGTGGTGGGTCAAGCGAGAAGTCGTCTGCATCGATATATAAGAGCTTAGAAAACTCAATTTCACCTGTGCGCTTAACTTCTTCGTTAGGGTTAATTTCAAACTCAGCCATTTCGCTCTTTTCATCTGGGTAGTTTGTGATTGTGAGCTTAACTGGTCTTAATACAGCCATAGCACGCTCTGCGTGGATATTAAGATATTCTCTAATGCACGCCTCTAAATAACTGATTTGAACTTCAGAGTTAGCCTTGCTTACACCGATTCTCGCACAAAAGTCCTTTAATGCTTCGGCAGGAATGCCCCTATTTCTAAGCCCAGTAAGAGTTGGCATACGTGGGTCGTCCCAGCCGTCAACTGCACCATCTTCAACTAATTTTTTTAAATATCTCTTGCTCATAACAAGGTTTGTGACGTTAAGTCTTGCAAACTCGATTTGGCGTGGCTTTGGATTAAAGCCGAGTTCAATTCCCACCCAATCGTAAAGTGGACGGTGGTCTTCAAACTCTAAAGTGCAAAGCGAGTGAGTTATGCCTTGCATATAGTCGCAAATAGGGTGAGCATAGTCGTACATAGGATAAATGCACCACTTGTCGCCCGTTCTGTGATGCGTTTGGCGAAGTATTCTATAAATAACAGGGTCACGCATGTTGATGTTTGGCGAAGCCATATCGATTTTTGCTCTTAAACATTTTTCGCCGTCAGCAAATTCACCATTTCTCATAGCTTCAAAAAGCTTAAGGTTTTCTTCTATGCTTCTATTTCTATAAGGGCTTTCCTTCCCCGGCTCGGTAAGAGTGCCACGATTTTGGCTTATCTCTTCTGGTGTCATATCGCAAACGAAAGCCTTGCCCTTTTTTATAAGCTCAACGGCAAAGTTGTAAATTTGCTCAAAGTAGTCTGACGCATAGTTTTCTTTGTCCCAAGTAAAACCAAGCCACTTTATATCTGCTTTAATAGCGTCAACGAATTCGGTTTTTTCTTTAGACGGATTAGTGTCGTCAAAAAACAGATTGCACTTGCCGTTATACTTTTGCTTCATGCCGAAGTTTATGCAAAGACTCTTTGCGTGGCCTATGTGCAAGTATCCGTTAGGTTCTGGTGGAAAGCGAGTGTAAACGCTGTCTACCTTGCCAGACTCTAATTCTTCGTTAATAATTTGTTCAATAAAATTAGTTGCTTCTACCATAGTAAATTACCTTTTAACTAAATATATGAATAAGTATAGCACAAATTATAAAAATAAAAAAGCAATTTTAATTGTATTTGTTTATATTTCCCTATTTAACAACAAAAAACTTGACTACAACCTTTTTTTATCCTATAGTAGTATATATAAAAAAATATTTTTCATAGGTGCACAAATGGATTATCAATTAATTATACAACCTTCAACAAAAACAAGAAACGCTTTTATAGACCTTTTTAGAATTGTTTGCGCCGTGATGGTGGTCATTATTCACGCAAAGCCATTTAAGGACGTCAACCCTTATTTTGAGTCTTTTTTTGTTAATTATTTTCCTAGGATTGCAGTTCCATTTTTTCTATGCACGATATCATTTTATTACGTTCAAAAATTAAATTCTAAAATATCAGTTAAATCTACTTGGATAAGGCTATTTAGAGTTTATGTTTTTTGGAGCGCTGTTTATTTTGTTTATAGTCTTGTTCATAGCCTTGCAACAAACAGGTTTTCAATTTTAAGTTTTTTAGAAAATACAGTTTATGGTTTTTTCGTTAATGGCATAGGCTATCAGCTTTGGTTTTTTCCTGCAGTGTTCTTAGGTCTGTTTATTTTAACTATTTGCCACAAGCTAAAAATATTAAAATTTGCATCAATTTTTTCGTTGGTTTTTTATATAATTGGTTTACTTGGAAGCATTTACTATGAAGTTGGTATAAAAATTCCTTTAATTTCAAGTCTTATAAGCAAACCTTTCTTTTATGCTTACGTTCAAAGGCCATTAAGCTTTGGGCTTAACTTTATTTTTATGGGCTACTTTTTATGCGAGTTTTTAAAATCTTATAAGAAAAACAACAAAATCATTTTTGCTTTGTTTGCTATAACCGTTTTGTTATTCTTTTTAGAGATTTTTTTGGCAAGATATTTTAACCTATATTCTAACGTTAAATTGTCTGTGTTTTTATATCCATTAACTTTTTTAGTTATGACCTTGTTGCTATCAAACTCAACCCAAAACAAAAAAATTATTAAATTTTCAAAAGCAACAAGAGATATTTCAAATTTTATGTATTATTCACACGTTTTAGTACTGGCTTTGTTTAGAATATTTGATAGCTTTGTTATTAAAATACCTTACTTTTACACAATATCGTGTTTTGGAACTATAGTAATAACTTTTTTAGTAGGCTTGCTAATCCATAAAAGTAAAAATCAAAAAATCAAGGATTTTATACTATAAATTAATTATTTATTAAAATTAATTTACATATATGCTCTTTTAATTGACTAAAATTTTATTTTTATATATACTTAATATGTTTAATTTTTAATAGAGGTTTCATTATGGAAAATATAAAAAGTTGTGCTACAATGGAAAAAATCGTAAATTTATGTAAAAATAGGGGCTTTATTTTCCCTGGAAGTGAAATTTACGGTGGTCTTGCTAATACTTGGGACTACGGCCCACTTGGCGTTGAACTCAAAAACAATATTAAGCGTGCGTGGTGGCAAAAGTTTGTCACCGAAAATAAACTTAACGTCGGCTTAGACGCTGCAATACTTATGAACCCACAAACTTGGGTTGCTTCTGGTCACTTAGCAGGCTTTTCAGACCCACTTATGGACTGTAGAGAGTGCCACGAAAGATTTAGGGCTGATAAACTTATCGAAGACTGGGCATCAGAAAATAACTATACTTTACCTAAGCCAATAGACGCTTTTTCTCACCAAGAAATGCGTGAGTTCGTTGAACAGCATAATATCGCCTGCCCAACTTGTGGCAAGCATAACTTTACTGATATCCGTCAGTTTAACCTTATGTTCAAAACTTTCCAAGGCGTGACTGAAGATGCTAAAAACACAGTTTATCTTCGCCCTGAAACAGCACAAGGTATTTTTACTAACTTTGTAAACGTTCAAAGAACGACAAGAAAGAAAATGCCTTTCGGTATTGCTCAAATCGGTAAATCTTTTAGAAACGAAATCACACCTGGCAACTTTATTTTCCGTGTTCGTGAATTTGAACAAATGGAACTAGAATTCTTCTGTAAACCTGGAACTGACTTAGAGTGGTTTAGCTACTGGAGAAGTTTCTGCCATAACTGGCTATTGTCACTTGGCATTAAAGACGAAAGATTAAGACTCCGTGACCACGCTAAAGAAGAACTTTGCTTCTATTCTAAAGCAACGACTGACTTTGAATTCTTGTTCCCATTTGGTTGGGGCGAACTTTGGGGGGTTGCTGATAGAACGGACTATGACCTAACTCAACATCAAAACACTTCTAAGAAAGACCTTTCTTACTTTGACCAAGAAACAAACGAAAGATATATTCCTTACGTTGTTGAACCAAGCCTTGGCGTTGAAAGAACTGTGCTTGCAATTCTATGCAATGCTTATGATGAAGAAGTTGTTGATAGCGAAAAGAACGACGTTAGAACGGTTCTTAGACTTCACCCAACTTTAGCACCATTTAAAGCAGCAGTATTGCCACTTTCTAAAAAGCTTTCAGAAAAGGCTGATGAAGTTTATAGCGAACTTATCAAGTCTTTCCCTGTTGATTATGATGAATCTGGTTCTATCGGAAAGCGTTATCGCCGTCAAGACGAAATCGGAACTCCACTTTGCATTACTATAGACTTTGACACGCTTGAAGATAATGCAGTCACCGTTCGTGATAGAGATACTATGGAGCAAGTTAGAATTCCTGTTGATAGTTTAAAAGACTATATCGCAAACTATATAAAATTTTAATTTAAAAAGATAATAAAAAACGCTCGGCTAAAAAATTGGCTGAGCGCTTTTATTTTTTTATTTTCCATATTGACAAAATTTGGTTTATATAATAAAATAATTGTACAAACTAATATTGAGGTAAATGGTTATGAATTTAAAAGGAACAAAAACTGAAAAAAATTTGATGGAAGCGTTCGCTGGCGAATCACAAGCAAGAAACAAATATACTTATTATGCTTCTAAGGCAAAAAAAGAAGGTTATGAACAAATTGCAGCTTACTTTTTAGAAACTGCTGATAACGAAAAAGAACACGCAAAGATTTGGTTCAAACTCTTGCACGACGGCATCGGCTCTACTGTTGACAATTTAAAAGACGCTGCTGCTGGCGAAAACGGTGAATGGACTGATATGTACGCTCGTATGGCAAAAGAAGCTTTAGAAGAAGGCTTTGACGATATTGCAAGATTATTTAGTGGCGTTGCTGCTATCGAAAAAGAGCACGAAGAAAGATATCTTGCTCTCTTAAAAAACATTGAAGATGGCAGTGTGTTTAAGAAAAACCAAAAGGTTGTTTGGATTTGCAGAAACTGTGGTCATATTATTGATTCAGCAGAAGCACCTAATAAGTGCCCTATCTGTGACCACCCTAAGGCATACTTCCAACTCAGAGTTATAAATTATTAATAAAAAACATAAAAAGCCTATCAAATCGATAGGCTTTTGTTTTACACAAAAAATAGCACCGTTTAGACTGTCTAAACGGTGCTTGTTTTTAAAAAGTAAGGTTGTGGTGCAAAAATTGCACCACTTTTTTCGGCAGTTAATTAAAGCCGATAAAATTAGTCTTTCTTTTCTTTTTTAGCAGTGTCTATAACTTGCTTACCATTGTAATAACCACATTTTGGGCAAACAATGTGTGAAGCCTTAAGTTCGTGACATTGTGGGCACTCTGAAAGGTTTGGTGTTTCAAGCTTCCATTGTGCAAATCTTGTATTTGTTCTTTGTTTTGATGTTTTACTTTTTTGTACTGCCATTTTCTATACCTACCCTATTTATTTTTACATTTACATTGACTATTATTTAGATTTTCGCCACAGCCTAAGCATATGCCTTTGCAATCCTCATCACAAAGAAAGGTGATTGGCGAATTCATCATAATTAAGTCATCAACTATTTTTGTTAAATCTATCGTATCGTTTTTTACCGAATAACCGTCTAAATTATTTTCTTCTACACTTTCAGAAAACTCCAAGAAATATTGCTTTTCTGTGCTACTTAAACATCTAGTGCAATCTCCCTTGATAACGAACTCAACTTCGCCTTTAATAAAAGCACTATGCTCGCCCGTTAAAGAAACTGTTCCATTAATTCTAATCGGGCCTGCAATTTCAGCTGATGGGAGTTCAATTAAATCTTGCTCTGGAGCGTACTCAAAGAAGAAATCACTCTCGTCCTTGCCACTCCTTTTAAGTTTTCTAAGGTCTAAAATCATAATTTACCTAACTAAATAGCCATACAAGTATATACTATTTATCGACTCTTGTCAACTTTTTTTAACAAAAATATTCACTTTTACTCTAATTAGTTATTAGATGTAAGAATTTTTGTTTCTCTTGCGATAGAAAGTTCTTCGTTTGTTGGCAAGACGATAATTTTTACCTTAGAATCGTCTGTATTCAAATAACCGATATCGTTTGAATATTCTAAGTTTTTCTTTTCATCGAACTTAGCGCCACAGTATTCCATACCTTCCATAACGAGAGAACGAACGAGTTCCGAGTGTTCGCCGATACCACCTGTGAATACGATTGCATCAACTCCACCAAGAACAGCTATATAGCTACCAACGTATTTCTTAACTCTATAAGCAAGAATTTCAAGAGCAAGTCTTGCCTTTTCGTTGCCACTTTCTGCAGCAGCCGTTAAGTCACGAAGGTCACTTGAAAGTTCACTTACGCCCAAGATACCACATTTTTTGTTGAGGTAGTTTACAACTTCTTCTGGTGAAAGGTTAAGTTTTGCTCTTAAGAATTCAACAGCAGCTGGGTCGATGTCACCACTACGTGTGCCCATTACTAAGCCTTCAAGTGGTGTAAATCCCATTGAAGTGTCTTGACATTTGCCGTCTTTAACAGCTGAAATTGATGAGCCGTTTCCAAGGTGGCAAACAACAATTTTTGAATCTTTTTTGCCGAGAAGTTTGATTGTTTCTTCGCTTACGAATTTATGTGACGTGCCGTGGAAACCATATTTTCTGATTTTGTATTGTTCATAAACAGAATATGGGATACCATACATATAAGCTTTTGCTGGCATTGTTGAGTGGAAAGTTGTGTCAAACACAGCAACCATTGGAACGCCTGGCATAACTTCACGACAACTCTTTATGCAAGCGATGTTGCCTGGCATATGTAGAGGGCCGAGCTCTGCGTTCTTTTCGCAAATTGCGATAACTTCGTCATCAATAACAACTGATGAGTGGAAGTCTTCACCTGAGTGGAGAACTCTATGACCAACAGCGCTGATTTCATCAATGCTGTTTAATGCACCGTTTTCTTTGTCAAGCATAGCTTTTAAGACAATTTCCATTGCTTCTTTATGTGTTGGCATATCTTGTTTGATAACGCATACTCTGCCGTCAAAAGTTTTTTGAGTTAACTGACCACCTGCAAAAGTAATTCTTTCGCAAACGCCCTTTAAGATAACGCTTTCATCAACCATATTGATAAGTTGATATTTAAGTGATGAACTTCCTGCATTTATAACTAAAATTTTCATAATAACACTTCCTTAAAATTATTTTGCTTGGAGTGCAGTTATAGCAACAACTGCAATGATGTCTTCTACGCTACAACCACGAGATAAGTCGTTGATAGGTTTTGCAAAACCTTGACAAATTGGACCGAGAGCCATATATCCACCAAATCTTTGTGCAATTTTATAACCGATATTGCCTGCGTTGATATTTGGGAAAATAAACACGTTAGCGTTGCCTGCAACTGATGAGTCTGGTGCTTTTAACTTGCCAACTTCTGGGGCAACGGCAGCATCAAATTGGAATTCACCGTCAAGCTTAAGGTCTGGAGCAGCAGCTTTAGCGAGTGCTGTTGCTTCTTGCATTTTTGGAACGCTCTTAAAGAACTTGTCGTCGTTGCCAGAGCCCTTTGTTGAGAAAGAAAGCATAGCAACTCTTGGTTCGATACCAGCGATGTCTTTAGCTGTTTGTGCTGAAGAAATTGCAATGTCAGCAATTTGTTGAGCATCTGGCTCAATGTTGATAGCGCAGTCTGCAAATACTGCAACGCCGTCTGGATTATATTTGTTTTCGCTATTTGGTGCAACCATAACGAAACTGCTTGATACCGTGTTGATGCCAGGAGCAGTTTTGATTACTTGAAGACCTGGGCGAAGTGTGTTAGCCGTTGAGTGGCAAGCACCTGAAACCAAACCGTCAACGTCGCCAGCTTTTAACATAAGTGCAGCGTACATTGTATAATCTTTTAAGATTGAAGCCTTTGCAGCTTCAATATCAGCATATTCAGGTTGTCCTGTTTTTTTGTTGATTTTGCCAGCCCTTGCATCGAACAAGATTTTCGCATAGTCAAGTGTTTTTTCGTATGACACAGGGTCAATGATTTCAAAACCACTTATGTCAACGCCAGGGTTAGCTTTTGCAATTTCTTCTTTGTTGCCTAAAACAACAACCTTAGCAAGGCCTTCTTTAGCAATCTCGCTCGCTGCAACAACAACTCTTGCATCTTCGCCTTCTGGCAAAACTACGCATTTATTTAATGCTTTTGCTTGATTTAAAATATTTTCTAAAATGTTGGACATAAAATTTTACTCCTTTTTATTTTTTCTTGTAATATTTTTGCATTTTTATTTAATTTGTTGTAAAATATAAATATAAAATGCACAGCATTTTTATTTTACACCTTTTTTTAAAAAAAGTAAATTAATATTAAGGGCATTTATATTTTTTATGAAAATTTGTGGCATTATTGCAGAGTATAACCCCTTTCATTTGGGGCACTTAAAACAAATTGAATACGTTAAAACCATTTTGGGCGCTGAAAAGATTATAGTTATTATGAGTGGCAACTTTTCTCAGCGTGGAGAAGTGGCAGTTTTAGATAAGTTTTTAAGGGCAAAGCACGCAGTTATTGCTGGCGCTGACCTTGTTATAGAGCTTCCAACAGTTTTTGCAACTGCTAATGCAGAAATCTTCGCTAAAGGTGCTATAAACATTTTAAACTCGCTTGGAGTTATTGATTCAATTTGTTTTGGTGTTGAAAGTGGAAGTGCAGAAGAATATATTGCACTTGCAAAAGCAATGAACAACGAAAGCAGAGAGTTTAAAAAAATATTAAAAGAAAAACTGGAAAGTGGCGTTTCTTTAGCAAAGGCAAAATTTGAAACGCTAAAAGAACTTGGCAGTGACTTTGACCAATCTTTAATCTCTACCCCAAACAATATCTTAGGCTTAGAATACACAAAAGCAATACTTAGCACAAAAAGCAAGATTGAAATTTTCCCTATGATAAGAAGTGGCGACCATAACGATAAAAGGCTTAAAAAAGGAATAACAAGTGCTAGTAGCATAAGAGAAATGCTAAAAATCGGCAAGCCTAAAAAGTTAAAAACTAACGTGCCTAAGTTTGTTTTTGGCGACTTAAAAGACTATCCGTTTGCTTTTGAAAATCTTTGTTTAGCAAGCCTTATTACAACGAGTGCTGATAAGCTTAAAAACGTTTTAGACTGTACCGAGGGGCTTGAAAATAGAATTAAGGCACTTATAAAAGACAATCTTTGTTTAGACGGACTTATTGACAAGGTTAGCACTAAAAGATACACTAAAAGTCGCATACAAAGAATAATACTTTCTAACCTTTTAGGCATTGAAAAGGACTTAGTTTTCGATTGTTTGGACAGCTCTTTATATGCAAAAGTACTTGCCGTTAATAGTGATTCGAAAGACCTTATCCCATATATTTGCAAAAGCTCTTCTATCCCAATTCTCACAAGAAAAAGTGACGAGACCCTTTTGAAAAAGAAAGCAAAAGAGTGCTTTGAAAAGGACGTTTTAGCAAACGACTTATATTCGCTTATCTCTGGCAAAAAAATTAACGAACATCAAATGGTTATAATATAAATTTTAGAAAAAATTAAAGGGTGGCAAATTTGCCACCCCTTTTTTTGTTTGTTTTTTAACCTAAAATTATTTATTTAAGTTTTCTTGCATAATTCTTACGTTTTCTTTAACAATCGTTGCGTCTGTATTTTCTTCAAGTCTATAGAAAGTTGCTCTCTTAAACACAGTAACTTCATAGCCACCACGAACCATATCTTCTTGTGCAGGAAGATAGAATTCAGAGCCGTTTGTATTACACGTGCAGAGTGTGTGTTCAAATGGACTAAACTTACGAAGTCTAAGTGATACTGAGCCAAACATTTCAAATGGGAAAGGAACGAAAACTGTTGAGTTAAAGTTAAACATAACTTGATGATATTTCATGCTATCGATAAACTCTTCATTGTTTTCATACATCTTAACTGCATTTTGAAGTGACGCTTGTTCTCTTAAGCCAACGCTTTGAGGGTTGTCGCCAAGTTCAACAAGTCTTGCTTTAACTTCTTCAAGTGTTAAGTGTGGTTTATAAGGAAGACAAACTTCACCCTTTAAGATATTAAAATTAACTTCTCTATAATCTTTGATTTGCTTATATGCTCTTGTTGCGTCCAATGCTGCAAGGCATCCAACTTCTGTCATTTCTCTTAGTTCGCTTTCACCTGTTTCAAGGTTGCTTGGGCCTGTTGTTCCACCACTAGAAAGTCTTGGGCCAACGTCACCTTCTGCGCCGTTGAAGAATACCGTTGTTGCGCCTGTGTGTTTTTCTAAGCTGTCAATCATAGGACCTGGCCAGTCACGTGTGATTTCCCAACAGCCACCTGCTGCCGTGCCGTGACAACCATAGTGAACGATATTTACAATTGGCTTTCCTTCTAAATCCTTAAACGCCAAAACTGTCATAGTTTTATCTAAAATACCAAATGGGTTTTGCCCCAAAGTAACACGACCTGGTTCAACATACTCACGGCGATTGATACCAACTAAACTTTCTGTTGTTGAAACGCCCATAACAGCTGGGACCATACTATCAATAGCTCTTTTTGCAGCCTTTGCCGTTTGTGGAATTAAAATTTCATCAATATAAGCATCGTTTGCATCACCCCAACCACCAGAAGACTTAATTGCTGGACCTGAGTGAGTGTGCGTTGCTGAGAAAGAAATATTTTCCTTAGCAACCCCCGTTAAATCGAAAATTGCTTGTCTAATTCTATCAGTTATTTCAAAAGTGACACTACAAATATCAGCACTGATAATAACGCCACGGAGTTCGCCTTGTTCACACGCAATAGCATTAACGCATAAATCATCGTGAACTCTTGATGCTGGTCTTTTTCTTGGATAGCCATAAAGCAAAGTGCCGAGTGGTGGTGAAATAACTTCTTTTGCCACGCCAATTTTGAATTGATTTTTCATAATTTTTATTTCCTCTTTATAATTTATGTCTTTTGCTAAATATTTTCTACCAAATTTAGCGAGTCATCCCTAACCACTTTAATAATACCACCCCTAATTTTTTTTGTCAATATATAATTATAATTTTTATTAAGTAATTATTAAAAAATTTAATGAAAAATACAACAAAAAAGGACCATCAAAATTTTGATAGTCCTTTAGTTTATTATTTAATTCATTTTAAGGTTTAGAAACAAGTTAGGCTAGGCTCGTTAAGTGCTTTGGGTGAGATAGACCTTGCTGGTCATCTGTATTTTAAGGTTTAGAAACAAGTTAGGCGAGGCTCGTGCAGACAAGAAGATTTGATAGAACGTCTGTTCATCAAAGTTTCGAGTTTGCGCAGAAACGAAGCATGACGCCGTTTATAAGCCTTAAAATAAAGTGAATTAGTTGCAAGCAAGAGCAGGAAAACGAGCATTGTGGAAGGGCGTGTACTTTTTGTACACAACCAACACAAGCACAAGTTTGACACACTATTGCGTAGCAAATAATTTACTGTAAATTAGACGTTGCCTTGAGCCTTCATTGCCTCTGCAACCTTTATAAAGCCTGCAATGTTTGCACCTGCCATATAGTTGCCTGGCATGCCGTATTCTTTAGAAGCTTCGTCGCACGCTTTGAAGATGCTCTTCATAATGCTGTGGAGTTTTTCATCGACTTCAGCAAACGTCCAAGAAAGTCTCATACTGTTTTGTGTCATTTCTAAGCCAGACGTTGCAACGCCACCTGCGTTTGCTGCTTTTGCTGGGCCATAGAGAAGACCGTTTGAAAGATATGTGTCGATTGCCTGTGGCGTAGAAGGCATGTTTGCACCTTCTGAAACAACCTTACAACCATTTTTAACAAGAGCCATTGCGCTTTCGCCATCGATTTCGTTTTGTGTTGCGCAAGGAAGAGCAATGTCACATGGAATTGTCCAGATGCCTTTGCAACCTTCGTGATATTCTGCGTTTGGACGATAATTTAAATATTCCTTAATTCTTTTTCTTTCAACTTCCTTTATTTGTTTAACAGCATCAAGGTCGATACCGTCTTTATCATAAATATAGCCGTTGCTATCGCTCATAGCCACAACTTTTGCGCCATATTCGGTTGCCTTTTCGCAAGCATAGATTGCAACGTTGCCAGAACCAGAAACAAGAACCGTTTTGCCTTCAAAACTCATGCCGTTAGCAAGAAGCATTTCGTTTGTGAAGTAGCAAAGGCCATAACCTGTTGCTTGCTTTCTTGCAAGCGAGCCACCATATTGTAAGCCCTTACCTGTTAATACGCCAACCCATTCGTTTCTAATTCTCTTATATTGACCGAACATATAGCCAACTTCTCTTGCACCAACGCCGATGTCACCAGCTGGAACGTCAAGGTCAGCACCGATGTGACGATAAAGTTCTGTCATAAAACTTTGGCAGAAATTCATAATTTCGTTATCAGACTTGCCCTTAGGGTCAAAGTCAGAACCACCCTTGCCACCACCCATAGGAAGCGTTGTCAAGCTGTTTTTAAAAGTTTGTTCAAAGCCTAAGAACTTGATGATGTTAAGGTTTACTGATGGGTGAAGTCTAATACCACCCTTGTATGGGCCGATTGCAGAGTTAAATTGAACTCTAAAGCCTCTATTTACGTGTGGCTTGCCGTTATCGTCAACCCAAGGAACTCTAAATATAATTTGTCTTTCAGGTTCAACTATTCTTTCAAGAACGCCTGCATCAACAAGGTCTTGTCTTTTTTCGATAACAGGTTCTAATGTCGCAAAAACTTCTGTGACGGCTTGAATAAATTCAGGCTCGTTAGCGTTTCTTTGCTCAGTTCTCTTTAGCAAGTCTAATAAATATTGATTTTTAATTTCCATTTTTTTCATCCTCCGAATAAAAACATAATAAATTCTAACAAATTATATCACATTTTTATTAAAAACACATATTTTTTGAACACGTTTTTTATATAAATTTTTTATATTTTTTATTATTTTTGGTTATATCTCTTATTTTTAGCTAAAAACACTGCTGAAGGTCGACAAACACTGCAAATAAAAGCAGTATGATAAGTCCGATAGTATGAATTAAGCCTTCAACCCTGCGATTTAACGGTTTCTTTCTAATACCTTCAATTGCCGTAAACACCACTCTAGAGCCATCTAATGCTGGGAAAGGCAATAGGTTAAATACTGCAAGGTTTACTCCGATAAAAGACGTCATGTTTAGAAGTTGTCTCAAGCCACCGATTTTTATCACGTCGGCAGTGACGGCAATGGTCGTCACCGTGCCACCGAGCGAGCCTATTCCAAGCGCACCCGTTATGAGCTGACCTAAAACAGTAAAAATCGTGCCGGCTATAATAAAGGAATATTCAAAACTTCTTGCAATGGTTTCAAAAAAACCAAACCTTACGCTCGTTGAGTACATTCCACCGTCAATTATTCTTCCTTGGCTATCAGCTTGATAGTAAATTCCAAGCGCATCATATAACCCAGACATATCTTCTACGTTTTCAAAATGCGTTGACGTGCGAAGCTGAATTTTAACGTCAATATCTTTTTCACCACGCCTAACTGTAAAATCAACCAGTTCACCTTTTTGCTTACCCTTAATAATCTCCATAAGGTCGGTGACTAGATAAACGTTTTTGCCTTCGGCACTGAGTATAAAATCTAAATCTTGAAAACAATGCTCGCTTGCAATATCACTAGGTCTATCTTGCATTTTATATGTCACCAAAGTCGTTTGGCCATAGCACGAAAACATAATTATAATAACTATAACGGATAGCAAATAGTTCATAAAAGCGCCCGAGATAAGCACGATTATTCTTTGCCACCATTTTTTGTTGTTAAATGCAGTAGGGTCATCACTATCGTCGTCTTCGCCACGAAAAGCGCAAAAACCACCGATAGGCAACGCCCTGATTGAAAATAGTTCGCCGTTTTTCTTTTTCTTAGAAAATATTTTAGGCCCAAAGCCAACGGCAAACTCGTCGATACCAAACCCAAAAATTTTACCTGCTATATAATGCCCAAACTCGTGCACAGTTATCATAACTAGCAGTATTAAAATTGCAAGGGCTATATATCCCACGTACGACATGATTTGCCCAAAGGAAGATAGTAATAAATAATTCATTTTACTCCAAATAAAAATTTCACGTAATTTCTTGCAAACTTGTCAGCCTCTATTAAGTCTTCAAAGTGAACGTGGTGCGAGCCGTCAAAAGCCTGCATTGCACCGTATATACTTTTATAAATATCGTTATAACCGATTTTACCTTCAAGAAAAAGCTTGACTGCTTGTTCGTTTGCCCCATTTATAACGGCTGGATATAATCCACCTTCTTTTGCACCAGCTAGCACTAAATCGAAGCAAGGAAATCTCTCGTTATCAACGCTTTCAAAAGTTAGATTTTTAAGCTTGCTAAAATCCAAGCTCTTGATTTTTGTTTTAAGCCTTTCTGGAAAGGACAGAGCAAGCTGTATTGCTAGTCTCATATCAGGATAACTCATCTGAGCAATTACACTGCTGTCAATTAGCTCTACCATAGAGTGTATGATGCTTTGCCTATGAATTATAACGTCTATCTTATCAAAAGACGTATTGTAAAGCCATTTTGCTTCAACAACTTCAAAGGCTTTATTAACTAAGGTTGCGCAATCTATTGTAATTTTTGCACCCATTTGCCAATTTGGATGAATAAGTGCATCTTTTGCCCTAAGACGTTTCATTTCTTCAAGCGTTTTATCTCTAAAAGCACCACCACTTGCCGTTAAAATTATCTTATTAAACGGCGCATTGAAATCGAAGTTAAGCGCCTGCCAAACAGCAGAGTGTTCGCTGTCTATAGGCGAAATTTTAATGCCTTTTTCCTTTGCCTTTTGCATTACAAGACTGCCACCCACAACCAAGCTTTCCTTGTTTGCAAGCGCAATATCTTTACCCTTTTCAATGGCATCTAAAACAGCGATTATGCCCTTAAAGCCAACGAGTGCCACCACAACCACGTCAACTTCATCAGTTATAGCGTTTACGAAAGCATCTTCGCCAAAGAAGAACTCCGTTCCTTTTGGCAAGCTGGCGTTTGGCTGTTGGCAAAGTGTTGCCACTTTTGGCTTAAACTCATTGACCTGAGACAAAAATTCGCTCACGTTGTTTCCACCAGCGAGCGAAATTATTTGAAATTTATCTGGATAGCTTCGAACCACCTCAAGTGTTTGCTTTCCGATAGAA
>JAZNCJ010000003.1:0-3258 GCA_045587465.1 Christensenellaceae bacterium
AAAATGACCAATAATGCACAATTTTTCCTCCTTGTTTAGTTTAGTGGTAATTCTGTAATCGAAGTCGATTTTACTCTTTTAGTTGTAAGACTTACAATTTCTTTGTTAAGACCTCTGTGACTTTCTCCATCTAAATTAAAAATTAGTGCATCGTCAAATATTCTGTCTAAAGCACAAAGAAGAGAATCTTCTTCTGTAAAATTTTGTCGCCAAGAAATTGGTTGTTTATTGCTTGTAAAAACCATATTATAACTTCCTTCCTTGTTATAACGGCGGTCTACAAGGTCAAAAAATAACCTTGTATTTTCAGCATCAAAAACACAATGCCCAACTTCATCAATTACAAGACACGATGGTTTAACAAGAGATGTCATAATTCTACTTATTTTGTCAAACTTTCTAGCTTCATTAAAAAGATCATTTAATTCTGTCATTTTAATAAAATATGCTTTCATCATTTTTTGACAACATTCATATGCAAAAGCCATAGCTAAATGTGTTTTCCCTGTTCCTGCAGGTCCAATAAAAGCAATATTTTTATGAGAATGCAAAGCTGTTAATGTTTTCAAACTTTTGAGTCTTTCAACATCTCTTCCTTTTACATCTTCAAACTTGAAATTATCAAAGGTTTTTGGATGTTTTAGTGGTAATCTTGAACATTTCAAAAGAAAATCTATAGATGCATCTTCCTTTTTTTCTGCAAGCATCTTAAATGTTTCAACTACAGCTTCTATTTGTTCTGTAGTAAAATCTTTTTGAATTGCAAAATCTGCAAATTCTTTTACATGCATTTTTATTTTCAAGATTTCAAGAGTTCTTTCTAGTTCAGTAAAATCAAAGTCTTTAGTCATTTTTGTCCTCCAAGCTAAAATCAAAACGTGCAAATTTGTCAAAAGTTTTTAGTTTTTCCAACTGATTTATAATCGTTTTTACTGTTGATGTTGGAAATTCCTCTGGCATCTCAATATATGCATATTGATCTTTGCAATAACTATCTTTTTTGCTCCATGTAACATCATGTATTACAATTTCTTTTGATAAATCAGATGAATAAATCTTCAATTCGTTTTGATTTCGACTTATTCTAACTGTTTTTTCTGTGTAACTATAAGGAATACCAAATCGTCTTCCTTCATAATTCACAAATCCATCAAAAGAAATCTTTCGTAAAGGACACAAGTATTCCATTAATTCATGATTTTTCTGAACAATTTTTACTTCTGTTGAACAGCGTTTTTCATGCTCATTTTGTGGAATCATATCAATTGATTTATGATATTTTGTGTTTTGATAATGACACCATTCTAAAGCTTCTCGATTTAATTCTGTAACATTTGTAAAACTTCGTCCAAGCAAAAAGCTTCGCTTTACAAATTGAATCAATCTTTCTACTTTTCCTTTTGTAAATGGGTGATACGGTTTGCAAAGTCGTGTTTCAAATCCTATTGTTTTCATAAATACTTCGTAATCATGATTCCAAATAGGTCTTCCATCAAAATCTCTTTTGATTACTACGCTTTTCATGTTATCGGTTAGAACATAATGTGGTATTCCCATGTAAATAAAGGCGTGTATCATTCCAATAAATAGACTTTCTTGTTTTGCATTTGGAAAAAATTCTATGTAGCGTTGACCACAATGATGACAAATCATTGCAAAACATGCTGTCTGATATTCAAGCCCTGAATAATCTCTGACCTTTACAAATCCCCAATCCATTTGATAGCAATGGCCTGGTTCTGTTGAATATCGTCGACCTCTGTTTCCTTGTGGAGAAAGAATATGTCTTTGAGATGGAATTAAATCTTTATGTAATGAAATATAATTCTTTACTGTTGTTACTCCGCCTGTATATCCAAGTTTCAAAAGTCGCCTAAAACATTCTTCAGAATTTGTTACATTGTTTTTAAGTAAATTATTAAGAACACCTGTAAATCCTGATAGAACTGTTATTTGGGATTTATGTCCTTTTAATCCATGTGGAACTTCTTGAAAGTTGTTTTTCTTCAACCGTCTTAGTTTTGCTCTTGTGATTCCTGTAAGCCGTTCTAATTCAGCTAAATTAACTTTTGCATTGCTAAAGTTTTCTTTATTTTGGTTCTTTATTAGTTCCAATGCTTGTGATAAACTTAATTTGTCACTATTATTTTCATTCATTTGCTCCTATTTTTTGTGCATTATTGGCTAGCACTATTGTAGAACCTTTTGAATTATTATAATAGTGGCTTTTTCTTTTTGACTTTTTTTGGTGATTTTCGCCTGACTCGTAATGGTTATTTTCGATTGTCGCTAACAGAAAAACGGCGGGGAAAAATCTCTTTTGTTTAATATCGACAGCCAAGCGCCAAACAAGGTCGTGCTAGAGTGGCTTCAAACTCAAGGTTACAGCAAAATCAAGCCAGAGTACACTTTTGGAAAATCAAGATTTGACTTCTACATGGAAAAAACTAATGAAGCCACTGGGAAAACCGAAAAAATCCTTATGGAAGTGAAGGGCTGCACTTTGGAAGTTGAGGGCGTGGGATATTTTCCGGACGCTCCAACGGAACGTGGCATAAAACATCTTAATGAACTTGCCGCCGCGGTCTCTAAAGGCTACAAATCAATTTTGGCTTTTGTAATTCAAATGGAAGGCGTGGAAAAAGTTTTACCCAACACAAAAACTCACCCAGAATTCGCCACCGCTTTGGAAAATGCACAAAAGGCTGGTGTTGAAGTGTGGTTTTTTCCTTGCAAAGTCCAGCCAGATAATCTTAATATTGGCGTTCCCTCTCGCTCCTGTTAGTCGCTCAAGGTCGGCAGTTCCGCGGCTCGGTACCCTCGGCCCCCTGTCGCAACCTGAACGGTTGCTAAAGATTTGCTCCCTCTGGTCGCAAACTTTACAGGGTGGCTGCCTACGGCACCGCTCCATTGCCTAACGCAATTTATCCTTTCAAATATTCTACAATCGGATCAAGATACTTTTGGTCAGTAATGTTATAAGAATGACTCATCATTTGTACAGCTTCTTTATCAATTTCTCTTAAATCTTTTTTGTTAGAAAGCATCTTTACAAACATTTTCATCATCAATCTGTACATTGGTTTCATATTTTCGTAATTGAATCCCCCAGGACAATAAAAAACTTTTGCAATTTTCTTTTCGTCTTCTGTAAGCATCACATCCAAAGCTTTTGGAATATCTGGACTTTCCATTGGACTTCCGCCAGTTGCCCACAAAGCTAATTTTTTACCAGACGCAGCCCAAGAAGGCATTTTT
>JAZNCJ010000004.1:0-4454 GCA_045587465.1 Christensenellaceae bacterium
AAGTGTATATAAATATATAAATATATATATATACACTTAAAAAAAGTTATCCACATTTCTCCATAAAAAGAAAAAAACACTAAAAAAGAAAAATTATTATAAAGTTATATTATTATATATCGAAAATTTATATTTAATAAATTTTCTTATACTACTACTAAAAGAATAAAAATTATTATACAAGCATTCAAAAGAAAGTTGTTTATATATTTTATAAGATTATATATAATGCTTTGTTTTTTTAAAATGTCCGTTTTGTCCATATATTTGACTTTTTTATGTATTTACTTTGACTTTTTTTTGATTTATAATAAAAGAGCCTAATACGGCAAAGGAGATTAAAAAATGAAAAAAACAAAATTTAGCGATTTAAAGAAAGGTAAGATTTATTTTAACAAAAATTACTGCGACCACTTTTTAAAGTTTGTCGAAATGCGAAACGATTATTTAGCAAAATTTATAGTTTGCGATTACAACGAGGACTTATGCGAATTTGTAGAAACTGAAGAAATAGTATATTTAACTGCAGGTGAAATAGCTGATTTTATTTTATAAAAACAAAGAGGAAGTTAAATAAAAATGACTAAAAAAGAGTTTTTTAAAATCGTTGAAATTATCAAAAAAGAAGAAAAGAGCTTTTATTTTAAAAACCAAGAAGATTTATCAACCACAGTCAATGTAATTAAATTCCTTTTTAACAGCCTAAAGCTTTATTTAACTGATTTTGAAACAGTAGAATTTTTACCGTATTTCACCGTTAAAAATATAGACACTATAGCGCTTTATTTTGCTTACAAAAAAGAGAAAATAAAAAAAATAGCGGAAGAGTATGACCAATGGAAGAAAAGGAAATTATAAAAGCATTGATTGATAGTCAAATATTGTCAACACTTATGAACGAACTTAAACTAACTAACTTATTTATCAAAGCGCACGACCAACCGCGCGAGGCTCTCTTAAAAAAGCGCGAAAATTTAATAAAACTTATAGATATAATTCAAGAAAATTTAGGAGAATAAAAAATGGAAGAAATGATGCAAAAATATTTAGAATTACTCAAAATTCAAGCAAAAACAAAAGAAATCAATAAAAAAATTAAAATAGCAAAAGACGAACTCGAGAATTTAAACAGTAAAAGATATAAGTTAGTTCGTGAAATTGAAGAACTTGAAGAAAAATTTGTAGAAAAAATTTTACAAGAACCGCTTAATTAGGAGGTTAAAAAATGGAAGTTGAAAAAAATAAATTCGCCTTGGCTGTAAGTTTAGTTAAAACAAATACTTATATCAAAGGAATAGAAAACCTAATTGAACAGCTCTACGAAGAACTTGAAGTAGCTAAAAAAAATAAAAAAGCCCTCGAAAATTTAATAAAGAAATAATTTTTTTTAAAAAACTGCTTGACAAAAGCGGTTTTTTTTGTTATTTTTAAAAAAAATAATAAATTTAGGAGTAAAAAAATATGCAAATTAGCGAAGAAAAAAAACTAACGCGAAAAAAGAAAATGGCAAGAATATTTAGTATTCTAGCGTTTTTAATGGCTTTTGTTATAGCATCTTTTATACTTAAAGAAGCGCCAATGGAAGCACACGCAATGAATAATGCGCAAACGCCCGCAGTTCAAATAGTAGAACTTAATAACGTGCAGTTAAGTGAATATGGTATTATGAATTGTATGTGGCAAAGTCAAGAAGAAGTTATAATGGAGCAAGACGAAGGCTTTGCTGTAACAAATAATGCAGCTTGGGACTTAATGAATTATACTTTCAACCAAGTAGGCGAAGAAAGTTATTTAACAATAAACAATAACACTGAAATATCAATTCACACAGAAAACGACGAAGGAATTAACGCAGACAGGTCGTTAATACAACTTTTTTATTATAACACGGTTCGAGAGGCTCTAGAAGATGTTAGCGTAGGCACAAATACTTTAGAATTAACTTTATTTGTTAACAATAACTCAACCGTAGATTTAGCTCAATTTATACCAAACAACGCATTGATTTATAAATTAGTAGCGTATTATCAAGTAAACGGGCAAGATAATTTAGACTGGTATTCTTTATCAAATTACAACTTTTATTACTACTGTCTTGAAAACATTGAGAGACAGGGAGACAACGGGAGGGATAACGTTTTCGTTGAATATAGCAACATAAACTATAATACCGAATTAGATGTAGCTTATGCCACAATCAGCAATTTTAGAGAAGTTTTTGACAATACCGAATTTGAATCCGGTGTTTATACATACACTCAAATCCCTTTAGTCTTTAGCGGTGCAACAAGAATTGAATTTACACCATATTCAAATGCTTATTATACAAGCATACTGGGGGATATTACCCTTGAAACAAATAATTTTGTCGTTCAAGATAAAGTTGTTGACGCGGTTTTATATGAGGACAATTTATCGTCCGGAAGGTTGCCAAGTTTATTGTTTACAGACGGATCAACCTATCCGCTTTTTGCGGGGGCTTTCACCATAAATAATCCTCAAAATATAATTGTTTCTAGTTCTTCGGCTCCTATAAATAATACTTCTTTAGAGGGTGCCTTAATTGATAGCCCTCTTCCAAACGTTCCTTATACACCGTATCAAATAACTAAAGCAAATACCGTTTGGTATGAGGTAGCCTTTAGAAGTCAGGTGCGAGATTTAACGGACGCATCAAGCACGTTAAGAGATATCATTGACGATATAGCGGAATTAATTAAGGACCGTGCGCCACAATTAGCAGGCGCAGGAATAGGCGGTCTTATCGGCTGGCTCGGTTTTGGTCCTTTTGGTTTAATACTTGGTATAATTTTCGGCTGGCTCGGTTTGAGTGGGTTAGGTAACAACTTTTTAACATCTTTATTTAATAGATTTACTTTTTTACCTTACGTTTTAGCTCTAGGGTTTATCGTTTTCGTTGTTCTAGCGGTTATAAATTTAATAAGAAATAGGAGGTAAAGCATATGAGAAATTCTACTTGGTTAGTAGTTATAGGCATTGCGGTGTTGTTTTTGGTAATCGGTTTATTTGCCGGATTATTTACTATTCCAGTAACGACCGTTAATCCGGCAACATCTGCAAGCGTTGCTCAAGCTATGCGCGCTTTTACGGCGCTACCTAAAGTCATTTAATGACTATTTAACCTTTATACGCGCGTTAGGTTGACGCGCGTATAATTCGTTTAAGGTGTATTATGTTGTTTGTAGTAGTTATTGTTAGATTTATAATTAGTCTTATTATATTTAGAATTATAAAATTTGTTTTTAAAACTTTGTTTAGGTGGTGGAAATAATGAAATTAACTTTAGATTACACCAACATTTTGGTTGGTGCATACGGTGTCGGCAAAACTGGGCTTTGCGTCGCTTTGGCAAACGACTTGGCGAATAAATTAAAAGGCGACTTTTTTAATTTTGCAACCAAACACAAAACGGGCTTAAAAACGCCTATTGTGAGCACTTTTCCTTTATTTTGGCAAAATGGTTTAGACAAGGTTAAATCGAGAGATTTAGACCCGTATAAGCTTGCAGTAAATGATAAAAAAGAGTATGTCGTAAGTCCTTATAGCGTTTTAGTTATAGACGAAGCGCAAATTTACTATAATTCAAGAGGCAGTATGTCGGCCGACCGTTCAAAACCGTTTGAGTGGTCGCGCCACGCCGACTATATATTTTTACTTGACACGCAACGATTTACACGAATTGACAGCAATATTAGAGATAATGCGCAAGTAATTGAGGTTATTAAACGTGAGGTATTTGATATACACGGCAATCCACATACGGAAAAAAATGACCTTGTGAGACCTTTTGATTTTTCTCACATAACTTGGCATTTAAGGGTTTACGAACGCGGAGAGATTTACGAACGTTTTAAAAAACTTAACACCGAGCGGAAACCGTATAAAAGCGTTACTTATACAACTAATTTAAATATTTTTGAACTTTACGATTGTAAGGGCAATAAAAAACACTTTAGGAGCATTAAGTATGTATAAAAACTATTTAAGCGAGCGCGAGGCTCTAGAAAGTTTAGTAAACGAATATAAGCCGACGTTAAAGGCTATTTACGATATTCGAAACGTATCGAATTTAAAAAGCAATATAAAATTAACTTACAAGGCGGAAAATTTACTCTTAAAAGACTTTAAAAGGGCTTGCCGTGGTATATTCTTAAAAAGGCTAAAAGAGGCTTTAAAAGTCAAATTTGAGGCTTTGAAGAAAAAAAAGGTTGAAAAATGTAAAAAGTATATTGCTAAAGTTGAAGAAATTGAAGAAACTTAAAAAAATAACCGCTTTAGGCGGTTTTTTTTATGCCTTTAAAAAAAGTTATCCACATTGAAAAAAAGTTATCCACATAGTTATCAACATATATTAAGTGTATATAAATATATAAATATATATATATACACTTAAAAAAAGTTATCCACATTTCTCCATAAAAAGAAAAAAACAC
>JAZNCJ010000005.1:0-11096 GCA_045587465.1 Christensenellaceae bacterium
CCTTACGAAAGAGCAAATACGCTTTGGAATAGAGAAATTTAAGAAGTTGGATATTTCAACCAAAGAAGGTAAACAAAGGCTAATCGATGGATTTATCAATGCAATATACCTTTACGACGACAAGATAACCTTTACATTCAACTACAAGGACGGAACAAAAACAGTATTCCTTTCGGAACTTAACTGTACCCCGTCCGGTTCGGATTTGAAATGCCTTGGGGCACCACGAAAATCGTTAGGAATTTCCTAGCGATTTTCTTTTTACCACTAGTTTTTTATAAAGGCTTTTTGAGTTATAAAATTTTTTGGGAAATAGCCAATTTTGGCTAAAACCATCAATTTTTATGTGTTTTTGGGGTTAAAAGCACCCGTTTTTTCCCTAAAAAATGCCATTTGGGAAATAATTGGGGGAAATTATTGTTGGTTCCCAAACGCATTTTTCGTTAGGCATTTCCTAATGATTTAGGCATTTTTAAAACTCATATCTTACTTTAGAAGCCTCTCTAAATAGATATTCGTCTGAATAAGTCGTATAACCCCTATCAACTCTACTCGTTTTAACGTCGCTATCAAATTCATGTCCAGACCATATCATAACTACTTCCGGATTAACTCCACACTCTTTAGCTCTCGTTATAAAGGTATAACGAAATTCGTGAACGTGCCTATCTGGAAATATTCTCTTCAACAAATCACGGACGCTATACGGACTTACCGTTCTTGCCTTTTCAAAGTCAATTAAATCAATAACTTTTTTAAGCATAGACGTAAACGGAATTTTTCTTACAACTTCATCGTGACCACGACGAGTTTTTTCAGTAATACAAGTTAGATAATTACTGTAAACTTTTATTGACGGAAGTTCGCCAACTCTCATACCCGTATAAATTAAAGTTAGCACGGCAGATACACCGGCAAGGTAAGGGTTGTTTTTGCAATACTCTATGATTTGATGCTCTTCATCTTTTGTAAACGCCCTACCCTTTTTAACTTTATAGTGAGAAAGCACTACTTTTTCTACCGGGTTTCGTAAGTCGTAGTCGTCGGCAATCATCACGAACATATTTGACATAAGTTGTTTTATCTTATGCGCCGTTCTGTTTTTGCCTTGGTCAACGAGTCCGAACAAAAAGTCTTGAATTTCTTTTCTCGTTATTTCGTTTAAGAACATTTTTCCAAACTGTGGAAGAATATGTGCTAACACGAGGTTCTCATACGAATTGTAGGTTGATTCTTTTACCGTTTGTTTCTTTATTTTAAGCCACTCTTCAACAAACTCTCTAAATTTTGGATATTTAGTCGATTGTTTTTCTGTTAGTGCACGGTAAAACTTCTCTATGAATTTCTTCTTCATTTGCTCGAAGTCTTTACACATGACCTCAACGTTTATCCCGTCACGGCGATATCTGGCTTGATAATATTTCCCGCGAACCAAACGGTATGTAATAACTTTTTCATCAAAAACAAATAATCTTTGAATAATTTCTGGCATAGATTCTATCTCCTTTTTTGTAAATTTGATAAATCCTTGCCCTTCTTCTTTTTTCTTTTCTTCTTCCCTAAAAGAAGATATTTTTTTAAGTCGTTCTAAAGTTATGCTTTCCGATGCCGCTTTTAAGACGATTTGAATTGCATCATCTCGCTCTTTTTCGTTCGGAATTTGCTCCAACGCCTTTAGAACTTTGTTTAATTCTCTATCTGTCACCTCCTCACAAAGTATGGCGGACCATGTAGTCGCCCTATATTCCCTCCCCGTCCACAAGTGGCTTTTATAACGCTCCTTGCTTCATTGTCGGACTTGTCCGCACTACGTTTCGGGTTAATAATATTATACCCTAAAAAGCCTAAAATTGTCAATTTGTTTCCCAAATCGTTATCTAATATAAACATAATAAATCTCCATTTTTTATAAATTTTTTATTGAATTTTTGTTAAAATCAGTATTAGGAAAAATGCCGCCTCGCCTTCGCTCGGCGGCCTATCCTTTACCTTTTCGTATTCTGCCATTTTGTAAGTCCTAAACGCTCTTCAATCACGTCTAACTTGCAAACGTAATAACTTGCCTTATTGCCAAAATACGCTTGTAAGTATGATAGTTGAAAGTCATAGCACAAGATATTGCCAGTCAATTTATGAAAGGTCATATAGTCGTATAAACGAACCAACTTTTCCATATCACTATCTAAATGATTGAAAAACAACTTCCCATCCTTAATAGCATCAAAATTGTTATAATTGTGTTTCATCTCTTCTTTTGAGAAAAATATTTCTGTTATTTTTTCTCTACAATCTTCCCTAAAAAGAATTCTTAATAGCCTTATGCCGTTTTCATCTAAAGGAACAAAATGCAAGCCATAATACATGTCAATAATGCTAACAGGTGCTTCCTTATACCATCTACCGTTTGTGCCTTTAACCGAGCGTTTTACCCTTGATTGCTTTATTGAATCTAAAACAACCTGCCCGTTATTAGCAAACATAATACAACTCGTATTCCATTTTAATGCGCTATTGTGAGAAGCAATAGAACCAATTAAACAACTTGCTTTTACTTCACCCTCACCGTTCCAACGCATTGGCTCGTTTCGGGTGTTATATACCGAATAGCAACGATGCTTGGTCATGACTGCCCCGAGCGTCAAAATGTATTTCAGTTTTACACTCTCTCCTTCGTTAATGTTCTTTAACGTCCTTGAACTATAAAAACTGGGATACTGAATCAAGTTTTCATTTGCCGGCATACTAAAAGGTCTAAGTGGTCTAGTTAAATTTGGATCAACAGTTACGCCTGCACGATACAGCATCATCACGACTTCTGCAAGTTTATGATTTCTCAAAACGTGCGTGTCTTCAAAAGATAAATTTGTGCCATACGTAAAATTTTCATAGTTTTTAAGTAACCCTATCCAACCAAGCAGAATTTTACCCTTTGCAGTAATGCGAAGAGTTTTCTTTGAGCCCTCGCCATTTTTAGAAATTGCTTTGCAAGTTATCCTTTCTTTTGTTATAGCGTTCTTATATTCTTGCTCTTTTAACATTTTGCTCACCACTCTTTTTACCGTTTGCGCACTCCCTAATAGATATAAAGATTGCTGGGGTATTTCCCCAACAATCCCTATTAAACCGAGAATTGTAACAATGTGACTGCCACTACTAACCCTTAGCATATCATATCCCTTCGAGAATAATAACTACGACAAGTTATTATTCTCCCCGCCTTAAAATCGGGGTTAATAAACGTAAAATCGTTTGGTTTTTCAAGCATTTTCATATCCATCAAAGATATACAAAAATTTTTACCCCATTTTTGACATAAATGTCGTAGTCTTTTAATGCCGTAAATCATATAGTTTTGGTCCTCCTGAAAGCATATTTTTGCGTATTTTTATAAACTCTTCAAACTCGTCTTGTGGAACAACGTAAACTTCCGTTCTGCATGTTTTATCTTTTGCACTCATGTAAAAATGTTCGCAATACCACGGCGCATCATCCTTCATCGCAAAGAACGCAACGATATCTGAAACCTGATTTATCTCAATATTATCGTGGTCACGCATCTTCTTTTCCGGGGACTCTTCTTCATAAACGTGGCGATAAACAAGCACTGCATCTTTGGGTTTATATCGCACTTTATTATTAAAAAATTTATCCATTGCTGGATACAAAATTGAGCGTATGTTTCTATTGTTGCCGTGCTCTTTCTTTTGTAATAACCACGGCATTTTTACACAAAACCACCCTTGTTCGGTATAACCGATTTCAATGTTTACTGTCTTTTCTACTATCTCATAAACGTCGTTAAAAGCCGTGGGGGCTCCCGTATATACGGGAAGTTCACGCATCAGCAAATTGAACTTTTCTGTTTGCTCAACAACCGATAAGAACTTCCCGTAAATTTCTTTCACGGGATAGCCTCCCTGTATCATTACTTCTGCTTTAAACAAAAGTTTATCTATACAGTTAAGCTTTTTACGATGGCTTTTTATGAGTTCAAGATAATCATCTTTTGTCATAAACTAGCCCTCCGTTTAGTTTTTTAAGTACTTGATTTTGAACTCATCGTACTTGTCTTTTGGCAACAAATAAATTTCTGTTGCCATTTTCTCACCAGCAAAATTACCACTGCCGACGCTTGATGGATTATGCACTCCAAGAAAAATCGATGCCCACTTCAGAGCCATTTCTTTATGGTCTCCAAACATCGTTTCATCCAATGTTTCAGGATAAATGAATTTAATATAAAGCAAACACTCCTCAAACGGCTTGTCAAAATGTTCTAAAACGAATTCTTCAAAAAATTCAGCTACGCAAGTTCTATATTGAAGCCAAATATCAAAATTTCTATCCCTTACAATGTAAGGCATTTTAATTTTGATACCTCCTTCTTCTGTAAAACCGATTTCAGGTTTCCACTCAACCTTTTCCGGTTCTTCTTTTGTGTTAAACAACACTAGAAATTCGTCAAGTCGAGTTTTAGCCGTTTCAATCAATTCAACTATGCGCGCTTTTCTTTCGTCGTTCTTCGTTTGTCCTTCACGGGAATCCAAGTATCCTATTTCTCTTGAAATATCCGTTACAAATTTTGTTAATGAGTTGCAAATAATGATGTTTTTATCCATGATATTAAATCCTCCATATTTTATATTTTTGTTATTTTTTGCTTTAATCATGTTTTTTTATTACTCCTTATTATTTAAAATTAAAAAAGCCCTGATTAAAAATTTTCAGAGCTTTTATAGATTGCCTTTCGGCTATTCAGTTGTAAAATTTTGCGCTATGGTCCGTGCGCATACAAATATATAATGTTTTGCATAAATTTACCTCCTTTATTTTTTGCAAACAAAAAACGCCTCCGAGATTTTCTCGAAAGCGTTCGTTTTTTGAATTGATTAAATTTTTTGACGATATCATTATAACATATGTAAAACTGACATTTCACTGCCAAATGCTTTTTTTAATTAAAAAAATATTTTTTCACTTGAAAGTATTTATAACTTATAACTTTCCACAATAATATTTTATCATATCTAAAAACCCCTTTACAACTCTTTTTTGTATCATAAATGTGTCATCTTTGTTTCTTTGTGTATTTTTTTACATAAATTTGTGTAAGTTTTGTATATTTTTTGTGTAAGTTTCGTCTCTTTAGGGTAAAAAACCATAAAAAAAGTCGCCCTTGAATTTCTCTAAAAGCGACTCTTACTTAAATACACCCCACTCTCGCCGAGAATCAATCTCGTTCCATTCTATTAGGAGCTTGAAATGTACTTAGAAATTAAATCTTTCACATTAAAAGTCGAACATAAAATTCGTTTTGTCAAATAAATTATTTAGTAAAATTCGTATCGTTACGAAAAATTTGTATCGTTTTCTAACTTTCTTGATGAAAATAATTCAATTTCTATTCCAAATCGCAAAAATTGAATCCCAAAATTTCGCCACTCTCGTCGAGAATCGCACCGAAAAGAATCTCAATTGTAGTCACCCCACTTTGGGTATTAACTGGTCATAAATTTGGAATTATAAAACGCATTTTTTGCAATTTCACTCCCGTTGAGAATCGATAAAAAAATATTCAACGTGCATAAATTTATTAAGATTTGTAATAATTATATACTAGTATCCCGTCAACGTGGCTAGATGACACGTTTATTAATTGCTTTGACAGTTAAGTCGTAATCTTCAAAGCAAAAACGACTAAGTTGGGGCAGGACCAACACGGGATACTTTTATTTTTTCTTTGGAACAGTTAAAAAATTCTTTCTACTAGCTGAGCCAAAGAAATAATCTATTGTTTTATGTTTTTTTTCTATTGGCAATTTCGTATTACTTAATAAATGTTTCCTTACGTCTAACTTTATTATATTTTTTATTGAATCCTTCTTTTCTGCATCAAAAAGAGCTTTTGCTTCATTAAAAAAATAACTATGATTACCCGAATTTTCTATCATCATTAAACGTAATATATTTTGATTAATGTTATTTAGGTCTTTTTTATCCAACAAATCAATCGTTTTATCGCTTGTACACAAGCTGGCAAAATAATCATAATATGCCAAAACAGAAGCTCTAGATATTTCATCAACAAATTTAATTATATCTTCTTTAGTATATTTCCCTCCACCATCTTTTTCTATATTATATTTTTCTGTCATAGAAAGTAAAAATTTATAAAAACCTTCTAAATCATCACAAATAGGTTTAACGACAGCTTTTGCAACCTTGTGTGGATAAGAATAAATTCCTGCAATCAATTTTTCTTTTTGTGGAAGTTTTAATCTTCTTTCAAACGCAGGTAGAGCTTTGCATAAAATTTCCGTATATTTTACTGCCTTTAAGAGCTTATACTGATGCTTGTTAACATCTTCCTCTTTATAATCAAACGAACCCTTTGCAACTAAGTCTTTAGACCTATGCTTTTTTTCATATTTTTCTTGCTCATCATCTATTCTTTTTTTATCTTTATGTGTTGGCGCAGAAATTTTTTCATCGATATTTTCTTTGCAGAAAAAAATGTTGTTAAAGTCTAAATCTTCCCAGTCTTTAAATAATTCATCTGCCTTTTCTACTATAGAAACTATCATCTTAGTGTTACTCGTTAAGTATGATAAGAATAAAATAATATCAGAGTTAATACTAAAACAAATATTATTCAAAGCATAATTTATCCCTGAAAAATCATTAGCTTCGCTTTGAGATAAAGCCAATAAATATTTTGCTATAAAATACGACAAATAATTTTTATTAGAAAAACAAATATGTAAATCTTCGGTTTGAATTAATATGCCACAACGCAAACAAATATCTAAAATACTTTTTGCTTCAAACTTCTCACCATATTCTTTATTATAAGTAGAAATTATATCACTAAAAGAATTTGTTGATATCAAATCATTCTTTGTGTCAAACATATATCCTGCGATTTGTTCAAGTGATACAATTACATCATCTAAATGTTTTTTATTTGCATGGTTAATAATTGCTTTTTGAATCTCAAACTCAAAAATTTGACTAAATACTGCTTCTCCGCTCGTATATTCATATACATTATTTGACAAAAAATAGTTTGTATATATGACAATAAACCTAGGATTAAATGAAAATAGTTTTATATTATTATCAACAACATTATCAATAACCTTATTTATTTTATCAATTTTTTCCTCATCATATTGTTTATTTGCTTTACAAATATTACATACCAACTCTCTTCTCTTTTCCGCATAAAAAGGTTCTATGACTAATTCTTGATATATTTTTGAATTGTTTATACCATCTTTTATAGTGTCAGTTAATAATTTATCGTTTTGGCCTGTAGAAATTATTATGTAAGCAAATTCTTCCTCCATATCATTTATCAATTTTTCCTTTTCAATGGTATTGAAAATTTTATCCCACCCATCAAGGAATAGTACTCGTTTATCTTTTTCAAGTTGCTTGAACTTTTCGTAATCAATAGTATTTTCGCTATATTCATCTTCAAACAGACGTTTAATAAAATTCTTTGCTTTTAATTTTGTTCCTGGTTCAATAGAAAAAAACAAAGGAACTTTATCTTCTAAAAAATTTTCAAACAAAAATTTCATCAAAGTACTTTTGCCAGAGTTTGTTTCCCCAATAATGTTAATCCTTTTGTTTTCCTTTATGAAATTTAAGCACTCATCACAGTCTTTAATAACAATCTTTTTACCAAACTCATCTTTTTTATTACTTGTTAACTTAGGAAAAACAAAACACTTCGAATAATCATCAAAATTATTAAAAGTATCCATCTTCAATGTCTTTAAATATTCATCTTTAACATATAATTCTTTATTTTTCTTCATAAGCAACCCACCTTCTTGTCTTTCATTTACAAACATACGATTTTTAGTATCCCATATAAAAAAACAATTACTCATCTGTCTTGTTTCAGTATCAACGATAATAAGGCTATATGAATCTTCTCCATCTATTTTTGAAAAATCAATACTGCCACCACAAGAAATTATAGTGTCCCTCTCTTTGCCAATACTTACCCTTTTTGACTCATTCACATGGTCATGTCCCCAAAATACTATTTCTGAAGTTTTGTGAACTTGCCGTTCCAAGTCATTTTTATAATCCCACCTAAACCATTCAAAACTATGATGCATTATAGTAAAGCAAAAATCCGAATCTTCTTCCCTATCGATTTTGTAAAGATATTCTTTAGGAAAATAGTGGCATTCTTTATCATCTGGTTTAGTAGTTGAAAACAGTGCGGTATTGATTATATTAAATTGTATTTTTGTTCCACTTTCTTCAATAAAAAATTTTTGAGCTATTTCATTTTTATGTATTGCCATTGCGTGAGAAAAATTATAATAATTATCAAAATATCTTAACTCCTCTGATTCTTTTTGTGAAATTAGATTATTATTATAAAGTTCTTGTATTTCACTTGAAACTCTTTCTCTATTTAAAGATAAATCATGGTTACCTGGAACCATAAATAAATCTACAAACTTTAATTGAAAACGATCTTTTAGTTTTGCGATAAGAGCACTTAAAACTTTTCTAGACTTTTTATACTCATTACTTTTCCCTGAATACGCTAAATCTCCACTAAAAACAATTATCGCTTTATCTATATTATTTACTTGATTTAATGTCTTATTAAACGCTTCTATTTTATTAAAAATAATGGTATCTTGCTCTTTTATATGAAAATCACTAAAATGAAACAATGCTATCTTCATTTTCTTCTCCTCTTCTGTTAGTTGAATACACATAAAATATATTTCTCTATTTTATATACTAAATTGTCTATGTTTTCTTTATCTTCTCTGCAATACGCCTTATAACCGGCACTACCACACTGTTGCCAATCATATCTCTTCAATTCCTATACTTTTCAAGTATTCGTACGTGCCGTTATAGTATTCAGGCAAACGTGTACTATCTTCCCAAAATCCGCTTGGATTTTTATTCCCATTACCTTCCGGCACGCAAATTACCATACCAGCTCTTGCACGCGTCAATAAAACACGGTAAGCATTTAGCATATACTTCATTAAATCTTGCTTGCTTTCGCTCGTTGGCGTTTGTTCAACCCACTTTGTCTGTCCATTAAATCTATAAAAACGCCACTTGCCATCTTCATATCGCATATCGGCATCCCAAAGCAAACACGTATAATCAAGTTCTAACCCTTGAACTTGTATCTCCGTTGCGGCATCTTCAAGATAGTTCGACGCTCTTGTGTCAATTTTATCTTCCAAGAACCAATGAACGGCATTTTCATCACCTGAATGCAATACGTGAATTCCCAAAGGCTTAAATCTTGCCGATTCCTTTGTTATAAGAACACCTGTGCGTTCCGTTCCCCTAACTTTATCGTGCAACCATCTTTTTGCCTTTTCCATATCCCTTGTGAGCACAATAGGATACTTGTCCTTAATTTCTTTATATAATTCCACCGCAGTAGGCTCAATCGCAAGCAATGCGTGAACAAACGCGGAGAGTTTTTCTGCTCTATAAGAACGCAAGGAAACCGCAAGGTGTAAATTATCAGAATATGTAACCTTATCATTTTTTTCAAGCAATACGTTCACTTTACCTTCGGCGTATTCCACTTCCGTTAACTTCGATGAAATGTAAACGTTCCAATGAGGGAATTTCTCATTAAGCGCGTTAACCCACTCAGAAATACCAGCTTCACCGGTATTAATTTCTTGCCCGCCACCAACAAGACAAATAATCGTTGCCCAATCTTCACGTTGATCAAGCGACCAAATCAAAAATGCAGCCTCAGACATAGGGAAATTAGGAACTTTTAATTTATTACCGTACGTTCCGCCTCTTTTAAGATAATCGGCAAGTCTTTTATGCGTCCAAGAACGTTGCGCCTCGTCGAAAATCGCAACGTGTTCTACTTCGCCGTAGCCAGACTCTGCAAGTTTTACTGCCTTTTCAGGATCAATTTCTAAAACGCCGTTTTCAACGGGATTCTTGATTTTCGCAAGCATATTATCACGATAACGGTGGATAATTTGAATAAACTTGCCTACTTCCCTACGCGAATCGGAGAGTTTTTTACTTTCGCTTCTCTCTCGACATTTTTGATAATTGTCTTTTGCAAGCGCTTCCGTCAAAACTGCAACCAATGGGCCGTTACCCGAAAGATAGACCGCGCCTTCGTCCTCAATAGGCTTATCTTGTCCTTGATACGTTTGTCTTACGGCAACGTCAAGGCCAACTAAAGTTTTACCGGCGCCGGGAACACCTGTTACAAAGCAAATACTTTTTTCTCTGTTTTCTTTGCTCTTTTGTATTACGTCAAGAATATATGCAATCGTTGCGTCGGTAGAAACCTTGTCCGCCTCGTGTCTTGTAATATCCTCTACCGAATGGCTTTCATAAAGCGTTTTCGCCGCTTCAATAATTGTAGGCGTTGGTGCATACGGGCTGATAATCCAATCTGAATTTACTTCAGGTTCGTTTGGATGTTTCTCTAAAATTTTCGATATTAAATTTGAAAGACCAGCTTCGCCTGTAACGAGCGGATTAACCACCCTATCATCATACACAGACATTCTAATATCTGTGGAAGAATTACGATAATTCGTTGCAACCAAAATCGGGACAATAAGGTTGTCCTGACTAAATTTATGAAAGTTTTTTAAGTCGAGCGCATAGTCAAGAACTTGGTCGATATCTGCTTCCAATATCTTTGATTCGCCGACCTTAAACTCAACGCAAAAAACTATGCTTTCAAGAATCAAAACAACGTCAATTCTTTTCCCCAGACGCGGAATATCATATTCAAATATAACTTGTCCGTTTTTGTCCGCATAATTTGATAAAACCTGCTTTATGATAGATATTTCAGACCTCCACGCTTCTCTTGTGGTCGTAAGAGCATCGCCGTGATAATTGTCGCATAACGCACCAAATATTGAATTTTCATCAGTAGTAATAAATTTCTCAAAACTACTGTTATATAAACAACGACTCATATAGATTATCCTTGTGTTTAATTAAAATTTTTTGTTTAAAACTATTCCTTCTTAAAGTTACATTATTCTATAATGTTTTTAAATCTATTATAAATATCTTCCACAAAAGTTTTTAAT
>JAZNCJ010000006.1:0-17087 GCA_045587465.1 Christensenellaceae bacterium
AACACTCCTCCTTGCTTCCCTATCTATATGTCTTTGTTGGTATTTAGATGGCTAAAAGAACTAGGTGGCGTTCCTGCAATGCAAAAGATTAACGAAGAAAAGGCTAAGCTTTTATATGACTTTATCGATAATTCTTCTTTCTATAAGAACAAAGTCAATCCAAAAGACCGCTCTATCATGAACGTTCCTTTCGTTTCTCCAAATGAAGAATTAGACGCTAAGTTCGTCAGTGAAGCTAGTAAAAATGGATTGGTTTCATTAAAAGGTCACCGAATTACCGGAGGTATGAGAGCTTCTATTTATAATGCTATGCCTATCGAAGGCGTTAAAGCGCTTATCGACTTTATGAAGAAATTTGAATTGGAGAACAAGTAAGATGAAAAATATTTTAACTCTTAATGCTATAAGCCCTGTTATTAACGACGTGTTCGACGCAACCTACAACGTTGCAAGTGATGCAGTAAGTCCTGTTGGCATCATGCTTCGTTCATTCAAAATGCACGATTATAAGCTTGATGAAAACACAATCGCTATCGCTAGAGCAGGCGCTGGCACAAACAATATCCCTGTTGCTGAATACGCTGAACAAGGCGTTGTGGTTTTTAACACACCTGGCGCAAACGCAAACGCTGTTAAAGAATTAGTGCTTGCCGCACTTTTAATCAGTTCAAGAAATATTATAAACGCAACCGACTGGGTTAAAACTCTTAAAGGTCAAGGCGACGAAGTTGGTAAACTTGTTGAAAAAGGCAAGTCTCAATTTGCAGGCAAAGAAATCAAAGGCAAAACACTCGGCGTTATCGGTCTTGGTGCAATAGGTGCACTCGTTGCTAACTCTGCACTAGACCTTGGTATGAAAGTTTGTGGTTATGACCCTTTCCTTTCTGTTGGCGCTGCCTTAAAACTTTCTTCTGAGGTTAAAATTGTTAAAGAACTTAGTGATATTGCTAAAAATTGCGATTACATCACAATTCATATTCCTTATATTCCAGACCAAAACAAAGGCTTAATCAATGCTGGTCTTATTCGCAAGATGAAAGACGGCGTTGTTATTATTAACTGCGCTAGAGGCGAAATTGTGGATAATAACGATATCTTAAAGGCAACCGAAAGTGGAAAGGTTGCTAAATACGTTGTGGACTTCCCTAGCGATGAGCTTATCGGTGCTAAAAACGTTATTTGTATCCCTCACCTTGGCGCTTCTACTGAGGAAGCAGAAGATAATTGTGCTATTATGGCTGCAAAACAACTTATCGATTATATCGAAAACGGCAACGTTGTAAACAGCGTTAACTACCCAACCTGTTCTATGCCAAGAACAACTGCACATAGACTTGTTATTCTTCATAAAAATACAAAGAATATCCTTGCTCAAATAACAGGCACTGTTGGAAACGAAGGCATAAATATCTCTAACCTAACAAACCAATCTAAAGGCGACTATGCTGTGACTATTTTGGATATTGATAATAAGGTTTCAGAAGACGCAATCAAAAACATCGCTCAAGTTGAAAACATTATTAAAGTAAGAGTTATCTAATTTGTGATATAAGTTAAACAACACAAAAAAGGTGGTAAAATTTACCACCTTTTATTTTTTATAAAAACTAATAAAAATTATTTTTCACCCTTAAAGATTAAGGGACAATGGGATTTGAGGAGTTTTACAGTTAGGGTTTTAGGGGAAGGCTGTATTCGGAAAAAAAGCCTTCCCCTATATATGAAAAGATTTTTTTAAATTAAAAAATGCTAACGAAAAAATGTTAGCATTTTTTGTTTGTTTTTTAGCCTTTATATCCCCAAATTACAGGACAGTTTGAAGAGTTCCAGTTTGAAGACCAACTGCTTGGCTTTTCGCTTTGTTCAATCTCACAATAAATTGCTAGCCTAGAACAGCCATTAAACGCATATCCACCTATACTTGTTACCTCTTTTGGAATAACTATTGTTTCTAGCGAACTGCAACCTTCAAAAACATAAGTATTTATACTTGTTACACTTCTTGGAATAGATATATTGTTTAATGATGTACATTTAGAAAATACTCTATGCTCTAAAGAGGTTAGATTGCTTGGCAATGAAATCTCTTTTAATGAGCTACACCCAGCAAACGCACGAGAGCCTATGCTTGTAACGCTATTAGGTAAAGTTATTGTTTCTAATAGACTGCAATCTGCAAACGCATACGCGCCGATAGTTGTCAATTGACTTTGCTCTTCAAACACAACACTTACTAATGAAGTACAACCCATAAATGTAGCATAGTCTATATTTTTTACACCATTTCCAACATCAACGCTTATCAAACCAGTACAATTACGAAATGCCGTCGAACCAATACTCATCACGTTGTTTGGAATAACAATAGTTGATAATGAAGTGCAATTTTGGAACACGGCTTCGCCAATATATTCTAGATACTGTGGTATAACTATGCTTGAAAGCGAACTACAACCATAAAACGCAGCGTCTCCTATGGTTATTAAATTATTGCTCATTGTAACGCTTTCAAGTTCAACACATTTACCGAATGCCCACTTCCCTATAGTTGTAACACTGTTTGGAAATACTACGCTTTCAATTGCTATACATTCTTCGAACGCATTATCATCTATACTTGTTACACTAAAATTATTACCTTTATAGCTTATTGTTGAAGGTATATTTACATATGTTTTATCATTAATAATTCCAGCAACGTGAGCATCACCATTTACGATATTGAATAAAAGGTCATCAACAACAATGGCCCCCCAAACTACAGGGCAGTTCTCTGGATTCCAATCTTCATCCCATCCACTTGGCTGACTTTCTGCTTCGCAATAAATTGTTAAACTGTCGCAATAACCGAACGCATAATCACCTATACTTGTTACACTTGCTGGAATTATTATACTTGTAAGTAAATAGCAACTACTGAACGCATAATCACCTATAAATCTACAATTAGCATTTATTGATGCTGACGTTATATCATCTGACGTTGTTCCTGCTAAGTACAAATATGGATTTTCATCATTTCCTAAATATTTTAGTTTTCCTTCTGTATTATATTGTAAACTATCGCAACCATTGAACGCACCATCATCAATACTTGTTACGCTTTCTGGTATTTCTATGCTTTCGAGTGAACTGCAATAAGCGAATGCAGACTTACCTATACTTGTCACACTTGCTGGAATTTCTATGTTTGTGAGTGAATAACAAACACCGAACGCACCATCACCTATACTTGTCACGCTTGCTGGAATTTCTATGTTTTCAAGTGAACTGCAATATGCGAACGCATAATCATCAATATTTTCCCCACCAGTTATAATAACTTCTTTTAAGGACGTTGGAACGTATTCATTATTAGTATTATCTGCACCGAATAGATAGCCAAAGTGAGTGTTTTCTGTGCCATTTAGGCTTGCCCCCACAAATGGAATAGTTATGCTTTTAAGTGATAAGCATTCAAAAAACGCCCTATATCCTATACTTGTTACGCCGTCTGGAATTATCACACTTCTTACTGCAAAGCAAATATAGAAAGCGTAATCTCCTACGCTTGTGACTGGCTTTCCTCTATACACTGAAGGAATAATTACGTCTATATCGTTACCATTATATCCAACAACTTTATATTCTGTATCATCATTGATAAGAGCAAATGATAATCCCTCTGTCATATATGTAGAGTCTATTGCCCCACAAAGGTCACATTCACCATAAACAAAATTATGCTCATATAAATTGCTAACAATATCTATCTCTAATATAGCATCACAAGTTATGCATTTTTTGTGTTTTAGGCCACCATCTTTGCAATTTGCTTCTCTAACAATTATCCAATCACTTTCTATGTGGTTTTCCTTTGCTATTTCTTCTGTATCCAACACAATTCCACAATCCACACAAGTCTTTTGCTTAACGCCATTTTGTGTGCACGTTGCATTATATATTACTTTCCAATCGCTTGGGGTATGATTATGATTTTCAAGTGCAGTAACTCTATCAATAAGGTCTTTGATAATTTCTTGTTGAGAACTATCTACTTTTTTAAGTTCTTCTATAACATAATTAATTTCAGAAAGTTTTGCATCGTATAAATCTTTTAATTCACTGATTTGACCTTCTAAATCTTCTTTATTTGCTTGTATTTGTGTATTTAGCCCTGCAATGCTACTTTGAAGCTTTTCTACTTCTTCTAAATACTTAGCATCAAGGTCTGCTATTGCTTTATCTGTTGCTTGGTCTTTATCTTTAAGCTCTTTAACTTGTGCTTTGTAGTCAGTCTTTAACTTAGCAAGTTCTTCTGCATTAGCATTGTCTTTAGCGATAAGTTTTTCTACTTCTTCTAAATACTTAGCATCAAGGTCTGCTATTGCTTTATCCGTCGCTAAGTCTTTGTCTTTAAGCTCTTTAACTTGCGCTTCGTAGTCAGTCTTTAACTTAGCAAGTTCTTCGGCGTTAGCATTATCCTTTGCGATAAGCTTTTCTACTTCTTCTAAATACTTAGCATCAAGGTCTGCTATTGCCTTATCTGTTGCTTGGTCTTTGTCTTGCAATTTCTTTAGTTCTGTTTCGTAGTTAGTTTTAAGCTCTGCAATCTTTTCTGCATTAGCATTATCCTTTGCGATAAGTTTTTCTACTTCTTCTAAATACTTTGCATCAATGTCTGCTATTGCTTTTTGATTTGCCTCATCAATTTCAACAAGCTCTGCAATTTTTGCTTGATATTCTTCTTCTAAGTCGGTTAATGCTTGCTCGTTGGCGTTAATCTTTCCTAAAAGTTCAGCGTCTTTTAGATTGTTTTCTTGCGTTAACGCTGTAATCTTTGCATCAAGCTCGGTCTTGTTTGCATCAATCGTTAACTGAAGCTCAGCAATAAGATTATCAGTTTCTTTTGCTGTATAAGTTTTTTCGCCACAAGCCGTAAGCGTAAACGCTGATAGACATATTGCTAATAGCATTATAAAAGTTTGTAAAAGTTTTTTTCTCATAAGCTGTCTCCTTTTTTAAGATAGAATTATTTTACCACTTTTTTACTTAAATCGCAAGTAATTTATAAAATTAGTTAATCACTCCCATTTATTATAATTCCATAATTTACCACCTTTTATTTTTGGTAAAATGCGAACATATGTTTGACTTTTCATTTATTTGCGTATATACTATAAGAAAGGTGAACTATGTTAGATTTGAAAAAGCTTGAAATTTTATCTGATGGTGCTAAGTATGACGTATCCTGCTCATCAAGTGGGTCAAAGCGCAAAAACTTGGGTGGGCTTGGCAACGCCCACTTTTCTGGAATTTGCCACTCCTTTACACAAGACGGTAGATGTATTTCTCTGCTTAAAATTTTGATGAGCAATGATTGCATATATGACTGCAAGTATTGTATAAATCGTGCATCTAATCAAACGCCTAGGGCAACGGCTACACCAACAGAAATTTGCGAACTTGTTATTGAGTTTTATAAAAGGAACTATATTGAAGGTTTGTTTTTGTCTTCTGCCGTTATAAAAAATCCTAACTATACTATGGAAAAGTTGTTTGAAACGGTTAAACTTTTAAGAACTAAGTATAATTTTAACGGATATATTCACCTTAAAGGTATTCCTTTTGCCGACAAACTTTTAATCGAAAGGGCTGGGTTTTTTGTGGATAGAATGAGTTTTAATATCGAACTACCTAGCGAAAAGAGTTTATCACTTCTTGCCCCACAAAAGAGTAAAAAAGCTATTATCGAGCCTATGAAAATGCTTGCGCTTGATAAATATTACGATAATCCATTAAAGCTTAATCGCAGAAAGGATTTTTTGCCTGCTGGTCAAACCACGCAAATGATTGTTGGGGCATCGCCAGAATCTGATGCAGAGATTCTAAAACTTACTGAATTTATGTATAGGAATTATAAGCTCAAAAGGGTTTATTATTCTAACTACGTACCAACAAACTTTAATACTTCCCTACTTCCTTACGAGCAATCGCCACTAATAAGAGAGCACAGGCTATATCAAGCCGACTGGCTACTTAGGTTTTATGGTTTTTCGGCAAGTGAAATCACTGATGAAACTGGCAATTTAAGTGCCGACTTTGACCCAAAGTGTGCGTGGGCGCTAAAGAACTTAGGGCTTTTCCCTATAGAAATAAACTCTGCGCCTTTTGAAATGCTTATCCGTGTGCCTGGGATAGGCGTTAAAAGCGCAATGCGCATTGTCAGCGCAAGAAAGTTTGCAAGGCTTGATTTCGAGCACCTTAAACGGCTTAGAGTTGTGCTTAAAAGAGCCGTACATTTTATCACTTGCAACGGCAAATTTATTGGCACGAAAAACGAATACTTAATAAAATCGCTTTTGACAGGCGCTGAAACAAGTCAGAACGAACAGTTATCTATGTTCGGCATTTCTTCGGCATCTTTATCGGCGCTCACAGGTGAATTATGAAAATTTTTGTTATTGAAAACTGTGTTGACGGATTGCTTAGCGCACTTTACACGAGTTTTGTGGAAAAGATTGTGCCCGACTTTGTTGTTGATAAAAAAGTTTATCAAGAGCGTTTAGATTGCATCACCATTGACATAATAACCGACCTTGCTCACGCTGAGCGTGTTAAAGCTTCGCTTTATAAATATGGTGGCGATGATATTATTTCTCATTTAAAAGTTTGCTTACTTTCTTGTGATAAAAACGCCCTAAGCATAGCTTTCAATTATGCTTTTTTTATGCTTAAACGCCGTGAAAACGTGTGCGATATGCTCAGCGAAAAGGCCGTTTCTGATTTTTCCTTTTTAATTCAAAAGGTTTTACACGAAAGGCATATTGTTTTAGGGTTTTTAAGATTTGAACAAAGTGCTAAAGGGGTTATGTATGCAAAGTATGCACCAGATAACGACATTACCGAGCTTATTGCCCCACATTTTTTGAAAAGACTGGGAAAAACGCCCTTTATTATTCACGACAAAAAGCGTGATAAAATTGCTATTTCAAATGGAATAGAACTTGAGTTTAGACATACCGACCTTCCTGCAAACTTTGTGCCTTCTGAAAATGAATTTGAGTTTAACTTGCTTTGGAAAAAATATTTTAAGTCGGTAAACATAAAAGAACGCAAAAACACAGCTCAACAAGATAGGTATTTTCCTAGAAGATATAGAAAATATTGCTTTGAAACGTGGGAATAAAAAGTCGCCAAAATAGCCATTACCATAGCGACTTTAGCGACAACTAAATAAAACCCTACGGATTTTTTATATTTGCTAACGCAAGTGATATTGCCTATGCCAGTGATATTCGCCTTTGGCGAGCTAAAGGATTTATTTAATATAACTTTGACTACAAGTCAAAATACAACTGCTTGTAAAAACAAGCAATATAACTTTTAGCCACACGGCTAAAAATATAACTCATTTTACTTTTTTGTTTTGTGGATATGAAAAGCCCACCATATTTCGCTTAGAGCGAAGTATGGTGGGCTATGCTTTTATATTAAATTAATATTCCTAATAGAAAGCCGCTTAAATAAGCGACTTTTATTTTTTATTATGCTTAAAATTATTTTTCAAGCAATTTTTTAACTGCTGGCGTTAAAGCATCTGCCATTTTCATTGCGCCAAGGTCGTTTGGGTGAAGACCATCAACCGTACAACAGTCCCTTTCTGTTTCGCCAAAAAGTGCATAAGCTGGAACGTGTGCTATCATTTTATCGCCGTTTGCTATAGCCCTTTCGTAAGTGGCACGAATAGTCTGTTCCCTTTCAAGATTTTTATCATAATCACAACAAGGTTTATCAGTTAAAATAATGCCTGCCGTTGGATGTGCCTTACGTATTCTTTCATAAATTGAATAATGTGGTGGCAAAACTCTGTCTGGAAAGTTTGCATATAAGTTATAGTCAAACACGTAAACAGAGCCATCAAACGAGTTAATGTAGTCAATCATACAATCTTCTGCATTTCCGTTTCCTGAAAAACCTAAGTTAATATAATCGGCATTTACCCTTCTAGCTATAATAGAGACGTAATCATTTCCAGGTCTAGACACACAAGCACCTTGAGTTAATGAACTGCCATAAAACACTAAAGGTTTTTTAACTGCATAGTCCGGTGCTTTTTCTATTATAGAGTTTGGCTCAACGCCTATAAATAGTTCACTAACGCCACCATAAAGTGGAAAATATATTTCAACAAGCTTTTTGCCCTCTTCTTTTAAGAGTGGCTTTTTATCAGCAAAGTATATTCTTTCGCCTTTTGGAAGGGGCTTTGCAAGTGCTTTTGGCACTGGTGAATATCTGTTTTGAAAAAAACCATCTGCATACACCGAAAAACCGTGACTTCCCGTTATTGTCATATGCGACATTATTGAATAATAAGGAAGAGATGCCTTGATTGCTATGTATGGTGAATCTGTTATAAAACGAATTCTGCCACCTGCCGTCATTTTGCCGAGCGCAACAAGGTAATCACTAACTTGACTTGCAACTGCCTCTGGCACTCTTCTATAAATCTTTTCTTCTTTATCATAATATACGCCGTGAAGCGAAAACCTTTCATCGTGCGCACTTATAAACTTAGCACCCTCGCAATTACCTGAAACGGCTTTAAGGTTGGGGTCCATTTTTTCTATATCCATTTTTTGCTCCTTAATTAAATAAAATAATTTATAATTAGATTATAACATTAAAATATAGTTAAAATCAAGGTTTTTTCAATTTTACTTAAAAAACATTTAAAGATAAAAGGTTGCTTATAAAAGCAACCTTTTTAACTTTTTTATTTTAGCCTGTATATCCCCATGTTACTGAAGCAGATTTAGAACCTAACCAGTTCCATTGATTATGCCAGCCAGCTGGTTTACTTGATACTCTACAGTAAATTCTAGAAATACTACAACCAGCAACAATACCATAACTTACGTTTTCAACGCTTGCTGGAATTATTATTGAAGTTAGCGACGAATAACTAAACGCTTGATAACCTATGCTTGTTAACTGACTGCCGTCTTCAAACGTCACAGAGTTGAGCAATGAGCAGTGGCTGAACGCATAATCATCAATAACTAGAACTGTACTTGGAATAATTATTGTCCTTAGAACTTTACAGTTATAGAACGCATATTCTCCAATACTTAGTAGACAACTGCCTGCTTCAAACGTCACAGAGTTGAGCGACGTACAGTCATTAAATGCATAGATGCCTATTTCTTTTACACCACTTGGGATTATTATTTCCGTTAGTGAAGAGCATCCGCAGAAAGCATAGTCTTTAATCTCCGTTAAGCTACTGCTTAGCGTCACGTCTGTGAGTGATGAACAATCCTTAAATGCTTTCATGCCAATATACGTCACACTGTCTGGAATAGTTATTTCTAATAATGAAGAACAACCTAAGAACGCACAATCTTCAATATAAGTCATTTCGTTTTCTTCATCAATGGTCACGTATTGTAAAGCAGTACATCCATTGAACGCAAAGAAATCAATATATTGAACTTCGCTTGGAATGTGTACACTTGTTAGCAATACGCAATTTTCAAACGCATACGCTTCAATGCTTGTTAAACTGCTTGGCAAGGTTATCGAAGCCAATTTTGAACATCCATAAAATGCTTTTTGACCGATACTTTCTACACTGTCTGGAATAACAAGACCTGTTAATGAACTACAATTATAGAATGCGTTATTACCTATAGATTTCAATTGACTGCCTGATGCAAATGTGACAGTTGCAAGACTAGAACGACCATAGAACGCATTTGCGCCGATATTAATTATTGACGCTGGAATTGTAATTATTTTAAGCGTTTTAGCATTTACAAACGCACTGTCGCCTATAAACTTACAGTTAGCGTTTAACGTTGGGTTATTTATTGTCACTGCATCCGTAGTTGCAAGATATAGATATGGATTAGAACTGTTTCCTAAGTAATACAAGTTGCCATATATATTATAAGTTAAGTTGCAACCTTCAAATACGTAAATGCCAACGTATTCTAAAGTATCTGGCAACGATACGCTTGCGAGAGATGTGCAATTATAGAACGCTCTATCGCTAATCTTGTTCACGATATACGTATCACCGTTATAGCTTACTCTTTCAGGAATAGTTGCGCTCGTTATATTTTGTGGTTGTCTTACAACCATTGCTTTGCCGGTAGTGTCATTTAATGCATATCTAACACCATCTACAACAACGTAAATATATCCATCGTCTGCAACGTCGTTATTAGCACAGTTCCAAACAACAGGGTTGTTTGCATAGTTCCAATCTTCTTCAAAGCCAGCGCCACTTGTAGCCCTGCATTTAATTGTTAATGCATAACATTTATAGAATACTTCGTGACCCATATAAACTACGCTTGCTGGAATTTCTATACTTGTCAAATTAATTGCGCTAGTAAATACGTACGAGCCGATAATTCTACAGCTACTGTTTATGGTTAGCGACGTTATTGTATCATCAGTAATTTCTGCAAGATAAATGTATTTATTACTGCTGTTTCCTAAATATTTAACGCCGTTTTCTTCTGTATAAGCTAATTTTGCACAACCACGGAAAGCATATGAACCAATTTTTTCTACGTTTGCTGGCAAGCTTACGCTTTGTAATTCATTACATTGTGAGAATGCGTATTTTCCTATAGCCTTTACAGACGATGGGATTGTGACAGACGTAAGTGAATCACAATTATAGAACGCATAATCACCTATGCTTGTTATATTTCCTGAAATTGAAACTGACGTTAGCGCACAACCATAGAACGCACGAGCCTCTATACTTGTCACGGCATAACTACTACCTTTATACGTTATGGTTGATGCAATAGTTGCAGACGTTATAGTGTTTGGTTGTCTAACAACCGTTGCCACGCCGTCTTTTATAGCATATTTGATGCCGTTTGACGTCACGTAAATATTGCCGTCAGCATCCGTGCTACTATTATTACAATCCCAAACGATAGAACAATTTGTAGAGTTCCAACCTTCAACCCAATCACTTGGCTCGCTAGTTGCCACGCAGTAGATAGTTAGTGAACTGCAGTATGTAAATGCCCTATAACCTATGCTTGTCGTCGCTGATGGGATAGTAATGCTTGTAAGTGAACCACATTGATAGAACGCATAATCTCCAATAGATAATACTGTTGATGGAAGAGCTATACTGCTAAGTGCTTTACAATTATAGAGCGCATAAGCACCAATGCTTTTTACGTTGCCTTCCATTGTCACTGTTTGAAGCATTGCACAGTTGTTAAACATAGCGTATGGAATACTCGTCACGCCACTTCCTATTGTCACTGTTAAAAGTGAAGTACATCCATTGAATGCAAATTCGCCAATGTTTGTCACACTGTCTGGAATTTCTACGCTTGTTATATCTAAGCCACTAAATGCATATCCTCCTATGCTTGTGACAGGAATGCCATCATATTCACTAGGAATTACAACGTTCTTTGTTTTAACCCTATAGCCCACAATCTCATATGCAGTTTCGTTATTGATTAATACATAATCAAATCCGTCATCGTTAGCTTCTTTAAGTTCGTCAACAGTTTGTTTAGCTGTATCTAGAACTTGCTTGAATCCACCGTCAATTACGATATTTTTGTACGTATCAGATAACGCATTGTATTCATCTATTAACGCATAAACTTTGGCATACTTATCTAAAGTCAGCTCTGTTGGGTCACCTAAATTAACAATATCAGCGATGAAACTATAAACATTATTATATAAACTTAACGCTTGAGTATAGTTGTTATATGCCGATAAATATTGCGCACCACTATTTGTAAAATATGTAGCTTTAATAGAACTATCTAAAGCTTCAAACTCACTCTTAACTGCTAGCACTGCATTGTTAAATGCAATTGGGTCTAAGGAAATCACGTCTGTATTAATCGAAAGAGCTGACATTTGCTCTGCAATATTTATAAGTGATGCATATCCCCAAGTCACAGTCCTATTATTGTAATTCCACTTTGTAGCCCAGCCACTTGGTATACTGTCTGCTTCACAATAAATCTTAAGTGACGTTGAACAGCCTCTGATAACGCCGTTAGTCTTTCCTGCACCCATTGTCACAACTGTAATTGGAATATATATACTCGTTAATGCAGTAGTATTATAGAACACTAAGTCTGCTATATTTGTGACACTTCTTGGGATTACTATTGATTTTAATGCCTTACAATCTTGGAATAAGTGAGATTCTAAACTTGTTATTCCGTTTGGCAACACTACAGTTTCTAATAAAGTACAACCACAAAATGCGTATTGACCAATACTTTGAACGCTATCAGGAATTACTATTTCTACTATAGCGTTGCAGAATCTAAACGCATATTCACCTATGCTAGTGACAGTATTTGAAATTTCAATGCTCGTTAGTGATTGCATGTAATACAGCGCATAATTTGATATGCTTGTTGCCGTTGTCAATTGTATATCAGTCACTAGTTCATTGTTTATATGCAAAGCTTTTGTATGATATAAAGGATTTGACTGAACGTTTGCAAAACTAATTTCAACCCACTGGTCAATCGTTCCTAAATAATTTACTTTTGCAAGTCCCGTGCATCCATTAAATGCATTTAAACCAATGCTTGTCACGCTACTTGGAATTTCTATGCTGGTAATTAGGGTGTTGCTTGCAAACACACTGTCGCCTATTTTAGTGACAGACTTGCCTTGATATATTTCAGGAATAACAACTTCTTCGCTTGTTCCAGTATATCCAGTCACGCTATATTCTGCGTCATTATTAATTAGAGTATATTCAAATTCTTTTGCCCAAATAACTTCTGCTGAGCAATCAGCATTCCAATTATTATCCCAGTCACTTGGCTTTTCAATTACGCTACAGTAAATCGTTTGAAGCGCAGACCAACCAGAGAACACGTAGCCACCCATAGCCGTCACGCTGTCTGAGATTGTTATTTCTTCTATTGACGTGCAATTATAGAAAGCATATGCTGATATGCTTGTTGCCGTTAACGTTGCGTTTGTGACTAAAATGCCACTTATGTATAAGTTTTGAGCGCAAGTCAATGGGTTTGAATTAGCATTATTAAATTCAATTTGTGCCCAACCATCTATAGTGCCTAAGTAATCTACTTTTGTTAAGCTACTGCATCCATTAAATGCATCAGCACCGATACTTGTCACGCTTGCTGGAATGGTCACGCTTGTGAGAGACGTGTTGCTTGCAAAGGCATTTGCGCCAATTGCAACTATTTCTATTCCGTTATATGATGATAGCACTTGATATTCACTTTCTCCACCATAATAGCCTGTAAATGAATACGTTTGTGTGTTGCTATTATATTCTAATGAATAATCCAGCACGTTTATCGTCATATAAATGTCATTAATTCCATATTCAGCATAAGCCGAACTGTCAACTAAAGTTGCATATATATTTTGTTCGCCAATTATTTGCGAGTCAAAGTCTTGAGTGTTCCATACTACTGCAAGTTCTATTGTTTGTCCGTCATACTCAAACGTTATCGTATTTGGCAAATCTAATTGGTCAGTTGTTGCATCATAAGTCAATTCAGCACTTGTCAAAACAACGTCCCCAACGACAGGTTTTAATTCATAAACGGCTGTATATTGAACGTTTGCTTGACCAACGGTGCACTCATAAACCGATTGCTCACTTATTAAATTGCCGTTTGCGTCTTCCCAATGCGAGAACCTATAGCCTTCAGCTGGCTCGTTTGCAGTAATGGTAAGGCTTTCACCTGCTTTATATCTTCCACTTGTAAAGCCGTCTGATAGTTTGCCGTTTTCTACTTGCACGTTATAATACGTGTCGTTTGCAAGCCTATCTGTTTTATATTCAAAAAATTCTTGAGCTGCCGCACCATAGTTTAATAACGCATTAAACAAGTTTATTTGCGTACTTCTTAAGTCGTTGTCTGGGTCTTCATCACTATCCCTTTCAAACATTGATTGCACGTATTCAAGAACGCTATATTTTTGCACTGAACTATAATATTCCTTGCCGTCTATTTCAACATACGCTCTTGAATATATGTCATCCGTCATATTCTTTGCTGGTATGCCTTTTGAATAGAATACTAAACATTCTTTTCCGTTTATGGTGACTGTTTTAGTATCTTGCATTCCTTGATATTTTTCAGTGCCTAAAACGTATTCGTCTTGCACGCTATCCCAGAACAACATTTTAACTGTGACAGCACTACTATCAAAACCTTCATAGCTTACTGCATATGCAATGTAAACAGAATCTGAATATGCTAAGTTTTTTGCCTCAATTGCAAGATTTGTTTGGCTTTGTGTTTGAGAAAAAGTCGTAGCCATTGATACTGTTCTCATTAAAGCGCTATAAGATAAAGCACTTGCTAAAGCTGTTTCAGTTTCAATTCCTGCCCACTCTAATGGGAATGGAAATACGTTATCTTTATCTGCCCATTCGCTTCCTATTTCTTTATAAACAGCAATATATTTAGCGTCTTCGTGCGCAATGGTCACTTCATAAACACTTTCCTTGCTTACAATTTCGCCATATTTGTCTTCCCAATGCGAAAACTCCATGCCTTCTGCTGGTTCGCTTGCAGTAATTACAATTTTTGTTCCTGATTTATAAGAGCCACTGATTTGTCCGTCTGCAAACGTGCCGTTTTCTACTTCTAAATTATAATAATTATTATCGACGGTTTGATATACGGCAATATATTTAACATTTTCTGCAGATATTGTCACTTCACAAACCGATTCAGTGCCAACGATATTGCCATTACCATCTTCCCAATGTGAAAACGTATCGCTTTCAGCTGGCTCGTTTGCAGTAATGGTAAAGCTTTCACCTGCTTTATATCTTCCACTTGTAAAGCCGTCTGACAGTTTGCCGTTTTCTACTTGCACGTTATAATACGTGTCGTTTGCAAGCCTATCTGTTTTGTATTCAAAAAATTCTTGAGCTGCCGCACCATAGTTTAATAACGCATTAAACAAGTTTTTTTGCGTACTTCTTAAGTCGTTGTCTGGGTCTTCATCACTATCCCTTTCAAACATTGATTGCACGTATTCAAGAACGCTATATTTTTGCACTGAACTATAATATTCCTTGCCGTCTATTTCAACATACGCCCTTGAATATAAGTCGTCCGTCATATTCTTTGCTGGTATGCCTTTTGAATAGAATACTAAACATTCTTTTTCGTTTACAGTAGCCGTTTCAGTATCTTGCATTCCTTGATATTTTTCAGTGCCTAAAACGTATTCGTCTTGCACGCTATCCCAGAACAACATTTTAACTGTGACAGCACCACTATCAAAACCTTCATAGCTTACCGCATATGCAATGTAAACAGAATCTGAATATGCTAAGTTTTTTGCCTCAACTGTAAGTGACACTTCGCTCTCTGCCTTCGCCGTAGTCAACTTAGCCGTTGCAAAAAAGCCACATACACATATGGAGAATAAAACAACAAGTATACTAATTATTCTTTTTGTCAATTTCATTAATAAGGTCCTCCTATCAACATCTTAATTGCTAATTTATAAATGAGTATTATTAATTCCACCCATCTTCCCAGTCCATATCTTCGCCTGGTAAAGAAGCTCCGTTTAATAGGTCCTCTTCAGTAAATAATGCAATTTCTATACTTGGTTTTTCGTACATTTTGCGCCTCCTATAAATCTTGTAGAATGTAAAGTATATTTTATTTGTACGCTATAATAAATAATATATGCGATGACATTATATCAAATTTTTATGTATTTTGCAACTAAATATATTATGTTTTTTATTGTTTTATTAATATTAATTAATAAATTAATATAAAAATTTTTCCATATTCAAATGCTATTAATTAACCTTTCCCCTTGACATAAAAAAATTGCACCTAACAGTACAACTTTTTTTTTTGGTGCCAAGGATAAACCTTGAAAAACAGATTAAAAACTTATTGTCTTAACATTTTTTTGTTCCCCAAATTTCACTTTTTCTATAGCAAATTAGGTTTAAAAAACATTAAAAATGGGCATTTTTAAGCATTTTTTGCTTAAAAATGCCCATTTTTGGTGCGAAGGATGGGACTTGCTTCTCTCGAGCCTCCCGCAAAATAGTCCACTGGACTATTTTTTCGCCTTTTGGCGAACACGCAAACAAGTTTGCTGGCTCCTAATTCAAGTCCCACCTATGTCTTTATATAACAAAAAATCGGTCCTAACCAAACTCAATGGTTCGGCTCGGACCGATTTGGTGCGAAGGATGGGACTTTCGCCTGTGCGACCTTCTCCGATAAACAGTGGGTGTCCACTGTTTAGTCCTTCGGACAAATTGCAAGCAATTTTCTCCCCATTCAAGTCCCATCAATTTTTAAATATAAAAAAAGTTCGCATCAAACCTTATGGTTTAATTCGAACTTCTTTGGTGCGAAGGATGGGACTTGAACCCACACGGATAACCATACGCCCCTCAAACGTACGCGTCTGCCAATTCCGCCACCCTCGCATATCAGCCTATATATATTACTCAAATTTTTAACTTTTGTCAAGAATTTTATTATATAATTTTTTATATTTTTCAAAGTTTTTATTAATTTTATTTATATAATCTTTACTCTCCTTAAATGGTATGCTTTCTAACTGCTTTCCATCTTTACTAATTTCTTTATCTAACAGCCAAAGCGACACGTTTCCCTCCCCTGCATTATAAGCCACTAAAGCCGTGTTCATATCCTTAAACTTTATATATAAATATTTAATATAATAGCACCCAAAATTTATATTTATTTCATTATTTTTTAAGTCATAGTTCTCAATGCCTAATTTTTGTGCTATATATGCTCCCGTTTTTTTTGTTATTTGCATAAGCCCTATTGCTCCAGCCCTACTAACGGCATTTGGGTTAAACGAACTTTCTGTTTTTATGACTGCAAATATAAGTGCCCTATCTAAACCATAATAATCGGCATATTCAAACACTATCTCTTTATACTTTAATGGATACACGTATTTTTTATTATACATATAGTATAAGGTAAAAAAAGCTATAAACACCCAACAAATACATAGACACAAAGTGAGAAGCTTAAATAATGTTTTTTTTATTTTTGTTTTAATTTCTTCTT
>JAZNCJ010000007.1:0-16802 GCA_045587465.1 Christensenellaceae bacterium
AGAATAAGCTTTTGTGTCTTTTTTAACCTTTCATTTCCATAAAGACATTTATCATCTTTTTTTAAGTTCCTAATCTTAATGACGGGGGTATAAACTTTCATAATAGGTTTTACTGACACAAGCTTACTAGGAAAGGGCTTATATCCATACATTAAAATGCCAATTCTCACCATATCGCTAGGCACTTTTAATAAAAACCCACCGCTTGCCGACAGATGACATATTGCATTATTATTATAACTCTTAATCAAATTATTTGCAAGCAAAAATTTGTTTTGCGCACTTTTTGTAAGTTTTTTATTTTGTGGACAAGCCAAATGCGAAAACATCCCTTCTAAAATTAAATATTTAGAGCAAGCTATTCTTTTTGCTAAGTTGTTTAGCTCGTCTAAGCCGTCCACCCCCAGCCTATTCATTCCAGTATTATATTTTATATGTATTTTAATTCGTTTTGACTGCTTTTTACACTCTCTTTCTAATTTGCTGATTATATTTATATCATCTACAGCCAAAGTTAAGTCATAGAAAACGGCATCTTTTAAATCGCACTCAAAAGGCGAAGTTAAAACTAAAATATCTTTATCTATTGCGCTTTGCCTAAGCTTTATCCCCTCCTCAACAATGGCAACGGCAAAAGAGTCGCACTCGTTATATATAGCAGACGCAATTTCACTTGCACCGTGACCATAACCATCGGCTTTTACAACAGCGCAAAACTTAACGTTTTTGTCAAGTTTTGACTTTATGTTTTTTACGTTTTGTCTTAAAATATTTAAATTTATATATGCCTTGTTCAACATATTCTTATTCTATGAAATCATAGTCAAAAATAGTTCTAAACTTTTGGCAAATAAAAAGGCAAGCAATTAATATTGCTTGCCTAAGTTTTTAAAAGTTGGTTTTTATGCCAAAACGTAAACGATATTAAACACAAAATATGCTAGATAAATTGCAAACATCATAACGCCTTGAGTACGAGTAAACTTTTTGAAAATTAAAGTTGGAATAATTCCTATTGCAATAATCAAAAGCGTCACAGGCATTGTTATAAATAGATGTAAGCCCGAAACTACAAGTCCACTTCCACCTGCAATAAAAGCGCTTAGTGGCAAGATAATTGCAAGGTCGATTGTGTTTGCACCGATAATGTTGCCAATGCTTAAACTTGCTTGACCTTTTTTTACAGCAATAATCATTGTCACAAGCTCTGGAAGCGAAGTTCCAATCGCCAAAATGGTCACGCCGATTAGCGCTTCTGAAAGACCCAATTCTAAGGCAAGTTTTTCGGCATTGTCCTTAAGTAAAATTGCACCACCACCGATTGCGGCAGCACCTAAAATTAATTTTAACAAATTAATAGTCACGCTCTTTTTTGTTGCCACAGGCTTTTCTTCATCTTGCGCTTCGCTTGCGTGTTTTTTTGCCGAAATAACGTTTTCAACAATAAACACAACGAATAAAACTAAAAGCACAGCCGAGCCAACGTAGCCGAAAAGTCCGTTTGTTGAAAGGGAAATTTGACCACTTTCCATACCAAAAAGTGAAAAGACAAAAAGCAAACCCATAACGGCTGTCAAAAGTATGCCCTTAAAAGCATAGTCTTTTCTATTTATAATAAATGGTTGAGCAATTAGTGCTATAGCCATAATAACGCCTGCATTAAACACAACAGAGCCTACGGCATTACCAATAGCCATGTCTGGACTTGATTTTACCGAGATTAACGAAATCACAATTTCAGGCAAGGTTGTTGCAACGCTGACTATAGTTGCACCGACTATGAATTTTGGAATTCCACTAACTTCTGCAAGCCAGCTTGCTCCGTCTACAAAATAATCGCCACCTTTTATGATTAGAACTAAGCCCACTACTAATAATAACAATATTACTGCGATTGGCATTTGAATTCTCCTATGTATTTAAAGTCAAATTTATTTAAATTGCCAAACTGCACAGCAGTTTGGCAATCTTTTTTGTTTATTACCTAATTTAACTTTATTATCTTGGGTTTTTAAGTTGTGCTTGTGCAGCGGCAAGGCGCGCAATTGGCACTCTGAATGGTGAGCAAGATACGTAAGTTAAACCAATCTTATGGCAGAACTCAATCGTTGATGGGTCACCACCGTGTTCGCCACAGATACCAAGCTTGATGTCAGGGCGAGTTGTTTTGCCAAGTTTAACAGCAGATTCAACTAATCTACCAACACCGATTTGGTCGAGCTTTGCAAATGGGTCGTTTTCATAAATTTTCTTATCGTAATAAGCATTTAAGAACTTACCAGCATCGTCACGAGAGAAACCAAAGGTCATTTGTGTTAAGTCGTTTGTACCAAATGAGAAGAATTCAGCTTCTTTAGCGATTTCATCAGCAGTTAAAGCTGCTCTTGGAATTTCAATCATTGTACCAACTTTGTATGAAAGCTTAATGCCTGAGTTTGCAATACATTCATCAGCTGTTTTAACAACAACGTTCTTTACGTAAGAAAGTTCTTTGATTTCGCCAATAAGTGGAATCATAATTTCTGGAACGATATTCCAAGCTGGATGTTTTTTGCTTACAGCAATTGCAGCGCCGATAACAGCCTTTGTTTGCATTACTGCAATTTCTGGATACGTCACAGCCAATCTACATCCACGGTGTCCCATCATTGGGTTGAATTCGTGTAGGCCTGAAATTGTTGCTTTGATATCTGCAACTGTCTTGCCCATTTCGTCTGCAAGAGCAGCAATATCTTCTTCAGCTGTTGGAACGAATTCGTGTAGTGGTGGGTCAAGGAAACGGATTGTGACAGGATTTCCTTCCATTGCTTCGTAAAGTGCTTCAAAGTCACCTTGTTGCATTGGGAGAAGTTTGTCAAGAGCCTTTTCTCTTTGTTCAACTGTATCAGAAACAATCATTTCTCTCATTGCTTTAATTCTGTCTGCTTCAAAGAACATATGCTCTGTTCTGCATAGACCGATACCTTGTGCACCAAAGTCACGTGCTTGTTTAGCATCCTTTGGAGTATCAGCGTTTGTTCTTACTTGGAGTGAACGATATTTATCAGCCCAACCCATAATTCTGCCAAAATAGCCAGAGATTGAAGCTGGAACGGTTGCGATTGCTTCGCCATAGATATTACCTGTTGAACCGTCAAGTGAAATGTAATCGCCTTCAACGAAAGTCTTTCCACCGAGCGAGAATACTTTCTTTTCTTCGTCAATCTTAATATCACCACAACCAGAAACGCAACACGTACCCATACCACGAGCAACAACGGCTGCGTGTGAAGTCATACCACCACGAACTGTCAAGATACCTTGTGCATAATGCATACCTTCGATATCTTCTGGTGACGTTTCAAGTCTAACAAGGATAACCTTTTCGCCTTTCTTTGTCACCCATTCCGTAGCATCTTCTGCAGTAAATACAACCTTACCACAAGCAGCACCTGGAGATGCAGGAAGTGCACAGCCGATAGGCTTAGCAGCCTTCAATGCCTTAGCATCGAATTGTGGGTGAAGTAATGCATCGAGTTGTTTTGGGTCAATCATTAATACGGCTTGCTTTTCATCAATCATGCCTTCGTCAACTAAGTCGCAAGCAATCTTGAGTGCAGCTGCTGCCGTACGCTTACCGTTTCTTGTTTGCAACATAAAGAGTTTGCCATCTTCGATAGTAAATTCCATATCTTGCATATCTCTATAGTGGTCTTCAAGTTTAGCAACAATCTTTACGAATTGTTCATAAACTGCTGGATTTTCTTTCTTTAATTGGTCAATAGTTTGTGGTGTTCTAACGCCGGCAACAACGTCTTCGCCTTGTGCGTTCATTAAGTATTCACCATACAAACCTTTTTCACCTGTTGATGGGTTGCGTGAGAAAGCAACGCCCGTACCAGAAGTGTTGCCCATATTACCGAACACCATTTCTTGTACGTTAACTGCCGTACCCCAACTTGCAGGGATATCGTTCATTCTTCTATAGTAAATAGCACGTGGGTTGTCCCATGAACGGAAAACTGCCCTCACAGCACCAAAGAGTTGTTCTTTTGGGTCTTGTGGGAATTCAGCACCAATTTTTGCTTTATATTCAGCTTTGAATTGTTCTGCTAATTTCTTTAAATCATCTGCATCTAATTCTGTGTCAAGCTTAACGCCTTTTTCTTCTTTCATTTTGTCGATGAGTTCTTCAAAGTATTTCTTGCCAACTTCCATAACGACGTCTGAATACATTTGAATAAATCTACGATAAGAGTCGTAAGCAAATCTTCTGTTGCCAGTCTTTTCAGCAAACTTTTCAACAACGATGTCGTTTAAACCAAGGTTAAGAATTGTATCCATCATACCAGGCATTGACGCTCTTGCGCCAGAACGAACAGAAACCAAAAGTGGGTTTGATAAATCACCAAACTTCTTTCCCGTCACTTCTTCAAGTTTTGCGATGTACTCCATAATTTGTGCTTGAATATCGCCGTTGATTTTTTCACCGTCAGCATAATATTGTGTGCACGCTTCAGTTGTGATTGTGAAACCACGTGGAACAGGCATTCCGAGATTTGTCATTTCAGCAAGGTTTGCACCTTTACCGCCGAGCAACTCTCTCATTTGACCGTTGCCTTCACTGAATAAATAAACATACTTCATTAAATTTATCCTCCAAGGTTTGTTTTTTATATTTTTACAGCCTTACTATTTTACTATACTTTTAAAATTTTTTCAACTGTTTTATATAATTTTTCCTTTTTTTTATGCATATATAAATTTTATAGTTGGTTTAACTCATCATTTAAAATTTTTTCGCTTGTTTTTTAGTTAATTTAAAATCTCATTTAACTCTTTTAAGGATTTTATGTTTTCTTCGGTTTTATTACTTATGTAATAATCTAGTAGTCTAAGTGCTTTTTTAACGCCTTGATGCTCGTCTAAAAGCGTTTGTTTCTTGGCACTGATTAATGCGTTTAGCGTTATGCCGTTTATCTCTCTTCCAACGTTATCAAAACAGTTTTGGCAAATAAACGCACCGTTTCTATAATCAAAAAAAGTCCTATCTTCTATTTGTTTATCGCAGTAAAAACAGCCGTCTAATTTTAGGCCAAACCCACAGTTTTCTAAGCCCAAAACCAAAAACTTTACAAGCGCTGACAAAAAGTTTTCAGTATAAGCAATTTCTTTTAAGGTGTTTATGATAAGCATAAACTCTTTTTCATCAACTATTTCTTCTTTATAAAAACTCTTGACGAATTCAACGACTGTACTTGCGCAAAAATACTTATGAATATTTTCTCTTACAGGATAAAAACTATCGATTAGCGTTGCACCAATAACCGTTCTTTTTTGGCCTGTTTTAGAAAAAACAAATTCAGCAAAACAAAAAGGCTCGGCTGCAAATTTTAGCTTTGCGCCTGCCTTTTTAACCCCTTTAATTTTAGCAAAAACAACACCTTTATCCAAGGTGAAAACGTTTAGCAATTTATCGTTTTCAGAAAAGTTTATCGCATTTAAAACTATTCCGTTTTGTTTTTCTTCCATATTTTAACTCTATTTGTCAAGTTTTTTGTATAACATATAATGCGCAGCGATGCCGGTTGTTTTAAACAATTCCCACGCAACGTCTGCTATGTCGTCTTTTTTATTGTTTTTTCGTTTATTAGCCATAAATTTCCCCCACGGTTAGTATGTGTGAAATTTATACTAATTATTCATTTTGCTTTTAACTAGCTGTTTTCTTCGCCGTAGCCGTATTCCTTCATAAGTCCTGCGCTATTTCGCCAATCTTCTTTAACCTTGATATAAGTTGTTAAAAACACCTTTTTGCCCAAAAACTTTTCCATATCTTGCCTTGCAAAAGAAGAAACTTCTTTTATTGCCTTTCCACCTTTGCCGATTAGAATTGCTTTGTGGTTTGGCTTTTCACAAACAATATCAAGATTCACTTCATACGTCGTGCCGTTCTCTCTTAAAAAGAACTTGTTTATAATTATGGCAACGCCGTGTGGAATTTCTTTATCAAACTTAAGCAAAATTTTCTCTCGCATAATTTCAGAAATCATAAATTTATACGACCTATCTGAAACCACGTCATCTGTAAATATTTTCTCGCCCTCAGGAAGTTTAGATAAAATCACCTTCAAAAGCTCTTTTAAGTTTTTATTCTTTCTTGCCGAAACTGGCACTATATCTAAGCCTTCGCTAGAAAGTTCTTTGAGCTCGGATATAAGCAAACTCTCAGTCATAATGTCTGTCTTTGAAAGCACTAAAACTGTTGGCACGCTTTGCTTAGAATATTTTTTAATAAGAGTCCTGTCGTTATCGCTGATTCCTTCGTGTGCATCGATAACGAATAACACAAGGTCAACGTCTTGACTTGCGTCTATAGTTGTTTTTTGCATAACCGAATTTAAAAGGTTATCAGCCCTATAAATCCCCGGCGTGTCAACGAATGCTATTTGATATTCGTCAGTAGTAAGCACACCTAAAATTCTATCTCTAGTTGTTTGTGGCTTTGGCGAAACGATTGCAACCTTTTCGCCCACAAGCACGTTCACAAGCGTGCTCTTTCCTGCGTTTGCCCTTCCAACGACTGCTACAAATCCACTTTTCATTGTCTATCCTTTTGTTTTAAGCTTGTTCTTTTGGATAAAGCATCTTCATAACTTGCTTTTCCTTTTCTCTCATTTCAAGTTTGTCACTATCCGTCATATGGTCATAGCCAAACAAGTGTAATAGTCCGTGAACGACTAAATATTCCCTTTCTCTTCTTTCGCTATGTCCGTATTCCTTTGCTTGTTCACGAATTTTTTCATCGCAAAGCACTATCGAGCCGAGAAAAATATACTTTCCTTCAAGTTCGGTTCTGCACTCGTTTGGCGTTAACACTTTTCCTCTTATGCCTTCCATACTTGGATATGATAAAACGTCGGTGACGTTATCTTTTCCACGAGTTGTCTTATTTAAGTATTGCATATACTCGCCGTCTTGAAAAATCACTTCGGCTTTAAAATATGATTTTTGACCGAGCACTTTATAAACAGCCTTTGCGACCTTTTTTAATTTTGGATTTCTATCTAAACATTCTAACTTGATTTTGCCCATATTTTGCCCCTTATAATCCCATGCCGTCAAGGCTTACTTTTGGATATTCTATTCTGCTGTGATACACACCCGTCAAATGGTTAACTACAGTGTGAATTATGATGTTAAGTTCATTTAGGGTGATTTCACACTCTTCAAACTGACCAAGTTGCATTCTTTCATTTACTATTTGTCTAACGACCTTTTTAACGTTTTCTCTAGAACGGTCTTGGAGCGTTCTAGCGGCAGCTTCACAACCGTCTGCAATCATAATAATTGCAGCAATCTTAGTGCTTGGTTTTGGACCTGCATAGCAGTATTGAGCAAGGTCAACTTCACCGTCTGTAAATTTTTGCGCCTTGCCATAAAAATACATGATTGGAAGTGTTCCGTGATGCTCTTTACAAACGTCTGCAATAACTTTTGGCAAACGATTTTTCATAATAAGGTCATAGCCGTCTTGAGTGTGCGACTTAATAATGTTCGCAGAAAGCTCAGGCGTCAAATCGTCGTGAGGGTTTTCGCCATCGGCCTGGTTTTCTTTAAAAAACTCCGGTCTTCTTAACTTTCCTATATCGTGATAATATGCGCAAGTTCTTGCAAGTAATCCGTCTTCTTCAATGGCGAGTGCGCAAGCTTCGGCAATGTTTGAAACAACTATTGCGTGGTTAAACGTGCCAGGCGCTTGTTGAATAAGTTTTTTAACTAGTTTTGCATTATGCTCGATAAGTTCAGAGAACTTAAAGCAAGACACTTTTTTAAATATTGCTTCAAATATCGGCAAAAGCACCATAAATATAGAAACCGAAAGTGGACCTGACGCTGTCGAACAAATTAGGTCAATAACCACGTCGTCAGTAGCTTCCATATGCTCTACGAGAGTGATAGCAACGCTTATAAGTGATGGAAGTGCTACTAAAAAGCTCATTAACAAAAGTTTTAGTCTTGAAAAAACCTTATCCAAACACAAAGAAGCTATAACGCCCGATGAAAAGCCCATAATTAATGATGGATATCTGCCTGTTTCGACGTTTGCCGTAAAAGAGTCGAAAACAAAAATTAATATACAAAATATTATGTTCATAAAAAATGCTTTTCTTTTGTCGGTTAAAAAGAGCGTAAGTAGTGCAACGAGCGCAAGTGGGCGAAGATACGTATCAATATAATAACCACTCGCAAAACATGCAACAATTGAAAGCTCTATAATTAAAAACAGCATCTCTGAGTTAGCTGGATTTTTCAAAAAGTTCTTGTCTTCATAAAGAAAATACAGAGCCATCACCGAAAATATCAAGATAAGCATTACTAAAAAGCGAAAAGATGATGCAAGGTTTTTTAAAAAACTTTCTATATTGTTTTTGCCACCCGACATGCCTTCTACATAAATTGTAAGAAGAAATAATCCACTTATTATTAGTATGTTCAGAACGTAAACTAAAATATTTAAAAATACGTCCTTGCTTGTCCAGTCTTCGATTTTTTGTGATTTTGTTTTTAACATAATCTTATCCTTTTATCCTGCATATATTATATATCTATAGTTTATCGTAATGCGATAAACGTATTCATCATTATCTTTTGTGCAAACAACCGACGTTGAGACCACGTCTTTATCCACCATCATAGCTTTTGCTAAAAGCGTGACTTTTTCTTCTTGACCTTGCCTTAGGTCAGTAAAAACAAACTCTTGGCTTGCGATTATCCATACCGTTGCAATAACGTTTATTTTTAGCGTTTGTTCTTTTATAATCATATAACCGTCAACAAGCAGGTCGCCATTTTTAACGCTATCACCTTCGGCTACTACTGCCGTGCCACGATACACTTTTATTTTTTCGATAATGCCGTTAGCGTCGCTTCTAAGAGAATAAATATCGCCTTTAAGCATCTCCGTGTTGTCGCTTGCAAGCGCCAAGTCAAAGCACAGCGTGTTGCCCCTTTTGGCTATTCCAACAAACGAAAGATTTTTTTGACTTGCTAAAATTTGGTCTTCAAGCTTTTCTATGTTTATATCCGAAAATCTTGAAAAGGGCTTTATTCCAACGCCGTTAAGATAAGCTAAAACTTCCTTTTCCAAAACGCTTCCACTGCCCGAAAAATCAAAGCCGTATATAAAGTCGCTATAAACGTAAGCATTGATGCAGAATATTATTGCACCAAGAACAATGCCAACTCTTTTCCAAAGCAAAAAAAGTGGCAAAGTTATGCCTTTTTGTTTTATTTTTTTAATATTATAACACATTTCTTTTGCAATTGCAAAAAATTTTTTACTTTCTGAAAGAGAAACGCTTACAATTATTCGTTTATTAGTGATTTTTTTAATGTCATAAAGCGTTATTCCCTTATTTTTTGCATAATGCAAAAACCTATCAAGGTTAAGCCCCTGCACAAGATATGTATTCTTTACGCCTATAAAATTCGTTCCACGCTTGTTATTTTTCCGCAAATGACCACGTCTCCTATACAATATTTTTTAATATATAAGTCTTTCCCTTTTATTTTAATTGCGCCTTTTTTAAGCGACAAAACAACTTCTTCTTTTTCATAACTGACAATGCTTTTAACGTTTTCAAAATATCCTGCGCTATCGCCAAATAAAACTGCTCTATATAGGCAGTCTAACGGCAATTCGTTTTGGCAAAAGCAATCTCTTATATTATCTATAAAACTCATAACTCCCCCCTTTATTTGGCCGTATATATATTTATGCTTTTTTACTCTGTTTTAGAAAAAAAGACACAAAAAAAGCAACGAAATTCGTTGCTTTTTTATAATATCTTATTTTTGTTTTTTTAACCCCTGTAATAGTTGATTAAACAACCTTTAAGAATAATTTGTTTTTCAGCATCAGTAAGTGCGTCAAGTTTAAGGGTAATTTCTCTCTTGTTTTCGCCAAGGATAACTGCCTTAAATTCTTTTGCGCCACTTTCAATGCCTTTTTTAACGTCTTTAATTAAGATATATTCATCGATGGCAAAATCGTTCTTATCTGCAAGGAAAGGTATCATGCCCCAGTTGATAAGGTTGCTACGATATCTTTTTGTTGCATATTCATAAGCGATATTTGCAACGCCACCTAACACTCTTTGGCAAGACGCAGCTTGTTCTCTTGCAGAACCATCGCCCGGTTTAATTGAGCAAACAACGCTTCCATAAGTAGTTTTATTTTCATCAAGACCAAGCTCTAGTGGGAAAGCGCCGTCTCTAACAGCCTTTGCTCTGCCAACGTACATTGGGTCCTTTCTAGAAAGCGCAAATTCAGCAAGTTTGAGTGGGTTAGAGCGATATGAAGAAGTTTCACCTGATGGAATAAGCTCGTCAGTAGTCGTCACAGGGTCGTTAATAACTGACACAACCTTTAACAAAAGGTCATCTTTTAAGGCTTGCATTTTTGGCCAGTCTGCAATGTTTGGGCCATATACTAAGTCTTTGTTTGCATCGCCGTTATTTACAGCGTTAAACACTCTCGCCTTATAGATTTTGTTATCAAAACGATACTTTTTAACCTTGTTTGAATAAGCTTCATCCATAGCAGAAGTGATAGCGCCACCGTTTTTAGCCGTTGCAGCGATACTTCTTGCATCCATAAGTGCAACTGCAGAAAGCTGTCCGTTTGCAGGCTTACTACCTTCTCTGCTTTCAAAGTTTCTTGTTGTGTGACGAATTGACAAACCATTGTTTTGTGGAACGTCACCTGCGCCAAAGCAAGGACCACAGAAAGCAGTTTTAATGACAGCGCCGTTTTCTATAAGTTTTGAAATATATCCGTTATCAACAAGTCCTTTATAAACAGGTTGGCTTGATGGATAAACGTCTAAAGTAAAGTCGTTGTTATTGATTTCAGCATCGCCTAATATGTTTGATGCTTCTGAAATGTTTTCATACATACCACCAGCGCAACCAGCGATAACGCCTTGTTCAACGTAAACCTTGCCGTCTTTGATTTTATTAACTAGTTTGAACTCGCCTTTGCCTTGTGGCAATAATTTTTGGCCCGCCTCTTCGCACTCTTTCAAAAGTTGGTATGGGCGAGATAAAAATTCACGGATAGTATATGCGTTTGATGGGTGGAAAGGAAGTGCAATCATTGGCTCTACCTTTGATAAATCAATCACGATACCCTTATCGTAATACGTGCCTTCTTCTGGGTTCATTTCCTTGTATGCTTGTGGTCTGCCGTGCTCGATATAATATTCTTGAGTTTTCTTGTCAGTTTGCCAGATTGAAGATAGACAAGTCGTTTCGGTTGTCATAACGTCAATGCCGTTTCTATAGTCCATAGAAAGAGTCTTAATGCCGTTTCCAACAAACTCTAAAATTTTGTTCTTAACAAAACCTGTCTTAAAGGTTGCTTTAACGAGTGCAAGCGCCACGTCGTGTGGGCCAACGCCCTTTCTCAATCTGCCTTTAAGGTTGACGGCAACAATTTCTGGTCTATCTAAATCGTAAGTTCTGTTTAATAATTGTTTAACTAGCTCTGGGCCACCTTCGCCAACGGCAAGCGTTCCGAGTGCGCCGTATCTTGTGTGAGAGTCAGAGCCAAGTATCATTGCGCCACAGAAAGCACGCATTTCTCTCATATATTGGTGAATAACTGCAAGGTGTGGTGGCACGAACGCCCCACCGTATTTTTTAGCGGCAGAAAGACCGAATACGTGGTCGTCTTCATTAATAGTTCCACCAACTGCACAAAGCGAGTTGTGGCAGTTTGTTAAAGTGTATGGAATAGGGAATTTATCTAGCCCAGATGCTTTTGCCGTTTGAATAATTCCAACGTAAGTAATATCGTGCGAGGTGATTTCATCAAACTTAACGTTGAGCTTGTCCATATTGCCACTTTGGTTGTGCGATGATAAAATTTTATAAGCCATACTGCCTTTTTTAGCATTATTATCAACGCCTTTTGCCCTTACAAGTTTGCCACCCCTATAATAAACGCCTTTACTAATCAGTTTAATCATTTTGTATCTCCATTTAGCCCTAAGTATTTTTAACAAAGTCATTATATAATATTAACAAAGATTTTGCAAGCAAAGTTAAACTAAACTCGCTCAAAAAATTATTTTAGCACTTGATTTTTAATATTTATTGTGCTACAATTAGCCAAAAGGAAAGATATTATGAAAAAATTTAGATTTAAATATTCGCCTATAATATGGGTTTTAATCAGTATTGTAATAATATTTTGCGCTTTAGGATTTGCGTGGAATATTTTTAATATAACTCAAGTAAACTCAGCTCATACTTTTAAGATTGTTTCATACTCTTTTTTATGTATTATCACTTTGGGGCTTATAGTTTTTGCAATAAGCTTATTGATAAATAGCAAATATCTTATAAATAACGGATATTTATATACATATCTTGGCTTTATTTGTTCTAAAATAAATATTAGTGAGATTGTAGCAATTACGCATTTTAAAAAGAGCAATAAACTCGTTATATATTTAAAAGAGCAAAGTTATAGCGTCATAGTTATCTCACCTGACAAATATGACCTATTCGTGCTTGCTTTAAGAGAGCAAAATAGAGAAATTTTTTTCGACACCAAGATAGACGGCGAGGACTGAGCCATTAGATTTTAATCCACTTGTTAAAAAAGGAGGAAAAAGTTATGACAGAGCAAATGCAAATCATCTATGAAAGACTTTTATTCTTGTTTGAAACGAGAAAGTTTTCCGACCTTAAAACACTTGTTCTCGATATGGAGCCTGTCGACATTGCCTTGTTTTTAGAAAACAACCTTGATGAAAAAGAACAGATAATGTTTTTTAGGCTTTTGCCAAAAGAACTTGCTAGTGGCGTGTTCGTTGAGTTTGATTCCGACCTTCAACAAAGGCTCATAAAAGCTTTTTCAGACAAAGAGCTTAAAGAAGTTATAGACAATATGTTCCTTGACGACACAGTGGATATTATTGAAGAAATGCCTGCAAACGTTGTTAAAAGAATTCTCAAAAACTCTAAGCCTGAAGATAGAGCGCAAATCAACGAACTTTTAGAATATCCACAAGACTCAGCCGGCTCTATAATGACCACTGAGTTTATATCTTTTTCGCCGTCAACCACAATAGAGTTGGCCTTTGAAAAGATAAGAAAAACGGGTGTTAATAAGGAAACTATATACACTTGCTACGTTGTGGATAGAAAAAAACATTTGATAGGCGCTGTTTCTATCAAAGACATGCTCCTTGCCGATAAAAATGCAATCATTGCCGACGTTATGGATTCAAGCGCCATTGTTGTTAGCACGCTTGATGATAAAGAACACGTTGCGCTTATGTTTTCTAGATACGACAAACTCGCCCTTCCAGTAATAGATAAAGAAGGTTGTTTGGTGGGCATAATAACGGTTGACGATGCCGTGGACGTTATTCAAGAAGAAGCCACCGAAGATATGCAAAAAATTGCAGCCGTGCTCCCTAACGAAAAGCCTTACTTAAAGCAATCTATTTTTAGCATTTGGAAAGCGAGAGCGCCTTGGCTGATTTTACTTTTAATAACTTCTACCTTTACAAGTATGATTTTGTCTAAGTATGAAAGCAGTCTAGACGCTATTATGTATGCCTTTGTCCCTATGCTTATGGGAACGGCTGGAAATGCCGGTGGGCAAACTTCAGTGACCATAATTCGCGCTATAGCCGTGCGTGACGTTGAGTTTAAAGATACTTTTAAGGTTATTATGAAAGAGCTTTTAGCTTCTATCTTGATAGGAATAACCATCGCACTAATTTGCTTTGCTAAGATTATGCTCATCGATAGGCTTTATAACGACATATCTACGGTGCGAGCATCTGTTATTTCTTTTGTGTGTTTTGTCAGCATAGTTATGGCAAAGCTTATAGGCTCGATATTGCCACTTTTTGCAAAAAAAATTAAGCTTGACCCAGCAGTTGTTGCAAGTCCACTTATGACGACAATCGTCGATGCCTTGTCACTTATAATTTACTGCACCATTGCAATAGCGATTTTATAGATTTTTATAAAATTTAAAAGCCTCCTTGTCGGTGGCTTTTTCTTATAATAATTTTTCTAACCTTATCTTTATTTCACTCAAAATATCGTCTATCAACTCTTGTTTTGCTTGATTTTTTATTTCGATTATATTTAAATTTTGCTTTTGCATTTCTATGCTTTCTATATTGTCAATACGGCAAATAGCAGGGCGACCTGACTTTGACGGCACGCAAGGCTTTTTTCGCCACTTTGAATTTTTGTAATTTCTTCTATAAGTTTTGGTTTTGTTAAAGCAGTTGGTGCTCTAACGCCTATGTCCCTTGCAATGTTTCTTAAATCGTACGAATTTATTAGCAATAAAAACTCTTTTTGATATTCCAAATTATTCACCCAAAAATAAAAAATGCGCCAACCAGAGTCAGCGCATCAAAATGCAGACTCCGTTTGTTGCTACACAAATAATATGAAATGGGTTCAACACACATACACATTTGGAATCTGTATTTTTACAAATACATATAATGTGTGTTGCCAAAAAAAGTATAAATATACCTATGCAACCTATTTCATAAATATTCAATTTGTGTAGCATAATTAGTATAAGCACATATAAAAAATTTTATCAGGGGTTTTTGAAAAATAAAACTCGGCTTGTTTTAAGCCGAGCTTTATTATTTTATGCAAAATATACTATTAAGTTTGCGATACTGATAAGCACTAAATAAAGGCTAAACCATTTGTAGTTGGCTTTCTTTATAATTTTAAGCATAAACTTGATTGCTATGTATCCAGAAATCATTGCCGTTAACATGCCGAGTGCAAGTGGAACAAAGTCTATGCCTGTTGAAGCGCCACTTGTGACAAAGTCAAACCCTTCTAATAAAACGGCCGCCAAAATGATAGGTATGCTCATAAGGAAAGTAAAATTTGCATTGTGAGTTTTGTCAACTTTTGCAAGGTTTCCTGCCGTTAACGTTGAGCCACTTCTTGATATACCAGGAAGCACGCCGACTGCCTGCCCACAACCCATTATAAAGGCTGTTTTTGAGTTAATCTCGTTTGCCATTTGCTTCTTTTTCGCCCAAATTTCAGAGAAAATCATTTCGCCTGCCGTGAACAAGAAAGATATTGAAAGTAGCCAAATATTATTTGCAAATAGCGTATCTAAGTCAATATATTTTGAAAAGACAATGCCGAGTATCCCTGCTGGTATGGTTGCTAAAACCAAACATCCAAAAAGCTTAAAAGGTTTTTTAAAAACGTCTAAAATCTGTTTCCATAAAACTATGATAACGGGAACGAGCGTGCCTAAATGTAGCATAACGCTATAAAAAATCACGTTATCTTCAATGCCAAACCAGTTAGAAAGCAAAATCAAGTGCCCACTTGATGAGATTGGCAAAAATTCTGCAAGACCTTGAACAAGCCCTAAAACTATCGCTTGCCATATTTCCATTATCTTATTCCCCCCTTTATTTTGGTAAAAGTTTTATAAATTCCTTAACGGCAAAGGTTAAGTTTTTATCCTTTGGAAGCGCCAGCCCAATCGCCCTTGTTGGCAAAGTTGGGTTGGTTTTTATTTCTATCAAGCTCTTTTCTTCGTTAAGCTCGTGCATAGCAAACTCACGTGGAATACACGCAATGCCAATGCCGTTTTTTGCAAGCATACACATAAGCTCTAAACTTGCAAGCTCTATTTCTGGGTGCAAATGTATGCCTTGCGAGTGCGCAAAGCTAACTATTGCCTGCCTTGTTGCAGTTGAAAGCTCTAGCATCAAAAGTGGATAGTCTTGTAATCGTTTTAAGTCCACCACACCTTCAGTCAGTTCCTTAAACTTATCACTGCACACAAAGGTATCGTGAAGTTGCATAACCGTGCTAGATAAATTTATTTCAGTGTCGTCGATAGGCAAATTTACAAAACCTATATCGCCTTTGTTGTTTTTTAATAGTTCAATAGTTTCGCTTGACGTGCAGTTTTGAAGCACCAAGTTTACGTTTGGATATTTTTGATGATACTGCTTTATGTATGGAAGTAAAAAGTGTGTACTGACGGTATCCGATGCGCAAATTCTAACGATGCCCGTTGCCGTGTCTTTAAGCTCAGCATACTTGCTTTCTGCCTCATCAAAAAGTTTAAGCGCCTTTTCAACGGTAGCAAAAATCTGCTTGCCACCAGTTTCGGTCAGTTCCATACCCTTGTGCGTTCTTGTAAAAAGCTTGCCACCAAGCTGACTTTCAAGTTGCTTTATGGCTTGAGAAACGGCTGGCTGAGATATATAAAGTTCTTCAGCTGCCTTTGTTAAACTGCCACACTTTGCAACAACGTAAAACACCCTATAAAGTTCAAGGTTTACCATTTTCTCCCCCTATTTGCCCACGCAAAATTTAGAAAATATATTGTTTATGATATCTTCGGTTGCTGTTTTGCCAGAAATTTCACCAAGAGCGTCCCAACCGTCTTTAATGTCTATGGATAAGATGTCAAGTGGCACTATGTCAATGCCTTTTAAGGCTTGAGCGAGTTTATCACTTGCCCTTGTAAGTGCTTCAAAGTGTCTTTCTTCACACAAGAAGTCTCCATTTAAGTCTATGCCACTGCCTATTGTTTTTTGATATAAAAGTTCTTTTAACTCGTTTAAGTTTTGTTTTTTAAGCGCAGAAATACAAATATCGGCAAAATCGCACTTTTTATCACACTTATCAATCTTGTTTTGTATAATAATTGCGTTTTGACCTTTTATAAATTCATAAATTTTTTGGTCATCTTCATCTATACACGCTCCGTCCACAAC
>JAZNCJ010000008.1:0-29498 GCA_045587465.1 Christensenellaceae bacterium
CACTTGTCTTCCTAAGACCGCTTGCCTCCGACTTTCTTATTTTTTGTAACGATTTCTTTTGTCACAAGTTCTCTATCAATCTTAAAGTTGTTTCTGCCTTGCTCGAAAGTAATGCCAAACACTTGCTTAGTTTCCTTTTCTTCAGGGATATAATCTTTATCGATTTGAACTACGTTATAAGTACCGTTTCTCTTTTGCTTTAGAATTTCTAATGCCTTTTCTGAATATGATGGAGCAATCACGCCGTCACTAACTTCTCTTTTGATAATCATAGCAGTCGTTTCGTCGCACTCGTCAGATAACGCAATCCAGTCGCCAAACGAACTCATTCTATCCGTTCCCCTTGCCCTTGCATAAGCGCAAGCGATAGCAGAGTCGTCTAAACCAGCAATATCGTCAACAAAGCAAGCTTTCTTTTCGATTTCGCTTAATTTTTCGCCAACGGCAGCGCCTGCTGGACTAACGTGCTTAAATGACGTTGCGCAAGGCTTTCCTGTAGCTTCTTTAAGCTCTTTAACTAATTGCCAAGAGTTAAAAGCATCTAAAAAGTTGATGTAGCCAGGTTTTCCGTTTAATATTTGAACAGGCAATTCTTTGCCGTTTTCCATATAAATTTTTGCAGGTTTTTGGTTTGGGTTGCAACCATATTTAAGTTCAAATTCTTTCATTTTTACACTTCCTTATGTTTTTATCGTAATTGTTATGATTTTTTTATTATTTGTTTTTGTTTATGATAATTTCAGTCGCTTTCTTTGTTTCAAGATTAACAGAGCGAACAAAGAGAGAAACTTTATTGTCATTATTTAAGTTTGTCCAAATCATATCGGCAAGCTCTTCTGCCGTGTTTGGAAGCTCAACTTCTTCTGGCTCGCCATAAAATGATGGAATTGGGTTTCCGTTATGGCTATACGTGTGGATAAAGTGTCCAATGCCAGCGAGTGGGCTATAAGAATAGAAATATCTATTGCAAACTTCTGGGTTGCCGTTTGCACTCTTTAGAATAGAGAGCCTATAGCAAAAATCCTTGTTGCAACAGTCATACTTAACTATACCAGAGATTCTAGGTGTAAAGTTAGGGGCGTCCGGCTCAAATTCACGTGTAAAAAGCGCCTTATCAAAAGCAAATCCGTCGTCACCATTTTCTTTTATATAGTTATATACAGTGTCCGTTTGGTCGCCGTTTGTGATGATATCAATGTTTTCTAATGCAAGATATGGATTATAAATAATCAAACTTGGGTCAGTAAGCTTTGATTCGTCAAACGCCTTTGTTCTCATTCCTCCGTCAAACTTTTCAAATATACGATTTCTGCTATTTTCGCTTCTTCCCATAATAAAGTAAGCAATCATAGCACTTTTAGAGTCTTTACTTTTGCCGATAACAATGCCACGGCCTGGATATTCGTTTTCTGATAATAACTTATTTAAATCAAATTTAGCCATAATTTTTTCCTTTTTATCCTTTATCTAACTTAATTTTTTTCTTTTAAAATTTGTTTGCAAACCTTTTCAAGTGATTGTGGCAAGATTTTCCACTCTGCCTTTTCCATAACACGCTTTTGCAATCTTTCTGGCGTGTCGCCTTTCTTTATCTCGACTGCCTTTTGCATAATAATCTTTCCACCGTCTGGAATTTCGTTTACAAAATGCACGGTTGCGCCCGTCACCTTAACGCCGTATTCAAGCGCTTTTTGGTGAACTTTAAGCCCGTAAAAGCCTTCTCCACAAAAAGATGGAATAAGCGATGGGTGAACGTTTATGATTCTATCACTATATTTATCGGTAAAGTCTTTTGACAAAATGCACATAAACCCAGCAAGCACGATTACTTTTGCAGAGCACTTTTCAAGCTCAGCTATTAAGCCTTGTTCAAACTCAGCTTGAGTTTTACCTTTTTTTAGGGCAACAACGCCTTCAATGCCAGCATTTTTTGCCCTTGTTAGAGCGTAAGCATCAGCTTTATTTGAAATTACCTTAACGATTTTTCCACTTTTAAGCTTTCCTGCCTTTTCAAAGTCGATAAGCGCTTGAAGATTTGTGCCACCACCCGAAACTAAAACTGCAACGTTAACTTGCTTTTTCATTTTCTTTCTCCTTGTCCACAACCACTTTATTTTCTTTTGCCATAGATAAAAATGGCAAAATCATAGAGCCGATTGTGTTGCCGATAACAACTAAAATAATGAATAGCACTATTTCAAACGAGAACATATTTGCAATTGCAAAGTAGCCTATGTCTGCAATCGAGTGTTCAAAGCCACATAAAATAAATGTTGGAATTGCAAATAAAATTGCAACTATGCTCTTGTTTTCTTTGTAAACGTAAACTGCAATAAACATAAGCACGCCACAAAATAGACCACGAATAATCGTTTGATACCAGTCTTGAGTTAGCTTTGCCGTGCAAATAACAATAGCTTTTTCTTTTAAAGCAGGAAGCGCAACGCTTATCAATAGCCCAAACACAATCATACCGATTGCATTGCCAAGAAGGCCTAAAAGCAAAACTGAAAAGTCTTCTTTTTTGTGTGAAAATGGCATTAGACCAATCTTACCTGTATAGAGCGAATATCCCCTAAAGCAAATTACCAAAAGCGCAATCGTAAATAAAATTGAGCCCACAACCTTTTGTTCACAAGCCAAAAATACTGCACAGCCAATGGAAACCATAAGTCCGGCGCTCACGCCGTTTAAAATCTTTTTTAACATATTTCTATCTTTGCGTCTGACTTAACGATTTCGCCCATAACGTAAGCATCTTCGCCAGCAAGTTTTAAAATTTGGAGAGCTTTGTCAGCATCTTCTTTCTTAACCACAACGCTCATACCAACGCCCATATTAAACGTGTTAAACATATCTCTTTCTTCAATCTTGCCGGTTTTTGCAAGCAAGTCAAAGATAGGAAGAATTTTAACTGCCTTTCTTTCAATCTTTGCGCCAAATCCGTCTGGAATACTTCTTGGAATATTTTCGTAAAAGCCACCACCTGTGATGTGTGAGATTGCACGAACGTTAACTTTCTTTTCAAGTAAAGACATAATAGCCTTAACGTAAATTTTTGTCGGTGTTAAAAGCGTTTCGCCAAGGCTCTTGCCACCGAGTGCTTCGATAGGCGCTTTAATATCAGTCTTTTCAACGTCAAACACCTTTCTTACAAGTGAAAAGCCGTTGCTGTGAACGCCAGTTGATGGAATAGCAATAACAACGTCGCCAGCTTGCATCTTTTTATTATCTAAAATTTTCTTTTTGTCAACAACGCCGACAGCAAAGCCTGCCAAATCGTATTCATCAACAGGATAAAAACCAGGCATTTCGGCAGTTTCGCCACCGATTAGCGCACAGCCTGCTTGAACGCAACCTTCTGCAACCCCTTCAACGATAGATGCAACTCTTTCAGGCACGTTTTTGCCAACTGCAATGTAGTCAAGGAAGAAAAGTGGTTTTGCGCCACTACAAATAACGTCGTTTACGCACATTGCAACGCAGTCAATGCCAACAGTGTTGTGCTTGTCCATTAAAAAGGCAATTTTAAGTTTTGTTCCAACGCCGTCAGTTCCACTAACAAGCACAGGGTTTTTAACCTTGCCAAGCTTAAAAAGTCCACCAAAACCACCAATATCTGAACATACGCCGTCAGTCATTGTTCTTTTGATATGACCTTTCATAAGTTCTACTGCTTTATAACCTGCAGTAATGTCAACGCCTGCTGCTTTATAACTTTCGCTATAACTTTTTTCCATAATCTTTATCTCCATTAATGTCTTTTTGTCTTTTCTTCAATGTTTATTTTTGTTTGATATTTATCAGTTTGTTCTGGTGGAATTTTGGTTGGATATTTTCCATCAAAGCACGAATAACAAAATGATATTTTTCCACTCTTCTCGCTCATTTCTTTCATATCTTCAAGCTTAAGATAATGCAAACTATCAACGCCAATCATTTTTCTAATTTCTTCTTCAGTGTGCATATTTGCAATGAGCATATTCTTATTTGGAACGTCCGTTCCATAATAACAAGGGAATAAAAACGGTGGCGATGACACCATAAAGTGAACTTCAGTTGCGCCTGCCTCTCTAAGTAAGCTCACAACCCTTCCACTCGTCGTTCCACGAACGATTGAGTCATCAACCATAACAACTCTTTTGCCCTTAACGACCGATGCGATTGGATTGAGTTTTTTTCTAACCTGGTCTTCTCTATCTTTTTGGTCAGGGAAGATAAACGTTCTTCCAACGTATTTATTTTTTAGAAAACCTAACTCGTAAGGTATTCCAGATTCTTTAGCGTAGCCGATTGCTGCGTCGTTTCCAGAGTCTGGGACGCTAATAACAACGTCAGCGTCAACAGGAAAACGCTTTGCTAAGTATCTGCCCATTTCCACCCTTGCTTCGTGTACAGGATAACCGTCAACAACCGAGTCAGGACGAGCGTTATATACAAATTCAAACACGCAAAGCGACATTTTTTCTTTTTTGCAATGTTCAGTAATAGAACGAACACCCATAGAGTCGAATACGACAACTTCGCCAGGCTCAACGTCTCTAATAAGTTTTGCCCCAACGGCATCAAGCGCACAGCTTTCTGATGCAACCACGTAAGAACCGTCTTGGGTTTTGCCATAGCATAGTGGTCTAAATCCATGCTTGTCACGTGCAGCGATAAGTTTTGTTGGTGACATAACTACAATACAATAAGCACCTTCAAGTTTATTCATAGCCCTCACAACGGCGTGTTCGATTGATGGAGCACGAAGTCTTTCTTTTATAATTTCATAAGTGATAACTTCTGCATCACCGTTTGACTGGAATATAGAGCCTTGAAGTTCAAGCTCGGTTTTAAGTTCTGTTTTATTCACCAAACTTCCGTTAAAGCCGATTGCTAAACTTCCTTTTATATGGTTGACCACAAGTGGTTGGGCGTTTGCAATGTTTATACTGCCCTTTGTGCCTGCCCTAACGTGACCAACGGCAATCTTACCATTTCCAAAACTTAAAAGTTTTTCTTTTGTGAACACGTCGCCAACAAGACCTAAATCTTTCTTCGTTGTAAAAACGCCACCGTCGTTTACCACAATGCCACAACTATCTTGTCCACGATGTTGAAGGGCATACAAGCCATAATACGTCATACTTGCAAGGTTTTGCTCTTTTGACGCATAAACCCCAAACACGCCACACTCTTCACGAAGTTCGTCCATAAATACCTCCAAAAAATCACAATTAAACTGAGAAAAGTGAAGAACCTATTTTGCTTCACCTTTCCAAAACGACCGTTTGCTAATTTCCAAACAGCCTGTCATATATTTTATTATAAGCTTCTTCAACGCCACCTAAATCTCGCCTAAAACGGTCCCTATCAAGCCTTTCGTTAGTCACACTATCCCAAAGCCTGCAAGTATCTGGCGAAATTTCATCGGCAAGCACAATTTTTCCGTCAGCAGTCCTGCCAAACTCAAGCTTAACGTCGATAAGTTTTACTTTTACGTTTAGAAAATACTCTTTCAAAATTTGATTTGTTTGTTGAGCATACTCGGTTATTAAATCCAATTCTTCTTTGCTGGCAAAGCCCATTGCAAGAATATGATATTCGTTTATCATAGGGTCGCCAAGCTCGTCTTTTTTATAACAAAACTCGATAACAGGCTGACGCATCTTGGCGCCTTCAGGAAGCCCAAGTCTTTTAGAAAGCGAACTTGCCGCAACGTTTCTAACCAAAACTTCGAGTGGAATAATATCGACTTTTTTTACAAGCGTTTCCCTATTAGAAAGTTCTTTAATAAAGTGGGTTGGAATTCCGTTTTGCTCTAAAATCCCCATAAGAAGATTAGTTATTTTGTTGTTTATAATGCCTTTTCCAGAAACAACACCCTTTTTTAAGCCGTTAAAAGCCGATATATCATCTTTGAAACTGATGATATATTTATCGGGTGTATCTATAGCAAAAAGTTTTTTTGCCTTTCCTTCGTAAAGCATTTGTTTTTCCATTATAAAGCCCAACTTGTATAATATTAGTTATATTTTTGATTAATTTCTTTATCAGTAGCTAAAATCTTTTGCTTTTTTTGGTCTCTTGCATCTTGAAGTTTTTTAGCTAAGTCACTATCTTCAACTGCCAAGATTTGAATTGCTAATAGCGCAGCGTTTTCAGCGCCGTCAATAGCAACCGTTGCAACAGGAATTCCTGCTGGCATTTGCACCGTTGATAAAAGAGCATCCATACCATCTAAAACAGACGCCTTGATAGGAACTCCAATAACAGGAAGAGTTGTATTTGCAGCAATAGCACCTGCTAGATGAGCAGCCTTACCTGCACAAGCGATAATAACGCCAATGCCATTATCTCTTGCTTTTAATGTAAATTCTCTTGCTTCAACAGGTGTGCGATGCGCAGAATAAATATGCACTTCAGTTTCAACGCCGTAATCTTTTAAAGTGAGTATTGCCTTTTCAACAACTTTTAAATCGCTATCACTTCCCATAACAACTGCAACTTTTTTCATATAATCCTCCAAATTTTAGATGTTGTTTTCCGTAAAACTCAAATAGATGAAATGTTAGAGCCTTGAACGTGAGGCTATGGCGCAATAGATGGTTGATTTTAAAAGGGTAAATAAAAAACAAGCAAGAGTAGGCAAATGCCCGAAGTCAATAGTTTACATATTGACAAGGGTTTTAACGACCTATTGCGCAATTTTTTATTTGCACTTTATCAACTATATGTTGTGACAGAGCCTTTAATATAAAAAGACAGTTTGAAAAAACACCAAACTGCCCAGACGGCCGACAACCAAAAGTTTTTTACTTCCTGTGGACAATTCCACTCAGCCGTCAGTCGCAAAAAACTAATATTTATTTAAGCATATATAGTATAACATTTAACACTAAATTTTGTCAAACGTTTTTCTTTACCTTTAGCCACTTAAAAGCATAAAGCTGTAAAATTTTTTTGCTCCCTTTATTTTTATAAAATAAAAACACACTAATCGGTTAAATAAAAGGTACAAGTGCTAAGTTTTTTGCGCTTTAATTTCATCACCTTTCCACTTTCCATTTTATACCAATAACCATCACTATAAGGACAAATATCGCAGGTTGCTTTAAGCAAATTTTTCATAGGGCAATGCCTTAAGGTCATATATGCAAAGTCCACCCTTTTTGATAGCTCGCTTTCAGCTGTAAAAAACTCTCTACCAAGTTCAAACGCCGTAAAATTATTATAGACGTTAAGCCCTGCGCCGATAATTATTTCACAGTCAAAATCAAGTGCGTAATAATTATTTGCGACTATTCCAATTTTGCAGTTTTTAACTATATTCTTCAATAACTTTATGTCGCTTTCTAAGGCAAAGTTTGGAGTGTCTAAATATGGTTTTTTTCCAAGCTTAAAACACTTGTTTTTAAATGCTTTAATATCGCTTTCTATAAACACGCTTGGCGAATAAATAACGTTTTTTGCGATAAACTCGTCATCAATTTTTTCAACTATACAAAAGTCAGAAAAAGCACTTATATTAGGAACTTTTGGTAATTTTTCTAATTTTACGCTATCCTTTGGCATTGTTAAAATTTCATATATTTTGTCAAAAACCTTTCTTCTAAAAGCATTTAAATTTTGCTTTAACATAAACACGTTTTCAAGACAAATTAGCTTTATATTCCCCACAAAATACTCGCTTTTACTAAAGTTATTTTGCAATTCTTCTTTTGCTAGTGGCTTACTTTTTGCCTCAAATAAAACATCGCCTTCAACAAAGTATTTTTGACCTAAAAGTTCAAATCCTGCACGAATTGGCTTACCTATTTTAGCACAAATTTCAATATTAATATGGCGCTTTTTTACAAACGAAAGCGCTTTGTTTTCGCTTTCGCTGTCAACGATTAAATGTACGCTTGCACCAATTTTAACAATACTTGTGGTGGTTAAAACAAACCTATTGTCGCCCAAATTTTTAAGGTCGAAAGCAGAAATTGTCGTTTCGCTTTCACCTTGCAAAAATTTTAGCGTTGATTTTGGATAAATTTTTCTAATAGAAGTAAAGAAAATCTCGTTGAATTTTTTGCCTTTCTTAAAGTCATAAACCCTTCCCACTTCTAAGCCAATATGGCTTTGAACGTTAGATATTATCTCGTCGTTGCCGTTAAAGTACCCTTCGGTATAATTTCTGTTAAATGCAAGTTTTAAGTTTTCTATATCCCATTTTTTGCCTTCTAAGGCATTTCTATATTCTCTTGTGGCTGTAGCAACGTAAAAAGGTCTTCTTGCCCTGCCTTCTATTTTTATTGCGTCAACACCAGCATCAGCAAGCTCACTTAATCTATCTATCATACAAAAATCTTTTGCGCTTAATAGATATCCTTTTTTAAGCTTTGTCTTTCCCTTATAAAAGGTGTAAGGAAGCCTACAAAGTTGTTTGCACTTACCCCTATTTCCACTTGCCGATTGAGTGTACGAGCTTAAATAGCAGTTGCCAGAAAAACTAACGCACAGTGCCCCTTGAGCAAAATATTCTATTTCTATATCTGTGTTTTCTTTTATCCTTTTAATTTCGTTAAGGGGCGTTTCTCTTGCAAGCACCACTCTTGAAAACTTGTATTTTTTAAGCGCCAAAATGCCTTCTAAGTTATGGATTCCCATTTGCGTGCTTAAATGCACGTCAGCCATAGGATAAAGCTTATTTATAAGCGATATTAGTCCTAAGTCTTGCACGATAAAAGCGTCAACGCCTATATTTATTGCTTTTCCAACTATTTCAATGGCACGGATAAGCTCGTCGTTATTAAATAAAATATTTATAGCAAGGTGAACTTTAACGTTATAAACATGCGCAAAATTAACTGCCTCAGATAAGGTGTCTATTGAAAACCCCTCGATATTATTGCGTGCGTTAAAATCGCTTATCCCAAGATAAACTTCATCAGCGCCGTTATATACAGCCATTTTAAGACTTTCAAAATTTCCTGCTGGAGATAATATTTTCATAAACTGCCTTGCTAAAATTTGATATATAAATTATAACATAGGTAAACGCCTTTTGAAATTGATTTTATGAAAATTTTTTATATTTTTTCTTTTTTACCTTTTTAAATTATTGCAAATCGCATTATATTTTGCTATAATACACTTGTTATTAAACTTTTTATGAGGTTATTTTATGAAAAAACTTTACACAGGTAAAACAAAAGATGTTTTTGAACTTGAAAATGGCAACGTGCTATTAAAATTCAAAGATGATTGCACAGGAAAAGACGGTGTGTTTGACCCAGGTGAAAACAGCGTTGGGTTAACAATTGAAGGTATCGGCAAGGCTAACCTAAAGTCTTCTGTTTATTATTTTGAAATGCTTAAAAAAGCAGGAATCAAAACACACTACGTAAGCGCTGATATTGATAACGCTACAATGGAAGTTCTCCCTGCAACAGTTTTCGGCAAGGGTTTAGAAGTTATCTGCCGTTTGGTTGCAACAGGAAGCTTTATCCGTAGATATGGCGAATATATTGAAGACGGCACAGTTTTAGAAGGTGGCTACGTTGAATGCACTTTCAAAAACGACGCTAAGGGTGACCCACTTGTCACAAGCGAAGGCTTAGCAGCATTAAAAGTTATGACACCGGAAATGTTTGAAAGTATGAAAGCTCAAACGCTTAAGATTACAAAAATCGTTGCTGATGACCTTAAGACAATTGGTTGTGACCTTTGGGATATTAAATTTGAGTTCGGTTATAACAATGGCGAAGTTATACTTATCGATGAAATCGCATCAGGCAATATGCGTGTCTATAAAGATGGCGAAAAGCTCGACCCAGTTGAACTTACAAAACTCATCAACAACAGATAATTAATATTTAAAAACTAATAGCGTGGAATTAATCCACGCTATTTTTATTTTTTTGTTTTTAGTAATTTGCAATTTCAGTTGCAAGGGCTTTGATTTGCTCTATGTTTTCTTGTTTTATGCTAGATAAAATTTTAACACCTGTGCTAGCAAAGGTTAAATTCTTGCTTTTTTCAAGCATGCCTTTTATTATCTTATCAGCAAGTGGTGCCCAACTGCCGTTTTCGATAATGCCAACAAACTTGTTTTGGAAATTTCTTTCAGTTAAATGGTTAATAAACTCTTTCATAAATGGGAAGATATCCCCATTATAAGTCGTTGTTGCAAAAACCACCTTGCCATATCTAAAAGCATCTTCAACGGCTTCTGCCATATCGCATCTCGCTAAGTCGTTAACGGCAACCTTTACGCCCTTACTTTCAAGTTCTTTTGCTAAAATTTCCACAGCCTTTTTAGTGTTGCCATAAACCGACGTGTAGTTTATAACTACGCCCTCGCTTTCAACCCCATAACTTGACCACGTTTTATATAAATCAATATAATAATCTAAATTTTCAGTTAAGATAGGTCCGTGCAAAGCACAAATTCTTTTCACTTCTATATTTTCAAGCTTTTTTAGAACGCTCTGAACTTGTGCGCCGTATTTTCCAACGATGCCAAAATAATATCTTCTTGCTTCGCACGCCCAATCTTCTTCGGTGTCAAGTGCGCCGAACTTACCAAAAGCATCAGCAGAAAATAGAGTTTTGCTTGCCACTTCATAAGACATCATAACTTCTGGCCAGTGCACCATAGGGGCACTAACAAATGTTAGCTTATGCTCGCCTAAATCTAACTCATCACCCTCGTTTATAACAAGTCTTCTATCAGCAAAGTCTGTGCCGAAAAAGTTTTTCATCATTGTAAATGCTTTTGATGATGAAACGATTTTCGCATCAGGGTATTTTTCTGCAAAAGCCGATATGTTTGCAGAGTGGTCTGGCTCCATATGCGAAACGATAAGGTAATCCACCTTTTCGCCACCCAAAATGCTTTCAACGTTGTTTAACCACTCATCGCCAAAGTTTTTATCTACGCTATCTAAAACGGCAATTTTTTTATCTTTTATTAAATAAGAGTTATACGCCATGCCGTTTGGAACGATATATTGACCTTCAAATAGGTCTAATTTTTTATCGTTTACGCCTACGTAAAAAATGTTTTTTACAATTTCCATAATTTCACCTTTATATTATCAAAAAAGGATTTGCATAGGCCAAATCCTTTTTTCATCAGTTTTAATTTTATTTTGCAAATTCGGTTGCACGCCATTCTCTAATAACGTTAACCTTAATTTGACCTGGATATTCCATTTCTTCTTCAATCTTTTTAGCAATATCCTTTGCTAAGAAAAGCGTTTGAGCATCGTTAATTTGCTCAGGTTTAACCATAACCCTAACTTCTCTACCTGCTTGGATAGCATAGCATTTTTCAACGCCCTTAAATGAAGATGAAATTTCTTCAAGTTTTTGAAGTCTCTTAATATAGTTCGTCGTCGTTTCTCTTCTTGCACCAGGTCTTGCGCCAGAGATAGCGTCAGCTGCTTGAACAAGCACTGCTTCTAACGTCTTTGGCTCAACGTCGCCGTGGTGAGCGAGAATTGCATTGACAACGTTAAAGTTTTCTTTATACTTTTTAGCAAGGTCACCGCCAATTTGCATGTGCGTGCCTTCAATTTCAAAGTCAACAGCCTTACCTAAGTCGTGAAGTAAGCCTGCACGCTTTGCAAGGTTTGCATCAATGCCGAGTTCGTTTGCCATAACTCCAGCCAAATGCGCAACTTCAATAGAGTGCTTTAACACGTTTTGACCATAACTTGTTCTAAACTTAAGTCTACCGAGAAGCTTAACGACTTCTGGGTGAAGACCAAATATTCCACACTCAAACATAGCGGCTTCGCCAGCTTCTTTAATTTGAGCGTCAAGTTCCTTTTTAACTTTTTCAACAGTTTCTTCAATCCTTGCTGGGTGAATTCTGCCGTCTTGAATAAGTTTTTCTAAGGCTATTCTTGCAACTTCTCTTCTAACTGGGTCAAAGCCCGAAACGATAACAACTTCTGGCGTATCGTCGATAATAAGCTCGATACCAGTCGCATTTTCAAGCGTTCTGATGTTTCTTCCTTCTCTACCGATAATTCTTGCTTTCATATCGTCGTTAGGAAGTGGAACGACTGAAACGGTGATTTCAGTTGCTTGCTCTGTGCTACACTTTTGAATAGCAAGGCTTACGATTTCTTTTGCCTTTCTTTCGCCGTTTTCTTTTGCTTCTGCTTCTATGTTTTTAACCATACCAGCAGCTGCAACCTTTGCTTCTTCCGTAATGGCGTCAACTAATTGTTTTTTAGCTTCTTCCTTACTCATTTGGGCAATTTTTTCAAACTCTTCAATCATCTTGTCGTGTTGCTTATTGATTTCTTCAATCTTGTTATCGAGTTCGATTTCTTTTGCCTTTAAGTTGTTTTGTTGCCTTGTAGTTTCCTCGTTTCTCTTCGCAAGGTTTTCTTCTTTCTTTTCTAAACTTTCTTCCTTTTGGTTAAGTCTGTTTTCTAATCTTTGAAGTTCTATGCGCTTTTCTTTAGATTCACGCTCAAACTCACTGCGAAGTTTAATTTCCTGTTCTTTTGCTTCTAAGATAGCTTCTTTCTTTATAGCCCTGCTCTCTTCCCTAACGTCATCGAGCATTCTGTTTCGTTGAGTTTCTATATCTCCTGCTTCTTTTTCATATTTTTTAGTTAAAGATTTAGCACTTAATTTCCAACTCAAAAGCCAAGCGGCTATTGCTAATACCACTAATACTGCAATAACGACAACGAAAATAGTGTCATTACTGCTCAAGAACAGGGGACTGTAATTAAAATTTTGCATATATCTATGCCCTCCTGTTTTTATTTAACGCATAAGCGTTTTTATCATTTCTATTTTATAACAATTTAGCAAAAAAGTCAATAAATAATATTAGGCATTTTTATTCTTATTGTTAAATGCGTCTAAAATTTGATTTTTAATTTCTTCTGCAACGTCTAAGTTGGTTTCTAAATAATTAACGGCTTTTTCTCTGCCTTGAGCAATCTTTTCGCCGTTATATGAAAACCACGCACCACTCTTTTGGATAATATCATATTGCAAGCCAAGGTCAACAAGACAACTGCCCTGAGATATGCCTTTGCCGAAAATAATGTCAAATTCTGCCGTTTTAAATGGTGGTGCAACCTTATTTTTAACTATTTTTGCTTTTGTGTGACTGCCGTATGCGCCTTCGCTGTCTTTTAGAGCATCTGCCTTTCTAACGTCAATTCTAACGCTAGCATAGAACTTAAGCGCCTTGCCACCTGCCGTCACTTCAGGGTTGCCAAACATAACGCCAACCTTTTCTCTTAATTGGTTAATAAAAATAATACAAGTTTTGCTCTTGTTTGTGATTGCAGTAAGCTTTCTAAGTGCTTGACTCATAAGTCTTGCTTGAAGTCCTACGTGCGAATCGCCCATATCCCCTTCGATTTCAGCTTTTGGAGTAAGCGCTGCAACCGAGTCGACAACGATAATATCAACAGCCTTACTACTAACGAGTGATGCCGTGATATCAAGCGCTTGTTCGCCTGTGTCTGGTTGAGAAACGTAAAGTTCGTCAAGGTTTACACCTAAAGCCTTTGCATAGACAGGGTCTAAAGCGTGCTCAGCATCGACAAACGCCGCAATGCCCCCTGCTTTTTGAGTTTCTGCAATAACGTGAAGAGCAACCGTTGTTTTACCAGAAGATTCTGGTCCGTAAATTTCAATAATTCTTCCCCTTGGAAGTCCCCCTACACCGATTGCAAGGTCAAGTGAAAGACAACCTGTTGGCAACACTTCGATGTTAGTGTCACCTGCATTTTGTCCAAGACGCATAATTGCGCCTTTGCCGTATTGTTTTTCAATTTGTGCCATAACGCCGTCAAGCGCTTTTATTTTTGCTTCATCCATAATTTTTTCCCTTTATATAGTTTTTAATTTTTTTATTGCCAAAAACAGCGCAGTATTCTTTGCCGTTTCAGTAATTTCTTCTCTTGAACCTGAAAGTTTATACTTGTAGGTATGCACACCGTCTTTCATACCGACGGCAATAAAACAAAGCCCAACAGGTTTATCGGTATCATCGCTATGTGGTCCAGCGATTCCGGTGGTTGAAATGGCTACGTCACAACCTTCTTTGAGTAGCCCTACTGCCATTTGATATGCCACCACTGCGCTAACTGCGCCTTGAGTTTTAAGGTCACTAGTCTTAACGCCAAGCCTATTTATTTTGCTTTGGTTTGAATAAGTGATAGCGCCTTCGTTTACCACAGCCGATGCACCAGAGTTTTTAATTATATCCGATATAACCCTGCCACCTGTAAAAGATTCAGCAGTAGAAAGTTTTAAGTTTCTAAGCTTTAATAGGTCAAATAGCCTTTCACTCAAGCTCACGTCATATTCTGCGTAAATGTTGTCTTTTAGGTTAGATACTATGTGTCTCACTATTTCTTTTTTTCTTTCTTCTGGAGTGTCATAATCAAATAATAATTCGACCGTTATATCCCCATACTTTTCAAAGATAGTATAATAAAACCCTTGCTCTAATAAAAGTTCTGGTTGATGTAGCGTTTGCTTAAGTTTTTTCACGTCGCCAAAATATTTTAAGGTTAGTCTAGTTTTCTTTATGCCTAGTTTGTTTTCTAAGTATGGCAAAACGTACTTATCCGTCATAGTTTTAACTTCTTTATAGTCAAGTGGTAAAACTGAAAGCGTTATATCGTTGCTATCTAAAATAAAGCCTTGAAAGCCACCGTATATGTTAGGAATAACCACTGCGTCTATTGGCAAAAGCGCAAAGTCATCAGGATATTCTTTTGCGTTTGCTTTTGACACGGCGTCTAAAAAGTTTCGTGCGTTTTCGTTTTCTACAAGAGGCGTGTCAAAACATTGGGCTATTATATCTTTAAGATTGAATCCAACCGTATCCCCACCGATAATAATTAAATTATCAAAGATATCCTTAAATTCGTTAAGCCTGCGCTTAAAACCCAAGTCGTCAGTGTGCGATAAAATTTCAACCGTGTCGATAGTAAGTCCACCACTGCTAAACACACTGAGGGCATTATTAAAATAATTCCCGTCAAAATCAGTCTTAATGTTCCTAAAAAATATAAGTGCACTTTTCATTATTTTTTATTTATTTTCCTTTAAGACATCGATGTTTTTTACAATGCACTCAATGCCAGAATAAATTGTAAGAAGCGTTGCTAGTCCTAAAAGGCATAGTCCCACAACGTTAAGCGTAGAATATAGCCCTGGCATTAAATCGGCACCGACTAAAAGAACCAAAACTGCAAAGTCTTGAACAAAGGTTTTAATCTTACCAGACTTATCTGCCGCCAAAACCTTGCCGTTTGACGCTGCAACAATTCTGAAACCACTAACGATAAGCTCTCTTGCAAGAATAATTGCAACAGCAATAGCCCCATAAAATGGTAGAATTGCCATTTCGCTATCAAAAGGAATTAGCATTACAATAAGCGCAGTAGAAACTAACACTTTATCAGCAATTGGGTCTAAAAACTTGCCAAGATTAGTGACGAGATGATACTTTCTTGCAATATATCCGTCCAAAAAATCTGTCAGTGCAGCAAGCACGAATATAATTGCTGAAATTAAGTAATTATAAGGCAAAATGGTTAGATAAAACGTAGCCACGAAAAGTGGTATCATTATGAGCCTTAAAATTGTTAGTTTGTTTGGTAAATTCATTGCCTTTCTCCATACAAGTCATATCCAGTTGACTTAAATATTTTTATATCGTAATCACAGCCATAAACAATCTCGTCATCAGAAAAGAAATATACTTTTCCGTCTATATCAGGCGCATTAAAATATGCCCTTCCATAATAAACTAATTGATTTTCATCAAAGCCTTCTGCCACCACTTTGATGACTTTGCCTATGAATTCTTTATAATTTTCTTTAACGACCTTTTTTTGTAAAGCATAAAGCTTTTTTAGCCGTTGCGTTTTTATTTTTGCAAGAATTTGTCCGTCAAGCTTATATGCCGGCGTTCCTTCTTCTCTGCTATATTTAAAAAATCCAGCGTTGAAAAGTTTAGCCTTTAACAAAAATTCTGTTAAGTTGTTAAAAGCCTCTTCGCTCTCTTTTGGAAAACCGGTTATAAAAGTTGAGCGTATAGCAATGCCCTTAACCTTATTTTTAAGTTTTTCAATCAGTTTCAAATAACTTTCAGCACTGCCCTTTCTGTTCATAAGTTTAAGCACCTTGTCATCAGCGTGTTGAAGGGGCATATCAATATACTTTATTACTTTTGGGTTATTAGCAATTTCATCGATAAGCTCATCCGTTATATTTTCAGGATAACAATATAAAAGTCTAATCGATTTAACGTTATCAAGTTTAGACAGCTCTTTAATCAAAGTGACAAGCGTCACACCTTTATTCAAATCTAAGCCGTATTTAGCCGTGTCTTGCGCAACCAAAATAAGCTCATTTAAATTTCCTAAAGATTTTGCCTCGTCTACAAGGTCTATAATCTCTGCCGAGCGATATTTGCCCCTAATTGATGGAATTAAGCAGTAGGTACAATGATTAGAGCAACCGTCTGCAATTTTAAGGTAAGCATAGTTATCGGTGGTAAGCACTCTTTTATTTCCACACTCGCCTCGTGGCTGGCCAACGGCAATCACTCTTTCGTCTGCAAAAATTTTATCTATAACTTCTAAAATCTCTGAATAGTCCGAAACACCTAAAAAAGCATCGACTTCTATAAGCTCATCTTTTATTTGGTCTATAAATAGTTGTGGCAGACAGCCTGTCACTATAACTTTTTCCACGCCACTATTCTTTCTGTTTATTGCCATTAAAATTTCTTCAATAGCTTCTTTTCTTGCACTTTCTAAAAAGGCGCAAGTGTTGACTATTAAAACTTCGGCATTGTCAACGTCTGACGTTAAGATATGCCTTTTTGAAATTATAGAAAGCATTTTTTCGGTGTCCACCCTGTTTTTGTCGCATCCGAGTGAAATTACACCTATTCTTTTGTTAAATACTTGTTTCATATCAATATTCTTCTATGCCAGGTCCAAATCTTGCAACGTATTCTTCAGGGGTAAGCAAAACCCTTCTAGCTTTTCCACCTTCGTTAGGTGCAATAAAGCCTTTTTGCTCCATTTTGTCAAAGATGCCTCCAGCCCTTGGATAGCCTATAGAAAATCTTCTCTGCAATGATGAAATCGAGATTGTTCCTGCTTTAACTGCAAACCAAAGCGCTTTTAAGAAAAAGTCGTTAAACTCTTCGCCACCTTCATCAGACCCCTTATCAGAGCTTTCTTCTTGTTGTGGGCGTGTTTCTTTATCCAAGAATTGCATAATTTCTTCATCAAAATATGCCGTGTTCTTTTGTTTGATATATTCAACGATATTGGCTATTTCTCTGCCACTGATGTATGCGCCTTGATAACGCTCGTACTCACCCATAGATGAGTTTTTATAAAGCATATCTCCGTTGCCCAAAAGTTTTTCAGCACCACCACCTGCAAGTATCGTTTGCGAGTCTGCAAAGTTCATAACTTTTAGGGCAATTCTAGATGGTAGGTTTGCTTTAATCGTTCCAGTTATAACGTCAACAGACGGACGCTGAGTTGCAAGCACTAGGTGTATGCCGGCTGAACGAGATTTTGCAGCAATCATTCTTATTCTTGCTTCTAAATCTTTTTTGCACGCTTCCATAAGGTCGGCAAGTTCATCGATAATGAAAACTATCCTTGGAAGTCTTGCAGTTTTTTCATCAGCAATCATCGAGTTATAATCATCAATGTTGCTAATGTGCCCACCGCAAGACGTGAATAATTCGTTTCTTCTATTAGTTTCATCATAAGCCCATTGCAATAAGCTTAGCGCACGCTTTGGCTCGGTTATAATTTCATCAACTAGTAAGTGTGGCAAATGCTCGTACTTTCTAAACTCAACGCATTTAGGGTCAACTAAAACTAGCTTTAGCTCTTCTGGGCTATATCTCATAAGCAAGCTAACTAGCATAACGTGTAAGCACACGCTCTTTCCAGAGCCCGTTGCGCCTGCTATAAGATAGTGTGGGCCTTTGGTTAAGTCATCGCTAATAGCGTTTCCGACAATGTCTTTGCCGAGAGCAAACATAAGCGAGCCAGCTTTATCCTTTTTCCCTGCTAAGCCTTCCATAACTTCTTTTAAACCGACAGTCACCTTTATGTTATTAGCAACTTCAATACCCACCAAGTTTTTGCCAGGTATTGGCGCTTCTATTCTGACGCCGTTCTTTGCAGAAAGACGCATCTTAAGGTCATCGTCGTACTTTAGAACGTTTTTAACCGAAATGCCAGCTGGCATCATTATTTCATATCTCGTTATTGAAGGGCCTTGAACGTAGCCTTGTGGCACTGCATCAATTCTAAACTCTTCTAAGGTGCGCCTTATAATATCCATACGCTCTTCGTGATTTTCTTGCTGTGCATTAACAGGCTGAGCATAGCTCTCTAAAAGGTCAAATGGTGGACGGAAATATTCCCTGTTTATTGGTGGCTGTGGTTTTGCTTGCACAGGCTTTGGCTCTTCTTTCGCCTTGCTTTCTTCAAACATAAACGCACGCCTTGAAGAGAGATTGTTGTCAGCACTTACTCTGCTAGTGTATCCCACCGTCTCAACGCTTTGTTCTTGCGAAGAAAAAATATCTCTAAGCCTATCGTTTGCTCGTATATTAGTTTGTGGCAATTGCTCAGCTTGTCCGTCGCTAACATTTTCATCAAGCACGTCATTGTCTAATGAATTTTCATTATCCAAAGAAATATCGTTTATCTCTTCTTGCTCTTCTATCATAGGTGGAGTAGTTTGTTGTTGGCTATTAAAATCAAACCTACTCGTTCTACTTGTAAACTCAATCTTATCTGGCTCAACAATATTTTCCTGCTCTAAAGCATCACTTTGCTTTGCATCGTTATAAGATAAATCAAACTGATTAGCATTTTGAATTAGATTTTCGTTGTTAGAAAATTGTTCCCCAGCAGTTTGTACACCTAAATACCTTTCGCCAAAAGCTTTTGCCCTTTCTTCAGCACTATCCATAGCAATTTCTTGAGCTTTTTTCTCTACGCCATCGTGTTCAATAAATGGTATTTCTGCATTTTCATTAACTGCGCCTTGCGATTGGTCTAAAGAAATATAATCTGAAACAGTAGTTTTAGTTTGCGATGGCTCTGAAAAAGTATTGCCATAATAATTGAGAGAAGAATATTTTTCCATATCGATAACCGTAGGCGTTTTGATATAGTCAATTTTCTTTTTATAATCGTCGCCAGCTTTAATGGTGCTTGGCTTTGATTGCTCGGTGCGAACAACGTTTAAGCCACCGGCAGAAAATTCAAGCTTTATTGGGCTTGCGCCGTTGTCTTTTTGCATTTCTCGCTTATTTTTGAAAGCAAAGCTTTGTGGGTCGTTAACAAACAATTTTTGCTTAACTTGTTGATTTGAGTTTTGCTGTAGTTGCACAGTCTGATTGATTTGCTTTTCGCCTTGCTCTTCATCGTTTACATTTTGGTCAACAATTTGACCATCTGCTTGGCTATCTTCTTGCACGAACGAACTTCTAAACTTTTGCGACTCTTTTTTCTTAGATTTTTCATCTTGTTTCATAAAATCTTTAGAAAGCGTAAACAATATCAACGCAACTAAAAGGCTTAAAACGACGTAGCTTCCCACGCTAGTTAGCAATTTGCAAAGAAAATAACAAATTATTCCTGTAAACATACCACCTGCACTAGCAGAAGAAACGCCATTTTCCCCCATATTATAGCAAAGCGAAACATATTCGCCAAACTCAAGCGAAGCTCCGTCCACCGTAATTAATTGCAAAATTAAAACGATACAAAAAACGGCAAGGGTTATAAGCCACTTTCTTTTTGCTGAAACGTTGATTTTTTTGCCACTAACCAGCAATAGTCCCCAACCGAAAAGAGATATTATAACTGCATAAGCAAAAAAGCCAAAGCACCCAAACAAAAATGCGCTCACGTACTTTCCTATCGCAGAAAACACAGCTTCTCTCGTTATCAAACAAACGAGACAAAGCGTAGAAAAAAGCATTAATACAACACCACTTGTTTCTTTGGTAAAAACTAAACTTTTTTCTTTATTCTCTTTTTTCTCTCTTCCCAATCCGTTCAAAATAGCACCCCTATTATAGTTATCCCTTAAATTATATCAAAAACTTGTATTTTTTACAATGCTTTAAGCAAAAATTTTTAAATATTTATTTAAAAATAAACTGCTTTTTCTCGTATGCTAAATAAAACACAAAAACTCACGAAAATTCGTGAGTTTTTGACTTGTTTTTTGTTTTTATAAACCCAAAAATCTATTAATGTATCTGTCGTTGCAATTTTTTGTATCTAGCAAAACAAAGGTGTCTATACTTCCAAATTCATAATCGCAAAAAGTTTCTTTTGATAAAAACGCACCAAAGCTAACGTATGCCCTTATAAGTGGTGGCAAACTGCGTTTGATTGCATATTCATCTAAATTTTCTCGTGGCAAAATTTCCACTTGATTTTTGTCTAAACACTCTATTTTGTACTCAGGGTTGTAGTGATTATAAGCTATATAAGATATTTCCTTTTGGAGAGCTATTTTATCAGTGCCGTAAAAACTTGCTTCGCCTATAATATATCTATATCCTTTTTGCTTGATGTATCCTATTACAAAACGAAGAAGTAGCATAAGCACCATACTTCCCCTATACTCTTTTTTTATCACGGCACGAGAAAGCTCGGCAATGCTTTCTCCACTATTTTTAAGTGCAGATATATCAAATTCCCCTTCGCTAACAAAAGGCTTACCCTTAGGCAAATTGTCAGAAGTTATTATTCTATAACAGCCCACAACTTCATTTTTTTCACTATCAACGCAAATAGCAAGCTTGCCATACTCATCGTAAGGCGTTATATCATAGCCACACTCTATAAAGTTATCTGGACGATATTCCAAAATTAACTCGTTATATCTAAGCTTATAGGTTTGCATTTTTTCTTGCTCTGTCTCAGCAAATTTAACAATAAACTTTTCCATCTTAACATTTTTCCTTTACGTTAGCATTATATCATCTTTTTTTTGTCAACGCAAGTATTTTGTTGAAAAATCAACAATTTTTTGTTTAATAAAAAATTTTCTTCTTTTTCCTTTAAAAATATTAAAGGAGGAAGCTAACAACTTCCCCCTTACAAACTTGTTTACTGTTCTAAATAAATCATCCTTCCACACTGTTCACAGTCAATGACTTCTCCGTTTTTAAGCTTGTTCATATCCGACATAGAAAGGTTCATTCTGCACGCACCACACGCATTGTTTTTTACCTCGTATAAAATAGGATACATTTTATCAGCACGCTTTTTTTGATATCTTTCCATAAGAGTCGGCTCAACGGCTTTGGCAAGCACTTTCAACTCGCTTTCTAAAGCGTCTTTTTCTGCTTGATAAGAACTTTCTAATTGCTTGTATTTATCAGAGTTTTCTTTATATTGAACTTGAGCTACTTTAGTGGTCTTTTTAATTTTTTCATATTCTGCTACAACGCTTTGCATTTCTGTAGAAATCTTTTCAGCATCACTGTTTAGCGCCTTGATTTTTGCAAGAATTTCATCAATTTTTTTGATTAAAAACTGCACTTCTTTTTGGTCTTCTATGCCATCTAAAGTTTGCATTATTTCTTGTTGTTGCTCGGTTAATTTTGCGCTGTCTAAAGCTATTCTATCAAAAGTCTCTTTCAATTTTAACGCTTTGTCATCAAGCTTATTTACGTTCTCTTCAACGCCCAAAATATATTTTTTTGCCGAGTTTCTTTTCTTTCTTTCTTCGCTTGATAAAAGGGTATTTTCAATTTCTTTTAATCTTGCATCCTTGCTTTGATACTCTCTTAAAGCCTTTATCATAATTAAATTCTCCTTTACATAAATCTATTGTCTAAAAAGTAAAACGTTTGCGCTTTACCTTGTAATTTTTGTTTTGTTAATTGGAAAAAACTTTTAAATCCAAATTGTTCACTTACGTAATGTGGGATTATAACCACGTTTTTATCCTTTTCTATCAATTCCTTTAGCTGATGATGCGCAAGGTCTGAAGTTATAACGGTGTCAACGCCGTCTAGTTTATCCAAGTTATCTATAGCGCTAGAGCCACCACTTCCACAAAACGAAGCTATTTCTTTAACAGGTTTATCTCCATAATAAATAATTTTGTCACTTCCAAACTTATCTTTAATGTTTTGAACAAACTTATCAAGCGTTTGTTCTTCCACTTTAGCACGCCTGCCGTATCCACAAGCTTGGTCGACTAATTCAATAATTTTAATATCATTTCCACCTAAGCCTTGACACAAACTACTGTCAATTCCACAAGGCGCAACGTCTAAATTTAAGTGCATAGAAATAACGTTTAGCTGATTTTTAACGGCAAGGGCAAGAGCTTTATCAACGTCAATATCAATGCTCTTTATAGGTGTGTAAATTGCAGGATGATGTGTAAGAATTGTGTCGCAACCATTTTCAATGGCACTTAAAACTGCCTTTTCAGAAAAGTCCAAACTGAATAAAATTTTATTTGCTTTGTCCGACAGTTTAACCAAAAGCCCACTGTTATCATAACTGCCCTTTTCTATCATTTTATAACTGAGTGAAAGTGGGCAAATTTCATTTATCAAGGTCATAAAATCAGTAATTTTATACATATTTTTGTAATTTTTCCTTTAGATTTAACATCTTTTGCCTATCATCTTGGCTTAAAGCTTGACTTTTTAAAATGCCGTCTAATCTAATAAGTTTTTGGCTTATAAACTCCAAAAAGTCTTGGCTTTTATTTAAAACATTATCTCTTCCGAACTCAATTTCTTGCTCGGTTAAGGCGTCTTTCCCCCTAACGGCAAGAATTAAGTCGTAAAACTTATTTGCGCTTTTAAATAAATAATCTTTTTCTATTTTATATCCTAAATCCATCAAGCACAAACGCACCTTATCGGTGTTTTTCATAGGTTGCAAAACCAAAGCGTTTGGAAGAATATCTGCGCTCTTTAAGATTGAACAAATTTCTTCGCCTCCCATGCCGGCAACAAGCCCAACGTCACTTTTAGGCACGCCCTTAAATCCGTTTGCCACCACACTTGTTGCCCTGCCACTTTTTATATATGGATAAAGTAGCTCTTCTGCTTTACTTAAACACTTATCACTGATGTCTGCAATTATAACCTTTTTTGCCTTGCCACGAGCAAGCATTGCGTTAGCCATATAACCGTGGTCACAACCAATATCAGCAAACACTTCGCAACTTGGAATAATAGAAAAAATCTTTTCTAATCTATCTGTCATTATTGTTTATCAATATATTCTTTAAGTCTTTTTGAACGGCTTGGATGACGCAATTTTCTAAGCGCCTTTGCCTCAATTTGACGAATACGCTCTCTGGTCACGTTAAACTCTTTACCAACTTCTTCTAAAGTTCTTGGCTTTCCGTCGTCTAAGCCATAACGAAGTCTAAGCACCTTTTCTTCTCTTGGCGTTAATGTGTCGAGTATGCCGATAAGCTGTTCTTTAAGCATCGTATAAGACACGGCGTCTGTTGGGGCTGTACTCTTTTCATCTTCGATAAAGTCGGATAAGTGGCTGTCTTCTTCTTCGCCAATTGGCGTTTCAAGCGACACAGGGTCTTGTGCAATTTTTTGAATTTCTCTAACCCTTGCTTCATCAATGCCCATTTCTTGTGCAATTTCTTCAGGAAGTGGCTCTCTACCTTTTTCCTGTAAAAGCTTACGAGAAACTCTTATTAACTTGTTGATTGTTTCAACCATATGCACGGGAATACGAATAGTTCTTGCTTGGTCTGCAATAGCACGTGTGATTGCTTGGCGAATCCACCAAGTTGCATAAGTTGAAAACTTAAAACCCTTTTGATAGTCAAACTTTTCAACGGCTTTCATAAGCCCCAAATTGCCTTCTTGAATCAAGTCCAAAAACTGCATGCCCCTGCCCATATAACGCTTTGCAATCGAAACGACAAGCCTTAGATTGGCTTCTGACAAAAGACGTTTTGCTTTTTCGTCGCCTTCCATCATACGTTTAGCAAGCTCGGTTTCTTCTTCAGGCTGAAGAAGTGGGACCTTGCCGATATCTTTAAGATACATTTTAACAGGGTCGTCCATACTGATTTCTTTTAAGAGTTGGTCAAGTAAATCCTTGTCTTTTTCATACTCTTCAACCACTTGAACGCCTTGATTGTCTAGCATTTTATAAATTTCTTCAAACTGGGCTGCCGCCAATTGAAATTTATCCAATTTTTCAAGTAAAGTAGCACTTTTTATGCACCCACTCTTTTTACTTTCAGATATTACGTCGTTGACGACGCTTATCAATTCCGGTGAAAGAATTTCACCTTCGTTTTGGGCGTTTTCATCTATTTTAGCGCCTTGACTTTGTTTAATTATCTCTTCCATAAAGTTTCTCCTATATATCGCACCTTTTATATTAGCTTTTTCTTTTGAGCAACGAGCGTTGCCATTTCCTTTGCATAAGTTCGCCTCTTTTCAGTGTCCGTTTCAACTTCAAACAGCGAAGTTAGCCTGTTTATGTCTCTTGTTAATTTTTCTATTTTTATTGTCTTTATACAGTCAAAAAAATAAGTTGCTTGGTCTAGTTTGTTGTTGTCTTCAGTCTCTAAGCCTGCGATAATTCCCACCTCGCCAGACGCTTGCTCGCTTACAATCTCATACAAATCGTTAAACTTAACGGCTTGTCCACTGTCGTTTCTTTCAATAATATAGCTTTGAATTTCTTTGTGAACAGGCAAATTAAACTCTAAGCTCTTTATATCCGTTTCTTTAGCAAAATTTTTGTTAAATAAATATGATGCCAAAACGTATCTAGCTGCTATCGTGACCTTGTCTCCCTTATTTTCGACGTATAGTTTAGTCTGTGCATTTACGTTAGGTTTTTTACTTTGTTCGCTATAAAGTTCTCTTCTTAGCGCATCTAAAGTAATCCCAGACACGTCTCTAACCGTTTTTAATAAATCCTCTTGCTCGGCTGGCGAACTGCTCTCTCTAATCACCCTAACGGCGTTTATAACGTATTTTCTCTTTCCGTCAACCGTATTTACGTCATAAGTCCTTTTGATAATGTCTAGCTTAAAGTCAATCAAGAGTTTGGCATCGAGAAGTAGCTTTCTATATCCGTCTGCCCCAAAGCTTTTAACAACGTCGTCTGGGTCTAATCCGTCAGGAAGCGCCACCACCTTAACTTCTAAACCTTCTTCGCTTAAGATTTCTACGCCACGAATTGCAGCCTTTTGTCCTGCGAAGTCTCCGTCATAGCAAATATATACTTTATCGGTGTATCTTTTGAGTATTCTTGCTTGGTCTTTTGTTAAAGACGTGCCCATACTCGCAACGACGTTAGCAAATCCTGCTTGAACTAAGGAAATTGTGTCCATATAACCTTCTACAATTATAACTCCGTCAAGCCCCTTTTCGTTTTTAAGTTTTTTAAGGTTGTTTAGGTTATATAGGTTGTTGGACTTAGAAAAAACAAAAGTTTCTCTAGTATTTTTATACTTGGCAAAATCAGCTTTTTCTAAGAGCCTGCCACCAAACGCAACCACTTGATTAAACTGATTTATTATAGGAATAATCAGCCTGCCACCAAGCGAATCGTAATGTCTTCCGTCCTTAACGTCAACCACTCCAGACAAGGTCATTTCTTCATAGGTGTAGCCCTTAGAAAGCAAATACTTTGGAAGGTCGTTAAAGTTAAGCGATGCACCAATTCCAAACCTTGCCAAACTCTCAGAAGATATTTTTCTTTTTAATATGTATTCTTGATGTTTTATAGCCCCATCTTTTTTAAGATTTGACGCATAAAACCTTGCCGTATCGGTAAGTAGCGCAAGCACCCTTTCTTTTAGGCGTTTTTGCTCTTTAATTTTTTCATCGTCATACTTAATTTCAGGAAGTGGCATTTTAACTCGTTCTGCCAAATATTTTACGGCATCACTAAAGTCAAGCGATTCAATCTCCATTATAAAACTAATAACGTCGCCACTTTTATGGCATCCGAAACAATAAAAGAACTGACCACTTGGGTTAACCGAAAAGGACGCCGTCTTTTCGTGATGAAAAGGGCATCTTCCCCAATAGTTTCCACCTTTTTGTTGCAAGCTTACGTATTTTCCAACGACTTCAACAATATCGTTTTTGTTTTTAAGTTCATCAATGAACTTTGCGTCAAATCCTTTCATTTTCTTCCTAAACTAATAAATTATAACTTCCAATTCTTTGGAATAAATATCTCGTCAAACACCTTAACGGCATACATATCACTCATTCCTGAAATATAATCGCAAAGCACGGTATCTATATCGTCAACGTCTAGTCTTTTAACGTAAAACTCCGGCATTTTCTCAGGTGATTTTTTGTAGTAGGTGTAAAGCGCTGTCAGCATGCGTTTTGCCCTCTCTTCTTCACCACGAAAAGTTTTATCGTTATAAACTCTTTCAAACAAGAATTCTCTAAGGCGCATGGTTGCCGTGTGAATTTCAGGTTGCATTTCCACCTTGTTTTGCCCTTCGCTATAAACGAAAATGGAATTTAACATAGTATTAATTCTGTTTCTTGACGTACTTCCCAACGTGTCGATTAACTCTTTAGGAATGTCTCTAAGCGTAATGAATCCACCGGCAATAGCATCGTCAATATCGTGATTTATGTATGCAATTCTATCGGCAAGGCTAACTGCCCTTCCCTCAAGGGTTTTTGGCGTAGTTTTTAGCTTATGATTGATAATGCCGTCGACTACTTCTCTGGTTAAGTTAAGTCCTACTCCGTCGTTTTCTAATAAATCGACTACCCTTCCCGACTGCTGATTATGTTCAAAGCCTTTAGGATTAAGCGCTTGCAAAATACGCTCGCCCGAGTGACCAAACGGTGTGTGCCCCAAATCGTGACCGAGCGCTATTGCTTCGGTTAAATCTTCATTTAGCGAAAGCGCCCTTGCAATGCCACGAGCCACTTGCGAAACGGCAAGCGTGTGAGTAAGTCTTGTCCTATAATGGTCGCCTTCTGGCGAAAAGAAAACTTGCGTTTTATTCTTTAATCTTCTAAACGCCTTGCAGTGAATAATTCTATCCCTATCACGCTCAAAAGGCGTGCGCATAGGGCAAGGCAACTCATCTCTAAGTCTGCCAACAGTGTCGGCTGACTTAAAGGCAAAAGGCGATAAAAACATCTCTTCTTTTTTTAAGGTTTTTTCCTTCATAACTTGCCCCTTTTGCTGCATATTTTTTTAAAAATCAAGTCGTTTATTATAGTACAAATATATATACAACTTAAATAACAAAAACCCTTTTTTTATTAAAAAATTTATTATGTCAAAAGCCAGCCAAAATTTTTGGCTGGCTTTATAGTGTTTTTATTTTATTGTTTATGCGATAAAGCTTCCTTTTGTCATTTCTTTAACCTTTTCAAAGTCTTCTACAATCTCTTGGTCTGGTTGTTTAGTGCAAAGTGAAACGACCACTATTGCAACTATCGAAAGAATAAATGCAGGAAGTAATTCATAAATTGCAAACACACCACCAAGAGGGCTTAATAAAAGCTTCCAAACGAATACCATCACGCCACCCGTTATCATACCTGCAATTGCGCCCTTTTGGTTTATTCGCTTCCAGAAAAGCGACATTATCATAACAGGACCAAAGGTTGCGCCAAAGCCTGCCCACGCAAACGAAACAATCTGGAAAATAACACTATTTTCGTCAAGAGCAATTAAGATACCAATTACCGTTAAAACAAGTAAAGTTATACGCGAAACAAGCATAACCTGTTTGTCGGTAGCGTTCTTTTTAAATATACCCTGAAAAATATTTTTAGAAAATGCCGAAGCCGCTATTAAAAGATACGAGTCTGACGAGCTGATGGTTGCCGCCAAAATACCTGCCATAACAAAGCCTGCTAAAATTGCGGGCAACGATGTAGTTGCAAGAGTAATAAAGATACTTTCTGCCGAAGACTTGGTAAGATGTTCAATCGGAAAAAGATAACGTCCGATAATACCAACAAATACTGCTACTGCTAACGAAATAACAACCCAAACCGTTGCTATGCGGCGCGAACGCTTTAGTTCGTCTTCCTTACGAATTGCCATAAAGCGAAGCAATACCTGAGGCATACCAAAGTAACCTAAGCCCCATGCAAGAGTTGAGCAAATAGTTAATGCGCCATAGTTTGAAGCCTGACCAAATACGGGCTTTGATGCTTCTACAAGTTGTTGACCGTTAGCATCAACTACAGGGCTTGCAATACCAAAGAATTCAAAAAATCCCGGAATATTTTTTGCATTATCAAAAACGTTAGCAAATCCGCCTGCATTTACAACACCAATTGTAACAATAACAACAAGTGCTATAATCATAACTATTGCCTGCATAAAGTCCGAAACGCTTTCGGCTAAAAATCCACCAAGCACGGTGTACAACAAAACAAATAGCGCACCAACAATCATCATAGCAACATAAGGCGCATCAAACAAGGTTGCAAACAACTTACCGCAAGTAACAAAACAGCTTGAAGCATAAACAGTAAAGAAAATTAAAATAAATGCGCCTGCGATAAGCATTATTGTCTTATTCTTTTCTCTAAAGCGATTAGAAAAGAATTCTGGCAAAGTTATAGAATTATTTGCGCGCACACTATAGCGTCTCAAGCGCTTAGAAACAAGCAACCAGTTAATATAAGTACCTACAGCAAGACCGATAGCAGTCCAAACAGCATCAGCAAGTCCGCACCAATAAGCAACACCAGGAAGACCCATTAAAAGCCAACCACTCATATCCGAAGCCTCGGCACTCATTGCCGTAACCCACGGACCGAGCGAACGTCCACCAAGGAAGTATGCCTCCGAATCTTTATTTGCACGTTTTGCATAAAGCAAACCTATTACTATTACCGCAGCCATATAAATGACCATTGCAATTAGAATTTTTGTCTTATCCATAACTGTACCTTTCTACCAAATAAAATTTTAATTAAAAAATAATGAAGTTATTATACCATAAGTAATTACGTATTGCAACATTTTATTAAAATTAGACAAATGCACCAAAAACCAGAGCAATCAAAAGTGAAACAATTGTTGGAATAATACATGCTGTTACGCAAATATCCATATACGATTCCTTATGTTTGCAGTTTGATACCGCAAGCAAGGTTAACACAGCCCCGTTATGTGGCAAGGTTCCCAAACCACCCGAAATTGATGCCACTCTGTGTAAAAACTCGGGATTTATTCCTGCGCTTATTGCTCTTTCTAAATACTGCTCTGCCATAGTTTCAAGAGCAATTGACATACCGCCCGAAGCCGAGCCTGTTGCACCGGACAAAACACTTACAGCAACCGCTTCGGAAAAAAGTATACTTCCCGGCATTGCCAAAAGCGCACTTTTTAATAATGCAAAACCGGTAGCTTTTTTAACAACCGAGCCAAATCCTACTGCACAGGCAGTATTCATAATAGCCATTAAAGAACCATTTGAACCTGCATCAATAG
>JAZNCJ010000009.1:0-8349 GCA_045587465.1 Christensenellaceae bacterium
AAGCCTCGAACACCGCCGGCAACTGCGAAAAAAGCGCCGCTAATAAATCGTATAGAAGTTCAAAAGTTAATTTTTCTTGCATAATTCAAAACTGTGCCACAAGGGGCTTTATGCCCCTTATGGAGCGTTGCCTTAAACGGCAATATCGCCGTCGAGAACTTGAACGACAGCAGTTTGTTGGGAAGATTGAGATGAATCATCATCTTTAAACCACCCTTTAACGTTGTTTACAGCGTTTGCTGTTGAAGCTAAAATCGTAACAACGGCAGCTATCACAACTAGAATTGTGATTATTTTACTTTTTTTCATAGTGGCCTCCTTTTTTATATTCCAATGCGCACTCGGCGCTATTGTTTGCTGTTATTCTTTTTTCTAAAAAACTGCGCCATAGGATATACAACCCCACACACCGGACAACGTAGTTTTTTTACTCTTTTATAAAAAACTTCTTCCGTCTTAGTAGTATATTTGAGTTTATCTATCCACTTATTTCCGCAACGTTCTCGCTCGTAAACTTCTGTCCCCGGCTCTACCGTTTTGGGAACAAAGTCAACAAACATATCGAGTGCGACTTGATTTCCAAAACCAGCGCATAGCGGACAATAAAATTTTTGTTCGCTCTGCGTAGAGATTTTATTGAAGTTTGAGCGGCGTTTTTTTGACATAAAAGACTCCTTTTCATTAAGATTAACCGTTTATCTTACTGACGTCGTCAATAAACGAATCTAGTTCTTCTTTACTATATTTTCTTTCGTTTTGAGTGTGAATATTGAGCCTTGAATTATAGGCTTGAGTTTTTCTAAAGATTTTATAACCTTTAAAAGCGCCACTAACAATGAGACTATAATTTTTAACAAGCCAGCGCAAAGAAAACGTTTCTTTCAAATATTCGCTCTCTTCGATTGCTCGATGCAATTTTTCGAAACCATTATCTGCTAAATAAACTCGAGCATCGTTCTTTACGTTCGGGTGCAGCCGCAAGAACTCGGTTACGTTCATATTCAGCCCCCACAACGTAGCGAAGAAAGTTTTTCAGCAGCGCTTTGAAGCAAAAACCCAGCATAATCCGTAGCATACTTGTCCATCAATATCGCTTCGGCGCCGGTTATCGTTGCCCTAAACTCTTCATCATATGCGCCTATTGAAGCCTCTTCAAAAACCTTGACCAAAAGTTCAGTGCTACGCTCGATACCGATTCGCTTCATTAAACGCTTTAGAAGTTTATCACTCATTTTTGTTGCTAATCCTTTTAATTTTTAGAATTTTACTTCTATAATTAACTTTATAGCAGAATTTTACTTCTATGTCAAGAGTTTTTAGAATTTTTCTTCTACAATTTATTAAGGAGGCTAAATTATGTGCTTTAAAGATAGATTAAAAGAGTTAATGATAGAGAATTCACTAACTCAAATTAAATTAGCAAATGAAATCGATTTTTCTCAAAGAACAATAAGCATGTGGCTTTTAGGACAGACAGAGCCTAAAGAAGCTGCTTTAAAGCGTTTGGCGAACTACTTCAAATGCTCTATTGATTATCTTGTTGGTAGAGAAGATGACTTCGGTGTTCTTCAGCCAATAACTGCAGAAGAATATGCTCAAGGTGCTCGATATTCAAAATCAATTAGTATTACTGCAGATGAAGAAGAAGTTCTCGATAAAATAAAAGAAGTCTTTGCCGAATTTGGTGAAGAAGGCAAAGACTTAATTATTGACTTTTGCAACGTTTTGCTCAAGCAAAAATCAAAAAAATAGTATTGATTTGATAAAATTCGTTTTGCTATCTTAAAAAAACCTACCCTAAACGGTAGAGTTTTTTTAGGAGGTTCATCTCGATGAACAAAACAGAACTTTTAAAACTTTTGCTTGAGGAATTAAAAAAATCAAGCAACAGCGAAATGGCAATGCAGAAAATGAACTTCGTTATTTTCAACGAAAAGGAGATAATGAAGATGCCAAAAAACTTTAGAAAATCGTTTCGAGCAAATGGATGCACTGCACACTATCGAAAACGAACTGACGGTAGATATAACTGCTCATATGAGATTCGATACTCTAAAAAGCCTTATAACAACCCACCAATTTCTGTTAGTGGAAAAACGCTCGCTGAGGCCAAGCAACGGTTTATCGAAAAAATAAACAGTTACGTTCCAGGAGTTAATGAAAGCAACTTAAGCGCTCAAATACCAAAAAAATTTAATGAGTTTTCAAATTATTGGTTTGAGAACTTTCACAAGCGCAAGGTTTGTGATGCAACGTTCAAAGAAACAAGTAAACTTTACGCCCGGCACATTAAAAACTATTTTGCTGACGTTAGAATTGACAGCGTTAACGCTGTTTTTTTGCAAAACTTTCTGGACCTTTTTGACAAAAGAGGCAAAACAAAAGATGATTTACGAAGTTTACTCAACCAGATTTTTAATTCAGCGCTAAAACACGGCTTGATACCTCTTAACCCCTTGAATATGGTTTTTCACAAGGGCCACGAAAAGAAACACGGTTCAGCCTTAAGCAAAGACAATGAAACGTTGCTTCTTAATTCTTACGTTAACACGCCATACTATTTGACCTTTGCCATCGTTTTATACACCGGGCTTCGGCCCAGCGAATATTCTACCGCTGTAATTGATGGAAACTTCATAAAAGCAAAAAACTCGAAGCGTAAAAATTTCAGCGCTGAAATTAAATTGATACCGATTTCACCTATGCTCAAGCCTTATTTAATTGGCTTAAGTGAAAATACTCAACTTATCAGCGCAACGCATGATATGCTCGAGCGCCGGCTTAAAAAAATACTGCCCGGGCACAAGCTTTACGACTTGCGGACCACGTTCCAAACCCGAATGACCGAATGCGGCGTGTCTGACGTTGCTATTGGAGCGGTTATGGGAAACTCAATCGGCTGCGCCCTAAAAACAGCTTATACTGACGTGTCGAAAGAGTGGCTTTTTAGCGAATTACAAAAGCTTAAATATTAGTTACCCCAAATTTACCCCAATTTTTAACAACCTTAACAACAAGGTTTTTAGAATATTTTGTGCAAAAAGGCTTAATTTGAACGCAATATATCAGTTTTAAACTGAAAAATTAAGGTTCAAATCCTGTCCTCTCTGCCAAAGGAAGCGTGGGAAAATAGGCTTTTTTCCTCGCTTTTTTTCTTTAATAACTTAAATACCCCAAATTTACCCCAATAAAAACGAAAGTTCATTTTCTGCTTAAAAGCACTTCATAGCGGAGTGCTTTTTTACTTCCTAAGTTCTTATATTTACTTTTTCGGGCGTATAAGCTAAATGCGCACTGCGGCGCTGTAATGTAACTAAAACATTTGTTGTGCGCAACGTTAAGGTCGTTTCGACTTTTTCTCTGTCGCAAGACAGACTGCGCCCTTGCGCAGTTTGACTAAAAAAAACTCAATCGGACCGCCCCGAACGCCCCCGGAGCCCTCGCTTTTTCGCGCTGGTTATTCACCACGTTTCCACCTCGCTCAATTTTTATCGCCCCGAGCAAGGGACGGCCTTTCTTCCTGCACACGACGATTTGGACCTCTCGAGCTCGCCGACACTTTGCGCTTTTTTTTAACGTGCGCGCAACCGGTAAAACACACGTCTATTCAGTTGTAAAAAAGCGTATGCTACCGCTAGCCCCTAAAAAGGGTGCTTTTTGAAAAAAAATAAAAAAATATATATAAGGCATATTTACCTTATATTAAAAATCGTTATATTTAGTTAACGTAGCTCTAATCGCCAACGAAATTTTCGAAACTTTTAACGAGCAGTTCTTGCTCGAGCTCGTTACGTTGCATCGATATAAATACTTTTGGGCTTAAGAAGATTGATGACGTTCTTAAGCGATACTTTAGCACGCCGGCATCGGCGAAGCTACGAAGATACGTCTTAAACGTAGAGTGAGAGATATCGCAATGGTCCTCGATATCTTTTGCAATGTATTCAAAAGCTAGCGTTCTTTTGGAAACGCTTTCAAACAACTTCAAAAGTTTAAATTGTGGCGAGACAGCGCTCGGCATCACGTTTTCTAAAGATATCATAATTCCCCCTTATCGACAAAATTCTGTCGCTAGCGACGGAATTTTGACTCGCCAAAGGCTCGTCAAAATTCGGTGCGGTTTTTCGCTTTTGTTTGTATATTTTCTCTTCTATAGGCCCCTCGAGTGTTTTTTTGGCGAGTTTTGTTTTTTTGTAATTTTTGGGAAAAATCACAGAAAAAAACAAAATAAACTAACAAGTTAAATAAACTGCCAAAAAAACACTATATAGGAGATTAAAAAGAGAAAATATACGTAAGTATATACTTAAGTATATAAATTCATTAAATTGCGCCGTCGTCCTTTTTGTGGTCTAACGGTGGGTATTGCTCTTGCAATGCACGGTCATTGTAAGCATAAGGCACTTGGTTAGGGAGCAAGAAGAATAGCTTTTCGTTTTTGTTAAGCACGGTTGCGCCAGCTGGTCCTGACTCAAGATAGTAAAAAACTTTAGTAAAGCCGATTGAACGCACCAACTCTTCAAGCTTCTTGCAGATTTTGCGCAAACGTAACGTTGTTTGTTCTTCTTTTTTTAGCACTCGTTTTTTAAAAAATTTTAACAACTTTTTTAAAAACTTAGGCGTGTAAAGATAGTGCGATTCTATCAAATGATATTTTACTTGCTGGCAATCACGAATAGGCAAAAAGAGTGCGCCGTTCCGGTGCGTGTCAGCAATAAGCACGCCACCAGTATATTGCCTATCAAGGCCCGAAAACTCATCAATACGATTTGCTAAAAGGTCATCTTCTTTGCCTTGCTTAACTCGGCGCATTGTGTTCGGCAAAAGGTTGTCTAGCTCTGATGCAAGCTTGATGTTACTCTCAAGCAATCTCTCTTCCATCGTAAAGTGCTCTCGCTTAAGTTCACGTTCTTTAGCGCCGTTATACGTTATTTCAATATTAGAATAAATAAGCGGAATTATTGCGTTTCTTATAAGCTTCCCGTTTTCATCATACAAAGGCTTAGACTCTTCTTTGTATTTTTGCACACTATAACGACGTGCATCAAACGCAACGTAAGGCGCACGCTCGCCTTTATCGTATTTTTCTTTAAGCTCTTTTGCAACCGGGCAATCTACGAAATACTTATACCGCAACTCTTCCCAGCGCGGATGCAGAAGCATCATGCCGAAATACGATATCACCCGAGTTTTGCCTACACCTTGCACGCCGTCAACGCCTACGCTCGAGCCTATCTCGGCAAGCTTTTTATCTTGCTTTGATAAGCGATACATGTTAAGCAGGACTCCGGCGAAAAGGTCGGTGTATTTTACAAAAAACCAAAAGCACGTAAGACACGCTGCGCTCTTTGGTAATTCGAGAAAATAAATTAAATTGCGGCCCATAACGGCAGTTACAACGTCAAGAGCACGGAAGACGTCTCTCAATGTGAAAAACGTTTTAAACAACAAAAACCAAAGAAGCGCTAAAGTAACGTAATAGATGAACGCCCTCGAAGAGCGCTGCCACAACGTTATTTTAAGTTCTTTGGTTTTCTTTTTTCTCATATTACTTAATTACTTTCTTTAGCACAATAATTGCTGCAACGATGATAACGAGCTGAACTCCTATCGTTAGGCCACCTAAGCCAAGTTTTTCGAAGAACGTATCAAGTCCGGTCGCACCAGTTTCTTCCGCCTCTTCAATGCCGTAAAACTCAATTTTGTAAATAACTTGTGCTTGCGTGTAGCCATTATTTGCTCGTGCGATTGAAATAACTTCATCACGTGTTAAATCAACCTCAATAACGCCGGTTACATTATCACTAACATTTTTTTCGTTAACCAACAAATGAACTGGGTCCACTCTAATTTGCGGGTCGGTATAACTTTCTTGTTCATGAGGTATGTCTTCTCGGCCAGTTTCTGGGTTATAATCATATTTCCAAATGCTACCATGACTATAATAAACCACCGGGTCAACGTAAATTTTTACATACGTTTCGTCTTCAACTTTTTTTAAGAGTGAAGTCGAACTCTCTACCGACAAAAAGAACGGTCTTGTTTCGGCGCAATCGGTAAAGTATTTACCCGGAGCCGTTTGATAAAAGCGCGCGCTTTCGTGTCCGCTTAAATTGAATTTAACCCCCACCGTAAAGCCCATTGCTTCAAGTTCTTGTTTTCTTAATATCTCGTAGCCGTCCCATCCAGCGCCATCGCTTAAGCCGCCGTCACTCGTATATTCATCTGGCGCCGTTGAAAAGTCAATAGTGTAGAGTAGTTTTTCTTCTTCTTTCACGCCGGCGGAAACAGACATAAGCGACAAAGAACTACACAAAAGCAACGTTAACGTTGCGAGTAAGATTATAAATTTTTTCACGTTTTTTTACTTCCCTTATTTTTTATTTTTTTTGTTCTTAAAAACAACTATTAGAATAACAACTATTATAACTAACCAAACTATGTTGGTGACGTTGTTACTTAAACCAAGGCCCCACTTTTTATTGTTTTTTGATGGCGCGTAGCTCGTAGATATGCTTAATGTTTCGTCTTCAGTCGAGGAAGAAGTTTCTTGGTTCTCTTGCGACGTGCTTGAGGAAGATATCGGCATATCTCCGTTTTCTTTGGTCCATTGCGCGTAAAGTGTTAAACTCTCAGAGAGGCTGTAAATTTGTTCTTCCTTAAACTCGACAAACTCGTTTGTTTCGTTGAAATAATACCAGCCCACAAAATCATAACCCGGTCGTTCTGGCTCGAACGGAAACGGCGAGCCAGCGTTGGCGGTTAAATCATAAACTTCATTTACTTCAGCATTGCCGTCAAAATAGTTAAAAGTGATTAATACGTTTTCGCGCCATTTAGTGTAGAGCCTAGAACTTTTTGTAAGCGAGTTAGCAAAACTCAAAAAATTTGTTGAATTTATATAGCACTCTTCTAATTCTTCGTTTAGGTAATACCAAGAAACGAACGTATAATAATCTTTGGTTGGCGCAACCGGTAACGTTAGCGCATCAACGCCAACCGTTATTGTTGCATAAGCCTTTTCGCCGATTGAATCAATTATACTTTCGTCAAAAAATTCAATTTCAATAAGCTCTCCGTTAGGGTCTTCTGGGTCCTCAGGCTCTTCCGGGTCCTCCGGGTCCCCACCGCCTTCAGTTCCTCCACTTTCGCCACCGCCTTCAGTTCCTCCACTTTCACCACCGGCTTCTCCGCTGTTATCTCCGTCAAAGAACGAAGATACGTCTTCAAACCTAGGCGTTGAAGATTGAGCCTCTTCTCCAGTGTTGTAGCTCCCAGCCTCTCGTTTAAATTCGTGAATACTTATTACTTCATCGTTATAACGAACGTTTGTTGTATCTAAGTCTAAAAAGGTTTGTGTTTGAGAGTTAGGAATCGGGGCATAATAACTAAAACCCTCTATGCATACGTCCTGGCTAAACAACGACCGGTCAATGCGCACCGTATCTAACGTTAGGTCTTTTACAAAAATGTAATATGGCGCTGCCATATCTTCGCCAAAATAATAGTTCTCATCCGCTTGGGCAGAAAATTCGATATCAAAAACGATAAGCGGGCAATCTTCAATAACTTGAACATCGAGCCACCCACCGCTTGACGTAAGCTCAAGCGTTACTAAATAAACATTTGAGCCCTCGCCGGCTGTCGATATATGAATAGCGTTTGTGTCATAATCCCATATGTGGTCCATGCCGGACAAAGACCCGGTGTAATTGTATCTATGGCTAAAGTTTTCCCAAATACCTGAGTCTTCGTATTCCCAAGAAGTCCACTCGATTGCTTCTTCATAAGCTGCTTCGTCGTCAACAATTTCCGCTTTAGCAACTGACGTAAACGAAAATAACGCACACAAAAGAGCGCACGTTGCTATAATAAATACAATAATATTCTTTTTTGAAGTTGTCTTTACCATGCTATTTCCTCACGTTCTTTTTTACCAGCCACAAAACAAGTATAAATATTGCTATCGTTATGTATGGCGATATATCGTTCGTTAAAGCTAAAAGCCCCTCAGTTCCGGTCAACTTGCCCACCGCTGAACTGAAAAGCAGTATAAAAACCGATATGATTAACGTCTTCATTAGTGCTTACTTGCCCACCATTTAATAAACTTTTCGCCCAACTCAACGGCGCCAACAATGATTGGTATTGCCGCTATAATCACAACGCACAACACTATTTGTTGCACGTTGAACGGTAGCGCCGAAAAAGCCTCGAACACCGCCGGCAACTGCGAAAAAAGCGCCGCTAATAAATCGTATAGAAGTTCAAAAGTTAATTTTTCTTGCATAATTCAAAACTGTGCCACAAGGGGCTTTATGCCCCTTATGGAGCGTTGCCTTAAACGGC
>JAZNCJ010000010.1:0-1801 GCA_045587465.1 Christensenellaceae bacterium
AAGACACCTTCGTGGCGACAATACTTTGCTAATACACGTGTTTAAGACGGTAGCGGCGTGTTTGTATCATAGACATATAAAAATCGTAAACAGGTACGGCTATAGCATATCAACTTTAGAAAAGGAGCGAGGAAGTGGCGAGGGAAAAGTTGAGGAAAAGAAATACTTTTTAGCAAATCATAAAATTTACAGTCGTAGGTTTGCAACCGATTGTTTTAGCGATTATTTTAACGACATGGCAAGAAAAACAAAGGTTGGACTTAATGACTACGTAACTTATCAAACGGAACGAGCAACGGTAGAAGAACTCAAAATGCAAAACAGTTACTTCATTCGCTCTCTTTACGGCGATTCAAGTGAGGTGACGTAATGAGTAGAAGAAAAGAGCCGAGTTGGTTTCCAGAGGCTAAAGTATATCACAACGGAAGTCACTATATTGCTATTCCACATACCAAGGTTTACAAGAAACGGCGAAAGAAAAAAAGGGAAGAAACTTATTTTGTTTCAAAGGACGAATCGGGTAAAAAGGTAGTCGCAGCGCCCACGCTCGTAGAACTTAAAGGCGAAGAGGACGAAAGTTTAGACGAAGTTTTCAACGAGGAAACGGAGTCTGTTATATCACTTGAAAAGCAAGGCGTAATAGAGTTTGAAAAGGGTATAAGCGTTTCGGAGATTAACCTAGACGAAAAGCCCAAGGTAAAATGCGTGACTAAAGCGGGTGAATTTAAGCGTTTAGACGAAGAAAGTAGCGGAATGAAAGCCAAGGCAAAAAAGAAGTACATTCTTAAAGGGATAAGACCGTTATTCAAAAACGACGCTGCCGCAGAAGTGTACGTAGATAGGAAAATGTATAACAAGTGGCGAGCGATCCACGAGCGAAGAAAGCGGTTTATGAGAAAGGCTTACCTAAATAAATTCAATTACTTTGCGACGTTTACGTATGACGATGCAAAGCATACCGAAGATAGTTTTAGGAAGAAGTTGAAAAACTGCTTAAGTTTACTGGCGAACCGTAGCGGATGGAAATATATGGGCGTATGGGAGCGAGGTAACGAAACGGCTAGACTGCATTTCCACGCGCTCGTAAAAGTTCCTGACGGCGAAATGAAAGGGGTTTTAGAAGAAAAGGTTGACTTTAATTTAAAAACGCATAGGCGAAAAAAGACTCTTCAACACAGTTATTTCAACGAAAAATTTGGAAGGACGGATTTTGAACCGATAATAGAAAACGACGTGGCGTATATAAGCGCAATCGAGTACATATTGAAATACGTAGCAAAGACTGGCGAAAAGATAGTCTATTCAAGAGGGCTACCGATGTATTTGATATCCGATATAAAGAGCGACGACGTTTTATGTAGAATAGGCGTGGAAGAGAGAAAACTTGTCTTGTACGATAAATTCGGTTGTTGGGATGAAGGCGAGTACCTAGGGGCAATGAGCGAAGAGACGAAAAAGCGTATGCGAGGAACAACGAGTTAAAGATAAACGGTATTCAAGGTCAACACGGAAAAGGCTCTATTCGGAAAATTAGCGAGGGCTCGCAAAAGCGGTTCAGCGGCGAGCCTCGCTTTCGATAGATTTCCGTTCTTGAAGTGTTTGATTAACCGTTTTTAGGCGTGTGCTTGTCGTGGGGCGGCGCAGCCGCACCACTTGTATCAAGACAAGCACACGCCTAACTGTCAAATGCCCATTTTCAAGGGGTAAAACACACCTAAAATTAATGCCGTTTTTAGGGGTTGAAAATTAAAAATTCAGGAGGTAATGATGAGGCAAAAAAATGCAGATAAAAAATCACTTG
>JAZNCJ010000011.1:0-77412 GCA_045587465.1 Christensenellaceae bacterium
AATTGCTGATAAAAACTTCTTAAGTCCATATTAACAGAACCTATCGCCACACTGTTCTCGGTGAGCATAACCTTACTATGCACGAAAGAGTTTTTCATCAAATACACTTTAACGCCGTCACTTGCTAGTTTTTCAGCGTTGTTTCTGGTCACTCCATATACAAAGGCCTTATCGGGAATTTCTGGAATTATAATCCTTACGTCAACCCCACTCATCGCTTTTGCTTTAAGCATATTTGCGATATAGTCGTCAACAATAAAATACGGCGTCATTATATAGATTTTTTGTTTTGCGCCTGTAATCATATTTTCATAAACTCCCTTGCAAATATTTCGTTTATACTCTAAGCCGTCGGCATAAGGCACGAACACGCTATTTTGCGCCACCTTTTTTGTTTGACATAGAAAAGCCGAATAATCTTCTTTATTTTTAGTCAAAATTTCCCACTGCCTTAAAAACATAATGGTAAATGCACGAGTCGCCTCGCCATCGAGTCTAATTGCTGCATCTTTCCAATATCCGTGCATACGTTTAACGTTTATATATTCGTCTGCAAGATTGCACCCACCGGTATATGCGCACTCGCCGTCTATCACGATAATTTTTCTATGGTCACGATAATTAAGTGCCACCGAGAAAAAGGGTAAAACTTTATTAAACGGCATTATTTTAATACCTGCACGCCTTATCATCTTTTTAGTTTTACGCTTTAATACCCTGTGAGACCCCATATCATCATAAATTATTCTAATATCCACACCCTTTTTAGCAAGCCCACTTAAAAGTTCAAAAATTCTTTCAAAAAGAATTCCGTCTGCAAGAATAAAAAATTCAATGAAAATAAATTTTTTAGCACCTTTTAACTTTTCTATCACGTCATCAAAAAATTCCGAGCCTGATGAAAAATATTCGGCTTTAGTGTTTGCGTATGGCACAAATCCACCTGCATTATATAAATACGTGCAATCGTTTATCACGTTTTGATTATCAACTCGTTTGCAACTTGTAGATATAAATTTTTGACTATCGTTAAAGGTTTTTGAATATTTTTTTCCTGCTCCAAGCATTATCACTCTTTCATCGTTTATAAGATAAAAAATATATGAAAATGGAAAAAATATTAACAAAAAAATTATCCAAACAGCCTTGCTTTGACTGTTTTTGTTTGAAGATAAAACGTATATACAAGTAATCAAACTCATTACAAGTGTAAATAACGCCGTCCATTTATATGAAAGCATAAATGCCGAGTGCAATAGAATAAAAAGTAAAGTTTGCACTCCTATAATGCCAAAAACTAGCACAGCTTTAAGTTTTCCAACCCCATTGTTTTTGGTCTTAATTTTTATAATGCCCGAAAAAGGCGAACGAACTCTACTATCAATTTTTAACGGACTATAATAGTTTTTATTTTTGTTGGTTTTCATTTTTATTTCCACCGTTTTCTGTTTCAGCTTGACCCTTTTTAATAAGGTCTTTTACAAATAAAAGCATTTGTCTTATCTCTTGGTCTGCCTTTTTTATTTTTATTTCATTGTCTATATTTTCACTTAAAAACTTTTTCTTTATTTTTTTTGCAAAAAACATATCAAGCGCCAAAATTGAAAGCGCAACCACACCACCTATGGCGATTGATATTAAACTTTTTAAAAAATAAATAAACACTCCAGCAAAAAAAAGCCCTGCAAGCGAAAAAAATGCCAATATGCAGATTGCTCTTTTTGATTTAGAGTGTTTTTTAAATTCAATTTCAGCCCTATTATTTAAGGCAGTTTCATAATAGACCTGTAAAAGTTGAAGCCTATCTTTATTTGGAACTGAAACCTCTCTTTTAAAGCTTAAATGAACGATATCGTTATAGCGCCTATCTTCTTTAGCGTCAATTTTTTGCCACAAAAAAGATAAATAGCCATCTATAATCTCTTGCTCATTTTGTTTTTTAACTATTACGTCAATATAATCGAAATTTTTATAATCTCTACTTTGCATTTTCGCCCATAAATTATCCTTTATATATTTATTATAACTAAATATTAAGATATATTTATAAACAAAAAATAAACTTTTGTCGATTTATATAAAAATGTTATTTTTTATTTCTTTATTGCGTTTTTTATTCTGATAATGGTTGGATAAAAAGCAAATAATAATACGTAATTAAATATGCTATTCCAAATTTGACCTTGAACGAATAGCCTTGTAAATAAATAAGCAAAAAATGGAACTTTTTTTGTGTTATAAATAATCCAAAAAGCTGTTGTATTAATTGCCACCGTGCAAAGCAAAAACGTCAAAATTGCAATAATAAAAATTTTTATAAAGATTGCAAACTTATTCTTTATATTTACTAAATTCATAACTAAGCCGGAAATAAGTGCAGTAAGTCCCATACTTATCCCAATCCAAGGCATATACATAAACCCACCAGAGTTATATAAAAAGCCAACTAAGTCCCCCAAAAAGCAAGCAACAAACCCAAACACAGGGCCTATCACCATACCCGTTAGTGCCGAAAAGAAAAGCGTTAAAGAAAATTGCGTGTCTGCAAGCTTAAATTCAAAGAACATATTGCACACAACACATAGCGCAGTCATAACGGCAATGTAGGCAACCTTTTGGGTATAGGTGGCATCCGACATAACGTCAGATGAAAAAAGTTTTTTAATTTTTTGCATAAAAAAATCTCCTAAAAAAATTTTTAGAGAGACCGATAAAATAATACATATTCTTATGTAAAATAATAGCGGACGCGCAAAGACACCGCAGGAAATTTCCTTTCGTTTGCAAACGACATCCCATTTTGCAACACTTTACGCATCTTTGCTACTCTATGTGCTGATAATAACACATTAACCCCCTTTTGTCAACGTTTTGATAAGCATAAAAAACTATTTTTTATAAATACTATGTTTATGGCTGTAAACTTTATTAGAACTTTGGTTTTAATTATAACTTTAATGGTGCTTATGCGCATTATGGGAAAAAGAGAAATCGGCGAAATGCAACCTTATGAATTTGTTATTACGCTAATTATCGCTGACCTTGCGTGCATACCTATGGCAGACGTCTCTATTCCCTTAACTTATGGAATAGTGGCTATTCTTTGCGTATTTTTATTGCATCAAATTTTAGTTATTTTAGAACAAAGTGGAAGCATAGTTAGAAGAATTATATCAGGAAAGCCCAGCGTTGTTATAAACCAAAACGGCGTTGACGTTGTTGAGCTAAGGCGAAACAACTTAGGCGTTGACGACCTAATAGAGAGTCTTAGAACGGCAGGGTTTTTTACGCTTGACGACGTTAGTTATGCAATTTATGAAACCAACGGCTCGCTTTCGGCTATGCCAAACTCAAACAAATCTAATTCAAATAATTCTCTGCCCCTTTTAATTGTTGCAGAAGGAAAAATTGAATATCATAACTTAAAGCTTATTAATTCAACAAAAGAACAGATTGAAAGTTTTATAAAAAAGCAAAACGGCACGCTAAAAAAGACCGAGGTTTTGACAATTGACGGATTTGGCAGAGTGTATTTTAAGCAAAAAAATCAAAAATATAAAATAACTCAATTTAAACTAAAGGAAGGTGCAAGTTGGTAAGAAGTATTATTTCTATTTTGGTGGTAGCTTGCCTTTTAATAGTCGGTTCAATATATGAAAATTTTTTTATTAAAAAGCAGTTTGAAGATTTTAACACAGTCTTAACAGTTTTGTACGATAAAATTGATAATGAATCAGCCACTCAAGACGACGTATATGCCGTGCAAAAAAACTGGCTTTCAAAAAAGAGAGTTTTGCATATCTTTATCCCACATAATGACATCAAAGAAGTTGACCTTTGGCTTTCGGAATCGGCAACACTTGTTCGAGATAAAGAGTGGAAGGACGCCATTTCAAAAATCGAAGTTCTGATTGAACTATCTGAGCAAATTCCAAAAACCTTTATGCTTTCGTGGGAAAATATACTATAAATATGTGCATATATATAATTAAAGCCTTTTGTGTAAATACTTTTTTATATTTTATAAATTACACAAGAGTTTTTTATTGTATAATTACTATGTAATTAATTATAGGAGATTATTATGCAAGGATTTAAAAATGCTCTCGTTTACGTTCAAGGGAGTGGAATTATTAAAACTAATTTAGGCATTGAAAATGGTTTAATCGCATATATTGGCGATGATGAAAGCAAAATTACCAACGTTTGCCCATACGCCCATGGTCAAATAATCGTTCCTGGCTTTATCGACCAGCACGTCCACGGTGCTGGTGGCGCTGACGCTATGGACGGCACCATAAATGCACTTTCAACTATTGCTTCTGCCCTTGCAAGCGAAGGCACCACTGCTTTTCTTGCAACCACTATGACGCAAAGCGAACAAAACATCTTAAAGGCAATGACTGCTGTAAAGGACTATATCAACGCTGACAAGCCTGAGGGCGCTAAAGTTTTGGGTATCCACTTAGAAGGTCCGTTTATTTCAGTTAAACACATAGGCGCTCAGCCATTAGAATACGTTGCGAAGCCTGAAATAGAAGTTTTTGATAAATATAACAAGGCTAGTGGAAATAACATTAAAATCGTTAGCCTTGCCCCAGAAGTTGAGGGCGCTAATGAGCTTATCGCTCACCTATCTAAAAACGGCATTGTTGCAAGCGCTGGACACACCGACGCAGGCTACAGCGATATTGAAAAGGCAATAGATAGTGGCTTAAAAAATATTACTCATACATATAACGCACAAAAACCACTTCACCACAGAGAAATAGGCACGGTTGGTAGCGCAATGCTTTTTGACAGCCTAAACTGTGAAGCAATTTGCGACACTATTCACCTATCTATCCCAGCAATTAAACTTTTGATTAAGAATAAACCACACGATAAATTTACGCTTATCACCGACTCTATGCGTGCTAAACGCTTATCAGACGGTATAAGCGAACTTGGTGGTCAAAAGGTTATCGTTAAAAATGGCGAGGCAAGGCTGGAAAACGGCGCACTAGCTGGAAGTATATTAAAGATGAACGATGCAATTAGAAACCTTGTGACTAAGTGTGGCGTTTGCTTTACAGACGCAATAGACTATGCAACGATTAACCCTGCAAAAAATCTTGGCATTGACAATGTATGTGGCTCAATCAAACAAGGTAAAAACGCCGACCTAACGGTTTTAAATGCCGACTATTCGGTTGCGAAAACTATTAGAAACGGAAAGGTTATCTATTCTAAATAAAATATTACAAACAAAAAACGCTGTGATAAAACATCACAGCGTTTTCTTTTATGTTTTTAATTAGATTATCAAGTTTAGTAATAGATATAACACAGGAATTGTCACAACTGAGAAAAGTGTTGAGCCCGATGTATATAGAACTGCATTTTCGCTGTCCATTCCAAATTTGTCTGATAACATTGCTGCAATTGGTGCTACTGGCATTGAGAAAGTAATATATGCACCTATGATTATTGCTTTGTCTATACTTATAACAAGGTTTATTAGCAATAGCATGCCTACGATAAGAACAGGTGAAATTATAAGTCTTACAAAACTTACATAAAAAACTTTTACACTTGTAAAAAGTTTTGTTATATTAATATCAGCAAACTTCATACCTAAAATCGTCATTGAAAGTGCAACTACAACGCCCTTTAAGTAATTTGAATAGTCTACAACAATATCTTTAACGTCTCCATCAAATCCTAACAAATTCAATATAACGCCTAAAATAAATGCAATAAGAACAAAGTTTGTGAGTAAGCCTTTTGCCGAGATATGTTTTTTATCGTTAGAGAGCAAGTAGTTTCCATAAGTTGGCCACAAAACGTTTGTTAATACGTTTGCCACTGCTGAATAAACTATAATTAATGGTGCCGTATTCTCAAAAATAGCAAGCGCCAAAGGCAAGCCTATTAAACCGTTGTTTGGGATTATCATACAAAATCTCGCCATGCGCCTTTGGTCATCTAATGGTTCAAATTTAGAAAAAATCTTAGAAAATAAGATAAGAGCGATTTCACCAAGCACAAATATTACTGCCGTTAATAAAATACCCTTGATAGTCTCAGACGAAATTTGAATATTTAGCGTGTTGACAAAAATCATAAATGGCAGGCCAAGATACAACAATATTGTTGTCAAAACGCCCGAATCTGAACTTTTTAAACGTTTTGTTTTTACTAACAAATACCCAGGTATTGCCAAAAGCACAAATAGAACAACGTTTTTAAGCATAATTGAAAATTCGTCCATAGTTAAATCCTTCTTTTTTATTGTTGCTTTATTTTTGAAAATTCACAGCCGCAATAATTTTGGCGATATAAGTTATTCTCTTTACTGAGTTTTATCGAGTTGAGATAGCCGTTTTGCTTTTTAAAATCACTCGGCAAATACTTTGCCCCCACGCTCTGTTCTAAACTAAAGCCTATCTCGTTTATAAGTTTAGCATTTTTAAGTGGACTAACGGTCAAAGTCGTTGCAAAATAATCAAAGCCTAATTCTAAGCATTTTTTAGCCGTTTCACTTAGCCTTAAGTGAAAGCACTTTTCGCACCTTGCTCCACCTTCACTTTCATTTTCTAAGCCATTAGCTGCAATTAAAAAGTTTTGTTTATCAAAATCTGCCACAATACAATCTAACTTAAGTTTTTCACAATATCTTACTTGCTCGTTTGCCCTTAAATTAAACTCTTCAATAGTATCTATATTTGGATTATAATAAAAAACCGTAATATAAAAAGCCTCCATAAGCCTTTCAATGCAAGCCGTTGAACAAGGCGCACAACAAGAGTGAAGTAATAGTTTTTTCTTTTGCCCCAAATTATCTTTCATAATTTCAAGCATTTTTTTATTATAATCTATTTTGTTCATCAAATTTCCTTTTTATCTATCCTTTCGCCATCACAAGTGATAAAATATGCCTTGCCCCCACTACTAATGGACTTTGTAAAAACGCCGTCTACAAACTCAATAGCCGAGTTGTTTTCCACACAATAACAACTTTTTATATCCCCTTTTTTTAGCGCCTCGAGAAAATCTTTTTCTCTATCGTCAAAGTGTGGGCACATACAGCCGTCAAGGACGCCGAGCCCCTTTTTCAGCACGTAATCAGCGCTTTTGCCACGCATTATCTCATAATCGGTGTACATATCCTTAAACCAGCAAATTGCCCCAGCAGACAAGCCACAAATAATAGTGCCGTTATTGTAGGCGTCAATTAAAAGTTTATCTATGCCAAGCTCTGCCCACTTGTCAAGCATATAAAGAGTGTCGCCACCACCTATATAAATACAGTCTGCCTTTTTAATTTTTTGGGCAATCCTATCTACGTTCATCTCGCCATAAACCATTAGCGCAACTTCTGCTTTTATGTCAAACACTGAAGTGTAGGTTTTTCTAAAGCTGTTAAAGTATGGCATACTATCGTGCGAAGCCGTGCCCATAAAAAGTGCGTTTGCCCTAATTTCACCTGCGTGCGCTTTGGCAAGCTCTGCCACGTATCTATCAATTTCTAAGGTGGTTTTATTTTTTATCTCGCCCCCACCGATTGCAATAATTCTTTTTTGCATAATTCCTTATAAAAAAGGTTAGAAAACTCTAACCTTTAATAATCATTTTAGCATTGAGAGCAAATACTTTCTCTGCTATATCTATCCCAAACTTCTTTTGAACAAATTGTTTTGCAAGCAATAAATGGTTTTCTCTATTATGATGAACGTCACTTGCCACAAAATCAACTAAATTATTCTTAAAAAGTTTTTTAATTAATCCTGCATAATATCTTTTATTTTTGCCAACTATTGAGTCTGCATTGATTTGAATTAATCCACCAAGTGACTTTATTTCAAGTGCCGTTGCCACGTCAGCAAGCAAATATCTTTCATAATGCGCCACAATAGGAGTGTATCCAAGTATTTTTAACTCATAAATTACGTCTGCAATATCCACGTCTTGTTCAACGTTGAATTCTACAAGTACAAATTTGCTTTTGTTCATTGTTAAAACTTTTTTGCAAGCAAATACTTGTTTGTAGCTGTCGTCAATATAAATTTCTTGACCTAAATACAAATTTATAGGTAAGTTTTCACTGCCTACTAATTTCTTAAATTTTTCAAACTCACTTTGTAAGACGTTTGGTGGTAGCTTGAAAATATGTCTATAGTGTGGCGTAAAAATTACGTCTGTTATACCTTGTCTAACACACTCTTTAATCATATCAAGCGAAATATTTTTGTCAATGCTTCCATCATCAACAAATGGCAAAATGTGTGTGTGTATATCTATCATAATTAATTTTTACTTTTCTTCCTCAGGGGCTTGTTCAATCTGTTCATCATCTAAGTAAGATTGCTCTAGGTATTCTTGATACTTATAATAACGCCCTTTATAGTAGTTCTGGTCTTTATTTATATCATACATTGTAAAGACAGAGCCGAGTATGTTTGCTCCGTTTTTCTTAAGTTCTTTTATGGCATCGACAACTTGTGTTTTAGTTGTTGATGCATAAGCCACCAAGAATAAAACGCCGTCTGAAATTTTTGCAATGTGAATATAGTCCGAAACCTGCAAAACAGGTGCGCAATCAAGGAAGATAAAATCATATTCTTCTCTTAACTCAGCAATTAGATTTTTGAACTTGTCCGACAAAAGTAAAAGCGAAGAATTATAAACGAGAGCACCCCTTGTTATAACGTCAACGTTTTTATATTTGGTTTTCTTAATTAACTCTTCCTTTCCGATTTTGCCCAAAAAATAATCAGAAATTCCGTTATCTTTACTAAAAGAAAATAGTCTATGTACTTTTGGACGGCGAAAATCTAGGTCAATAATAAGAACTTTTTTGTTTGTTTGACCTAAACTTACAGCAATGTTGCCAACAAGAGTTGTCTTGCCTTCTGACATAACTGATGATTCAACTTGAATAACTTTATAATTTCCATCAGCACTGATATATAAAAGGTTGTCCTTTAATCTATTATAATCTTCAAATTGACTGCTTTTTGAATTTTCTTCTATATAAATCTTTCCAATACTACTAGACTGTGTTTTTTTCTTAAATAAAGACATTAATTTCCCTCCAACGAGCCTTCTTATTTAATATATTATACAACAAAAGATTGACAATTGCAATAGAATAAATACATATTCTTTAATTTTACCCAACAAAAACCATACAAAACTACTAAGCTTTCTTAATTTGTTCATTAAAATAAACTATGCTTTCTTCACTTTCGAGTATAAGTTTTTTTAAATTATCGCTTTTTGAACTTTCGGAATTTACAATAAGCTTTTTATAATTTTCTATAAGCAGATATTCGCTTAAGGCTATTTCTAGATACAACTGTTTAACCTTAGTAGGCGTTTTAATATCCTTATAATATTGCCAAGTATTTTTTTCATAACCTAAAAATATTGGCAAGCTAAAACTATTTCTGTATAAACTACATAACTCGATAAGGTGTTTAATATTGCATAAAATTACTTGAAAAATCGCATCTGCTAATTGTTTATTAGTAGGCTTGATATCAAAATAAAACTTTAAATTTCTTAAAAGAACGCTAAGCTGTCCGTGATTGCCAAAACAAGAGTTATCTCTTAAAAAACAAAACTCTTTATTGTTTATTTTTTTTATGTTTGTATCTACGTGATTAGTATAACTTTCTTCCATAATGCACTCCCCTTGTGCATTATATGTTTTTTATTCTTTTATTGTTTACTTCGATTTATAAAAAAACCACACTCTGTTAAAGAGTATGGTTTAATATTTAGTAGTTAGGTGCCCAAGTAAGTTTTACGTGTGGAACTAAAACTATTGTGTCGCCTGCGCTTATTCCCGGCAAGTTTTCACTGTTAAAAATTGTGCTTACTAAAACTTTATAGCTATTATTTTGGCTATCTAAATACTTCCAATAATTGCCAAACAAATATTCTTTTACGTTTATTTCTTCAATAGGCTTAACAACAGGCATAATTGCAATGTCCAAAGAAAGAAGTGATTGGCCTTCAACTATTTCAATTTCAACGTCTTCAAGAGATTGTGCCTTTGGAACTTCTCCCCACTTAACCAATTCGCAACTTACTTGCTCGCCAGTTATTATAACGTATGATGAAAGGCTGAATTTAACTTTGTATATTGCTTTATACTTTGCCGTTATAGTTATATCTTGCACGTATTGCCAAGTGTCGCCTTCTTTGATTTGCTCTTCACCATAAAACCAGCCGACAAATTGATAATTAGCCTTTTGTGGCGAAGGCAAAGCTCCAATTTCTAAGTCATAGAAAAACTCTATTTGCTGTTGACCTGTAAATTGCCCTCCATCTGCATCAAACGATGCCGTGTATGGCACGTTTGACCAAGTTGCTTTTAAATTAACGTCACAAAGCTCGCCATCAACCTTTATTTGCTCGAGCGTAATCTGTTCGCTTGAATATTTTTCACTGCCACCGTTAATTTGCCAGCCAGCAAAATTATATCCCTTTCGTGTTGGATTAGTTAAATTTATCTGTGTGTTTTGGTTAAAATATCGCTGTACGTCTATTGGTTGTCTATCTCCACCGTCGAGGTCGTAATTTATAACGTAGTCTTGGTTAGAAACGTACACGGCAGTAAACACCGTGTCGCAATCAACGTCCCAAACTATATTTCTATCTATCGGCAAGCCCTGTTCATCTTTCCAATATGCAAACTTTTCGCCTGTAATTTGTGGTGCTTGCACTTGGGCATAGTCAAGCTTATGTTTATAAGTTATGCTGAGCTTGTTATTAGCAAAATCTTGACCAAACTTATTCTTAAAAGTAAGATTATAATCTTTTATTGTCCAAACTGCGTTGACGGTGCAACTTTTTGTAATAGTTTCAAGTTGTGGTTCCCAAGAAAGAGCATAACCTTTCTTTTTGAATTGTGGCTGATTATCCACAAGCTCTTTTGCACTATCCACGGTCATGCTTATAGTTGAATTACCAAAATCATCTTTGCCACCATTTCCATTAAAGACAACGTGCATTTGATATTTTTTCCACTGCGCAACAACAGTGGTGCTACTTTTTATTCGTGAAATAGACACGTTCCAGCCTACAAAATTATATCCGTCTCTAACGAAGATAGGCTCTACAATTTGTTTAGCGCTGGTGACCACTTGCACTGCATCGCCATAATAAGGGGCAGACTCATCATATCCATTAGTAAAAGTGACGGTAAATGAATTGTCTTTTTTGCAACTTATAAAGCTAAGCGAACAAAAGCATATCACTATTAATAAAATTGTGGTCAATAATCTTTTATACAACGTGTTATGCCTCCTTACTTAACAATATAAGTTATTATACTATATAAAGGCATAATATGTCAACACAAAGCATAAATTTATGCGCCAATAATGGTCACACCCCCTTTTACACGGCGTATTTAGCCATAATTTTAAGCAGTGCCCCAAGCCCTTCGTTTATATTTTGTTTAAGTATTTTGTCTAACCCGTTTTCTTCGGCATCTAAAATGGCTTGTTCTAATTCTTTTGCACTTTTTTTATCCTGCTCTTTAAGTGGATAATATTCAAGCCTTGCTAAAATGCTTTTTATGTGTGTAAAATCTATTTCGTCGTTTTCTTGACTGCTTTTTTTATTAATTACATCTGAGCGATTAGCACTTATTATCGGAGAAGATAAAATTTTTGATAGCTTAACGTCTTTTTGGCTTTTCACCGACAGGTTTTGCTGTCTGTGCTCGCTATTTTCGTTATGCGCACACCTATCTAAAAACTGTGCAAGCATGCGTTTTTCTTCGCTTATTTTAAGTTTTTTAACAGGCAAAAATAAGCAAATAGCCAGCCCTATAAAGCAAACTCCCACAGTCAAATACAAATAGGAAATTTGTCTATCTATTTGCATTTCAAACCAAAATTCTATTAAGCAAATCCCTACAAAATCAAAAACTATCCACAGTCTTTTTAAATGAGTGTATTGACTTTTTGCAAGTGAAAGTATAGAACATAAAATTGTCAAAAAAGCAACTAAACTACTGCAAATTATTGCCAAAGTAGAAGTGGTTAAAAAACCAAAAAAATTATTCATAATAAGCAAAAAAAGTCCGTTCATATTATCCCCCTTTTTATATTAAATGTATTAGAGAATAATAAAACCGAACTTTTTGGCGATTAATAACCTTTTTTGTCAAGTTATCGTCTTAAATTTTAACTGTTTCGCCTGTAAATAAATTTACAATTATCATCTTTTTTACCTTTATGCCAAGCACTTTTTCCGTGGCGAAAGCATATAACTCTAACTGCTTATGATATTTTCTTTTTAGACTTTGGCTGTCAAGCGTTGAATATTTATAGTCGATAATTATCGCACCGTCACTGCTTATCGAAAGCAGGTCTATAACGCCTTGCAATACTATTTGTTCTTTGCTTTTTTTGTCAGTCACCATATCTGCATCAATACAGGTTAAGAACATCTTTTCTCTATAAAGCTTAGTTCCCTTAATTTCGTCAAAAGCGCCACTAGTTATTGCTTTTTCAATTCGCTCCAAGTTGACTTTTTGAACTTGCTCAGGCTTTAGAATTTGCTTATTTATAATTTCATTTACTTGCGCACACAAATCTAATTGACTATTAAAATCATATAGCTCCATAATTTTGTGGGCAATATTGCCTTTTTCAATATCAGGCGTTGGCTCATCAAATAATAAATGAACTAGTTCTTCTTCATCATAGCAATTAGCAGTTGTCACCCCAAGTTTTAACGGCAAAACAGTGTCGTCGATAAACGGATATTTAAGGTCAAACCTATCTTGCATTTCTTTTACAATCTTTTCATCGCTTTGACCTATAATAATTTTCCTAGCGCTATTTTTTAGTTCAGTAAATTTAAAATCGTTTGGCGAGTGCACGATATATGGCAACGAATTTGGAATATAATCTATAAACTTTTCTGCCCCAGCAAAATTTTCTCTTCTTTTCTTTAGTTCCCCTTCATAGACAAGATGCAATGAATACGTGGCTCTAGTAAGAGCAACGTAGAATAGTCTTAACTCTTCTTTTACGGCGCTTTTTCTGTTTTTTTCTTTTATAACTGCACGCAAAAGCGTTTCACTCTTTTCTCTTTTTTCATCGTCGTAGCTCATAAATGCTAGACCGTTCTCACGGCTAAAAAGCACGTCGCCAATATTATCTTCTAAATTCATATTGCGCTCTAGCCCACAAACTATAACAACCGGAAACTCTAACCCCTTTGAAGCGTGTATAGTCATAACGCTAACTGCATCTTCAAACTGACTGTCAGCAAAAGAAAAACTTTCTGGTGCATTTTGAATTTTATACAAAAATTCATTAACGGTGAGTTTTTTGTCACCTTCACTAGTCGCATAAATAAGCCTATTTAAAAGTGCAACTTTTTTTAATCCGTTATGCTGAGCGAAAAAATAACTTTCTATATCTTTTTCATCAACAATTTTGTTTAGCACACCTTCAGCGCCTATAAACTGGGCAGTAAACGTAAGATTTTTAATATATTCATCAAACTCTTTTAACCTTGTTGATAGGTCGTTTCGTTCATTTTGCAAATAATAATTATAAGCGTGAATAAACGACCATTTTTTGTTTTGTTTTGCGCTTTCCGTGTGCGAATACTTGCAAACGATTTCAGCCAAATCGTCGTTAGAAAAGTTTGCTATCGGGCTAAGAAGCGTGCTTGCGAGTGGTATATCTTGATTAAAGTTATCGATTAGCCTTAAAACGTTTATAATCATTTGAATTTCAGGGTAATCGCAAACGTTTTCTTTAACGTCGGATACTATAGGTATGCCGTGCATCATCAAGCCTTTGACAATACCCTCTACGTAGCCGTTATGCTTGTTTCTTGTTAAAATTGCAATGTCGCTATACGTGATTTGTCTATCGCAACCACTTTTAAAATCATAAATAGTCTTTTTTAACTCGTCATTTATTATTTCAGTAATTAGTGAAGCCGTATGATTATCAGCAAAGTCTAACGGCTTATTTATTTCTTGCAATATATTGTAAACCCGTGGCGCTTCTTCTTCAGGTTTTTTTCTTTCTTGCTTTTCTAAAATATGAAAAACTGCCCTGCCTTTTTTTTCTTGTGGATAAACGCCACCACTTATTAGCTCAGAACTACCTTTATATTCGCTTTCAAAATAATCCTTTGTCATTGAATAACAAAAGACTTGGTTGACCATATCGATAATGTTTTGCGCCGAACGAAAGTTATGATTGAGCGAAAGCACTTTTTGACCCTTTTGTTGCATTGATCTAAATTTACTTGCAAAAAAGTCTGGTCTACAGCCCCTAAACCCATAAATGCTTTGCTTAACGTCACCAACCATAAACAAATTATCGTTTGCAATTAGATTAATTATACTTTCTTGAACGCCGTTTATGTCTTGATATTCATCGACAAAAACGTATTTATATTTTTTTCGTAAATCTTCTCTAATAGACTCATTATTTAAAATTTTAAGAGCAAAATGTTCAAGGTCTGCAAAGTCCAAAACGTTTTCATCACGCTTTTCATCACAGTAAACTTGCCCAAATCTTTTGACAATACTAACAAAGTGCTCTGTATCTAAAGCCAACTTATTAAACTTGTTAAAATCATTTTCTCTATCTGTTAAATGTTTATTAAACCTTTCGATAAGCTTTTTAAACTTGTCACGGCAAATTTTAACAGTGTCTTTAATATCGTCTTGTGATGCAGTTAATTTTCGTTCAAAATTTAATCTTAAACTAAAGCTTTCAAAATTTGCTTTTACAATATACACGTCTTTTGCATTTAGCACGCTCTGCATATCGATAAGCACCGTTTTTGTAAACTCTGCGCCTTTTAATACTTGTTCATTTTTTAACGTTTCATAGGCACAGGCAAGCTCTTTTTCAAGCAAACTTACTTGGCTTTTTAGCGTGTCAAAATAGCTTCTAAGTAAATTTTCAAAGTTTTCTTTTGTGTATTCGCTTTGATATTTATCTAAAAGTTGGTCTGGGTTTTGCTCTGAGTTTGCAAACAGATATGCCCAAACAACAATTTCTTTTAACAGACTGTCACTTCTTTGATGTGCGTGCCTATCGACTAGCGTATAAAACCAGTCTTCACCCACATCGTAAAATTCCTTAAAAGTCTTATCTATACTATCCTTACGCATTGTTTTGGCTAAAGTTTCATCTGCAATAACAAAGTCAGGAGAAAGCCCCACTTCATAAAAATACAAACGGATAAGCTTTGCGCAAAAAGCGTGCAAAGTGGAAATGTCACAAGTTGGAATAAGTGTTATTTGCTTGTATATCCTATTCTTATCCCCACTTTGTGCTTTGGTTAAAGCATTTTTAAGTTTTTCCTTCATATCAAAAGCAGCTTTTTCGGTAAATGTCACAGCAAGTATTTGATTAACGTCAACGTTTTTTTGCATTACAAGTCTGACAAGCCTGCTAATCATAGTATGCGTCTTGCCACTGCCTGCCGATGCTGAAATCAATACGTTGCCACTTTCATGCTCAACTGCTTGTAATTGTTCTTTGGTAAACTCAACCATTTTCACTTTCCCTTTTGGCTTTCACTATTGTTTCTTTTGAGATAGCTCCTATTTTTCTTGCCATTTGCTTTTGTTGTTTGCAAATGCCCTTAAACTCGCAATAATCGCAGGTGTTTTCATAAGGCGACGGAACAATAACACCATCGCTTAACTGACTGGCCGCCAACTCGCTTATGCTAACGGCATAATCCATAAAGCTGTTTATTTCATCTCGGTTAATTGCGTTTTTAACTTGACCTTTAACATCAAGCTTAATTGGCATAAACTCGCTCTTTCCATTTTGATAAAAACTTGCGTCCTGAGAACAAATCGCTTGTTTTTCATTTAACGTATGCCCATCTGCTAAAACTAATTTTTCATCACCATCTTTTAAATATTTATCAGAAACCGGAAGATAATATAGCCCTGCAATCTGTTTTTCGCCTTTACTTGCTTGACTGACTGCATAGCCATATAAAAACAACTGTAGCTTAACGCCTGCAAATAAAGACTTCTCGCTCGAATCAGTCGAGCCCGTTTTATAGTCTACAACTCTAATAAACTTGTCCGTTTGGTCAACCCTATCGATTTTGCCTTTCATCATAACTTTGCCACCGAGCAAGCTTATTGGTGGATAATAACCGTTTTTGCCAAACTTAGCCTCGCTTTTTTCCACCTTAAATTCACTGTCCTTAAGAGAGTTAAACGTTTTATAGCAATATTTTTTGCTTTCACTAATCACTCTCTTAATGGTCATATTAGTTGAGCTATCTAAACAAAACTTTTTGTATTCATCTAATTCCAATATTCCTTTAACGATTTCATCAAAAATATTGTCAAAGCTTTTTTTATCGGAGACGTATTCAATTTTAGATATAAACTCATCGAAAATTTGGTGCATTAAACTACCCACCGAAAGAAAATCAACGTCCCCTTCTTCTCTTTTTGTAATTTTTAATGCGTGCGACAAAAACGACATATATGGGCACTTATAATAATCTTCGATAGCTGTTGGAGAAACTTCATTTGGCGTTAGTATTTCTTTTGATTGAGTTAGTCTTTCTTGCAACTCGGTATTCGCCATATCAATAATTTTTTTTGCCAAATCACTTCGTTTAGTATTATAAAATGAACTTGCGTTTACAAGGTCTATGGTCTTTGCATCAGAAAACTCGCCACACTCCTTTGCAAAAGTTTTTAGCGATTGCTTAACGGTTAAATATCCGTTTCCTTCGTCAAACGGTTTATAGTCAACTAGTTTGATTATCTCATCTAAAACTTCGCTCTTAAACGTTTTAGAACCATCGATGCCACACACAGGATAACTTAGATATAAACTCTCGTCAAACGCAGAGAGTCCTAAAGCAAAGTTTTCTCTATTTCTATGATTTACAATATTAATCTTTGGTTCAACTAAAACTTTAATTTGTTCAAGCGTAGCAATGTCGTCATCGTTTAGAAGCGACACGTCGGTTTGAACGTTTGGAACGGTGTTTGTAAGGCCAATCGCAAACAAGTGCTTTGCCTTTACAAGTGCCGTTTGCTTATAGCTACCTATAAACACTGCATCGTTAAATTGTGGAATAATTGACATTTCAAGAGCCGAAATTCCACTAATAAAAATTGACCTATATTCTTTAAGCGTTAGACTAGCGTCCCCCAGCAAAAGCTTTATTTGAGATAAAAGACTAAGCGTTAATTCATACATCTGCGCACATATTGCGCCCTCTTCTATCTCGCCGATTTCAGTTAGTTTTTTAGCATAATCTGCGTTCTTTTTTCTTACGTCAAGTCTTTCAAGCAAGCCTAAAACGTCAAACTTTTCAAAATTACTAACAAGTCCATCTCTAAAATCGTTTAATAAGGCTAGGTCGTCAATTTTATCACTTAAAGTAAAAGGTTGTTTTATTCTATATCCTATAATATTATATTTGATGATATAATTTTCAAACTTTGTAGCAATTGCTAAGTCATCGCAAAAATATGGATTTTTTGCAAAAGCGATTAACGCTTTATTGTCAAAATTTTTTCTAATAACGTCAATATACGATAAAATCAGTTTTATTAACGGATGATGGTCGACTTTTTTACGCTCGTCAACAAAATATGGAATTTCTAAATTCGCAAAAACCTTTTGAATAATAGGCACGTAGTCGTTAGACGGCAAAGCAATGGTCATATCTTTATATCTACAATCGCCACTTAAAACCTTTTGCTTTATTATCTGACCAACCCTGTTAATTTCGTCAATTGGATTAGGCGCAAAATAACAATACACTTGCCCTTTTTTTTCAAAGTCTTTATCATCAAGACTTTGACTATTATAAGTACACGGATTAAAAAGATTATCTACAATAACCTTGGCGTTTTTAGAATATTTGCTTTTTTGTTTTTGATATATAAGTGGATAATTTTTTTCTTTACATAATTGCTTAATAAAATAAGCGCTTTCATTTACAAAAACTAGTGGGTTTTCCCCTTCGCATAAAATGGCCGTCAAGTTGTTAGTGCGCTTAATAAGTGCATCCACTGCTTGACGCATTTGCGCTGTAAAACCTTCGTAGCCCACCAAATAAACGTTTGCACCACGCAACGCTTCAGTTTGGGCAATAACCTGACTTAAATGCGATAGATATGAAGACTGGTCTTCGTATCCGTTTGCCTTAACAAAATTCTCATAGGCGTTAAAGATTTCATAAATGTCTATTAATTTATTTTTTAAAATGCCGTTTGTGCTTTGGATTGCCAATTTAATATCGTTTGGTGTGACTTTTGCACTTTTTAGTTGTATTATGAGATTATATAAAGTAGGCGCAATAGTAGTTTTGCTCGCCTTAAAGCAGTTAAGCTTAACAGTTGACAAAATCTTTTTAACAGCCATGGAAGAGCCTTCTATCGTCAACAAATTCTCAATTGGCTCATGCGTGCGCAAAAAATTGCCAAACGAAAAGACACTAGTGTTAAACGTTCCACCAAATTTATAGCAAATAAGTCGCTCTATCAAAAGAGAAACTTTTTCTTCACAAAATATTACGTTTTTTTGGTCCATACTTTTTTGATTGGCTTGAAGATTATTTAAAAGCAAATCAAACATATTAAAGTATGAATCGGTTGTAATAAGATTTATCATACTTATATTGTATCATATTTTTTGGTTTTTTTTGCGTTTTTGATATAGATGTTTTACATTTTTTTTTATTTATGATATCATAATATGGAAAACATATATGGAGCAAACAATGAAAAGATTTATATTTTTTATTCTATCCGTCTGTTTGTGCTTAACATTTACCCTTTCGGGTTGCAGTTGCACGGGCGATGCCATCTTAGAATTTAACAGCACTCAAGTTAAGAACATAAAATCAGAAACGCTTCGCTACAGCGTCACCTTAGAAAAAAATTATAAGGACATAAAAAGAACAAGTAGTCTAAACGAGAATTTGGTGCCTGAATATAATAATGGTGAATACGTTGCTAAATATGAAATGGGAACTAAAGTTTCTCCCCCTGTTAACAAAATTAACCTTTCAACCTCTGAAAGTGTAATAAACAAGATAACAACAACTCTATCTATAGACGTTGTTGACACTAAGAGAACTGCTGATGACAGTGACGATAAGGTTTATAAAGACCAAATTATAAGCGAAGTTTATTTTTATGACAGTGCGTGGTCCTATGCGCCAATCTATTCAAAAACAACTGTTAAAAATACCTATATAGCAAACGATGAAACTAAAATTGTGTTTGCACACAAGATATATCAATACGAAACGATTTATAAGAAAAATTCTTACACTGTGACAAAAAAATATTATGCTGAAGATGAAAACGAAGATATAACTGGTCAAATGGATTTAAACACGTTAGACCAAGAAAAATTAAAACTAATCACTGGAAATGCTGGTGGTGGAACATACGAGTATAATTTTAGAGAAGTTTTAGATAACGTTCAATTAATATTTGCAACACGCAACTTGGATATCGATAAAGGCAACAGCACAACAATTCCAATAGTCAGTTATACGTATTCAAAATCAAGTCAATTGGAAATAAGGAATTTATCAAACTCAACGCTAAATATTGATAAACTTAATTATACAAATCCAACGTTTAGCAACCTATATACTCAAAACACGCTTTCAATTCCTGTAAAAAATATTAGTATTTCTCTTAGTAATACAGACTATATGGGCTTATCAAAATACGTGGTAGTACAAAAAGATTCAGCAGATAACGGCAATATAAAAAACAACGGCTTAATCCTTGAATATGCAGAAGCTATTACTGCAAGCTCTTCTTATAACTGCTTTGGAGCGTTGGTTTATAGATTAAAAGACGTAAACTTAACTTACAGTAATTAAAATCGCTTAAAGTACAAAAAAGGTAGCAATCATTTGCTACCTTTTTTTATTAAAACTTTTAATTATTAAACAACAATATATGACGTTTCGCCAAAGATTTTGTCAACATTAAATTCGCCACGATTACGAACTTTATATTCAACGCTTCTTCCAAAATCTAATGCGTTTTCACCAATTGCAGAAAAACATAATAGGTCAACGGTTAATTCAGTTTGACTATTTAACTTGTTAACCTTTGTACAACCACTAAACACGTTATTTTTAAGCACCACGTTCGTTCCTTCAAAAACAACTTCGGTTAATGCAGTACAACCATTAAACGCACTTTGATAAACTGTTTTAATCGTGCTTGGCAACGTAATAGATTGAATAGACGTGCAACCACTAAATGCCTCTTCGCCAATTTCTTTTAAGTTTTCACCTTTAAGCGTTATATTTTGTAAAAGCCTTGCGTCCTTAAAAGCGTATTGTCCGATTGCATAACCTTCTTTATCTAACGCCGTATAATCAACGTTTGCAGTTGCATTAACTATAACGTTTTTCAAAGTAAGTGGAACGTAAACGTCTCCATATCCATTGTTCATTTTACTACCTTCGTCATATTCAGCCGTGCCAAAGAAATGAGAGAAAGTTGCTTCTTTACGAACAGATTTTCCTACAGCTTGGTTTGTTTGGTCAAATATCGCATCAGTTTTAGCATTTTTACCAACGAAAGGAACTTCTAACGTTTCTAGGCTTTTCATATTTCTAAAAGCACCTTGCTCTATTTCAACAATTTTATCAGAAACGATAAGTGTTTTAATTTTATCATCTCCGTCAAAAGCACCTGCTGAAATTTTTGCAGAAGCAATGTTTCTTTCTGCCAAAACTTCTCCTATATCAAGCGTGCCGTCCTCGCCCAAACAACCGTCAACGTAAACGAAATCTCTAACAACGTAATTTCCCTTTTTATCCCTGCTTACGATAAGTCCGGTTTTTCCATCAGAGCCACCATCATCTGGCGCACAAGCAGTAAGTGAAAATGCACACGCCATAATCATAATAACTGCGAGTAATATATTAAAAAGCTTTTTCATAAAATCTCCTTAAACGCTTAAGTGTAATTATATACTTTATAATTTTAACATTTAATATTTCTTTTGTCAATGATTAACATTTATTTAGTTGAGATAAAATGTATTTTTTTAAGCAATAACTAAAAAAATCTACTTGAAAAACTATTTTCAAATAGATTTTTAACGATTTTATTTAAATTATAACTTTTCCTTCAAAGAAACTTTGAAAAAAGCCGTTAGTATCTGCTCCTATTTTTTCAAAAGCGCCTATTAAGTCGTCAGGCTTAGCAATTTGATATTTGTAAGTATTATAATATCTTTTTAGACCACTGAAAAATCTTTTATCGCCTATAGTCGTTCTTAAATTATCATACATAATACACGGTTTTATATAAGCAATATTAACGTATTCATACTCGCTAGTAAAGTCATTTAGACTTCTTAGCATAACAGTGTTGACTTTGTTATAAAGTTTATCTGAAACCGAACAAAAAATCTTATAAGTTTGTTCACTTGACTTAATTAAACTTTGCCTAGTATAGCCGTATTCACTATATTTTTCATAAAACAAAACCACCGAATATTCACTAAGCCCTTCATCTAAAAAAGCGTGCTCTATCTCGTTATTGCCAACTGCCGATTGCCAATACTGGTGCGCCGTTTCGTGCACAATCACTTCGCCGTAAGCTAGGTCTGTTAGTTCGTCGCTTATCATAACAAGCCCGGGAAACTCCATTCCACCTTGCACAAACTGAGTTTGCACTACAGAATAATTTTTATAAGGAAATTCGCCGAACTTTTCGCTAAACAGTTTGATTGACTTGATTGCAAACTCAATTGAGCTTTGTGGATTTTCATCTTGATAATAATAGTAATTTATCTTTACCCCTGCCACGCTATTTGTTATAACAGAAAACTTTTTGCTAAGAACAAATGCAAAAGAACGTGCGTTTTCTATTTTATACGTAGCAGTTTGGGTTTTTTGGCCTTGCGTTTGGTTTATAAGCGCACCGCTAGACGCAATCACGTAATCCTTGTCGCAAGTAATCTTTACTTTATAATTAGCACACTCGCTATAAAACGGGTCGCCCTTGTCATAATAAACACACTCATAAAACTCGCCGTTTTCATAAACGCATAATATAGGATAAAAGTTAGCTAAGTTTATGGTGGAATTATTATATCCCGTTCTTGCAACGACGTTTGCAAGACTTAAGGTGAATTCTATTACAATTTCCACCTTTTCATCAGGATAAATTTGTTTGCCAAGCATTATTGATAAGAGATTTTTATCCTTCCCACAAATCTCATAATCTGCACTTTTTTTGTCCACTTCTACTTTATTTATACTAATTCCACCATAGCTTATACCGTTTGGATATGCCCTTGAAAGATATTGCGCTGAAATAGGCGAATAAGAAGCGCCATCTCTAAACGCATTTGCATAAAGATTAAACGTTAGCTTCTCAATCGTGCTTTCGGTGTTATTTACAAAGCAAACGTTTTGCCGTGCGCTCAAAATGTTGCCGTCAAGCGTGCACTCGATATTATATTCGGTAAGTGCACGATTTGAGCTATAATTACACCCACCGACAAATACAGAGCAAAACGCTAAAATAAAAGTGCAAATAATAAGCGCTGTTTTTTTCATAAAAAAACCCCAAATAAGATACTTTTACACTATCTTATTCGGGGCTAAGTTAAAATATTACTTTAATTATTTTTCTTGTGCTTCTAAATATTTAGCTGGGTCAATGAGCTTGCCATTTTCTTTAACTTCAAAATGAAGGTGCGCACCAGCCTTATATTCTTGCCTGTTGCTAACTGAAACTTGACCTATAATATCGCCTTGCTTAACTTGTTGGCCAACGCTAACGCCATCGCCATCAGCAAGCGAATTATATATTGTATATAAGCCGTTTCCGTGGTCAACCGTTATAGTAGTGCCTTGCAAAAAGGTGCTTTCAACACTTATAACCGTCCCATCGTAAACTGCACATACGTCGCTACCTTCAGGTGCGTAAAAATCCATAGCAAGATGCGCAGTGTATCTGTTTAGCGTGCTATTAAACACCATAGTTTCGCCATATTCTCCTATGGCAGTTGGGTTAGACACAGGCATAATGAATTCTATAGGTTTTATCACAGAGATATTTTCATCATCTGGCGAAGTTGTTGGACTATTTTCATCAGGGTTGATAATTGATGAGCCACCCGAATTTAACGATAAATCGCCCTCTTTGTTAATAAGCATAAAAGCAATAGAAAAACTCACTGCTAATATGCAAAGTGCAAGCACTAAATATACTGCGTTTCTTTTGATAAATAATAACGCACTTCTTTTTCTTTCTTTCATTTTTTCATCTCCTTTTACTCTTGTCGTAGTGATTATTGACAAATAAAAATTTTTTATACCTAATCTTAAAAACTTCCGTAAATTATTGGACAACCTATTTTAACGTAGCTTTTGCTAATTACGATATGTACGTTTATAATCTTTCCGTTTATCATTTCTAGATACTTAACTTTTGGTGAATACCCATAATAACAAACTGTATTTTCAAGGTTTTCTATAAAATATACGTTTATTTCCATCTGGCTTAAAAATTCTTCTAAACAGAACTCGCCAACTTCAAGCGTACAGCTTTCTCCCTTTACGCCTAGAATAAATTTAAAATTATTTTTATCAGTTTTTTGAGAATGCGTTGATGAATAGTTTGTAAAATATACTTCATATTCTTTTGCCATATTAAACGTAGGCACTCTATTAAGTATAAATAAACTTAAAATCAAAATTATAGATGATGTTATCACGCTAATTTTTTTAAGCACAAAAAATACCCCCTTATTTTTAAGGGAGTATTGCCAAATTCACTATAATTTATACATATTGCATAAAACTCATTTGCCGAGCCCACGTCATGCCGTTTATACTTAAGTTTGTATCGCCACAAACGCTTACACACGTATTAAGTTTATGGTTTTCTATTAATTCTCTTTTATCTTTTTCATTGTTCTTTGTTAAAACCGTTTCGTCTATAAAACTAACAAGCTTGTCGTATGCTTTAATAAGACTTTTAATTTCTTGCTTGTCCATTATATTATCTTTTATTCTGTCTAACTGTTTACGCATTGCATCTAAGCAACAGTTAATTGAGTTTTTACTAAAAAAACTAACCAGCTTTGCCCTTTCTGAAAAAGAAATTTGGCTTTGAAATTTGTTTTTAAGTAATGCCTTATATTTTTTAATAATTAGCTTCGACGCCATAAAATTAACTTCTAAATCGTATAGGTTATTTTTCATTAAATAAGAACTTACGGTTGCCGAAAAGTATCTAATTTCAGCTTTATGCGATAAAAATTTTTCAATTATAAATGAAAGTCTAAAAAGTTTTTTATTGTTTTCTTCACTATTATCAAGTGCTGTTATAGACAAAACGATAGTTCTTTTTAGTGCACTAAAAAATTGTTGGTCAATTTGTAATTTTGTTAAATTTATATAAAACACGTAATCTATCAAGCAGAGTGTTCTTATTGCAATGCATTTTAATATATCATTTTTGTCAATATCGGTCAAATAAAAATAATACTCGACCTGTGTTTTATTATTGCTTTCAAATATTCCATAAATATCACTTGAGCAATGTAAATAAAAAATATTAGGTAGCTCGCACCAACCACTAAGTATATGGCACAAAAATTGTTTATTAAACACGATAACCCCACGAAACTCTGAGATTGTGTCTTTTGCTTTGAAAAAATCTTGTAATTGCAACAAGTTTTTATCCTTTATTATAACCGTTTCAACCTTATTGCCTTTTTCTAAAAAAAGATTATAAATTTTGAAACCAAACTCAAAAAATTCAACGTCTGTCGCTAATAGTAAAATATTAGAAAATGGTAGTTTTTGGCATGTTTTTTGAACAAAATCACCAAAACTATGCACAAAACATATTTGTTCACTCAATTTTTCTGCCATTAAATTACCACCTTTTAAAAAAATTCTTATCATTTTTTCAAACTATATATTAAAAAAAAATTAAAAGACTGTCAAGGAAATGCTGTTTTATATAAAAAAGTGGCAAAAATGGGCTTTTTTTTACTAAAAACGTCATTTTTTTTAAAAAAACTATTGAAAAAATTTTTATTTGTGGTATAATAATTGTATTAATATATGGAGGACTTATTTTATGAATAAGAACGAATTAGTAAGGGCAATCGCAAACAAAGTAGGCATCACACTTAAAGATGCAAATTTAGCACTTGATGGCGTTCTCGGCGCTATCACAGACGGTCTCAATGCTGGAGAAAAAGTTCAAATTTCTGGCTTTGGTACTTTTGAACTAAAGGTTAAACCTGCAAGAGAAGGCATCAATCCTAAAACTCAAGAAAAAATTAATATCGCTGAAACAAAAATGCCTACATTTAAATTCGGTAAAGCTTACAAAGATTCTTTCAACTAAAATTCAGATAAAATATAGCACGGTAGTCTACATTTATAGACTACCGTGCTTTATTATTGTATTTTTTACTGTTTAATTTTTACAATTGCTTCAGTTTTATCAATTAAAACCTTTTCTCCATTTTGATTAAAAGCTTCAATGGTCACTTCAACTATGCCGTTTTTTCTATTTCTTGGTGTTAAAGCTGTAATGGTTGCTTTTGCCGTCAACACGTCGCCAGCAAATACAGGCTTTAGCCACTCTATGAAAGTAGATTTTCCAGCAAGCAGTTCTTCACCGAAAAAGTCCACTTCTAAATATTTAGCCCAAACTGACATAAACGACATAACTCCAGGTGCAATAAGCTTTCCAAACGGCGTGGTTAAAGCATATTCTTCATCGGTGTGAAGTGGAATATTGTCGTAATCACGAGCAAATTCTAACATTTTTTGTTTTTCAATTTTTGCAGGCGCTATCTCAACAGACATACCCACCTTTAACTCATTAAAATACATATTGGTTCATTTGATAGTTTATTTTACAGTTTGCGCTAAAACAAACGTGGCTAGGCTCGACCAAGCAAAAGGATGAGATAGAACGTCTGTTCATCGAAGTCTTTTGCTCTGGGCAGTAAACGCAGTATTGCGCAGTTTATAACCCATCTACGAAAGAAACGAGTTAGAAACAAGCAAGACAAGGCTCGCTAAGTGTTTTGGATGAGATAGACCTTTTTGGTCATCGAAGTCAAAACACTTTGCAGAAACGCAGTATTGCGCCGTTTATAACTTGTTTCTTTGGATTTTGCCACTTATAGTCTTTGGAAGTTCATCTCTAAAGACAACGACACGTGGATATTTATAAGGTGCTGTGTGGTCCTTAACGTATTTTTGGATTTCTTTCTTTAATTCTTCGGTGCCCTCGGTGCCTTTTGTTAAAACTATACTTGCTTTAACAACTTGACCACGAACTTCATCAGGAACGGCTGAAACGCCACATTCTAATACGTATGGAAGTTCCATTATTACCGACTCAATTTCGAAAGGTCCGATACGATAGCCACTTGACTTAATAACGTCGTCAACACGTCCAACGTACCAAAAATATCCATCTTCGTCACGCCAAGCAGTATCGCCTGTGTGATATAAGCCGTCGTGCCAAGCTTCATTTGTCTTTTCGCTATCACGATAATATTCTCTAAACAAGCCACAAGGCACGTTTTTATTGGTGTGAATAACGATTTCCCCAACTTCGCCGGCAGGAACGCTATTTCCGTCAGCGTCCACAACGTCAACGTCGTATTGTGGGTTAGCCTTACCCATTGCGCCAATTTTTGGAGTTGTGCCGTAAAGATTTGCAATAGCAAGTGTTGTTTCTGTTTGACCAAAGCCCTCCATTATTTCAAGGCCTGTTGCTTCTTTAAACTTATTAAACACTTCTGGGTTTAATGCTTCACCAGCCGTTGTCATATGATGGATAGAAGATAAATCATATTGACTTAGGTCGCCACGAATTAACATTCTAAGCATTGTTGGTGGAGCGCAGAAAGTTGTGATATTATATTTTGCAAACATTGGAAGAAGGTCGTTTTCATCAAATCTATCAAAGTCATAAACAAAAACTGCGCCTTCGCAAAGCCATTGTCCGTACAACTTGCCCCAAAGTGATTTACCCCAGCCTGTGTCTGAGATTGTAAGGTGCAAGCCATCACGTTCGCAACAATGCCAGTATTTAGCAGTCACGTAGTGCCCTAAAGCATACGTGTGTTTGTGTGATGCCATTTTTGGATTGCCTGTTGTTCCCGACGTAAAGAACATAAGCGCAGCTTCATCACCACAAGAGCAATCTTTTTGGCGCTCAAACTTGCTAGAAAATAGTTTATACTCTTTATCAAAATCAAGCCAGCCGTCTTTGCTACCCCCAACCATTATGAGTTTTTCTACGCCTGGGCATTTTTTAGCAGCGCTTTCAGCATAAGTATAAGTGTCACCATCAGCAGTACAAACTATAGCCTTTACACCAGCTGAATTGTATCTATATTCAAAGTCGTGTTCCTTAAGCTGATTAGTTGCTGGAATTGCAACTGCACCGAGTTTATGAAGTGCAACCATACAAAACCAGAATTGATAATGACGTTTTAGAACAAGCATAACCTTGTCGCCACGCTTGATACCAAGTGACGTAAAGTAGTTTGCAACTTGGTTAGACGCTTTCTTTATATCCTTAAAAGAAAATCTTCTTTCAAACTTGTTTTTATCAAGGTGTAGCATTGCAAGTTTTTCTGGGTATTTTTCGGCAATGCCGTCAACTATATCGAAACCAAAGTTAAAGGTGTCTGTATTTTTGAAGTCGATTGACTGAAGTCTTCCTTCACTATCTTCAACTGTTTCAACAAACTTTTCACAAACGAGTTTTTCGCTTGTTTTTGCGCTGATAACGCTTTTTCTAACTACGGTCTCAGCCGAATTATCACCTGACATAACCACTGCAACAAAGGTGCAGTTTTTTCCATCAACGGCAATCATTCCGTGTGGCAAAGATGAATTATAATATATGCTGTCGCCTTCAGACAAAACTTCAACGTGGTCGCCAACTTGAACTTTAAGTTTGCCACTTAAAACTAGGTCAAATTCTTGCCCACTGTGTGTTGCAAGGTGTATAGGCTTGTTTTCTTGGCCTTGTGAATATTCATACGTCACGTAATATGGCTCGGCAAGTTTACCTTTAAATTTAGGAGCAAGATTGGAGATATCAATGCCGTCTTCTTTAGCCGTTTCTTGACCTTGCCCCTTTCTTGTGACTGTATATGTAGAAAGCTTTGCTGAGCTTCCTTCAAGTAAGTCTGTCATATCAACGCCAAGCGCTAAAGCGCATTTGTGTATAAATGAGAAAGGAATATCAACTTTTCCACTTTCATAAGCGAAATATTGCTCCTCTGTCACGTTTGTTTTTTCAGTCATTTCTTTTACGGAGAAACCAATAATTTCGCGCAACTCCTTAATTCTTGTTGCGACTTCCGATAACTGATTTAAAGTGTTGTTTGTATTCATTGTGAAACCTCCTTAAAAAATTTTTATATATAAAAATAAAAAGTTCGCCTCAAATTTTGAGACGAACGATATTTCGTACGCGGTACCACTCAAATTGTAGAAAATTCTACCACCTTCAGAGTCCAACAACTCCTATACACTAACGTAGCAAACACGGAAAGCGCCTACTCAAGAAAAACTCTTTTGGACTTTCAGCTCAGAAGTGATAAGATTTCTATTAGCTTTTATCGGGATTGCACCCTCCCCGACTCTCTGAAAAAATCTTTTATAGAATCCGTCTTCGTCACAGCTTTTATTAAATTTACGCTAATACTTTAACACTTGCTTTATTATTTGTCAAGCGTTTGATAAAAATTTTTTTATCTATTTTTATATTTTTTTATTCAGCGACTTCCACTTTTATTCTTCTATCTCTATTTTTCCAACCGGATAACCTAGATTTTCTATAACATTTTTAAGCTTTTCAATATCAATTTGATTTTTAGTTAAAACAATAGTTTGCTTTTCTTCGTGCGAAGAAGTGACTTTAACCTCATTAAACGCTCCTATTACAGCATTGTTTACGTGCGCTTCACACATTTTGCACATCATTTTATCAACCGATAAAATGATTTTAATACCGTCATTTTGTTTAATATCATTTTCTTTTTGAACAAACTTTTTTGGCTTAAATAGATTTAGCCTTAATGCATTTGTCACAACGAATAGGCTTGATAAACTCATTGCCCCAGCCCCAATCATAGGATTTAGCGTCCAGTTAAAGAGAAAAGTGAAAGCCCCTGCTGCCAAAGGAATACAAATAACGTTATAAAAGAACGCCCAAAATAAGTTTTGTTTTATATTAGTCATAACACTTTTGCTTAAAGTCACGGCATTAATGGCTGAAGTTAGGTCGTTTTTTATCAAAACAACGTCTGCTGCGTCTATCGCAACGTCAGTTCCTTGACCTATGGCAATGCCAATATCGGCTGTGGTTAGTGATGGAGCGTCGTTTATGCCGTCGCCAATCATAATAACTTTGCCTTGCTCTTTAAGCTTCATTATAATTTCAGCCTTGTTTTCTGGCAACAAACTGTGATAAATTTCAGTAGCGCCAACCTTTTTTCCAATAGCGTTAGCTGTCTTTTCATTGTCGCCTGTTAAAATCACTACCCTATATCCATACTCTTTTAACGTTTTTATGGCATAGGCGCTATCAGTTTTTATCTCGTCAGCGACAGCTATTATTCCTATAAGCTTTTTATCAAATGCAAAATATAAAGGCGTTTTTCCTTGCTCTGCAAGGCTTTCCGAAATATTAACTGCATTATCGTCAAGGCTTACAAACTGACTAATAAAGTTTTGATTGCCACCGCACAGCTGTTTTTCATTTAAGGTGCCAACAATTCCACCACCTGGATAAATTTGAAAATCTTGAGTTTCCCTCGCCGTTAAGTTGTTTTCTTGCGCTTTTTTGACTATGGCTTTTGCCAAAGGATGTTCACTTTTGCTTTCCAAATCATAAGCGTACTGCAAAAGCGATTTTTCATTAATATCAAACGTAATCACGTCAGTGACGTTAGGCTTGCCTAAAGTTATTGTCCCAGTTTTATCAAGAGCAATTATGTTTGCTTTGCCCGTTTGCTCTAATGCCTCAGCGTTTTTAAATAGCACGCCCATCTTAGCACCCACGCCACTGCCCACCATAGTGGCAACTGGCGTTGCCAACCCTAAAGCACACGGACAGCTTATGACCAAAACCGAAATTGCCCTTGTAAGCGAATACCCCACTTCTTGCGAGATTATAAGCCAAATAATAAAGGTTATTAAAGCAATACCCATAACGATGGGCACGAATATTCCCGATACCTTGTCAGCAACTTTAGAAATAGGCGCTTTAGTAAGCGAAGCATCGCTGACCATTTTAATAATTTTACTCAGAGAAGTATCCTGCCCAACCAAAATAGCACGGCACTTTATAAATCCAAACTCGTTAATAGTGCCTGCCTTTACTTCATCCCCTTCTGCCTTGTCAACGGGGATAGACTCGCCCGTTATTGAAGATTCGTTTATAGAACTGTTTCCTTCCAAAACTGTTCCGTCCACAGGAACGGCTTGGCCAGGTCTTACCACGAAAATATCGCCAACTTTAACTTGGTCGATTAAAACTATTTGCTCTTTGCCATCTATTACAATAGTTGCCGTTTTAGGCGAAAGAGCCATTAAACTTTTTAGTGCATTTGTCGTTTTGCCTTTAGAGTAAGCCTCAAGCATCTTGCCCAAAGTTATTAAAACTAAAATCATTGCAGACGATTCAAAATAAAGGTCGTGCAAATAACCTTTTGCGAGCAATAGGTCGTTTGCGCTAACTGCCACACCTATTAAGATTAATCGCACAAGGCTATAAACAAAGCCTGCAAAAGAGCCCATTGCCACAAGCGTGTCCATATTTGGTGCGCCTTTTATAAGCCCTTTTGCGCCGTTTATATAAAATTTCCTGTTAATGATTATAACAATTAAAGCAAGCGCCATTTGAGCCGTTGCGATTAAAAATGGATTATTTTCTAAAAACAACGGAAGGGGCAAAGAAAGCATATTATGCCCCATTGATACATACATTAAGACTATTAAAAAGCCAAGCGAAATCAAAAGTCTGTTTCTTAGCGTCTTAGTTTCGCTATTTTGTTTTTTTTCTATTACTGGCGCATCTAAAGCCACAAAAGCGTTATAGCCTGCATCTTGAACTGCTTTAATAATAGCGTCATCACTAGCAGTTCCTTCAACAGTCATAGCGCCCATAAGCAGGTTAACGGCAACCTTATCAACGCCCTTAACTTTTTTAACGGCGCTTTCCACCCTTGCTGAACAAGCAGCGCAACTCATACCGATAATAGTAAACTGTTTCATAACACTTTCCTAAGCTAATTTTTTTAAATTATACAACTTTTTTTTATTTTGGTCAAACAAAAAAGGTGCAGAGTTTTCTGCACCTTTATGTTTGGTTTTTAGAAAAATGTTCCCCTTGCTTCTTCTTTAACTGATGAAGAAATAGAGAAAGGTATTCTTGTTTTATATCCGTGTTTTGCTGCTACTATCATTTTTGTTGGCCATGCAAAGATGTCTCTGTTCCAAGTGTTAATCGTGTCGTTATAAAGTTCACGAGCAGCAGTGATTTCAAGTTGAAGTTGATAGTTTTGCCTCATTGCATTTTCAAATGCTTCGTGTGACTTTAGGTCTGGGTAATTTTCAAAAGCGATATTGATACTCTTTGATAAATCTTCAATTTGGCTTGCAACTTCGTTTCTCTTTTGGTCGTCGTTATCGCCATTACCTGAACGATATTTAGCAATATTTTCAAAAACGCCCTTTTCAAACTCTGCTTGCTTATCCAAAATTTTAGCGCAGTTTTTAAGCACTACTACACGTTGTTCCATATAGTTATCTATTTGAGATGCGTTCTTTTGGATTTTTTGTTGAAGTTGTTGGAAATAATTATCGGCTTTAATCTTCTTGAACAAGAATATCACGCCTGGGATTATAAATAGCACCCACAAAAGCACTTCAAAAAGTTTAGAGCCAAAGCCAACTTTTGCTGTGATAGTTTGGTTTATGACGTTAACGTCTTTGCCTTCTAAGTTTACGTTGTTTTCATCTAATTGAATTGACATATTAGTTTTCTCCTTTGTCTTATTTTATTATTTATCAATTTTATTTAATACTGAATCAATACCACTTGCATCTGCATTATCAATAATCTTTGCAAATAATCCGTGCAAGTATGCTGATGGCGAGTTAAAAAGTTCACTATCAATTTTTTGATTATATGCCTTAACAATAAAGTCCCTTTTGTTTTGCCCTGCCGACTTAACTGCAATAGGCGTATTCTTTTCGATAGGTAAATACTCTATCCAAGGAACAGGCACTAAGTGGGTTTTCCCATCTCCACCGAACACAGGGATAAAATCTACCCTGTGGTGTGCTTCATAAGAACTCGCATTTATCATAACGATATCGGTGTCGTTTTTGGTTTTTACTAAACTTGCTTTTAGCATCACGCTTGTTGCACTTTGCTGTGGCGCAAAATGATGCGTGCCTATGGCATTTGCCAGAACTTCATGCTCATAATTAGAGTAGTTCGCCTTAAAACTATCTAAGGGCTCAAACACCATGCTCGGCTCTTGCTGATAGGTTGGAATTGTAAGTAGTGGTGCAAAATCAAAGTATATGCTCTTAAAAAAGCTGTTATTTCTATTTATAAACTTTTGCCTAGCATCATCGATATCATATGAACAATAATTTTCACTATCGGTATTCATATCCCACATTTGTGCGTGTTCGCTTTCTATGTAGTTGTGTTTTCCCCTTTTGGTGAAACAAAAATCATCGCCATACCCCACTTTTGAACGCAAAAGGTTAACCATATTAACTTGTGCGAGTGGTGAGAATAGATATCTAAATTGAACTTCGTTATCCCTATCTATTGCCCCAAACAAAACGTCAAACTCTGAGTTGGTCATTTCGGTAAATGCAACTCCTGTTGTGGTGGCTTTTTCGGATTTTTTCTTTATCTTTTTTTCGCCCTTTCTAACCTTTTTTTCAATTTCCTTGTCAGAAAGTCTTTCTACATGTTCAAATTTTCTTGAAAAGTTTAAGTCGGGCGCACTTTGACTTCCGAAGCTTAGTCCCGTGCCATAATTATATTCAGGATAAGGCTTTATGACAGTTGCGTGCAAAGTGTCTGTATGATGCACCCTCTTTAGCCTTCCATCTCTATCCCTTTCTAGCGTGGTCCAATGAATAACAAGGCTACCCACATAAGGCTTTGTTCCCATATAATGATTTAAGTATCTATAGAAAACGAAAGGGTTTTCAAAAAGCCTTCCAGAAACTGTATCAACAACCGAGCGATTTTGGCCTATTTGGTCTATAAAATTATAATTTTCGTTAAAATCAGCGTGGGTTTTGCCATCATAATGCTTGTTAAACTTTATGTTTGGCATTGTTTTTTCTATAAGATTAAAGGTGTCGTACTCGGTAAATAGCGCATTTAGTGGTGCCATTTGCCTTTGTGCTTCTTCTAAAATCGCCAAAGCCTTTTGATTTTCTATATCTTTTTGTCCTTTTAGCGATTTAATAATCTTGTTAATTTTTTTGGTTATTAAAAGGATAAACACAATGGTTAACACCATGCCGATAACAGGGCACAATATTTTTGCTAAGCCTTCGCCCACTGCTAAACCGATAATAGCCGTTAAAATGCTAACGATTATAAAGAAAATTAAAAAACCTTTCAAAATTTTGAATTTTGTTAGCCTTCCGTCTAAATGGTCAACGATTTTCTTTTGCTTTTTATACTTAACAACGGTTTTTCTATTTTCTTCAGTGTCAACGCCTGATTTTTTGACTAAATCATCAAAATATTCTTTTGTGTTTATGTCGTGTAGTGCTTTTGCCGTGTTTTCATAAAATTTTAAGGGCTCAAGCATTAAGTTTTCCATAGTATAACCCCAAACTTTCGTATACATACATTATATAATAATAGCAAAAAATTGTCAATGTGCTTTTAAAATAAAAAACGCCACACTTTTTTTTAGCGTGACGGCTATTCTTCTAGCAAATCTCCTATTGAAATTTCAAAATAATGTGATATTTTAACTAATGTATCTAAATCAGGCTCTCTGCTACCATTTTCCCAAAAACTAATTGTTTGGTTGCAAAAACCCAAGTCTTCCCCTAACTTTTGCTGAGAAATCCCTTTATTTATTCTTAATTCTTTTAATCTTTTTCCAAAAATATTCCCTTTCATACTTTTATTTTACAACAAAATGTAGGAATTTACTTGACTTCCTACATTTTGTAGGATATACTAGTTATATTATTAACAAAAAAGGAGTTTTTACAAATGGAAAACATTAAAATTTCAAGCAAAGTAAGCAAAAAAGCAAAAATTGTTGTTTTGAGCATTTTTATAGGATGCTTAGCCTTGGCACTAATTTTTCTTTTTGTTGCAGTTTCTCAAAAAAATGCTATTTGTAGCAAATACAATTACTCTTATTATGAAGATTGGTACAGAAAAACTCATTCTTACGGTGATTGTGGATATTGGGACGAATACGATAAGATTTGGGATGATGGATACATCTATTTGTTTTTCTTTTTCCTTTACATTTTTTTAGTATTCCTTTTATATTATTGGATTATTTGCAAAATGCAAATAACAGTATCCGACAAGCGTGTTTATGGCAAAACTATTTTTGGTAGTTCAGTTGATTTACCTATTGATAGTATTTCAGCAGTTGGCAGTGGTATGTTTAACAAAATTATTGTTGCAACATCATCTGGCAAAATTAAGTTCTTATTTATTGAAAATTCTCAAGCAGTGCGTGAAGAAATATTAAAACTTATTATGGCAAGACAAGATGAAAAGAAAGCTGAAAACACACCTATTTCTAACAGTTTTACAGATGAACTTAAAAAACTTAAAGAACTTTTAGATAGTGATATAATTACGCAAGAAGAATTTGATAGCAAAAAAAAGCAAATTTTGGGCTTATAAACAAAATACAAAAAGCAACGAAAATTCGTTGCTTTTTTATTTTATTTAAAAATAGAAAAGGTGCAGAAAATTCTGCACCTTTAATTATTTAGCTTAACTAAAAGGGTTAATTACTTAACGATTTTAGAAACAACGCCTGAACCTACAGTTCTGCCACCTTCACGGATAGCGAATCTCAAACCTTCTTCCATAGCGATAGGTGTGATGAGTTCAACGTCCATTTTGATGTTGTCGCCTGGCATAACCATTTCAACACCTTCAGGTAATTTGATTGAACCTGTAACGTCTGTTGTTCTGAAGTAGAATTGTGGACGATAGTTGTTGAAGAATGGAGTATGACGGCCACCTTCTTCTTTAGTTAAGATATACACTTGACCTTCGAATACTGTGTGTGGTTTAACTGAACCTGGTTTAGCAATAACTTGACCACGTTCGATGTCTTTCTTGTCAATACCACGAAGAAGAGCACCAACGTTGTCACCTGCTTGAGCTTCGTCAAGAAGTTTTCTGAACATTTCAAGACCTGTGATAACTGTGTTTCTTGATTCTTCTTGTAAACCAACGATTTCAGCTGGGTCGTTAACGTGTGCAACACCCCTTTCTACTCTACCAGTAGCAACTGTACCACGACCAGAGATTGTGAATACGTCTTCTACAGGAAGTAAGAATGGTTTAGCATCGTCTCTTTCTGGAGCTGGGATGTAAGAGTCAACAGCGTCCATAAGTTCTTTAATGCATTGTGTTTCAGGTGCGTTTGTAACAGCGTCGCCTTCGTTAGCTTGAGCGCATTCAAGAGCTTTCAAAGCTGAACCCTTGATGATTGGTGTATCATCGCCTGGGAAGCCATATTCAGAGAGAAGTTCTCTGATTTCCATTTCAACGAGTTCCAAAAGTTCTGGGTCGTCGAGTTGGTCACATTTGTTCATAAATACTACAATGTAAGGAACGCCTACTTGACGAGCAAGAAGGATGTGTTCTCTTGTTTGTGGCATTGGACCATCAGTTGCAGCAACAACTAAGATTGCGCCGTCCATTTGAGCAGCACCTGTAATCATGTTCTTTACATAGTCTGCGTGGCCTGGACAGTCAACGTGTGCATAGTGACGGTTGTCTGTTTCATATTCTACGTGTGAAGTATTAATCGTAATACCTCTTGCCTTTTCTTCTGGTGCCTTATCGATTTCGTCGTATTTCATTTTCTTAGCTTGACCCTTAGCAGCCATTGTCATAGTGATAGCAGCAGTAAGAGTAGTCTTGCCGTGGTCAACGTGGCCGATAGTACCAATGTTAATGTGTGGTTTTGTTCTTTCGAATTTAGCCTTTGCCATTGTGGTTTCCTCCAAATTTTACAATAATTATATTTTTTTAATTTTTAATTTGTTTTTTTATTAGTTTTTAGGGTTTTTCCTAAAGCTTATTACTATTTTACAATAATTTTATATAATTGTCAACAGTTAATTATGCTTTTTTACCCATAATCTTTTCAGCAACTGACTTTGGAACTTCTGCATAGTGAGAGAATTGCATTGTGTAGTTGCCTCTACCTTGTGTTCTTGAACGAAGGTCTGTTGCATAACCGAACATTTCTGCTAGTGGAATATGCGCATCGATAACCTTAACGCCGTTTCTGTCGTCAGTGCCTTGTATAATACCACGACGAGCCGTCACGTTACCCATAAGGTCGCCAAAGTAATCGTCTGGTGTCACGATTTCAACCTTCATAACTGGTTCAAGAAGAACGCTCTTAGCTTTTGCTAAGCCATCTTTAAGAGCCATAGAACCTGCAATCTTGAACGCCATTTCAGATGAGTCAACGTCGTGATAGCTACCGTCATAAACGGTGACTTTGAAGTCAACTACTTCGTAGCCAGCTAAGATACCGTTCTTAGATGCTTCCATAATACCCTTGTTAATAGGTTGGATAAATTCCTTAGGAATAGAACCACCAACTGTTTCGTCGATGAATTCATAACCCTTACCAGCTTCTTGTGGCTCAAGACGAATCTTACAGTGACCATATTGACCGTGACCACCAGATTGACGCTTGAACATACCTTCTGCTTCAACAGCTTGTCTAATTGTTTCCTTATAAGAAACTTGTGGCTTACCAACGTTTGCTTCTACTCTGAATTCTCTTAAGAGTCTATCTACGATAATTTCAAGGTGAAGTTCGCCCATACCAGCGATAATAGTTTGACCTGTTTCGCTATCAGTATAAGTTTTGAACGTTGGGTCTTCTTCTGCAAGTTTTGCAAGAGCAAAGCCCATCTTTTCTTGACCTTGTTTTGTTTTTGGCTCGATAGCAACTTGGATAACTGGGTCTGGGAATTCCATTTGTTCTAAGATGATTGGTTTGCTTTCATCACACAAAGTATCACCAGTCGTTGTTTCTTTTAAACCTACTAAAGCGCAAATTTCGCCTGAGTAAACAGCGTCAACTTCTTCTCTGTGGTTAGCGTGCATTCTAAGAATACGAGCAACTCTTTCTTTCTTGCCTTTTACACTATTATATACGTAAGAACCTGTCTTAAGTACGCCAGAATAAGCACGGAAGAACGCAAGTTTACCAACGAATGGGTCTGTCATAATCTTAAATGCAAGACCACTAAATGCTTCATCATCTTTTGGTTCTCTTTTTAATTCTTCACCCTTAGCGTCAACGCCACTAACTGCGCCAACGTCTAGTGGGCTTGGGAGATAGTCAACGATAGCGTCTAAAAGGTTTTGAACGCCCTTATTTCTATATGATGAACCACAAAGAACTGGCGTCACTTTCATAGCAAGTGTTGCTGTACGCAAACCCTTTTTGATTTCTTCAACAGAAAGGTCGCCATCTTCGAAGTATTTTTCCATCAATGCGTCGTCCGTTTCAGCAGCGATTTCAACAACGGCTGCTCTTGCTTCTTCAACAGCATCTGCCATATCGCTTGGAACTTCTTGAACGTCGATTTCTCTTCCTAAGTCATCAAGATAAACGTATGCTTTTCTTGTGATTACGTCAACGATACCTTTGAAAGTATCTTCCTTACCGATAGGAAGGATAATTGGAACAGCGTTTGTATGAAGTCTTTCTTTCATCATTTTGATAGCGTTATCATAGTTAGCGCCGTTAATATCCATCTTGTTAACGTAAGCGATTCTTGGAACTTTATATTTGTCTGCTTGTCTCCAAACAGTTTCACTTTGAGGTTCAACACCACCCTTAGCACAGAAAGTTGCAACTGCGCCGTCAAGGATACGGAGTGACCTTTCAACTTCTACAGTGAAGTCAACGTGGCCAGGGGTATCAATAATATTTATACGGTGATTTTTCCAATAGCATGTAGTAGCAGCACTAGTGATTGTAATACCACGCTCTTGTTCTTGAACCATCCAGTCCATAGTAGCGCCACCTTCGTGGGTTTCGCCGAGCTTGTGCGTCTTACCTGTGTAAAACAAAATTCTTTCTGTAGTAGTTGTTTTACCTGCATCGATGTGCGCCATAATACCTATATTTCTTGTCACACCTAAATCAAAATCTCTTGGCATAGTCTTTCTCCAAAATTAGAATCTGTAATGTGCAAACGCCTTGTTTGCTTCAGCCATTCTATGTGTATCTTCTTTCTTCTTAACAGCACTACCTGTGTTGTTGAAAGCGTCAACGAGTTCTGCTGCAAGTCTAGAAGCCATTTCTCTTTCGCCTCTCTTTCTTGCTGCTGCAACCAACCATCTGATTGCAAGTGTTTGTCTTCTTTCAGCACGGATTTCGATTGGAACTTGATAGTTTGCACCACCGACTCTCCTTGCTTTTACTTCTACCATAGGCATAATGTTATTAAGCGCTTGAGCGAACATTTCTTTAGCGTCTTGGCCTACTTTTTCAGCAGCCACTGCAAATGCTTCATAAACAATGCCTTGTGCAATGCCTTTTTTACCATCAAGCATAACTTGGTTGATAAGCTTTGTTATAACCTTATCATTATACATTGGGTCTGGCAAAACGTCTCTTTTTGCAATATTGCCTCTTCTTGGCATAATTAAATCCTCCTTTAAATTTTTTGCACTAATCAAAGTGCCTTTAAGGGTAAACCCTTGTTTTAGTACAGCTATCGCTTGCCTTATCTAAATTTAAGGTAGCGAACCTTCTGTCTTTCGACATACTGCCTACCAAATCGGGCTAGTTTTCCGAATTCCGATTATAAGTAGGTGTCTTAAGTTAAATAAGTTAATTTATTTTTTACTTATTTGGTTTTGACCTATTTAGGTCTCTTTGCGCCATATTTTGACCTTGCTTGGCGACGTTTTGCAACGCCTGCTGTATCAAGAGCACCACGGATAATGTGGTATCTTACACCTGGTAAGTCTTTAACCCTTCCACCACGGATAAGAACAGAGCTGTGTTCTTGAAGGTTGTGGCCTTCACCTGGGATATAAACGATACCTTCAGCTTTATTGGTCAAACGGACACGAGCAATCTTACGAAGCGCTGAGTTAGGCTTCTTTGGAGTTGTTGTTGTCACTGACAAGCAAACACCACGCTTTTGTGGACATTCGTCGAGTGCTGGTGACTTTGACTTGTAAGTAATGCTTTTTCTTCCTTGTCTGATTAACTGTTGAATTGTTGGCATATCGCACCTCCTTATTTTATTTCGGATATTCAGAAAACGGATTCGGAAATTTCCGTTTATGAAACAAGTTTTTGTATTTTTCGGCGAGTTTATTTTTTTGCTCGCCGAATTATTATTTTACCATTTATTGCTTATTTAGTCAAATAAAATATAACGATTTATTATCTTTTTTTATTTGAAAAACATTAAATATTTTCTACATCCACTTCTTGAGCAGGTCTTTGGATAACCGTTTGTGGAGAAACGTTTTTATAGTTCTTAATTCCAGTACCAGCTGGGATAAGTTTACCGATAATGACGTTTTCTTTTAAGCCTACGAGTGGGTCAATCTTATTCTTGATTGCAGCTTCTGTAAGTACCCTTGCCGTTTCTTGGAAAGATGCAGCTGAAAGGAAGCTTTCTTTTGCAAGAGCAGCCTTTGTGATACCGAGAAGAATTCTCTTTCCTTGTGGTGGTTCGAGACCGTTTTCAAGAGCATTGATTGTTTCTTCTTCAAACCTATGAACGTCAAGTTTTTCACCTGGAAGAATATCTGCGCCACCTGGGTTTTCAACTTGAACTTTCTTCATCATTTGGCGAACGATGATTTCAACGTGCTTATCGTTGATGTCAACGCCTTGTGAACGATAAACGCTTTGGATTTCCTTAAGGATATAATCTTGTACACCCTTGATACCTTTTGTCTTTAAGATGTCTTGTGGATATACAGAGCCGTTTGTTAAAACCGTACCTGGTTCAACCCTGTCGCCTGTTTTAACGATAACGCCCGTTCCAAATGGAATGGTATAATCTTCGCTCTTAGAGCCGTCGTCTGGCTTAACGATAACGTGAATAATCTTATCTTTTTCTTCAATTTCAACCGTGCCACTGTGTTCGCAAACGATTGCTGCGTGTTTTGGCCTACGAGCTTCGAATAATTCTTCAACTCTTGGAAGACCTTGCGTAATATCCCCTGTACTTGCAATACCACCAGTGTGGAAGGTTCTCATAGTAAGCTGTGTACCTGGTTCACCGATTGATTGAGCAGCGATAATACCAACTGCTTCACCGATTTGAACAGGATTGTTGTTCGACATGTTCTTACCATAACATTTAGCACATACACCTGTCTTTGACTTACAAGTAAATATGCTTCTGATTTCCACTTGTTCGATGCCAGCTTTAACGATTTCATCAGCCATATCTTCATCAATCATTTCGTTAGCCTTAACCATAACTTCGCCTGTCACAGGGTTTATGATGTCTTTTACTGTAAATCTACCAGCGATTCTATCACGTAAGCCTTCGATAATTTCACCTTTCGAGCCCTTAATTGCACTTACGACAACGCCTTTAACAGCATCGCCTGAGTTTGCGAAACAGTCTTCTTCTTTGATGATTACTTCTTGAGAAACGTCAACTAAACGACGTGTCAAATAACCAGAGTCGGCTGTTTTTAAAGCCGTATCGGCAAGACCTTTACGTCCACCGTGTGATGAAATGAAGTATTCCAAAACTGAAAGTCCTTCCCTAAAGCAAGACTTAACAGGAATTTCAATAGTTTTACCGTTTGTATCGGTCATAAGACCACGCATACCGGCAAGTTGCTTGATTTGGTCTTTTGAGCCACGGGCACCAGAGTTTGCCATCATCAAGATTGGGTTGAATTCGTCTAGTGAATCCATAAGCTTTTCTGTGACGTCTTCTGTTGCTTGTTTCCAAATGTTAACGACCTTTTTATATCTTTCATCATCAGTGATAAAGCCTTTTTTATAAAGGTTTTCAATCTTAAGAACGTGCTTTTCTGCCTCACCTAAGATTTCAGCCTTATCTTTTGGCATATGCATATCGAATACGCTAGTTGTAATAGCGCCGATTGTTGAATACTTAAATCCGAGAGCCTTAACCTTGTCAAGAACGTCTGCAGCGCAACTTGCACCGTGACGCTTAAAGCAAGCACCAACAATTTTTTGAAGGTCTTTCTTGCCTGTAAGCTTGTCAATTTCGTATTTTAAGAAATCTTCCTTAGTCTTTCTTTGAACAAAGCCAAGGTTTTGTGGAATTGCCTCGTTGAAAATAATCTTACCAACAGAGGTTTTAACTCTGCCTGAAATTACTTCGCCATTGACTTCAACTTCTCTACGAACGTAAATCTCGTCTTGTAGACCTATCTTACCTGTTTGATAAGCCATTATAGCTTCTTCTGGTGATGAATATGAAACAGTATATTCTGGAACGCCATAAACAGTGCCGTTAGCATCTGGCTTGCCGTTTTCGTTATACTTTTCGCCAATCTTCTTTCTGAGGATTGTTAAGTAGTATGCACCCATAACCATGTCTTGTGATGGTGACATAACTGGTTTACCGTCAGAAAGCTTTAATATGTTATTTGATGCGAGCATCAAAAATCTTGCTTCTGCTTGTGCTTCAACTGAAAGTGGAACGTGAACAGCCATTTGGTCACCGTCGAAGTCGGCGTTGAATGCGCCACAAACAAGTGGGTGAAGCTTAATGGCTCTACCTTCGATTAGCACTGGTTCAAATGCTTGGATTGATAATCTGTGAAGCGTAGGCGCACGGTTGAGCATAACTGGGTGGTCTTTGATGACCTCTTCTAATACGTCCCAAACTACTGCCTTACCACGCTCTACTGTACGCTTTGCGTTTTTAATGTTGTGACAAACGTTAGTTTCAACGAGTTTTTTCATTACGAAAGGCTTGAAAAGTTCGATAGCCATTTCTTTTGGCAAACCACATTGATAAAGTTTGAGTTCTGGTCCTACAACGATAACTGAACGGCCTGAATAGTCAACACGCTTACCAAGAAGGTTTTGACGGAAACGACCTTGCTTACCACGTAGCATACCAGAAAGTGATTTTAATTCACGGTTGCCAGCGCCACTTATAGCTTTTCCACGGCGACCGTTGTCGATAAGAGCGTCAACTGCTTCTTGGAGCATACGCTTTTCGTTTCTAATAATGATTTCAGGAGCGCCGAGTTCCATAAGCTTTTTCAAACGGTTATTTCTGTTGATAACCCTTCTATATAAGTCGTTTAAGTCACTCGTTGCAAATCTACCACCGTCGAGCTGTACCATTGGGCGAAGTTCTGGTGGGATTACAGGAAGAACGTCCAAAATCATCCATTCAGGGCGATTGCCACTCTTTCTAAACGATTCGATGATTTCTATTCTTTTAACTGCCCTAATTCTCTTTTGACCAGAAGCGTTTTCTGCAATTTCTTTCTTTGTTTCAGCGCTTTCTTTTTCAAGGTCGATAGCCATTAAAAGTTCTTTAATAGCTTCTGCACCCATGCCAGTTTTGAAAGAATTATATCCGTATTGTTCTTCCATTTCAAGTTTTTCTCTATCGTTAATAACTTGCTTGTATTGGAGTGGCGTTGTACCTGGGTCCAAAACCACGTGACAAGCGAAGTATAAAACTTGTTCCAAAGCCTTAGGACTCATATCGAGCATAAGACCTATTCTTGAAGGAACGCCCTTGAAATACCAAATGTGAGAAACAGGTGCTGCAAGTTCAATGTGACCTAATCTATCACGGCGAACTTTAGACTTTGTGATTTCAACGCCACACTTGTCGCAAATAACGCCTTTATATCTAATGCGTTTATATTTACCACAGTGACATTCCCAGTCCTTTGTAGGTCCAAAAATTCTTTCACAGAAAAGTCCACCCATTTCTGGTTTTTGTGTTCTATAGTTAATAGTTTCTGGCTTTGTGACTTCGCCATAAGACCATTCTCTAATTTTTTCGGGAGATGCAACTCCTATTTGTATAGAATCAAAATTGTTAAGTTCAAACATATTACTCTATCCCCCTTCTTATTCCTCATCCTCAAACTCAAGTTCGTCGTCATCGTCGAACATATCGTCATCTGGAATTGTCGTGTCTATTTCATCATCGTCATCTTCAAACATATCTTTAGTGAAATTAAATTCATCATCAATTTCAACAGATTCGCTATCTTCAAAGATTGTTTCAGGAATATCGCCTTCGATTTCGTCAAACTCAACTTCTTCACGAACGTCTTTTTCACGAACGTAAGGCATATCGTCGATATCCCCTTCGATAAGGTCTTTAAGAGCAAGTTCTTCTTTGTTTTCCGTAAGCACTTTCATATCTAGTGCCAAACTTTGAAGTTCTTTTAATAACACCTTAAATGCTTCTGGGATACCAGGTTCGCTGATATTTGTTCCTTTAACGATTGATTCGTACGTCTTAACCCTACCAACGATGTCGTCAGACTTAACGGTTAAGATTTCTTGCAAGATGTGCGCTGCGCCGTAAGCTTCAAGCGCCCAAATTTCCATTTCACCGAAACGTTGTCCACCGAATTGGGCCTTACCACCTAAAGGTTGTTGTGTGACAAGGCTGTATGGACCTGTCGAACGTGCGTGAATCTTATCGTCAACTAAGTGGATAAGCTTAATCATATACATTTGACCAACAGTGACTCTGTTTTCAAATGGTTCGCCCGTTCTTCCGTCGTAAAGCTGAATCTTACCGTCAACTTCGCCGTCTGGGTTTACTATATTGTTTTCTTTTAATAATTCTCTAATATCGCTTTCAGTTGCACCGTCGAATACAGGGGTTGCAATCTTCCAGCCAAGTTGTTTACATACAAGTCCTAAGTGCACTTCAAGAACTTGACCGATATTCATACGTGATGGAACGCCGAGTGGGTTAAGTACGATTTGAAGTGGCGTGCCGTCTGCCATAAATGGCATATCTGACTCAGGTAAAATCCTTGAGATAACGCCCTTGTTTCCGTGACGACCAGCCATCTTATCACCGATGCTAATCTTTCTCTTTTGAGCGATATATACTCTAACGAGTTTGTTTACGCCAGGAGACAATTCGTCCTTGTTTGCACGTGTAAAGATTTTAACGTCAACTACAATACCACCTTCGCCGTGTGGAACTTTTAGAGACGTATCTCTAACTTCTCTTGCCTTTTCACCAAAGATAGCTCTAAGAAGTCTTTCTTCTGGGGTAAGCTCGGTTTCGCCCTTAGGCGTCACTTTACCAACAAGAATATCGCCACTGTTTACTTCTGCACCGATTCTAACTATACCATCTTCATCTAAGTCTTTAAGTGCGTCTTCACCGACGTTTGGAATATCCCTTGTAATTTCTTCTTCGCCAAGACGTGTATCCCTTGCTTCGATTTCGTGTTCTTCAATGTGAATTGTTGTAAACACGTCTTCACGAACGAGTTTTTCTGAAAGCAAGATAGCGTCTTCGTAGTTATAGCCTTCCCAGCTCATAAATCCGACTAAGATGTTGCGACCGAGCGCAAGTTCGCCGTTTTTAGTTGATGGGCCGTCTGCGATTGTTTGTCCCTTTTCAATTCTTTCGCCCTTATCAACGATTGGTCTTTGATTTAGGCAAGTTCCTTGGTTAGAACGTTCAAATTTCTTAAGTACGTAGTTTCTTAAAGTGCCGTCGTCTTCTTTAATAACGATAAGGTCACTTGCAACGCTTTCAACCACACCGGCATTAATTGCGTTTACCATAACGCCTGAGTCGTAAGCGATTCTTCTTTCAATACCTGTAGCAACAATTGCGTTTTCTGGGCAAAGTAGTGGAACGGCTTGACGTTGCATGTTAGAGCCCATGAGCGCACGGTTGGTATCGTCGTTTTCCAAGAACGGAATAAGTGCCGTTGCAACAGAGATAAGTTGCTTTGGCGAAACGTCCATATAATCCATCTTTTCTTTAACGTCTTCGGTAATTTCATCCCTGTGTCTGCAAGAAACACGGTCGTTTGCGAAGTATTTGTTATCGATGAGTGGTTCGTTTGCTTGTGCAACGATGTAGTTATCTTCTTCATCAGCAGTCAAGTATTCAACTTGTTCTGTGACGATTGTTTGCATATTGCCATTTTCATCAAGTAGGTGCTCAACCTTTCTATAAGGTGATTCAATAAACCCGAATTCGTTTACCTTAGCGTAAGCAGCGAGTGATGAGATAAGACCGATGTTTTGTCCTTCAGGTGTTTCGATAGGACACATTCTACCATAGTGAGAGTGGTGAACGTCACGAACGTCAAACGTTGCTCTATCTCTATTAAGACCACCAGGACCGAGAGCTGAAAGCTTTCTCTTGTGTGTGAGTTCAGCAATTGGGTTTGTTTGGTCCATAAATTGTGATAATTGTGATGAACCGAAGAATTCCTTAATAGCAGAACTTACTGGGCGAACGTTTATTAAACCTTGTGGAGAAACTTCCTTAGGGTCTTGAGTTGCCATTCTTTCTTTAATAACTCTTTCAAGCCTTGCAATACCAATTCTGAATTGGTTTTGAAGTAATTCGCCAACTGAGCGAACACGACGGTTGCCTAAGTGGTCGATATTGTCAACCGTGTTGATATCATATGCTAAATCTAAGTTTACAGAAACTGATGCAACGATATCGTCAACGGTAATGTGTTTGTGGTTTAATTTTTCAACGAGTGGACGAATTGTCTTTCTTGTTTCGGCATCTAATCTTTCTGGAACAGAGCCACTTTCGATAATATCGTAATAGCAAACGCAGGCATTGATAAACTTCGTTCTAATTTCAAGAGCTTTTTCTTCGTTCTTCTTGTCTTCTGGCTTTTCTTCCCCACTTGGAATTTGCTTTTCTTCAATATAGAACATTTGATTAATTTGTTCTCTTAAAATTTCGGCAGTTTTTTCCACACCGTTTTCTTTTGCAGATTGATATACAACCTTAGAAAATTCTAAAGTTGGGAAATAAACGTATTTCAAAAGTCCAAAGCTGTCTGGATTGAGCCCCGTCACTTCTTTATAATTTACAACGTTGTTAGAAATAATTTTATGTCTTTCGCCATTAACGTCAGCAACAAAAGAGCTGATACCAGCGTTTTGAATTGCTTCAGCAACAGGCTTAGAAATCTTTTGACCCTTGGTAGCCAAAACTTCGCCGTCACTTGTGATAACGTCGTCCGCACTGACAAGACCAACGATTCTTGCACCGAGTCTTAATCTTCTGTTAAATTTATATCTACCAACTCTAGCAAGGTCATAACGTCTTGCATCGAAGAATAAGTTCTTTAAATGTTGCTTAACTGCTTCTTCTGTTGGGATTTCACCTGGACGCAAACGACGATATAATTCGATAAGTCCGTCACTTTCAGATTTAGAAGTATCCTTTTCAGCAGTGTCAATAATCATTTTATTGCCAGCAAAAAGTTCGCTGAGCGCTTCATCGCTTCCAAAGCCTAAAGCTCTGAGAAGAACTGTAGCAGTCAACTTTCTTGTTCTGTCAACGTGAACCCATAAAACGTTTTGTGAATCTTGTTCAAATTCAAGCCAAGCGCCCCTTGATGGAATAACAGTGGTGTCGAAAAGACGTCTGCCAGACTTGTCCATTTCAGAGCCGTTATAAACGCCTGGAGAACGAACGAGTTGAGAAACGATAACTCTTTCAGCGCCGTTAATAATAAACGAGCCGTTATCAGTCATAAGAGGGAAATCACCCATAAACACTTCTTGGTCGATAACTTCATCAGTCACCTTGTTTACAAGTCTAACCTTAACTCTAAGTGGAAGAGCATAAGTAGCATCTCTATCCCTACATTCTTTTTCTTCGTACTTTGGCTTGCCATCTAGATTGTAGTCTAAGAAATAGAGCTCAAAGTGGTCAGAATAGTCTGTAATTGGTGAAAAATCTTCCAAGACTTCTCCTATTCCGTCTTTAATAAAAGCGTCATAAGAATCTTTTTGAATTTTGACAAGATAAGGTAGTTCAATTGCTTCTTTAATTTTGCTGAAAGTCCTTCTTTTAACCTTGCCACATTCAATTTCAGGTAAAATACGTGTCATCAAAACACACTCCTTAAAAAAAATTAAATTTTGTGCCGATAGGTTTACAAAACGAAAAAAATGTTGTATAATAAACCTTGTCGAGAAAAGTTAGTATCAAAAAGCGATTTTTTTGTCGAATTTCTACGAAAAAATCCTTATTTTTTAGCCGTTTTTTAGCAAAAAGGCGATAAAACTCGATATTAACCTATCATAATACATTATATAATCTTAACTTTTTTATTTAAGATTGTCAAGCATTTTTTTATTATTTTAAAAATATTTTTATTTTTTAAATTTTTAAGACAATTTATACTATAATTTTGGGTGTAATTTTTATGAGAATTGATAAATTTTTGAAAGTTTCTAGGCTACTTAAACGCCGAACCATTGCTCAAGAGGCATGCGCTTCAAATAGAGTTAGTGTAAATGGAAGAATTGTAAAGCCTTCAGCGCAAATTAAAGAGGGCGATATAGTTGAAATTGGCTTTAACAGTGGCGTAGTTAAGTTTAAGGTGCTTTTCATAAAAGATACAGTAAGAAAAGAAGAAGCAGAGAAAATGTACGAAATTATTTTTGAGTAGGTAAAATATGAAAACTAGTTTAATTCTAGCCTGTGCTGGGAAAGGCGTTCGTGCAGGCTTTAATCAAAACAAGCTTTTGGTAAATCATAACGGCTCTACTATATTAGAGCAAACGCTAAACGCTTTTACTCAAAGCGAGCTTATAGACCAAATTATAATCACTGCAAGTAAAGTTGACTTTGATTTTATTTCAAATTTGGTTAAAGATAAAGCTACCGTTGTTTTGGGTGGCGATACAAGAACGCAGTCTATTAAAAACGCACTTGAAGAAGTCACCGGTGATATAGTTTTAATTCACGATGGCGCAAGACCGTTTGTTTCTAAAAAAATGATTGAAGACTGTATAGACACGGCTAAAAAGTTCGGTAGCGCTATTCCGATTATAAAAAGCAGAGACACTATTGCAAAGATTAAGGGCAATAACATCACCGAATACGTGGGCAAAGACAGTCTTGCAAATATTCAAACCCCACAAGGCTTTAACACAAAAACTATAAAACAAGCTTATCTATCTCTCGGCGACAAAGCGTTTAACGATGATGGCGAAATTTATCTTAACTATAAGAGCACGCTAAGCTACTATGAAGGCGATTTAGACAACATCAAATTAACCTACAAACAAGACTTTAGTTTTGATGATAAACCTACGTATCGTTTTGGCACGGGGTTTGACTGCCATAAGCTAGTTGAAAATAGAAAACTTATTTTGGGTGGCGTTATAATCCCACATAATAAAGGGCTTTTAGGCCACTCTGATGCAGACGTGCTTACCCACGCTATAATGGACGCAATTTTATCTTCCCTATCACTTAGAGATATTGGTTATCATTTTTCGGATAAAGACCCAAAATATAAAGATGCCGATAGTATGAAACTACTTGAAATTGTTTTAGCTATGGTTAAAGAAAAGGGCTACAAGGTCGAAAGCGTTTCAGCAACAATAATGGCTCAAAAACCAAAACTACTTTCGTTTATTCCTGAAATCACTTTATCGCTAGCAACTGCCTTAAATATTGCCCCAGGGCTTGTGGGCATAGGAGCAACCACCCTAGAGGGCTTAGGTTTTGTTGGCAGAGAAGAAGGCATTTGCACCCACGCAACAGCTACTCTTGTTAGAATATAATATATATAATGTATACAGTAAATAAAAAACACTTTATCAAATATGATAGAGTGTTTTATTATTTGCTTTGGTCAATTATTTATCAAGTTCGACACTTCAAAATAAAAAATGCTAACGAAAATTCTCGTTAGCATTTTTTTGTTTTTTATTCTTCGATTGTATATCCCCAATTAATTTGAGCAGAGCAACCTTCATCCCAACCTTCTTCCCAACCAGTTGGCTGACTTGTAGCTTCGCAATTGATTGTTGTGAGTGTAGTACAATTAGCAAATGCGCCTGCGCTTACCTTTTTAACAGCTTTTGCTATTACGAAAGTTTCATCAGTCTTGCCGATTGCATATTGAATCAACGTAGAACCTTCTTTATTAAACAAGTTTCCATCAACATCTTTAAATTTAGAGTTTTCTGCATCTACGGTTATACTTGTAAGTGATGCACAACAACTGAAAGCGCTTTCATTAATAGTTGTCACACTTTCTGGAATTTGTATGCTTACAAGAGAACTGCAATTATAGAAAGCTTTAGCATTTATTGTTTTTACGCCTTCTGGAACTGTAAACGTTGTTTCGGTTTTGCCGATTGCATATTGCATTAACGTAAAGGTCTTGTTGTTCTTGTTGTACAAGTTTCCATCAATAGATTGATATTTGGTGTTTTCTGCATCTACGGTTATACTTGTAAGTGACGTACAACTGCTAAACACGTATAAGCCAATACTTGTCACGCTTGCTGGAATTTCAATACTTACAAGTGAAGTACAATTATAGAACGCACCTTTACTTATTTTTGTCACACCCTCTGGGATTTCAATACTTGCAAGTGAAGTACAATTATAGAACGCATAAGTTGAAATAGACGTTGCTGTTTCTAATACTACGTTTTCAACCAATATTTCATTAATGTATAAATTTTTAGAATAAGCTACTGGGTTAGAATTTTCGTTTGCAAAATCGATTGAAACCCACTTGTCTATTGTGCCTACATAATTTACTTTTTCAAGTCCTACACAACCATTAAACGCATCCTTTCCAATAGCTTCTAAAGTGTTTGGAAGAGTTATGCTTTGAAGAGCGCTACAGCCATTAAATGCGTTTACGGCAATGTTTTTCAAAGTATTTGAAAGAGTTATGCTTTCAAGTAAAATACAACCCTCAAATGCATTTATGCCAATACTTGTCACACTGTCTGGAATTAATAATTCTTTAAGCGCTGAGCAACCACTAAACACGCCGTCTCCAATGCTTGCTAGATTATTTGAAAGAGATATATTTTCAAGTGACGTGCAACCTTTGAAAGCACTTGCACCAATACTTGTCACACTGTTTGCAATAGTTATGCTTGTTAATGAAGTGCATTCGTAAAACGCATTTGCGTTTATACTTTCGCCACTAGCAATTATAACTTCTTTCAACTGTTCGTTTATTACGTAAGAATAAGCGTCTGCAGGAATTGTTGCTTTTTCTATAAAACAATTTTCAAATGCATTATCACTAATGTTAGTCACACTGTCTGGAATTGATAATTCTTTAAGTGATTGACAACCAGAGAACGCTAGTGGGCTTACGTTTATAACGCCCGTTGGAATATCAAACGTTTCAGATTCGTTGCCAATTGCATATTGAATTAGCGTTTCACCATCTTTGCTATATAAGTTTCCATCAAGAGATTTATAATTAGCGTTTTCTGAGTCAACCGATATGTTTGTAAGCGATGAACAATTACTAAACGCATTTAAGCCAATGCTTTCTACTTTGTCTGTCAAAGAAACGCTTGCAAGTAAATTACAATTATAGAAAGCAGAATTACCTATAGTTGTCACAGATGCTGGAATTTCAATACTTACAATCGAGCTACAATTATAGAATGCATAATTTGATATTGCTTCAACCGATTCTAATACTACGTTTTCAGCTAAAGTATCAGCTAAATATAAGCTCTTAGCGAAATATACTGGATTTGCATAACTATTATCAAATTGCATTGTAGCCCAATTGTCTATCGTTCCTAAATAGTTCACTTTAGTAAGTGCATTACAACCATAGAAAGCATTTGCACCAATACTTGTCACGCTTGCTGGAATTTCTACGCTAGCGAGAGCAACACAACCATTAAATGCATCTGTGTTTATTTTATCGCCACTAGTAAGCACAACGTCTTTTAACTTAGTGTTTTTAACAAATGCTAAAGCAGATGTAGCAACCGTTGCGCTTTCAATAGGGCAATTAGCAAATGCATTTTCACCAACACTTGTCACGCTGTTTGAAATTTCTACGCTTTCTAGCGCGATACAATCTGCAAACGCTTGTGCGCCAATGCTTATCACACTTCCTGAAATTTTTACACTTTCAAGTAATTTGCAACTACTAAACGCAGAATAACCTATGAATTTGCAATTTTCGTTTATATTTGCAGAAGCTATATCATCAGGGTCATTGACAGAAATTATGTCATTATCCTTTGTATTTGCTAAATATAAATATTCGTTTTGTTCGTTTCCTAGATAATTGAAAGTTCCGTCTGCTGTATATTCTAGTTTATTACATAAATCAAAAGCATCAATGCCTACAGCTTCAATACTGTTTGGAATAGTTATATCTTCAAGGTTGGTGCATCCATAGAATGCCCTATCCCCAATTTCTTTAACTGTGTCTGCCATGTCTATGCTTGTGAGTGAATCACAATTAATAAACGCATAACTTGATACCTTTGTTGCTTGGGTTAAGCTAATGTCTCCAGACAACACTGTATCATTGTTAATATATAAATTCTTGGTGTAAACTAATGGATTTGCATAATTGTTTGCAAATTCAATTTCAGCCCACGTGTCAATCGTTCCCATATAGTTTACCTTTGCGCTTTGTACAGTGTTCTCATTTTTGAAAGCACTGCAATCTATGAATGCATCGGCATCTATACTTTTTAAGCTTCCTGGAAGAGTCACGCTTATTAACTTGTCGCAACTTTCAAACGCACGACCACCGATACTAACTAACTCAGCGTCTTGGTCGAAAGTGATGCTTTCAAGTAAATTACATTCATAAAAAGCGCCATATCCTATGCTTAATACGCTAGCTGGAATATTTATAGTTTCAAGCACAATGCAATGGGCAAACGCATTTTCGCCTATAGTCTCAACACTGCTTGGCAAATCTATACTTGCTAGTTTTTTACAGTTTTGGAATGCATAATCACCGATATTTAAAATGCCGTTTGGCAAATTAACACTTTCAAGTGAAGCACAACCGTCAAAAGCACGTTTGCCAATATTGTTTACTTGAGAGCCTTGTTCAAAAGATATGGTCTTAATTGAAGTGCAACCATCGAAAGCAGATACTCCGATGCTTGTAATTGGCTTGTTGTCATAGGTCGCTGGAATAACAACGTCTACAAAACTACCTCTATAATTGTACACTTCATACTCTGTGCCATTATTTATCAACCAGACTGACATACCTGTCAACTCGTCATATTCGCCATACTCGGCTTCACAAATTGAGCAAGTTGCTTTTTCTGTTGCCGTTGCTTCTCCACCTTTATGGTATTCTATTCCGTCCTTAGCCCCACAAGAACATTGATACCAATGTTGCGTTGCGTTATATTTTAGCTTATTATAGTCGTGAGTATGCTCAGGCTCGCTACAAGCAACCACGCCAAAGCTACACAACACTAATAATAGAGTTAAAAGTGCCAAAAATGTTTTTCTCATAAAGACTTCTCCTTTAAAACATAAAGTTTGCTAATCGAAAATCAGCATCTAAAAAGACGCAACCTTCGATTGACGTTAAACAAATTTAAACAAAAGGCGTTAATAATATTTATGCAAGTTTTGCGTTTTTAATAAACGCATCTGAAAATGTGACGAAAATGGGTTTAAATAGTCACAAAAAATAGCCTTTTAATTTAAAATTAACCTAGCATATTTATTTTGACATATATGTGCAATTTTGTCAAGTGTTTTTAAAATAAAAACTTGGCTACAAACGACCAAGTTTTAGTATTTTTTTCCCAATAATATTTTTATGCAGGTGTCCAGCCCATTTTTTGACCTGATAAGATGTGAATATGTAAATGAAAAACAGTTTGCCCTGCGTCTTCGCCTTGATTTATAACCAAACGATAACCGTTTTCTAAGCCCAACTCTTTTTGCAGAGTAGGAATTTTTTTAAAGCACTCTTTTAGCATTTCACTTTGCTCATCAGTCATATCAGCAAGAAGCTTAAAGTGGCTCTTTGGAATACACAAAAAATGATTTTTTGCTTTTGGGTCAATGTCTTTAATGATAATCATATTATCATCTTCATACATTTTGGTTGCAGGAATTTCGCCTGCAATAATTTTGCAAAACAAACAATTACACATATTAATCTCCTTTTATAATGGCAATTGCGCCGTCTAAATACGGCTTAACCACCCTAACCTTTGTAATTTTTGAATTTTTGTTAAAGTCTTTTATATAGAGCCTTAAATAATTTTCCGAATATCCCGTGGCATAACCGTTTTTTTGTTCTTCAAACAAAAAGTCTAGTTCTCTGCCTACCATACTTGAGGCAAACTTATTTTTGCACTCTTTTTTAATCTCTAAAAGTTTGTCAAGTCTTTGCTTTTTAATCTCACTTGAAAGGTCTTTCATCTTACTTGCAACAGTTCCACTTCGTGAGCTAAACGGAAATGGGTGAATATCGCTAAAGCCAACTTCTTTCACAAACCCCATAGTCGTTATAAAATCATCTTCCGTTTCGGTTGGAAAACCAACGATAATGTCCGTTGTTATGCCAGCATCTACAAAATATTCTCTTATTAAATGCACCTTTTCTAAATATTCAGCAGTTGTGTAGTGCCTATTCATTTTCTTTAGCACACTATCACAGCCAGACTGCAAAGAAAGGTGAAAGTGTGGCGCAAAATTCTTTAAGCTTTTTAGCGCTGATAAAAATTCTCTATCAATTACGCCAATTTCTAGTGAGCCGAGCCTTATTCTACTAGGCACGTCTTTTAAGTGTTTTATAAGCCCTGTCAAGTTTATGCCGTTATAGTTATAAGCCGATAAATTAATGCCGTTTATAACAACTTCACTTGCCTCTAGCGAAAGTATTTCATTTTTCACGCTCTCCGGATTTCTCGCCCTATTTCTTCCTCTAAGGTATGGGATAATGCAATAAGAACAAAAGTTGTTGCACCCATCTTGAACTTTAACGTATGCTCTTGTCCTAAGCGAAGTAGCCGTTAAAAGCTCTTCAAACTCAGTGCAAGGTGGGCTGACGTGATTTCCACTTTTATCAAGCATCGAGAGTATTTTGTTTTTATTAAACACACCTGTTAGCAAAAAATCACTGCTCTTGTTTTCAAACTGCTGTGGATTTTTTTGCACGGCACAGCCAGTAAAGATTATCTTAGCGTTTTGAGAAAGTTTTTTTATCCTACTTGCCATTTGCCTTGATTTTTTTTCGGCTTCGCTAGTCACGGCACAAGTGTTCACTATGTATAAGTCGGCTGGAACAAGCTTGTCACTCACTTCATAGCCTAAATTTATAAGCCCACTGATTAAAGAATCGCTTTCACACTCGTTCACCTTGCAACCTAGCGTAAATACAACTGCTTTCATCACTCACCCTTTTTCATAACGAGGGCCGACCACTCGCCTTTGATTTTCTCTTCTAAAAACTCAAAGCCTGCCGATAAATATGCTTGTTTCACTGCTTCAAGCCTTTCAACTAAAATGCCACTTAATATGATAACCCCACTCTCAAGCAAGTTGTTTGCGATATGTGGCGCAAAGAAAATTAAAACTTCTGCCATAATGTTGCAAACTATTACGTTTCCTTTAACCGTGTTATCATCAAGCAAGTTCTTTAAAAAAACATTGCCGTTTGTAATGCCATTTAGCGTCATATTGTGGTTGGTTGCAACTATTGCGCACTCGTCGATATCGGTCATTATAACTTCTTTTGCGCCGAGTTTGCTTGCACATATTCCAAGTATGCCACTGCCACAGCCAACGTCTAAAACAACGTCGCTTTTACTTACGTATTTTTCTAAAAAGCCCACGCACATAGACGTGGTTTCGTGCTCGCCTGTGCCAAACGCCATATTACTATCAAGCAAAACGACTATTTCATCATCTTGCTTTTTATAGTCAATCCACTCTGGAACTATCACGATTTTGCCTATCTTAATAGGCTTAAAATGCTCTTTCCATTGCTCACGCCAAAGGTCGCCGTCAATATCACGCTTAACCGTTTCTAAACTGCCCAAATCTAGTGGGCTATTATTTTTCATAGCAATAAGCTTTTTCTCAATTTCTTTTATAGTCTCGCTTGCGCTCGTCTTTGGAAAGTATGCTTTAACAAGCACGGTTTTATCAGCGCTGAAGATACTGCTATCGGCATAATCCCACGCTCTACCGTCTTTTGCAAGCGCAACAACGTCTTCTATATCGCTTATAACAACGCCACTATCGGTATATTCCCAAAGCAGGTCGCTTATAATGTCCCCACCGATATGAGTGGTTGAAATTGTAAGTTCAACAAAATTATTCATATTATTTTTCGTATGGGTTTTTGCCATACATCGTTTCCAAATTGTCTTTATATTGTTTCATTTTAGGGCATTGTTTAATGTCCGTGCTTTTTTCAAGCTCTTCTAAAATCTTCTTTTGTTCTTTGGTAATTTTGCTTGGCACTTCAACTAAAACTTCTATATAAAGGTCACCAGTGCCACGGTTTGTTTTTATGCCTTTGCCACGCACGAAAAATCTCTTGCCACTTTGCGTTCCTTCTGGAATAGCGTATTCAAAAGTTTCATCAATTAGTGGAACTTTAACCTTGCCACCCAAAACTGCCGTTTTATAGCTTATAGGCACCGTCACGAATAGGTCAAATTGTTTGCGAGCAAAAATCTTGCTTGGCTCTACCTTAATTACTATGATAAGGTCACCAGCAGGGCCACCGTTTGTGCTCGCCTCGCCAAAGCCTACCTTCTTTATATAACTGCCTGTGTCTGCGCCGGCTGGAATATCAAGCGTAAGTTTTGTTTGTGCACGAGAATAACCTTTGCCATTACATTCTTTGCAAGGCTCTATAACCTTTTTACCCGTTCCCTTACACTCATCGCAAGGCCTAACGTTTACCGAACGGAAAAATCCATTACTTGTAGTGTATTGAACTTGACCTGTGCCACCACACTTTTCACACGTTTTATAGGCCGTGCCACCCTTTGCGCCCGTGCCGGAGCAAGCCTTGCAAGGCTCGTTTCTAGTGTATGCAATTTCTCTACGACAGCCTTTTGCAGCATCTAAAAAGCTCATTGAAAGTTCAATGGTGATATCATTACCCTTAGTCTTTGTTTGCGCACGAGTTCTCGTGCCACCAAACCCACCGAATATATCGCCGAAAATATCGCCAAGGTCACTAAAACCACTAAAACCACTGGCTCCTCCGCCAAAACCACCAAAGCCACCCATATTGCCATTAGGGTCGCCGAAAGCATCGTAATTCTTTCTTTTCTTTTCGTCGGATAAGACTTCGTGCGCTTCGTTAATTTCCTTAAATTTTTCTGCAGCGGCATTATCGTTTGGATGAAGGTCTGGGTGATATTTTTTAACTAGCGTTCTATATGCCTTTTTTATTTCGTCTTGAGATGCGTCTTTACTCACCCCAAGAGTTTTATAATAATCTTTTGCCATAATAATTCCTTTACGTCGCTTTATACTTGTTCTATGCAAAGCAAAAGCATTGCTATAATTATGCACAAACTGAAAGGCAACGTTTTTGCCTTTCAGCTTGGGTCAAATGGTTATTTTTAATTAATTTTGATGGAATTCCGTATCTCCATCAGCGCCACCGTTTGCATTAGGGTCGACGTTAGGGTTTGCTTGTTGATATACTTTGCCAAAAATTTCTTGCGAAACCCCTGAGAGCTGTTCTGTTGCCTTAACAATTCTATCGTTATCATTACTTTCAAGTTCAGCTTTAGCAAGTTTAACTTCTTCTTCAAGTTTAGCCTTGTCATTAGCATCAAGCTTATCGCCAAGGTCTTTGATTGATTTTTCAATCGTGAAGATAAGTCCATCAAGTTTGTTGTGATTATCAACGGCTTCTTTTCTCTTTTTGTCTTCTGCTTCGTATTGTTTTGCTTCGTTTACAGCCTTGTCAATATCAGCATCTGAAAGATTAGATGATGAAGTGATTGTGATGTTTTGTGATGCGCCTGTGCCTAAGTCTTTTGCAGAAACGTTAACAATGCCGTTTGCGTCAATGTCAAAAGTGACTTCGATTTGTGGCACGCCTCTTGGAGCTGGCGCAATGCCTGAAAGTTGGAAGTTACCAAGCGTTTTGTTATCTTTAGCAAATTCTCTTTCGCCTTGTAAGATATGAATATCAACGGCTGTTTGATTATCAGCTGCAGTTGAGAATACTTGAGATTTCTTAACTGGGATTGTTGTGTTTCTTTCGATAAGTTTTGTGCAAACGCCACCGAGAGTTTCGATGCCGAGTGAAAGTGGTGTGACGTCTAAAAGTAAAACGTCTTTAACTTCGCCAGAAAGAACGCCACCTTGAATTGCAGCACCGATTGCAACGCACTCGTCAGGGTTGATGCCCTTAAACGGTTCTTTGCCTGTCACCTTTCTAACTTCGTCGATAACTGCTGGAATTCTTGTTGAACCACCTACTAAGATGACTTTGTCGATTTCAGAAAATGATAATCCAGCGTCCTTCATTGCGTTTTGCATTGGAACAACCGTTGCTTGAACTAAATCTTCAGTTAAAGCGTCGAATTTTTGTTTTGTGATATCAACGTCTAAGTGCTTAGGGCCCGTTGCGTCAGCCGTGATAAATGGAAGGTTTACGTTTGTCTTTGTCATACCAGAAAGTTCAATCTTTGCCTTTTCAGCACCTTCTTTTAATCTTTGCATTGCGAGTTTATCGTTAGATAGGTCAATGCCTTCTTTGGCCTTAAACTCAGCGATTAAATAGTCCATAACTCTTTTGTCGAAGTCGTCACCACCGAGCATATTGTTGCCGTGTGTTGCCAAAACTTCAAACACGCCGTCGCCAATTTCCATAACGGAAACGTCAAACGTACCACCACCTAAGTCGTAAATAATAACCTTTTGTGTTTTGCCTTCTTTATCAAGGCCATAAGAAAGTGCTGCAGCCGTTGGTTCGTTGATAATTCTTAAAACGTTTAAGCCAGCAATCTTACCAGCGTCTTTCGTTGCTTGGCGTTGACTGTCTGAAAAGTATGCAGGAACAGTGATAACTGCGTCCGTGACAGTTGTGCCAAGATAACTTTCAGCGTCCTTTTTAAGTTTTGTTAAAACCATAGCTGAAATTTCTTGTGGTGTATATTTTTTGTCGTCGATAGCAACTTTATAATCAGAACCCATATGTCTTTTGATAGAAGCAACCGTTCTATCTGGGTTAGAAACTGCTTGACGCTTTGCAACTTGACCTACAAGTCTTTCTCCGTCCTTTTGAAAGCCTACTACCGATGGGGTTGTTCTAGAGCCTTCTGCATTTGCGATAACTACTGGTTCGCCATTTTCCATAACTGCTACGCACGAGTTTGTTGTGCCTAAGTCAATACCTATTGTTTTCATAATAATCTATATTCTCCTTATACCTAAAATTTTATTTTATAACGCTAACTGTAGCGTATCTTATTATTTTATCTTTTTTTCTATAACCTTTTTGGAATACTTGCTTAACTGTGTCCACTTCATCGCCCTCGCCTGCCGGAACTTGCATAACGGCTTCTGCTATTTGTGGGTCAAACACCTCGCCAACAGGATTAATTTCTTCTATTTCAAGTGATTTAAGCGTCTCGTCAAATTTGCTTCTTATTTTCATAATGCCTTCTTCTGTTTTTGGGTCAAGCCCAAGTGATAGTGCCCAATCAAGATTATCGCCAACTGGCAAGATTTTAATTATTACACTTGCAATGCCTTCATTATAAGCTTCTGCCCATTGACTCTGCGTGCGCTTTTTGTAGTTATCAAACTCAGCCACGCTTCTTATCCACTTATCCTTATATTCTTCTACTTGTTTTTTTAAGGTCTCGTTTTGCTCTAAAATTTCTTTTATATCTTGAACTTCAGTATCTTGATTTTCTTGAGCTTGATTTTCAAGATTTTCATCTTTTTTCTTTTCGTCTTTCATTTCTTCACCTATTTCTTATTACTGATTATGTCCTCTAAAATTTGTCCAACGCCTTCTAAAACCGAAACTACCTTTTGATAGTCCATTCTAAGTGGGCCGATAACGCCGTAAGTTCCTATCTTTACGCCACTGACCGAATAACTTGCCGTGACTAGCGAGCAATCTTTTGGCATATCCTTGCCTTCTTCCCCACCGATTTTGATGCTTATTTCGATGTTGTCGTTATCTTCGCTAAGAAGTGATGCGAGTTTGTTTTTGCTTGACACAACTGATAAAAAGTTTTTAACCTTTTCAGTGTCGCTATACTCTGGGTGGTTTAATATTTTGTTTTCGCCTTCGAGCAAAACTTTAGAATTGTTATTTTTAATATAATCTTCAATCGCCCACATAACGCTGTCAAAAATAGAGCGATATGCACTAAATTCACTTTCAAAAGCATCGCCAAGCGTAGTTATTTCTTTTAGTTTTTTGCCAACGAACATTTTTGATATAACTCTGCTTGCTTCGGATAGCTGTTCATCAGTCATCTCTAACGGAATATTGATAAACTTATCCCTTATCAGCGTGTTTTCTGTCACAATTAAGAGCAATGCTTGATTTTGTTTATATCTAAATATCTCAAGTTTAACGATAACGTCATCAGCGCTGTGCGTGGTGTACGCAACCGAAGTATAGTCTGTTAAATCGCTTATAACTTTAACGGCGTTTTGAACGACTGCTTCTAAGTTGTCAGCGTGGCTTTGAAAAGCCTCTTTAATCGCCCCAACGTCTTTTAGCGAAAGATTGCTTTTTTCCATAAGCTCTGCAACGTACATTTTATATGCTTCAATGGAAGGCACCCTGCCACTACTCGTATGAAGCTGAGTTAAAAACCCAAGCTCTTCTAAGCCTGCAAGTTCACTTCTAACCGTTGCAGAACTAACGTCTTTCATATATTTTTCAGTTATGCTCTTACTGGAAACAGGTTGCGCAGTTGCTATATAATCATCTACAACAATTTGCAAAATCTTTTTCTTTCTATCAGAAAGTTTCATTTCTTCCCCTTTAGCACTTTATAAGTTTTTTTGTTAGCACTCTTTTACCACAAGTGCTAACTAGTGACATAATTATAAAACTATTATGCGCCTTTGTCAAGAGTTTACGACAATATTTTAAAAGAAAGTTTAACAAATTTTGTCTAAAAAAATAAATAGTTTTTTTAATAGCAAAAAAAGAACAAAGATTAACTTTTTCTTTGCTCTTTTTCATTTCTTTAATAAAATTTTATAACTAAATTATTCAGTTCTAAGTGCTACCACTGGGTCTTTATGCGCAGCCTTTTTAGCTGGGATTAAGCCTGACATTACAGTAAGGAAGGTGCTTAATAAAACCATAATAAATGCCGAAGATATTGGAAGTAGCATTATCGAGAATCCTGCCGCACTATTTACAATTAAGTTTACGATTAGCGAGATAAAATAAGTTATGCCAACGCCAACAAGCCCACTTGACACCCCGATGATAAGTGTTTCTGCATTGAAAAGGTTTGAAACGTCTCTCTTTCTGCCACCGAGCGAACGAATAACGCCGATTTCTTTTATTCTTTCAACGACTGAAACGTAGGTTATTATTGCAATCATAACGCAAGATACCACAAGCGAAAGCGAAGTGAACGCAACTAGCGCAATCGTCACAATATCTATCATAGAGTCTATCATATCCATAATGAGCGATAGGTTGTCGGTGTATTTAATCTCTTCTCTTTCTGCTTTTGTAAGAGTTTTATCTCCAACCGTAATGTCGCCGTCATTATTCCAAGCATCAAGATACTCAACAACATTATCTTTCATATTAAAGTCTTTTGGATAAATACTTATATCGTTAGCAACCGACTCGCCCCCTAGATGTCTTAGAGTTAAACTAAACGTTTCTGCACTCATACCACTTGGCATAAACGAAGACATTAAACTTGACATCGTGTCTGCCTTACCGACTACAGTGGTTGCATTATCTTGCTGAATCATACCGTTTGCGTCTTTATACTCAAAACTATAAGTATATTCAATCTTTCTAACACCACTCCATATTTCATTATACTTAGTTGCAGAAAATCCTTGCTGACCTTCTGGCAATGCTTTTAAATATGCAACGATATCACTTCTCGTCTCTTCGTTTGCTTCCCTTTCAATAATATGCTCAACAAGTTCTTGCGTATAATATATGCCTGCCCTTAAGCATCCAAAGTTAATAGTGTCTTTTGGCTCTAATATACCAACTATTTTAAGTGGCATACCTTGTGCCGTGTTATCGGTAAAGTTGCCGTCTGTCATATCGTAGTTATATTCAAAAGGTTGCGTAGCGCCAGCACCGTTTTTAATAAACACGTCGTCGTTATAATAATAAATAAACTCTTTGCCAACAATTTCATCGTAGGTGAATTGGTCTTTATAATCAAAATCGCTATCATCGTTATTTGCGTTTTCAGCCATAGTTATAAATTCATCTTGAGTGTAATAACCAAGTTGCGCAAAAGTTAGGTCTGATAGCGCCCTATCTTTATTTACAACTATCATAATTTCATCTTTTGCATTTGCAAAGTCACCTTTAAGCAAGTTATATTGCGTTGCAATATACTCGTTATCGTTTGGCGCTTGCATAAACGTTTGACCAAGCGAAGTTATAAGCGACGAATAGTCCTTAAACTCAGTCTTTTCTAAAACGCTTCTATAAATGTTCTTTATGCTTGATAGCGAAACAGTTTGGCTATGACTGTCATTTCTTTTATATTCAGTATATATATTGTTAGTTAAGTCTAGATTATACTCAGTCTTTAGCGCTGCGTATTCAGCTGGCATTGAGAGTACGTAATCAACGTAATCTTTAGTGATATTATTCTTAACGGTAATCTGAGTCATTTTTGCAAAGTTTTTGATGCTCATATCAACGTTTACGTAGCCTTTATCCTTGATAAACTCAACCTTATCAGAAAAGGACATATCGTTCATAATAGAAGTCATATCGTATGCCGTTTCTTGAATAGTAATTGGGTTTCCAGACAGCATATCGTCTTGCATATTGTTTATGTATGTTTTTACGCCCGTTGAAACTGCAATAACTGCCGATATGCCTATAATTCCGATTGAGCCTGCTATAGAAGTTAAAAGCGTTCTGCCCCTTTTTGAAAGTAAATTTCTTGCAGACAATTTAAACGCCGTCCAAAGACTCATCTTTGCTTTTGCCTTCTTTTTCTTTTGAACAGTTTTCGGCTTGCTATTAAGCGATTTTAATTCTTCTAACTCTTCTTCTACTGAATATGGATTTGTATCTTCAACGACTTCGCCGTCAACAAGACGAATTATACGATTAGAATACTTTTCGGCAATTTCGCCGTTATGGGTGACCATTATTACAAGCTTATCTTTAGAGATTTCTTTAATAAGGTCCATAATTTGCACGCTTGTTTTACTATCAAGCGCACCCGTCGGTTCATCGGCAAGCAAAATATCCGGCTCGTTTACAAGTGCCCTTGCAATTGCAACACGTTGGCACTGCCCACCTGAAAGTTGGTTTGGGCGTTTATATTCTTCCCCTTTTAGCCCCACTTTTTCCAGTGCGAGCATTGACCTTTTTATCCTTTCTTCCTTAGAAATGCCAGAAATGGTTAAAGCAAGTTCAACGTTGCCAAGCACCGTTTGGTGTGGAATAAGGTTATACGTTTGAAAAACGAAGCCTATTCTTTGGTTGCGATAAACGTCCCAGTCTCTATCGGTAAAGTTCTTGGTGCTTTTTCCAGCAATGATAAGGTCGCCAGACGTATATTTGTCAAGCCCACCAATAATGTTAAGAGTGGTCGTTTTGCCACAGCCGGACGGGCCTAAAATAGAAACGAACTCGTTTTTTCTAAACGCTATATCAAGGCCTTTTAAAACTTTTATCTCGCCACCGGCAACCTTATAATTTTTAGTAATTTTTTGTAAACGCAACATTTTGCTACCTCAAAACGTAATGTATGTTAATTATTTCCATTTATTATAGCATAATAAACATTAAACTATTCTTAATTTTTTATATAAAAGTAAAATTTATTGTGAAAAAACTTACCAAAATTTATCTTAGGTAAGTTAATTCATTATATGTTTATCACGCTATAAATTAGATAATTTCAGAAAACGCTTTAACGAACTCTGTTGGACTTTCAATATCTAAGCCTGCAAGAAGCCTTGCTTGTTCGTATAAAACTATAGCGTATTTGTTAAGCTTTTCTTTATCATCGCTTGCATTTTTAAGTCTATCTAAAATGCCGTGCTCAAGACTTATTTCCAAAACCTTTTCGGCCTTTATCTTTTGACCTTGATTTGGCATAGAGTTAAACACCTTTTCCATTTCAATCGAAACGTCGCCACTTGCAGATAAAGCAACTGGATAATCTTTAAAGTTAGAAGTGAGTTTAACTTGTTTAACTTTGTCTTTTAAAATTTGCGCAATGTCATCTAAAAGCTGTTTGTTTTCTTTTTCCTTTGCTTCAAGTTCTTTTTTCTCATCTTCCGTGTCAACAGAAAAATCTTGCTCTGAAACCGACTTAAACTTCTTGCCTTCATAGTCAAGTAAAATCTTAGCCACAAACTCGTCAACGCCGTCTTTAAAGTAAAGCACTTCATAACCCTTGTTTTTAAGTTTTTCTATGTTAGGGAGCGTGCCGATTTTTTCATAACTTTCGCCACTTGCATAGTAAATGAATTCTTGACCGTCTTGCATATCCTTAACGTACTCAGCTAAAGTTATAAGTTGCTCTCTCTTAGAAGAATAGAACATCAAAAGGTCTTTGAGTTTATCTTTATTCATACCAAAACCAGCGTAAACGCCAAACTTTATTGAAAGCCCAAACTCAGCAAAGAGTTTTTGATAAGACGCTTTGTCTTCTTCCATCATCTTTTTAAGCTCAGATAAAATCTTCTTTTCTAGGCTTGTTGCAATAGCCTTAACTTGCCTATCTTGTTGCAAAATTTCACGAGAGATGTTTAAATTTAGGTCACTGCTATCAACTACGCCTTTGACAAATCCAAAATAGTCAGGAATAAGCTCTTCGCACTTTTCCATAATCATAACGCCATTACAGTAAAGCTTAACGCCCTTTTTATAGTCCTTTGAAAAATAATCGTATGGCGCTTTTTGTGGCACGAACAAAAGAGTATCGTATGTCACAGAGCCTTCAATTTTTGCATAAACGCTCTTTAATGGCGCCTGATAATCGTGGAATTCGCTTTGATAAAACTCGTCTAAGTCCTCTTTTTTTACTTGTGTCTTTGGCTTTTTCCAAAGTGGAACCATGCTATTTAGCGTTTGCTTTTCGGTCACTTGTTCATACTCTGGCTTTTCTGGAGTTGAGCCTTCTTTAAGTTTTGTCGTTGGCATCATCATCTCTATTGGATAACGGATATAGTCAGAGTATTGCTTGATTAAACTGCTGATTTTATATTCATCTAAAAATTCTGAATATTTACAGTCTTCTCCGTCTTCTTTTAAGTAAAGCTCAATTCTCGTTCCCGTTTGGGCTTTATCAGCTTGCTCTATAGTATAGCCTTCTGCACCACTGCTTTCCCACTTATACGCAAGGTCACTGCCGTGCGCTTTAGAATAAACTACAATTTTATCGGCAACCATAAACGCCGAATAAAAACCAACGCCAAATTGACCGATAAGCTCGTTTTCAGTCTTATCGCTGTTTTCTTTTTTAAATGCAAGCGTGCCACTTTCAGCAATAGTGCCAAGGTTCTTTTCTAAATCCTTGTCGGTCATGCCAATGCCGTTATCTTCAATAACAAGCATTTTATTTTGCTTATCTATAGAAATATTGATTTTAAAATCTTGCGAAATGCTAGTGTCCGTAAGCGAAATAAATTTTAGCTTATCGATTGCGTCGCTTGCGTTTGAAATTAACTCTCTTAAAAATATTTCTTTATTTGTGTAAATTGAGTTAATCATAAGGTCGAGTATTCTTTTAGATTCGCTCTTAAATTGTTTCATATTTATCTCCTAAAATGCACTTTTTATTATTGTATAGTTTAATATATAATTATATGGTTTAAATAAGTTTTGTCAACTTTTTTTGCCATTAAAAAACAAATGGCACTAAAATAAGTGCCATTTGATTTTCCCCCCTTTTTATTTTAGTCAATTTGTATGTGACGAGCAGGAATTTCTTTTCTTTCAAGTTTTGGAATTATTAAATCAAGCCTGCCGTTATTATACTTTGCCTTGATATCTTCTTCGGTCACGGCATCACCAACGTAAAACGTTCTTTGATAAGAGCATACCCTTTCTCTTCTAATGTAGTTTGACTTATCATCTTCTTCCTTTTGCTCAGTTTTCGCACTAATAGTTAAATAACCATTATCAAGCGTTAAATTGATGTCCTTTTTGTCAAAACCAGGAAGGTCAACCGAAAGCTCGTATTCCTTTTCGTTTTCTTTAATGTCTGCTCTCATACTTGATATCTTGTTTGAAAAGGTGACAGGCTTAAAAAAGTTGTCGAATACGTCGTCAAAAATGTCAAATGCTCCAAAATTTCTGTTTGTTAAATAGTTCCTCATATCATATCTCCTTATATAAATTATTTTTTAGCACTCTCTTGCTTTAATTGTTAGCACTCTATTGTGCCGAGTGCTAATTTCAATTATAATTATAATCACTTTTTTTTGATTGTCAAGTATTTTGTGTAATTTTTTTGAAAAATTTTTTAAAACAAAAAAGTGTGCCTTTTTGTTTGGCACACTTAGTTTGTATAATATTTTAGTTTTTATTTATTGTTTAAATAATTCACGATATGCTCTGCATAGGCTTTGGCAACGTTATAGCCTGTCACCTTTTCAATGCCAGATATAAATGCGTTTGAATTAACTTCGCACACGTAAGGTTTTTTATTTTCGCCATAAAGCAAGTCAACCCCACAATAGTCAAGCCCTAAAATATCAGCGCATTTTTCAGCACAAGCCTTAAACTCTTCTGTTAAAGTTATCTTCCTGCCATAGCCACCCTGAGCGACGTTTGAGCGAAAATCCGTGTCGTTTCTTCTTTCCATAGCGCAAACGGCTTTTCCACCGATAACGATAACCCTAACGTCAACACCCGGCTCGCCCACGTATTCTTGGAATAAGTGTGGCTTAAGTTTGACGCTTTCCATAACAGCTAAAAGTTCATCAAAGTTGTTTGCTAAATGCACGCCCTTTCCCATAGAGCCGAAACTTTCTTTTATGATTAATGGAAAGCCTAAAGAATTTGCAACTTGCTCAGCCCACTCTTTGTCAATAGGCATATTCTTATCATAGCAAAGCGCACCAAAAATTGTTTTTGGGATATTTAGTCCGTTATTTAATAATGCAAGATAGGTTGTGCCCTTGTCATCGCAAACCCTAACGGCTTTATGGCTGTTAAAAAGCTTTATGCCTAAGCTTTCTAAAATTTCAGACTGATATTTGTCCTTGTCCAGATATATAGCAAAATCCACTCCCTTTAGCTCACTTTCAATTTTGTTCTCACTAATTTTTGTGCGCAAAAAAGCGTCGGACATAATTGTGGCCGACACGCCGAGAGAGAAAAGTTCATCTTTAAGCCTATTTGCTTGATGCACGCTTTCCTTTGGTATTTGATATGGATTAATTACTATAATTCCTTGCCCCATACATTTAATTATACTATGACTTAGCCTTTCAGTCAAGTGGGTTTTTAAAAATTTAAATCACTATATTTTTTCTAAGGTTATTGACAATTTTAAATTCCTATGATACAATCTAGTTGAAAATAAGGATAGCGAAAATAAAGATAAGGAGTGGAAAAGAAGAAAATCTTTTTAGGAGGTATAGACCGATGAACAGTTTAATAGAAACAGAGCAAAAGTCTGTGCCTTGGCAGACTAAATAGAAATAATCCTTTAATAGAGTTGCCCTTAAAGAAGGCAAAAGTTAAAAAGCATAGTTGCTTAAATCAAATTTTTATAGATAAAAGGCACAGATAAAACTTAATAATATAAATAATCTTCCTAAGTGGTTTTCTTAGGAAGATTTTTTTGTTTAAATTTACATATTGTTTTTAGATAATATCTCTTACGTTTTTATCAACTGCATTTTTATATTGCTCGTCATTAATAACGCCAAGTTCTTTTAGGTGCTTTAACTCTGAAATTTTTTGTTCAATACTTAAGTTAGCCGAAACAGTCGTTTCTTTTGTTGCCTGAATTTTTTCATTAAAATCTTTCATTGACATTGCTATCGATTCTAAAACAATAATAGTCGTAAAAATTAATAATCCTATTACTTTTCCCACTAGTGAACCTGCTGTCTCAGATGTTAAAAAACAATTAATTAGCATAAAAAATGTTAAAATGCTTGAAAACACAATAAAAAAAACTCGTATGCGCTTTCTCTGTTTTAATTCTTTTTTGAAACTATATTCACCACTAATAAAACCATTTTCGTTTTTAATAGGCTTTTTTAACAAGTTAAACGCAAAAATTGTTTCAAATATTACTAAAGCAACTCCTATAAAAAATCCTATTTTATATGCGACAACAGTTGAATGCATATATGAATAGTATTCTTCTTCATATATTTCCTTTAAATAGTTTATAGCTCCAAGTAATTCCTCATACGCAATAAGTTCAAAAATTAAATCAATTAAACAATATATTATTGCTGTTATAGCAGCACCCAACTCCAAGCCTCTTTTCGCCTTGTTGTATTCCATAAATTTCTCCTTTTCTTTTGTTTTGCATTTTTTACTTCTAATAATTTTAGTTATTTACAATATAACTTACGTTCTTTATATTTGCAGATATTTAAAAGCCACCCAAAAAATTTTCTTTACTAATTTACAACAGCAGGCCTTATGACCTATATCTGTATTATACTAGGTCTTTTGTCCTAGCACACCTTCTACCCTTATTGATACTCATTTGCCAAGGTTTTTTATCTATAAATATTTTCTTTGTTTGTAAATTTATATTTAGGTCTTTTGACCTATGTTAAGACTTTTGACCTATAGATTGGTATAATATTTATGTTCCTTATTAAAAGGTGCTTAATACATAGTTTTTTGTTGGAATTTTTATGAAAGAAGAAATGCCATATATTGAATTAATTAAACAAATAATGCACGACTATAATTTAAGTCAATTAAAATTTGCTTCTATTATAGGTGTAAATCAAACGACTGTCAGTCAATGGCTGTTAGGAAGAAAAAAACCGACTTACGACTGTATTTATTCTATTTGTGTTAATTTTAATATTTCGCCAAACTTATTTTTTGGCTTTGAAAACTAAAAACAACCTTTGAATTTTCAAAAGGTTGTTTTTTTATTAACAAATTATTTGATTTTATTCTGCGTCCTGTTGGCGCTTTTTCATTTTTGACCAGTTTATAAAGCTATACGTGTCGTTTACTAAAAATACCACAAAGCAAATTACAACCGATATATACTCTATGCTACTTGCCATTGCCATAGACCACATTATTATTAAAACAATGTCGTTAAGAACGTATGCTAAGGCAAAATATTCGCTTCTTCTAAAGGTTAGATATGCTGCGAAAAAGCTTGTGGTGATAGACACTGTGCTAATCATTAAATTTGCCGTGCCAAGCGCCCTAAGTATAAAATAAAACGCCAGAGTGACCACAAGCGAAAGCATAAATGCAAATATTATTTCTTTTTTAGAAATGGTGTTAACCTTAACTTGTGCCCTGCTTCCCTTAAACGGATTTTTTAGCCAGCTGATAAGCGCAATTACTGCCATAGGAAGGCTCATTCCAAGATAGGTTATCATTTCGCCATAATATCTAAACGATAGTGATATATAAGCATAAAGCGAAGCAAAAATTATAATCAGCACTTGCCCAAACGGATTGCCCTTTGCGCAAAAAATCAGCGCTGTTGTGCCTATAATAGACGCAATCATATTGAGATATTTTTCGCCGTCAAAAACAAAAAATGCTGTTAAAATTACCAAAACTGAACTTAGCCAAATAGCAAGTTCAGTTTTAGTAAAATATTTTAGTTTTTTCATCCTATTAGAAAAGTCCAGAAATCTTGCCGTTTTCATCAACGTCAATTTTTTCTGCTGCTGGAACTTTTGGAAGACCAGGCATTGTCATAATGTTGCCTGTTAGAACAACGATAAATCCTGCGCCTGCCGAAATTTTAAGTGACCTAACAGTAATCTTAAAGCCTGTTGGAGCGCCGAGCTTTGTCATATCGTCTGAGAAAGAGTATTGCGTTTTTGCAATACAAACAGGAACTTTGTCAAAGCCTAACTCTTCTAAAGTTTTGATTTGCTTTAAGGCTTCTTCGCTAAAGATAACGCCGTCGCCACCATAAACCTTGGTTGCAACCTTTTCAATCTTAGTAGCGATAGAATCTTCATCTTCATAGCTAAAAGTAAAGTCGTTTTCGAGCTCGCAAAGTCTAACGACTTCTTCAGCGAGCGCCTTGCCACCGTTTCCACCTTCTGCCCAAACGGTTGAAAGAACAACGTTAACGCCAAGTTCTTTACACTTTTTGATAACTAAATCAATTTCTGCATCGGTGTCGGTTGGGAACCTATTAACAGCAACAACTGAAGGAAGTTTATAAACGTCTTTAATGTTGTGAACGTGGCGAAGAAGATTTGGAATACCTTTTTCAAGCGCTTCAAGGTTTTCCGAGCTAAGCTCTGTCTTTGGCAAGCCACCGTGCATTTTCAACGCCTTAATAGTTGCAACGATAACGACTGCATCAGGCTTTAAGCCAGCCACCCTACACTTAATGTCAAGGAATTTTTCAGCGCCAAGGTCTGCACCAAAACCTGCTTCGGTGACAACGTAGTCGCCAAGTTTTAATGCAATCTTGGTTGCCATAATAGAGTTGCAACCGTGCGCAATATTAGCAAATGGTCCACCGTGAACGATTGCTGGCGTTGCTTCTAAAGTTTGAACAAGGTTTGGCTTTAGAGCGTCTTTAAGTAGCGCCGTCATAGCGCCTTGTGCTTTAAGCTGACCAGCCGTCACAGGCTTGTTATCATAAGTGTAGCCGATAATGATATTTTTAAGTCTTTCTTTTAAATCTGTGATTGAAGATGATAGGCAAAGTACTGCCATAATTTCAGAAGCAACGGTTATATCGTAGCTATCTTCTCTTGGCGTGCCGTTTACCCTGCCACCTAAACCATCAACGACAAAACGGAGCTGTCTATCGTTCATATCAACGCATCTATGCCACGTGATACGCCTTGGGTCAATACCGAGCTGGTTGCCTTGATAAATGTGGTTATCAATCATTGCGGCAAGCAAGTTGTTTGCTGCGCCTATTGCGTGAAAGTCGCCTGTAAAGTGAAGGTTTATATCTTCCATTGGCACAACTTGTGCATATCCACCACCGGCAGCGCCACCCTTAACGCCGAACACTGGGCCTAAAGATGGTTCACGGAGTGCCACCATAACGTTTTTACCTATCTTTTTAAGTCCATCAGCAAGCCCAACAGTGGTTGTTGTCTTGCCTTCGCCTGCTGGGGTTGGGGTGATAGCCGTCACTAAAATAAGTTTGCCGTTTTCCCTTTTTGATTCGTTTAAGATTGAAAGGTCAATCTTTGCCTTGTAGTTGCCGTATTGTTCTAAGTATTTATTATCTATGCCAGCAGCTAAAGCAACCTCTAAAATGTGTTTTGGTGTTATGCTTTGCGCAATTTCAATATCACTTTTGTATTGCATTTTGGTTTCTCCTATTACCTTAAAAATATTTTTTATCTTTTATTATTTGAAGTATTTTACAGCGCTATCAAACATTTTGATATCATATTCGCCGTAAACGTTCTTATAAAGTCCATTTCCCGTTCTTTCAGAGTGGCCCATCTTACCGAATACTCTGCCGTCTGGAGAAGTGATACCTTCGATAGCATAGTAAGAATTGTTTGGATTAAACTTAATATCGTAAGTTGGCTTGCCACTTTCATCAACGTATTGCGTTGCAATTTGGCCGTTTGCTATCAATTTTTCAAGCAAATCAGGCTTAATGATAAATCTTCCTTCACCGTGAGAAATAGGAACAGTATAAACGTCGCCCACTTCAGTTTGCATAAGCCAAGGCGACTTATTCGATGCAATCCTTGTTTCAACAAGCATTGATTGGTGCCTTGCGATAGTGTTAAAGGTAAGAGTTGGCATATCTTCGCTCATTTGGTCGGTAATTTTGCCATAAGGCACTAAGCCGAGTTTAATGAGAGCTTGGAAGCCGTTGCAAATTCCACCAACTAAACCTTTTCTTACGTCTAAAAGGTCGCTAACGTTTTCTTTAATTGCTTTGTTTCTAAAGAAAGCAGTTATAAACTTACCAGAGCCGTCCGGTTCATCGCCACCAGAAAATCCACCTGGAACAAATATAATTTGGCTATTTTTAATCTTCTCTGCAAAAGCATCAACCGACTCTTTAACGTCAACAAGGTTTTTGATAACAAAAATTTCAACGTCAGCACCACTTCTTGCAAACGCTTTCTTTGTATCATATTCGCAGTTTGTTCCTGGGAAAACAGGTATTAAAACTCTAGGTTTTGCAAACTTTGTTGGTGAAAGCGTCCAGTTATCAGCGCTAAACTTAATTTCTGGAATTTCGCCCTTGTCAAATTCGACGTCGTTGCACTTAAACACGCTTTCAAGCTTATCTTCATAAATTCCCAAAAGGTCATCGAGTGAAACGCCTTCGCCGTTATAAACGATTTCTTTTCTTTCAGTTGTAAAGCCTAAGTCAAACGCCTTATCAATTTGAGCGCCCTCAGCAAGTTCGACAATAAAACCACCGTAGTTATAGCCGAATATCGTTTGCATATCAACCTTAGCAAATTCAAAGCCGATGGAGTTGCCGAACGACATTTTCATAACGCCTTCTGCTATGCCACCATAAGTTGGAGTGTACATTGCAAGAATTTTGTTTTGAGTGTTTAGCTTTTCGATAATGCCAAAGTTTTCAATTAAATCAGCAGTGTCGATAAGTCCGTCTGCCGTTTTCTTGGCTGGCAAGAACACAACCTTGCTACCTACCTTTTTGAATTCAGGTGAAACGACTTTATCTAAGCTATCAGTTGTGACGGCAAAAGAAACTAGCGTTGGTGGAACGTCGATTTTTTCAAACGAGCCACTCATAGAGTCCTTGCCACCGATAGCAGAGAGTTTAAGTTCTCTTTGCGCCCTATATGCACCGAGTAATGCACTCATAGGCTTGCCCCAACGAGATGCGTCTTTATTTGGTTTTTCAAAATATTCTTGGAAAGTTAAATAGGTGTCTTCAAAAGTTGCACCCGTTGCAATGAGCTTACATACACTTTCAATAACAGCATAATATCCACCGAACATAGGACTTTTTTCACTTATAAATGGGTTATATCCCCAGCTCATAAACGAACAAGTATCAGTATCGGCATTTTCAACTGAAACCTTGTTTACCATTGCTTGAATAGGCGTTCTTTGGTTTTTGCCACCAAACGGCATAAGCACTGTGCCTGCGCCGATTGTAGAGTCAAAACGTTCTGATAAGCCTCGCTTAGAGCAAACGTTAAGGTCGTCAGCGATTGCTTTTAAGCCACAAGTAAAGCAAGTTGGAATTTGCTTTTGGTCTTGCTTTTGTTTAACTATTTTTACGGCTGTTTTCTTTTCAGCGCCGTTTGAGTTTAGAAACTCTCTTGAAATGTCAACGATTGTTTTGCCCTTCCAAGTCATTTTAAGTCTTGCATCATCAGTGACAGTTGCAACGACCGTTGCTTCTAAGTTTTCACTGCCAGCAAGAGCGATAAATTCTTGGACAAACTCGTTTTCCACAACGACAGCCATTCTTTCTTGAGATTCGCTTATTGCAAGCTCTGTTCCATCAAGTCCGTCGTATTTTTTAGGAACTTTATCAAGGTCGATAAGCAGTCCGTCTGCAAGCTCACCTATAGCGACAGAAACGCCACCTGCACCAAAGTCGTTGCAACGCTTTATAAGTCTTGACGCTCTTTCGTTTCTGAATAATCTTTGCAATTTTGTTTCTTCTGGGGCATTACCCTTTTGAACTTCTGCACCACAAGACGTAAGTGATGATAAGTTGTGTGATTTAGACGAGCCTGTTGCACCACCACAACCATCACGACCTGTTCTACCACCTAAAAGAATAACTTTATCGCCTTTTGCAGGAACTTCACGCCTAACGTTCTTTTCAGGCGCAGCAGCGATAACTGCACCGATTTCCATACGTTTTGCAACGTAGCCTTCGTGATAAATTTCATCCACCATACCTGTCGCAAGTCCAATTTGGTTGCCGTATGAAGAATAACCACTTGCAGCAGTTGTGACGATTTTTCTTTGTGGAAGCTTGCCCTTAATAGTTTGGTCAAGTGGTTTTAATGGGTCACCTGCACCCGTCACACGCATTGCTGCGTAAACGTAGCTTCTGCCAGAAAGTGGGTCACGAATAGCACCACCAATACACGTTGCTGCGCCACCGAAAGGTTCGATTTCAGTTGGGTGGTTGTGCGTTTCGTTTTTGAAAAGTAAAAGCCAATCTTGTTTTTCGCCACCAACGTTTACCTTGATTTTAACCGTACAAGCATTGATTTCTTCAGAATCGTCAATCTTTGGCAAATCGCCAGACTTTTTGTGATACCTTGTTGCAATTGTTGCAAGGTCCATAAGGTTGATTGGCTTCGTTCTATTTAATTCTTTTCTAGTAGCAACGTATTCGTCAAAGATTTTTTGAGCCAAGTCGTCTTCAAACTCAACGTTTTCAATAGTGGTCAAAAACGTTGTGTGACGGCAGTGGTCTGACCAATAAGTGTCAATCATTTTGATTTCTGTGATTGTTGGGTCCCTATCTTCCTTCTTAAAGTATGCTTGCAAGAACTTTAAGTCGTCTAAGTCCATAGCAAGCCCTTTTTCTTTTAAGAACTCACTAAGCCCCTTTTCATCAAGCGCCGTAAAGCCGGTCAACGTTTCAACGCTTTCAGGAAGGTCATAAGTAGTTGCAAGCGTATCCTTTATATTTAGGTCTGCTTCTCTACATTCAACAGGGTTAATCACGTATTTTTTTATAGCTTCAAGTTCAGCACTAGTGAGTTTGCCGTTGATTGCATAAACTTTTGCTGTTTTAACGACAGGTCTAGTTCCTGCAGAAAACAATTGAACACATTGCGCAGCTGAGTCTGCCCTTTGGTCGAATTGACCTGGGAGTGGTTCTACTGCAAACAAATAGTCTGCTTTTTTAAGCTCAGCATAAGCCTCATCAATTTGTGGCTCAGAAAAAACTGAGTTGATGCACTTTGAATAAAGTTCTTCACTAATTTCTTCAACGTCATAACGATTGATTACGCTAAGACTTTCGATTGTTTTAATGTTAAGTAAATTTTTAATTTCGCCAAGTAATGCTTTTGCTTCGTTCGCAAACTCTGGCTTTTTTTCAACGTAAATTCTATAAACCATTATTTTTCTCCATAAGCCTTTAATGCTCTTTGTCCTATGTCTTTGCGATAAAACGCATTGTCAAACGTGACAGTTTCAACTTTTGTATAAGCCTTTTCAATGGCAGTTTTAAGGTCATCGGCAATAGCCGTCACGCCAAGCACCCTGCCACCGTTAGTTAAGAGTTTGCCATTTTCAAGCTTAGCGCCTGCAACAAAAATATTATCTTTGTCGCCGTTAAATTTAATCTCATAACCCTTGTCATACTTTTCTGGATAGCCCTTGCTTGCCATAATAACGCAACAAGCAGACTTATCATAAAATTCAACGTTTATATCAGCAAGCCTTTCTTCGTTAACGGCTTTGAATATTTCAAATAGGTCGGTCTTTAGAAGTGGCAACACAACTTGCGTTTCTGGGTCGCCAAACCTACAGTTATATTCGATTACCTTTGGTCCTTTTGGCGTTAGCATAAGTCCAAAGTATAAACAACCCTTAAACGTTCTGCCTTCTTTATTCATTGCCTCCATAGTAGGAATAAAAATTGTTTGCATACACTCTTTGGCAATTTCTTCGGTGTAATATGGGTTAGGCGCAACCGTTCCCATACCACCCGTGTTAAGTCCTTTATCAAAATCTAATGCTCTTTTGTGGTCCATTGAAGATACCATTGGCACTAAAGTTTTTCCGTCTGTAAACGATAACACCGACACTTCTGGGCCTGTTAAAAATTCTTCAATAACGATATTTGCGCCAGACGCACCGAAAACCTTGTCCTCCATCATAGAGCGAACTGCGTCTTTTGCGCTATCAAACGTTTCGGCAATGATAACGCCCTTTCCTAGCGCCAAGCCGTCGGCTTTAATAACTATTGGCATATCTTGAGTTTCAAGATATTTAATTGCGCTATCCATATCAGAAAAAGTTTCGTACTTTGCAGTTGGGATATTATATTTTTTCATTAAGTTTTTAGAAAAAATCTTACTTCCTTCAATTATTGCCGCCTTTTTGTTAGGGCCAAAACAAGGAATTCCCTTTTCTTCCAAAAGGTCCACTGCGCCAAGCACTAGTGGGTCGTCTGGTGCAACAACTGCAAAATCAATTGCGTTTTCTTTTGCCCAATCGGCAATTTTAACAACGTCTTTAACGTCTATATTAACGATAGTTGCATCGCTTGCGATTCCACCGTTTCCTGAAAGAGCATAGATTTTATCAATTTCTTTGCTCTTTAATAAGCTTTTTATAATGGCGTGTTCTCTGCCACCGTTTCCAACAACTAAAACTTTCATTTTATATTGTTTTCTCCTTAATTTTTATATTTAATATGGTTTTTTTCTTTACTGTAAAAATTGTCAAATGCAAATAATTCAAGGCAAATGCCCGAAGTCAATAGTTTACATATTGACAAGGGTTTTAACGATGAATTATGTAGCATTTCACGATTTTTATTAGTGGTGGAAAAGTCTCATTCCTGTAAATGACATAACCATATTTCTTGCATCACAAGCCTCGATAACTAAGTCGTCTCTAACAGAGCCACCTGGTTCTGTGATATAAGAAACGCCACTCTTTGCGGCACGCTCAATATTGTCACTAAATGGGAAGAAAGCATCAGAGCCAAGCGTCACGCCTGTAATTTTTGAAAGCACTGCCTTCTTTTCTTCTCTTGTGAAAAGCTCTGGTTTTTTAGTAAAGTATTTTTGCCATACGCCGTCCACGAGCAAGTCTTCGCACTCATCAGAAATGTAAATATCGATAACGTTATTTCTATCTGGTCTGCCAAGTGTATCTAAGAAAGGAAGTTCCATAACCTTTTGGCTTTGGCGCAAAAACCAATTATCTGCTTTAGAGCCTGCAAGACGTGTGCAGTGAATTCTTGATTGTTGACCTGCACCGATGCCGATTGCTTGACCGTTATGTGCAAAACATACTGAGTTAGATTGTGTATATTTAAGTGTAATAAGCGCAATTATCATATCTTGAATAGCGCTTTCTGGCAAGTTTTTGTTCTTTGTGACAATTTGTTTTGTCACAAGCTCTCTGTCAATCTTAAAGTTGTTTCTGCCTTGCTCGAAAGTAATGCCAAACACTTGCTTAGTTTCTTTTTCTTCTGGAATATAATCTTTATCAATTTGAACTACGTTATATGTTCCGTTTCTCTTTTGTTTTAGAATTTCAAGTGCCTTAGCTGAATATGATGGAGCGATAACGCCGTCACTAACTTCTCTTTTAATAATCATAGCAGTAGTTTCGTCGCACTCGTCTGACAAAGCAATCCAATCGCCGAAAGAACTCATTCTATCCGTGCCCCTTGCCCTTGCGTATGCACAAGCAATGGGAGAATCGTCTAAGCCTTCGATATCGTCTACAAAACAAGATTTTTTAAGCTTTTCAGTTAAGGGTTTACCAACTGCTGCAGAAGTGGGACTTACGTGCTTAAAAGAAGTTGCACAAGGCATACCCGTTGCTTCTTTTAATTCTTTAACTAGTTGCCAACTGTTGAAAGCATCTAAAAAGTTAATATAACCTGGCTTACCGTTTAAGATTTCAACGGGAAGTTCAGAACCGTCTTTCATATAAATTTTTGCGGGCTTTTGGTTGGGGTTGCAACCGTATTTCAGCTGAAATTCTTTCATGTCATGCTCCTTTGGCTTATGCCTTGTTTTTATTAATCAGACGGTCCGTGTAGTCGCCCGTCTTGGGGTCGGTGTAGCGAACGTAAAGGGAAATCTTGTTGTTTTCGTCAAGGG
>JAZNCJ010000012.1:0-3062 GCA_045587465.1 Christensenellaceae bacterium
AGGCAAAAACAGGAACGAATAGGAAAAACCACAAAAACGGCAGAGAAAAAGAAAAATCCGAAAACCCTTGAAAACAAAGGATTTTCGGAATTTCTGTGGCAGGGGCAGAAGGACTTGAACCCTCGGCACGCGGTTTTGGAGACCGCTGCTCTACCAACTGAGCTATACCCCTAAGTATGTATAATAAACGCAGGCGGATACGTCTGCACGGAAAATCTGGTGGGCCTTCAGGGACTTGAACCCGGGACCGACCGGTTATGAGCCGGTTGCTCTAACCAACTGAGCTAAAGGCCCGCATATGACCGCCGCAGTACGGCGTCGTGCGAAGCACGGATTTTATTGTACCATAAATCCCAAAGTTGTCAAGGGTTTTTGCAAACATTTGCAAAAATTGCAAAGCTGCGCCCCGCAAAACGGGACGCAGCTGATGTTTTTGCATAAATCCTTTTTAATAATTCAGTAAACGATACTTGCCGACAAGAGGTACTTCTTTGGCAACGCCTTTGGCGGCATTGACAATCCCCAAAATGGTGAGTACCAAAATGGCCACGTTGCCCAAAAGCAATACCAAGGACACCAGCGAACCCAGCACCGGAATCCAACCCAGAATCGCTTCTACAATGGCGTTAACTACACCGTACACTACCGACACAATAAGCAAAATAAGCCCCTGGTTGGCGTGATACTGTGCAAAGCGCGAATGTTTAGCCCCCAAAATCGGGAACAAAACCAAAATCCCAAAATATGCTAAAATCGCCATTCCCTTATTTTGCGCAATGTCTGTTGGGTCAAACTCCGCCGTGGTATCGGCCGTATCGGTTACGTTCTTTGCCCATCCCGAAAAACCGGTTGTGCCCGTAGCACCCGCCCCCTGCGCGGTCCCACATTCAGGGCAAAACAGCGCGTCTGCTTGAATTTCTTTCCCGCATTGTCTGCAAAAAGGCATACACAATCCCTCCACAATATTCCCATATTTTCAGTATACGAGAAAGGGTCTTTTTTGTCAAGAAAAGTAGGTCGCGCTTTCCCGTTATTGTTCCAAAACGGCTTCGTGGAAATCTTTATACCCTTTTGGCGGGGTGATAGACACCTTCTCACCCGGACGATTATAGACCACCGTGGCATCCGCTTTAACTTTATGCGTTTGAGTCTCGCCACCCTCGTCCTTAACGTCCATATCCATAGCAAATTGAATGCGGTAACTTTGTATATATTCTTTTTTATCCACCGCAATATCCACAACCGTATCGGTCAGTGCATAATCGACAACTTCCGCTCCGTCGGCAGCAGAATTGCCGGTAGCTTCCAGGAAATCGCTAAAATGCTCGACGAACATCGCCTCCGTTAAAGCAACGTTGACGGTGCGTGTGCCGTCGGCGGTCGTTTTTACCGCGGCACCGGCGAGCACCGCTTCCGGCAACGGTTGTACCACACTGTCTGCCGTGTTTTTTACCTCATACTGCGCCAAAATACCGGATTTAACCTTAACTTGTCGGTCCATTACCGAAAGATAATAATAACCGTCTTCACGATATATCTGGGTACGCAACGACTGTCCCATCATCTCGCTGGTAACGGTAGATAGCGTTACGGGGTCATCATCATCCAAATTTTTTGCCAAAATTTCATACTTCATCGGCACCGTGGTGCCATCAACAGTGATATTCGTAGTCATTGTTATATCCACGGCATCCAATTCGGTGGTTTTTTCCACCGCACGGTCCACCAGTTCATAAGCCGATGTTGCTTCGGTTTCTCTGCACCCAGCCAGCGTACATATCAGCAAAAGAACCGTCAGCCATATCATTAAGTATTTACTTTTCATCTTGCTTTCCCCCATTCACACGTCTTTATTATAACGATTTTTACACCGCAACGGTTTGTAGTTGGTTGGCTTACACATCGCGCCCGCAACCGCCGTTGCCATTTATAGGTTTTAGCCGTTGGTTTCGCGCTCTTTTTCCATATCCAACCTATAATTCCTTATATAAAGGCATAAATCTACCCCGACCATTATTAAATTGAGCACATAAAAGAACAGCACAAACCATTTTGAAGAAATAGACATCATATATGCCTCGTTTAACAGTTTTGAAAAAATTCCCGCAATGTAACCAAAAAATATAAGGCACAAAAAAGAGAGACTTTTCCCTTTAACCGTTCTTGCTTTATAGGATTTAATAACATTAAGCGGCCAAGAGACACCAAAACTTACAATCATAATTACTTCTAAAATTTCTGCCATAGTAAACATCCTTTTGTTTCTTACCGCCGTCACTCAGTGATGCCGATTTATATTTTCTTATGTATTTTAATTATTATAGCATACACACAACAAGCGTGCAAGTTAAATTAATGCGAAGCATTGCATCAAGGTGTAACATCGTTGATGCGAAGCACAACCTCGTTTTGTGCTCGATAAAGCGGAATGATGTTGACCTAACGGTCAAATGATGCTTACAACTGCGCTGCAAAACGATGTTGTGTCCTTGCGGACACCAACACAAAAAGAAAGACACGATTTTCATCGTGTCTTTCTTTTTGGAGGCGACACTCAAAATGGAGTCGGTCGAAAAACTTGATTTTCTTTATATTTTTTCTTTATTACTTCTGTTTTTGCACTTGTCGATTATCCATTCGATAATCCAATGAATAAACACCGCAAGAAGTCCAATTTGTAATGAATAAATAGTATTATTAACAATATCAAATGTCCGTGTTAAAATCAAAATAATAACAACAGGAGCAATAAGCGAAATTAAAAATAAATATGTATAATACTTTCGTCTACCTATGCTACTTTTCTTTTTTCTAATTAAAAAAGCAAAAACACCCGTAAGCAAAAGCGAAGGAACTCCTGCCAAAACAAAAGTATTAAATAACGCAATTATTAAAAACGGTGAAACCATAAGTTTAAGAAGATACGCACCACCAAAAAAATCACCTGATGTGTTAAAAACAAACCATAAAACAGATAAAATACTTAGCATTAAAAAAGGAATAAACATTATTAAAAACTCTTTAAATCTTTTCATAATCATCACCGCCTTGGGTGTAGTATA
>JAZNCJ010000013.1:0-1515 GCA_045587465.1 Christensenellaceae bacterium
TTAGTAGGTCGCACACCACTTTTAAGACTTAATAATATTGAAAAAGAGTTTAATTTAGAAGCAACTCTTTTAGTAAAATTAGAAAGTTTTAACCCGACTGGTAGTGCTAAAGACAGACCCGCAAAAGCAATAATTGAAAAAGCAGAAAAAGATGGAATTTTAAAAGAAAATTCTGTTATAATTGAGCCTACAAGTGGTAACACAGGAATAGGTCTTGCCGCTATTGGTGCCGCAAAGGGATACAAAGTTATAATTGTTATGCCTGAAACTATGAGCATTGAACGTCAAAAACTTATGACTTGCTTTGGTGCAGAGTTAATTCTTACAGACGGTAGCAAGGGTATGAATGGTGCAATAGAAAAGGCAGAAGAGTTACAAAAAGAAATTCCAGAAGCAATTATTGCAGGGCAATTCGTAAACGAAGCAAACCCACTTTCTCACTATGAAACTACCGGTCCGGAAATCTGGGAAGATACTGACGGTAACGTAGATATTTTCATTTCTGGTATTGGTACCGGCGGAACAATTTCTGGTACGGGTAAGTTTTTAAAAGAAAAAAATGAAAATATAAAAGTAATCGGCATAGAGCCAGAAAAATCACCACTTTTAACAAAGGGTGAGAGTGGCAGTCACGGAATTCAGGGAATTGGTGCAAACTTTATTCCCGAAACGTTAGACAGAAATATTTACGATGAAATTATAGATATAAAAGACGAAGATGCTTTAGAGTACGGCAGACTTATTGCTAAAAAAGAAGGCGTATTAGTCGGAATTTCATCTGGTGCGGTGCTCTCTGCGGCAATAGAAGTTGCAAAACGACCTGAAAATAAAGGTAAAACAATAGTTGCACTTTTAACAGATACGGGCGAAAGGTATCTTTCAACTGCAATGTTTTCTTGAAAGGAGAATTTTAATGGATAAATTTCTCAACAATATGGACCTTATAACTGGTACTATAAAAGAAATAGACGTTATAAATAAAAAATCTAAAATTAAAACAACCGATGGCGAATCAATGGTTTTAAACAGAAAAGAAGTTGTAAAAGTAATCAAAGATTTACAGTCGTTTTTATTCCCAGATTACTACACTCACAGCGAAGGTAGCGAAAACGTACTTTCACAAACAGAACTTCTTTTAAATATTTATAATCGACTTGCTAAAGTAATTAAGGGTGCTTGTGAATTTAACGGCACTGATTTAGTATGCTCACCTGAAATAATCTGCGAAAAATTTATAAAAAAATTGCCGGAAGTAAAGACTATGCTTTTAAAAGATATCGAAGCACTTTACGAAGGTGACCCAGCAGCAAAATGCCGTGAAGAAGTGCTCATTTGCTACCCGGGGTTTTATGCTATTTCTATTTTCCGTTTAGCACACGAATTATATAATTTAAGAGTGCCGCTTATACCAAGAATTATGACGGAATTTGCTCACGAAAAAACTGGTATTGATATTCACGCTGGTGCTACAATCGGCGAATACTTTTTCATAGACCACGGCACTGGTATTGTAAT
>JAZNCJ010000014.1:0-1715 GCA_045587465.1 Christensenellaceae bacterium
AGCAAAACAAATGGGGTGGTAAAAATGAAATTAAATTTAGTAGCAAAGAACACTTCGCAACAAGCGATTAAAGATTATTTAGAAAATAACGCAAGTCAAATTCTCGCCGATAAGATAAATAACGGCGTGCAAATAGAAAAAGACGGAAAGACTCTTTTAAATAAAAAAGACCTCGACTGCTTTTGGAATTACGCAAGCAAAAAGGCAAGAGAACTAAAACAAGAGTACGTAGATAACGATACGGTTTTCGGTTGGGCAATACATTATTTTGAAGAAAATGAACTTATAGGCTCACTTTTTAACTTGGATGGCACAAAATACGAACCGCCTAAACCCGTTTCTACCGTCAAAACTCCTACCGTTACAACTCCACTTATAAAGAAAAATAACCCTGCTCAGGTTTCTCTTTTTGACTTTACCGAAACAAAAACTGAAACGCTTGACAATAAAGTGGATAAAAAAGAAATCGACGATTCTGCTGTAGAAGAAGATGAAGAAGAACTCGACGAAACAGTTGAAGAAGAAATGGAAGAAACCGTTGAAGAAAAAATTGTTGACACAAAGCCAAAAGGCAACCCTATATACAATACTTATCAAGACGTCAAGGACTCATACGTTACTTCGGTAATTGCTATGCGCCTTGGCGATTTTTATGAAATATTCGGTCAGGATGCAGTAGAAATCGCAAAGGAATTAGACCTAACTTTAACAGGTCGTGATTGTGGGCTAGACCACCGTATTCCTATGATAGGTTTTCCATATCACTGCGCCGATAATTACTTTGATAAAATTGCCGAAAATCATAGTTTAATTGCCATTGATACTAACGGCACGTTCATTACTACAATACCACAAAAGGAAACCACGAAAACTTATAAATCCAATGATGAAGACGTTGAAAAAGAATTTAAGACTTCTTGTGATTCTAGTGAAGATGACCTTCAAAAAGAAACGGAACTTATGAAGGCTTTCGACCAAGAATCATTGATTAAATTATTAGATTTATTTGGAGAAAACGTGGCTATAGGTTGATTATTATGGAAATTTCAATAAAAGATATAAAACCAATACCGAAATATATGCTTGCTAAAATCAAGAAAGTTGACTTAATTACGAATAAAGACCAAACCGCCCAAAGACGGTTTTATGCTTATCTCGCTTGTTGGAAAAAACAACTCGTTAAAGTTACCGTAGCGGTTAGAACGAAATATAAACATTGGCAATGCAAACAAGTTGCAGTTCACTTTCTTAACTCTAAAACCAGTTACGTAAAAGACTTAATCTTTTACCCTTTAGGCGGTTACCAAGTAGGTTGGTACGATTTAGGTTTAGATAAAACTGAAAAGTTCTACGAGGACGGTCAATGGTACGAAAACGACACTAAACTTTTCGACCCTTACGCTCCCGTTATCAACTTAAATTTTTTAGACCGTTTCCCAGAATATAAATATAGCGAATATAAGAAAGTTCCTACGACTAAAATTTTCTCATATTTACGCTTATACGAAGAATTTCCCGAAACCGAATATTTAATTAAAAGTGGCTTAAAATATTACGCTCTATGCAAAACCATTTTAAAACAAATGAAAAAAGACAAGTCCTTTCATAAATGGCTTGTCGCTCATAAAGACTACTATATGTCTAGCGGGCGTTACTACTGCGACGTTTTACTAAAGGCTTATAAAAAGAATTTAGATTTACGCACTTTACATTAG
>JAZNCJ010000015.1:0-28098 GCA_045587465.1 Christensenellaceae bacterium
GACATGGCTACGATCCGACTTGGCCGGCCCCCTTGGCGTTTTTCAGATTGGCTTTGGCATATTCGTCCTCCACCAGCTTGCCGCTTTCGTAGCCCCGGTAACCCAGGCGGATAATGGCAAAATCGATGCCGGACTGCTTCACCTTTTTCCAGTCGATATTTCCCTGGAAGGCGGAGACGTCCACACCGGCGTAGCTCGTTAGATTCTGCAGCAGCAGGTAGTTGTGGCGGTTGTACTGGAAATCGTATTTGTCGTAGGGGTTCCGGTCGGGAGGAATGGTGGGATTAGCGGCTTCCGTCTCCGGCACAGTGGGCTCCAGATAGGTTTCCAGAGGGGGCCAAGGCATCTCTTCCGGCTCCTGCTGCTGGTGCAGCAGCGCTTCCGGATCCTCATCATCCGAAGGTTTCGGCAGGTAAGCGCGGCTCATCAGCAGAACCACAATCAGCACCAGCGCCGAGACGGCGGCGATGATTCCCAGAATCCACTCCGGGCGAAGGGGGTTTCTTTTGACCGGAACGAAAAGCTGCACTTCCGGGACAGGCTCCGCGGGCGCCTGGGGAAGGCTCTGAGGCTGCTGCAAAATGGTTTCTTCTTTTTGGACCTGCACCTCTTCCAGTTCTTCCGGAACATTCATAATACCCATGACTTCGCCTCCTTTTGCGGTAATTTCGACTTAGTATATCATAGTTTTTCTCATTCGCCAAGTGGAGAAAATTGCTTAAGGAAATCTTAAACAATCCGTTAACTTTCGGGGAACTCTGTTGCAATCCGGCGTTTTTCCAATATAATATAAAATACGATTTTTCACAAAGGTGATTGTTTATGAATGGATTCAGCAGCTGGCTGCGACAGTTGACAGCAAAACTGTCGGCGCATCTGCGCAATTTCATGGCGGGCCGCTATGGTACAGACCGTCTGAATATGGTCATTCTCAGCGTGGGACTGGTTGCAAGCCTTCTGTCTGTGATCATCAAGTTTGCTCCGGTGAATCTGGTGCTGTTCCTGCTGAGCTACGGCATGATGTTCTGGGCCATTTTCAGAACCTTGTCCCGGAATACCTACAAGCGCTATCAGGAAAACCGGAAATTCCTGCAGCTCACCGGCCGCATGAAGGACCGGGAGCATAAATATTTAATAACGTTATCGTAAGATGTGATTCATTAGCTCATGTTAGCGATTCTATCCAAAACTATCGTGCAGCACTCAACCTTGGTTCTGGTTGCACGCTTACCAACGTATTCGTTATCGGTTCTTCATATTCAAATATGAGAATGAAAACAGTTGCTATTGACGAAACAACTTCATATGAATTAATTACACTTTCGGCTTCTCCAGATGGTTTTAATATTGGTCAAGAATATCCAGTAGTTGAAAATGCTGATGCATTAGGCGACTACTATGGCATGATTGAAGATATGTATAAGTGGTTAAGAAATGCTAAGCTTGCTGACTTAGACGTTAGAGTTATGTTCATTGGCGAACCTGCAACAGGCAAGTTTGCTTCAGACACAGACTTCCAAGCTTGGTTAAATGGTGATGGCGCTACTACTAAAACAGCGCTTATCGGAACGGGTATGTGGAAAGATAGTGATGGTTCACTCGTTTGGGCTAAAACACCAACTGCTGGTGCATTTACTGATAAGAATAAAGGCACAACTTATGTCGTTGAACCATCTTCATCTGCTGCCCTTTCTATTCCAGAGGCTGACTCAAGTGCTAACCCATTCGGTTGGACGGACTTTACTTCTTACTCAGCAAGAGTTGTATTTGGCTAAGCCAAAACATACAAAACAAATAATGCTTTGCTAAGGCAAGAAATTGCCTTAGCGGGTATTAAAAAAACTTAAATTAACTATCAACAAAATATATTTTTCTTTAAATTTAAAGAAGAATAGGTTTTCTATACGATTTTATAATTTTAGTTATTAAAGTACGTTTTGCAAAAATGCTTGTATTTTTCCAAAGAATTTTTATGCAAAAGAAAAACAAAAGAAGTTCTAAAGAAAAACAAAAGATAAAGTTTATAGAAAACATTCAATAATTTTTCTACAAAAGACAAGCATTATGCAAATGATATTTTGATTTACAAAAGACAAAAAAAGAAACGGCAATTTTTATTTGCCGTTTCTTTTTTTTGTTATTTAATCATTTTGCTTTATCAATAATTTTTCAAGCAGGGCAATAGCAAGATACATAAGCGTTGCCATAATGCAAAGCATAACGGTTGCGCTCATAACAAGGTCAAGCTTAAACACTTGCCCACCGTAAACTATTAAATATCCAAGGCCTGCTCTTGAAACTAGATATTCGCCCATTATAGAGCCAACCCAAGCAAGCCCCACGCTTATTTTTAACATACTAATCAGCGTCGGAAAACTGCCAGGAATTACAAGTTTAGTTAGCACTTGAAACTTGCTTGCGCCCATACTTTTAAGCAATAATATTTTATTTTTATCAGTTGCTAAAAAGCCGTTTAGCATTGTTATTATTGCAACAATAATGCCGATAAGCGTTGCCATAAAAATTATCGCTTTGCTTCCACTTCCACACCAAACGATTATTATAGGTCCTAAAGCGATTTTAGGCAAACTATTTAACACCACCACGTAAGGCTCCAAAACCTTTCTTAAACGCTCAGACCACCATAAGGCTAGGGCAATGATGTATCCAAGCAAAACAGCGATTAAAAAGCCCATAATCGTCTCATAAAGGGTTATGCCAATATGATATAATAAATTGTCTTGCTCAAATAACGATATTGTCGTCTTTATTATTCTGCTAGGACTGCTTGTGATAAAAACGTCTATTTTGCCAAGGTTAGCTAAAAGCTCCCAAAGTCCTAATACTAATAGCAATATTAAAAAACGCATAATCCACACAAACAGGTTTTCTCGCCTTAGCTTTTTTAAGTATTGGTTATGCTCTTTTGAATATAATTTATCTTTTGTCATACTAACTCCTTCCAAACTTTTTCAAATAGCGTGCCAAAGTTTTTGTTTTCTCTGTTCCTTAATGGCGACTCACCGTTAAGATTTGGTCGAATAATTGATTTCGCTTGTGCTGGTCTAGAAGAAAGCACTATTATTTTGTCTGACATAGAGATTGCTTCCGATATATCGTGCGTGACTAAAACTGTAGTTTTTTTCTCTAATTTAATAATTTTATAAACGTCGTCGCAAACGCTTAGCCTAGTTTGAGAGTCAAGCGCAGAAAACGGCTCGTCAAGTAGCAAAAGCTGTGGCTTAAATGCCAAAGTTCTTATCAGGGCAACACGCTGTCTCATTCCACCAGATAACTCGCTTGGATAATTTTTTCTAAATTCGATTAGTCCGTATTTTTCTAACAGGTGAAGCGCATATTCTTTGTTTTCTTTGGTTTTTATTCCTTTAATTTCCAGTGGCAAGAAAACGTTTTTTTCTATTGTTCGCCAAGGAAACAGCTGGTCTTTTTGTAGCATATAACCGAGCTGTATTTTTGCTCTATCGGTGTTTATATCTTTGCCGTTTATATATATTTTGCCTTTACTTGGCTTTATCAGTCCTGCAATTAATGATAATATTGTGGTTTTTCCACAACCCGATGGACCTATTATCGATAAAAATTCGCTTTCGTGACAATTAAAACTTAAGTTCTCTATGGCTTTGATTTCGTCACTTTTCGTTTGATAGGTTAATGATACGTTTTTAAATTCTAATTGTTTATTCATAATTTTATCTCTCGTTTATCGCTTTATTTCGCAGGTTTTTATTAACCAAAAACCTGCCTTGCGATGCTGTTATCCACTATTTTATTAAACGCCACTCGATTTGTAAGCTCGCCTGCGTTTTGCATTATATCTTGAAGTCTATTAAAGCTTTGCTCTGTAGCTTGCATATCGGTTTTCCAAGCATCTATCGCTTTATAGCTTTTTATCGACGTTTCTATTGAATTGATTGTCGTCGATGGGAATTGCTTTACTATTGCTTCTGCCACTTCATATTCGCTATGAGTATCCATAAATTCATATGCTTTTTTTAGGGCTTTCATAAATTTTTCTATTTTGTCTTGGTTGTTTTTGATATAACTGCCAAGCGCAATAAAAGAAGTGTATGGAATTTCGCCACCTTGCTCGCCAACGCTTGCAACTATATGCCATTTTCCACTCGCTTGATATTCTGAAGCAGTAGGCTCAAAAACCGTGCAATAATCTGCCGTTCCACCTAAAAACGCACTTGTCATTAAGTTGAATTGAACGTCAAAATTCATTGTAAAATCTTTATTGTTTTCCATATCAAGTTCGTTCATAATATATTCAAACGTCATTGCTGGAACGCCACCTTTTCTGCCGGCTAAAACTTCTTTGCCCCTTAAGTCGCTCCACTCAAAATCTGGTTCAGCATTTCGAGAAACCAAGAAAGAGCCGTCTTTTTGCGTAAGCTGACCAAATACCTTTGGATAATCGGCTTTATTTTGATTATATACGTAGATAACTGTTTCCGGCCCCATTAAGCCAACGTCTGCCGTTCCAGATAGCAGTGCTGTCATTGAGTTGTCAGCGCCACCACCGTTTGTCAGCTCAATTTTTAGGCCTTCATCAGCAAAATATCCGTTCTCTATTGCTAAATATAGGGGAGCGTAAAATACCGAGTGTGTCACTTCGTTTAATCGTATTGTGTCATCATCGGTCTTTTTACATCCAAGTATAGGCATTACTAGTATTGATAGGCTAAGTAATATTGTCAAAAATTTCTTCATTTTTTTTCGTTCTCCGTTATTTTTATTTTGTTATAGTTCATTTTATGAAAATATTTCTATTCTTGACAATGTTTCGCAATTATGTTTGACTTTATCACAATTATAAAGTATAATACTTTTTGATTTATATTTATTTTTATGCGTTTTATTTTATAAAGGAGAAAGCCACTATGGATATGGCAAAAACTTATAACCCCTCTGAATTTGAAAATGATATTTACAAAGAGTGGGAATCTAATGGTTATTTTACTGCAAAGGTAGATGCAAACAAGCTTCCTTTTACTATCGTTATTCCACCTCCAAACATCACAGGTCAGCTTCATATGGGGCACGCTCTTGATGAAACTTTGCAAGATACTTTAATCCGTTTTAAAAGAATGCAAGGTTATAGCGCCCTTTGGCTTCCTGGCACTGACCACGCTTCTATCGCTACAGAAGTTAAAATCGTTGAGCAAATGGCTAAAGAAGGCATTACCAAAAAAGATATTGGTAGAGAGGGCTTTTTAAAGCGTGCTTGGGCGTGGAAGGAAAAATATGGTGGGCGTATTATCGAACAATTAAAAACTCTCGGCTCGTCTTGTGACTGGTCTCGTTTAGCCTTCACTATGGATGAAAAATGCTCTAAAGCTGTCAAAGAAGTGTTTGTCAACCTTTACGAAAAAGGGCTTATTTATCGTGGGGATAGAATTATCAACTGGTGTCCTGACTGTAAGACGGCGCTTTCTGATGCCGAAGTTGAATACGTCGAAGAAGACAGCAGTCTTTGGTACATTAAATATCCTGTAAAGGATAGTGATGAGTTTATCGTCGTTGCTACTTCTAGACCTGAAACTATGCTCGGCGATACGGCCGTCGCTGTCAATCCAAAAGACCAAAGATATAAGCATATGAAGGGAAAAACCCTTATTTTGCCTATCGTTAATAAAGAAATTCCTATCGTTTTTGATGATTACGTTGAACTTGGTTTTGGTACGGGCGCCGTTAAAATTACGCCTGCGCACGACCCTAATGACTTTGAGGTTGGCTTAAGGCATAATCTCGAAGTAGTTAAAGTTATCGCTGATGATGGAACTATGAACGAGCTTGCTGGTAAATATGCCGGCAAAGATGCTCTTGTTTGTAGAACAGAAATCGTTGAAGAATTAAAAGAATTGGGGCTATTGGTTAAAATAGAGCCACTTCATCATAACGTTGGGCATTGTTATCGTTGCAACCATACGGTTGAGCCTATCGTAAGCAAGCAATGGTTTGTTAAAATGCAACCTCTCGCTGACCCTGCTATCGACGTGGTTAGAAAAAAGAGCGTTAAGTTTACTCCAGATAGATTTTCTAAAATTTATTTCAATTGGATGGAAAACGTCAGAGACTGGTGTATTTCTCGTCAGCTTTGGTGGGGACATAGAATTCCTGCATATTATTGCCAAGACTGTGGGGAAATGATGATTTCTAAAACTGACGTTCACGTATGCTCCAAGTGTGGAAGCTCTAATATTAAACAAGATGAAGACGTGCTCGACACGTGGTTCTCTTCGGCTTTGTGGCCATTTTCTACTTTAGGCTATCCAGATAAAACAGAAGACTTAGAATATTTCTATCCAACAGACGTTCTCGTCACCGGTTATGATATTATTTTCTTCTGGGTTGCAAGAATGATTTTCTCTGGTCTTGAGCATATGAAACGTATTCCTTTTAAGGACGTGCTTATCCACGGACTTGTTCGTGACGCGCAAGGCAGAAAAATGAGCAAGTCTTTAGGTAATGGTATTGACCCAACCGAGATTATTGCTAAGTTTGGTGCTGATACGCTTAGATTTTCGCTCATTAACGGCGTTGCAGCTGGTAGCGATATGAGATTTTCTGATGAGAAAATTGAAGGCGCTAGAAACTTTATGAATAAGATTTGGAACGCTTCTAGATTCGTGCTTATGAATACCGAGGGCAAAACAATTTCTTCTATTAAAGATTGTAAGCTAAGCAGTGCTGATAAATGGATTATCTCAAGACTTAATAAGACCATTAAGGACGTGACAATCAATATGGAAAAATATGAAATGGGTGTTGCGCTTGCAAATCTATATGATTTTGTTTGGAACGATTTCTGCGATTGGTATATTGAACTTACAAAACCTGTCCTTTATGGTGAAGATGATAAAAAACGCAACGATACAATTAGCGTTTTAACGTTTGTTCTTGGCGAAATTATGAAACTTTTGCATCCTTTCGTGCCTTTTATCACAGAAAAGATTTATAAAAGTATTCCTAACGCTAACGGACCACTTATGCTTGCCGATTTCCCAAGATATAACGCTAAGTATAATTATACTTCGGCTGTTAAGGAGATTGACCCAACTAAAGAAATAATTAAGTGCATCAGAAACCTAAAAGCTCAAGTTGGTGCGGCGCCTTCTAAAAAAGTTAAACTTTACGTTAAAACTGAAAACAAAAAAGTTATAAAAAATTGTGGCGTTTATATCGAAAAACTTGCTGGCGTTTCTGAAATTGCCATTATTGAAAATAAAAACAACCTTTCTGAAAAGGTTGTTGCGCAGGTAATTGATGGTTTTGAACTCTATATTCCACTCGGTGAATTGGTTGATTTTGACAAGGAAATCCAAAGACTTGAAAAAGAACTTCTCACTGTCAACAACGAGATTGCAAGAGCAAGTGGAAAACTTACAAATGACAAATTCTTAGAGAAAGCACCTAAGAATTTGGTTGATGCAGAAAGAGAAAAGCTTAATAAATATTTAGATATGCGTGAAAAATTGTTAGTCCAAATTAATGATTTAAAAGGATAATATAAAATCCCTTAACTCTTTTGTATTAGACTGATAATGAAACGTATGTATTCCGAACCTTACAGCTTCTGTAAGGTTCGTTTTCATATCGTCAATATAAATACACTCGTTAGCTTTTAAATCGTACTTATTTAATAAATATTCATAAATTTTAGCGTCAGGCTTAACTAATTTTATAGGCGCTGAGTAAACTATGCCGTCAAATTCTTTTAAAATAGGGAATTTGTAGTCGTTATTTATAAAATGTCTTGTCATATTGGATAAAATATAAAGCTTATATCCTTTTTGCTTTAGTTCTTGTATCAATGCAATAATTCCTTCGCTATATCGCATATAGTATTCCCAATTATTTAAAACCGACAAGGCATATTTAGAAAGGTGCTTTGGAAGAGATTGCTCAACGTTTTCATTGTACTTTTCAAGTGTTATACCATCTTCGTCAAGTAGTTCCCAATTTTTAAATGTTTTTTCTTTTAAAAGCTCATATTCTTTGCCATTATAAAAATGCTTAAGTAAAAAATCACGATTAAATTGTAAAATTACGTTGCCTATATCGAAAATTATATTTTTTATCATTATTCACCAAAAAAGTCTTAGAGTTTTGATTGTTTAAATATAATTTTATATAAGCGTGAAAAAAATGTCAATTTATTTTTTATAATAGTTAAAAAAACCTTAAATTCATTGTTTATTTTTTTATTAATATTGACATTTTTTGGGTAATGTATTATTATATAATTAAATAGTAATATTGTAAGGGGATAGTTAAATGAAAAGAAAAAACGAAATATGGCGTAAGAGCATGGCATTAAGAATTGACTACAATAATATGATGTCAAAATACGTTGGTGAAAACTACGGCTTTGGTGATGATATTTTCACAAAAAATAAAAGCCTTATTGACAATGCGTATTCTAAGGTCAATTCTGGTCGTGGCAAAGGCATGATGGGGTGGACGGAACTTCCTTATAATCAAGCTGAAATTGTTGAAGATATTTTGCAAACTGCAAAGGATATAAGAAAAAAGTTCGATAATTTTGTAGTGCTTGGAATTGGTGGTTCGGCATTAGGTCCTATAGCAGTATTTCAAGCACTTTGTCATCTAAGACATAACGAACTTCCAAAATCTAAACGTAAAGCTCCAAAATTTTATGTTGAAGACAACGTTGACCCAGAGCGCATGAAAGCACTTTTAGACGTTGTTGACCTTGACAAGACAATGTTTAACGTCGTCACCAAAAGTGGCGCTACAAGCGAAACAATGGCTCAATACTTAATTATAATGGACCTTTTAAAGAAAAAGTATGGCGATAAAGCAAACGACCATATGATTGCAACTACGTCACAAAACAAAGGAAATTTAATTAAAATTGCAAAGGCTGAAGGTTTAAAAACATTTTATATTCCAGACGGAGTAGGTGGAAGATTTTCCGAGCTTTGTCCGGTAGGATTGCTTCCTGCTGCAGTTTTAGGTATTGACATAAAAGAACTTTTAAGTGGCGCTAAATTTATGGATAAAATTTGTTCTAATAAAAACATTAGAAAAAATCCTGCACTTTTATGCGCATTAATGCAAGTTTTGGCAATAAAAGACGGCAAAAATATATCAGTTATGATGCCTTATGCAGATAGCCTAAAATATATCGCCGATTGGTACTGTCAGCTTTGGGGCGAAAGTCTTGGAAAAGCTGTTGACGTTAATGGTGAATACGTTTACGTGGGGCAAACTCCTGTTAAAGCACTTGGCGTCACAGACCAACACTCACAAGTTCAACTTTATAGAGAAGGTCCTTTTGACAAGGTTATTACATTAATTGGTGTTGATAATTATCGCACAACATTTGAAATTAGTAAAGGTTGTGAAGATATTAACGACGTGAATTTCTTGTGTGGACACACGTTAAATGAATTAATATCAAAAGAAAGGCTAGCAACAGAGTATGCTTTGACAAGTGCAAATAGGCAGAATTATACAATATATTTGCCAGAAGTTAATGCATTTACAATAGGTGAATTATTGTATATGTTTCAAATGCAAACGGCATATGCTGGAGCAATGCTTAATATTGATACTTTTAATCAACCGGGGGTTGAGGGTGGCAAAAACGCTACTTATGCACTTTTCGGAAGAAAAGGCTATGAAGAGACAAAAGCGCAAATGGATAATGCGCCTGCTAAAGACACAAACTATATTTGCTAAGCTCAGTTATGAAAGAAAAAACAAATATAAATAAAATTAATAATCAAAATTTGCCACTATATTTATTCCATCAAGGCACAAATTATAACGCATACGATTTTTTAGGTGCACATTTTGCTGTTGAAAATGGTAAAGAAGGCGTAGTATTTAGAGTGTGGGCTCCAAATGCTAAGTCTGTGTCGGTTGTCGGCGACTTTAACGATTGGGATAAAAGCAAAAACGTTATGGATAGAATATCTAATAACGGTGTTTTTGAACTGTTTATCGCTGGGTTAAAGCAATATGATATGTATAAATATGCAATAACAAACAAAACAACTGTTTTTAAGGCGGACCCATACGCTTTTCATAGTCAAACGCCACCTGATTCAGCGTCAAAAATTTATGATTTAGAAGGATATAATTGGAAAGACCAAAATTTTATTAACAATAAAAGCGCTTGCTATGATAAGCCAATGAATATATATGAAGTAAATTTGGCGTCTTGGAAGAAAAACGATGATGGAAGTTATTATTCATATCAACAATTAAAAGAAAGCTTAGTTAAATACGTTTATAAAATGGGATATACTCACGTTGAATTTATGCCAATTGCCGAATATCCATTTGACGGTTCTTGGGGCTATCAAGTGACAGGATATTATTCTATTTCATCAAGATTTGGCACTCCAAAAGATTTTATGGAACTTATTGATGAATTTCATAAGTATGGTATTTCAGTAATTTTAGATTGGGTGCCTGCGCATTTTCCAAAAGATATTTTTGGGCTTTATATGTTTGACGGAACTTGTTGTTATGAAAATAGCATACCATCACGAAAAGAGCATAAAACCTGGGGCACGCATATTTTTGATTGGGGCAGAAATGAAGTGCAAAGCTTTTTAGTGTCTAATGCTATATTTCTATTTGAGAAATTTCACGTAGACGGACTAAGAGTTGATGCTGTTGCGTCAATGTTATATTTAGATTACGATAGAAAAGACGGCGAGTGGATTCCAAATGAAAACGGTGGGAATTATAATTTGCAGGCAATAGCATTCTTGCAAAAATTAAACACTGCTGTATTTGAGCGTTTTCCAAACGCCTTAATGATTGCCGAAGAATCCACTGCCTTTCCTTTGGTGACAAAGCCCGTTGCTTTGGGTGGGCTTGGGTTTAATTATAAGTGGAATATGGGCTGGATGAACGATTCGCTATCGTACGTCACTTACGACCCTTATTTTAGAAAAGATGCTCATAATAAATTGACCTTTTCAATGTACTATGCGTTCAGTGAAAATTTTATTTTACCAATTTCACACGATGAAGTGGTTCACGGAAAAAAATCACTCATTGATAAAATGTTTGGCGATATAGATACAAAGTTTAGCTCGATTAGAACGTTTATGCTATATATGATGGCGCACCCTGGAAAAAAACTTTCGTTTATGGGCAATGAATATGGGCAGTTTAGAGAGTGGGATTATAAAAACGGACTTGAATTTTTTATGCTTGACTTTGTTTTACATAAAAAACTTAAGGCATTTAATAAAAAATTAAATTTTATATACAAAGAAAATCCACCACTTTATCAAATTGAAGATAGTTGGGATGGCTTTGAGTGGATTGCCGTTGACGAAAGTCATAACAACGTGCTTGCTTTTATAAGAAAGGACAAACTGGGGAATAAAATTGTTGTTATATTAAACTTTTCTGGCAACGACTATTGTGATTATAAGCTTGGCGTAGACAAGGGTAAATATAAACTTATTATAAGTTCAGACCAAAAGACGTATGGTGGAAAAGGTCAAAGTAAAAAAAGAGTTTTTGTTGCTGAAAAAGAGAGTGCTCACGGCAGAGATTATTCAATAAAAATAAACTTACCTAAATATTCAGGTGCATATTTTATGCAAAATAACGATTAAGGAGAAATATATATGATAAGGAAGAAAAAATGCGTTGCTATGTTGCTTGCTGGGGGACAAGGCAGTAGGTTATATGCTTTGACAAATAACATTGCAAAACCAGCAGTATCGTTTGGTGGAAAATATAGAATTATCGACTTTCCACTATCTAATTGTGTCAATTCTGGAATAGATACTGTTGGTGTTTTAACACAATATCAACCACTCATTTTGAATACATACATTGGAAATGGGCAACCTTGGGATTTAGATAGAGAGTTTGGTGGCGTTCATACCTTGCCACCTTATCAAGGCAAAAATTCATCAGATTGGTATAAAGGTACGGCTAATGCTATTTATCAAAACTTAAGGTTTATTAAGCAGTATAATCCTGACTACGTTTTGATACTTTCAGGCGACCATATCTATAAGATGAATTATTCAATTATGCTTAATTATCATATTTTAAACGATGCAGACTGTACCATTGCAGCTATTAAAGTTCCAATTGAAGAAGCGTCAAGATTTGGAATACTTAATACAAATGATGACGGCTCTATCTATCAGTTTGAAGAAAAACCAAAAAAACCAAAATCAAACTTAGCTTCTATGGGAATTTATATTTTTTCTGCTAAAATGCTAGAAAAGTATTTGACCGAGGATAGCCAAAATCCAAAATCATCAAACGATTTTGGTAAAGACGTGTTGCCAAAAATGCTTGCAGACGGTAAAAAAATGATGGCATACGAGTTTAAAGGTTATTGGAAAGACGTTGGAACTATTGATTCATTATATGAAGCAAACATGGATTTGCTTGGAGACAATCCTAAGTTTGACGTGACCGATTCGGCATGGAAAATTCAGTCGAGAAGTCCACTTGCGCCACCACACTATATTGGAGATGGGGCAAAAACCTTTAACAGCATAATTATGTCTGGTTGTGAAATTTATGGTGACGTTGAAAATTCTGTGCTTGCAAGCAACGTAATTGTTAAAAAAGGCGCTGTTGTTAAAAATAGTATAATTATGGGCGACGTTGTAATTGAAGAAGGCGCTAAGATAGAATATGCTATTATTGATGAAAGCACAATCGTTGGTAAGAATTCAGTAATTGGAGAAAATAAAGATAATAATAAAGGAATTGCACTTCTTAGCAGGAATATTGTTATTGGCGAAAACGTCATTGTTAAGGGTGGCGAAATAATTGATAAGGATATACAAGTGGGGGATAATTAATATGAAAGCAGTTGGTATTATATTTTCAAACATACACGATAATAACGTGCCAGAGCTTGCGAGAATAAGGACTCTTGGCTCAATTCCTTTCGGTGGAAGATATAGACTTATTGATTTTCCACTTTCTAATATGGTAAATTCAGGAATAGATACTGTAGGAATTATAACAAAAAGCAATTATCAATCGCTTATGGACCACGTTGGAAGTGGCAAAGATTGGGATTTGGCTAGAAAAGACGGTGGTGTAATTATATTGCCACCTTATGGTGACGTTGAAAGCAGCAATCTTTATGCTTCAAGATTAGAAGCCTTAAAAGGCATAACTAGCTTCTTATTCAGGGCAGATGAAGAATACGTTGTTATGACCGACTGTGACACAGTATGTAGAATTAACTTTAACGAAGTAATCGAGCACCATATAAGAACGCACGCTGATATAACGCTTGTATATAAACGCTTAAAAAATGATGCATATTCGCATAAAAATGCGACGACTTTTGATATCGAAGACCAAAGAATCGTAGGGGTTAGATATCGAGATGAAAAAAATAAAAATGAGTATCAAAACGTATTTACAAACGTTTTCGTTCTAAAAAAATCATTGTTGCAAAACATAGTTATGGATAGCATTTCTAATAACAAACGCCACTTTATGTCAGACATAATCGCATCTAATTTAGATAGTATGAAAGTAATGGCTTATGAGCATAAGGGATTTTTTGCAGGGATAACGTCTTTACAAGCATATTACGATAGCAATATGAGTATGCTGGACGCTAATAATAGAGATGAAGTGTTTGGCGATAGAAGCGTATTTACAAAAATTCGAGATTCTGCACCAACTAAATATGGAAATAGTGCTATTGTTAAAAATTCGATGATTGCCGACGGTTGCATAATCGAAGGTGAAGTTGAAAATAGCATTATATTTAGAAACGTTAAAGTTGGTAGGGGCGCAGTTGTAAAGAATAGTATAATTATGCAAAACACTGTTTTAGGTGAAAACTCAATGCTTAATTGTATAATAACAGATAAAAACGTTGTTGTAAGAGATAAAAAAGTTTTATCTGGGAGTGAGAATCATCCGTTCTATATCAGCAAAGGAATTATGATTTAAGGGGAAAATTATGAAAAGTGAGAATAGCAATGTAGTTAAGTCAAAAAGGTGCACGTCAAAAAGTGTTAAAACAAAAAAAGACCTTTTAATAGAAATACCACAAATAAAAATAACAAAAAAACAAAAGATTATATTTTTGGGTTCTGAGGCTGCACCATTTATTGCAACTGGTGGACTTGCTGACGTGCTTGGCTCACTGCCAAAGGAACTCGCTAAAAATAAAAATTTAGATATTAGCGTAATCTTGCCGTTATATAGTAATATTTCTAGTGAATATAAAGCTAAATTCAAATTTTTAACAAATTTTAACGTGTCACTTGCGTGGCGCTGGCAATATGCAGGCGTATTCTATTACAAGTATAAAGGTGTAAAGTTTTATTTTATAGATAACGAATATTATTTTAAAAGAGACGGCAACATTTATGGCTTTTATGATGATGGGGAAAGGTTTGCTTTCTTTTCTCGTGCGGCACTTGATACAATATCTAAATTAGATATTTATCCAGATATTTTGCATTGCAACGATTGGCAAACGGCATCTGCTATTTTATATTTAAAAGGTATGTATTATGGCGATGAAAAATATCTCAATATCAAAACGGTGTTCACTATTCATAACATTGAATATCAAGGCTATTTTGGTATGGATACTTATGAAAGCCTATTTGGATTTACTTCTGTTATGAAAAATTTTGTTGAATTTAACGGACAAGTAAATTTAATGAAAGGCGCAATTGAAATGACCGATATTGTTTCAACAGTCAGTCCAACTTATGCTGAAGAAATAAAACTGCCATATTTTGCACATGGGTTAGAAAATATTATTAATAATAATGCTCAAAAACTCAGTGGAATACTCAACGGTATTGATATTGATTATTACAATCCAGAAACTGATAAGTGTTTATTTAAAAATTATTCGCATAAGGACGTGTCAGGAAAGGCTGTTTGTAAAGCAGAACTTCAAAAAATGCTGTCACTTCCAGTTAAAGAAAACGTGCCAATAATCGCTATAATTTCAAGACTTGTTTCGCATAAAGGTTTAGATTTAGTTAGACAAGTTTTAGAAAGTCTGCTTAGTCAAGACATTCAAATCGTTATTTTAGGTAAGGGCGAAATTGGATATGAAAATTATTTTACGCATATCTCGCACACTTATCAAGGCAAATGTGCTACCATTATAGCCTATAATCAAGACTTATCAAGAAAAATCTATTCTGGGGCAGATATATTTTTAATGCCGTCAAAAAGCGAACCTTGTGGATTGTCACAAATGATAGCTAGCAGATATGGCACAGTTCCTGTTGTAAGAGAAACAGGTGGATTAAATGACAGTATAAAGCCTTATACGGGGCGTACGGGCAACGGATTTACTTTTGCTGAATATAATGCACACGATATGCACTACGTTATAAATGAAGCGATAAAAACTTATCACGATAAAGAGGCTTGGGCAACTCTTCAAAATAGAGCAATGACAACCGATTTTTCTTGGAATAATCAAGCCGAAGAATATATAAAACTATACAATAAATAATTAAATTTGGGAGAATCAAATGAAACCGATGACAGAAAAAGAGGCAGCTAGTCTTATAAAAAGCAAATTATCAAGATATTTTGGAGTTTCACCAAAAGAAGCCACAAAAGAACAGATTTATAAATCTGTTGTTATGTGCGTAAGAGATATACTTTTAGAGAAAAGAAGTGCTTTCAACAAAGAATATAAGGCCCAAGGTGGAAAAAGAATTTATTATCTTTGTATGGAATTTTTACTTGGACAATCACTTAAAAACAACACGTATAATTTAAGCATTCAAGACGTTTTTAATAACGTATTAAAAAATGAGTTTTCTTGTTCGCTTGAAGATTTATATGAATTAGAACCAGATGCAGGACTTGGAAATGGTGGTTTGGGCAGGCTTGCCGCTTGTTTTATGGATGCACTCGCAAGCCAAGATTATCCAGCAATGGGATATTCAATAAGATATGAATATGGATTATTCAAGCAAAAAATTGTTGATGGCTGGCAAATGGAGCTTCCAGACGTTTGGCTACCTGGTGGTGAAGTTTGGCTTACTCAACGTATGGATAAAACTTATAAAGTTAAGTTTGACGGTCATATCAAAGAATATTGGACGGAAAATGGACTTAACATAGCGCATTATGATGCAAAAGAAGTTGAGGCAGTTGCTTATGATATGATGATTTCAGGTAAAGACAGTAAGGCTGTATCTATTTTAAGGCTTTGGAAAGCTCAAAACATACGTGATTTTGACATGAAAACTTTTTCACAAGGCGATTATATACGCAGTATGCAAGAAGATAATGAAGCAGATTTAATTTCAAAAGTTTTATATCCTTCAGATAACCATTTTGAGGGTAAGTCATTGAGGCTCAAACAGCAATATTTACTTGTTTCAGCAACTCTTCAAGATATTGTTAGCGACCACATAAATAGATACGGTTCACTTTCATCTTTGCCAGAAAAAGCAGCTATTCATATTAATGATACGCATCCAGCACTCTGCGTGCCTGAACTTATGCGTATTCTTATGGATGAACATAACTTTAGTTGGGATGATGCTTGGAACATTGTTATTAAAACTGTTGCATATACAAATCACACTGTTATGAGTGAAGCGCTCGAAAAGTGGAGCGAAGACTTAATTGCAAGAAGACTGCCACGAATCCATATGATTTTAAGAGAAATCAACGAACGTTTTTGTGCTGAGATATGGCAAAAATATCCTGGCGACTGGGATAAAATTGACAGAATGAGTATATTTTCCCATGGGCAAATTAAAATGGCAAATCTGTCGGTTATCGCATCACATACGGTAAATGGTGTTTCGGCACTTCACAGTGATATAATTAAAAACAGTATTTTCAAAGACTTCTATGACGTATATCCACAAAAGTTTACTAATATAACAAACGGAATTGCTCATAGACGTTGGCTTTGTCAATCAAACGCTGAGCTTTGTGACCTATTAAACGATTGTATTGGTAGTGGCTACGTAATGGACGCATCAAAGTTGATTGAATTTAAAAAGTTTGAAAATGATACAAGCGTTTTAAAAAGAATTAATGAAATTAAAAATATTAAGAAAAAGCAATTTTGTGAATTTATAAATAAAAAACAATCTATAATAATTGACCCAAATACTTTGTTTGACGTTCAAGCTAAACGAATGCACGAGTATAAAAGGCAACTATTAAATGCCTTATATATAATTTCGTTATATAACGACCTAAAGGAAAATCCAAATCTTGACGTTCAACCAAAAACCTTCATTTTTGGTGCAAAAGCAGCGCCTGGATATTATTTTGCGAAGCAAATTATAAAACTTATTTGCTCAATTAGTAAGGATATAGATAAAAATCCTAAAATTAAAGAAAAATTAAACGTTGTGTACTTAGAAGATTACTGTGTTTCTATGGCAGAAAAACTTATGCCGGCAACTGAAATAAGCGAGCAGATTTCACAAGCAGGCAAGGAAGCTAGTGGTACTGGAAATATGAAGTTTATGATAAATGGTGCGCTAACTATTGGTACGCTTGACGGCGCAAACGTTGAAATGCAACAAGCATGTGGAAGCGATAATATTTTCATATTTGGTTTGACTGCAGAAGAAGTTGAAAGAAAATGGGCGCAGGGCTATAATTCTTCTATATATTACGTTAATAACGTAAAGCTTGAAAAAGTTATAAATGCGCTAAACGTCGGATTTAACGGTCAAAGCTTTAGTGATATTGCAAATTATTTGCTTACGGCAAGCCCAGTTGCAGACCCATATATGTGTCTTGCTGACTTCGGTTCATTTTGTGATATTCACGACGTTGTTGACAAGGTTTATACAAACAAAATTGATTGGGCAAAGAAAAGTCTAAATAATATTGCAACAGCTGGCATTTTTGCAAGCGATAGAAGTATTAGAGAATATGCTGATAACGTTTGGGGACTAAAGAGAATTAAATAAATGATATATAATCCACTCGATAATTTTTATAAAAGTCAAATAGGTGCTGTAAAAGCTAACAGCAAAATCAAAATCAGGGTTAAAGGCGACTTTAACTCTGTAATTTTACGCTGTAAAAAAGATGGACAAGATTATGCCAGTTTTACTATGCGAAAAACGGATAATTATTTTGAGGTTGATTTGTGTTTAGAAAAAGGTTTATATTTCTATCATTTTGACCTCTGTAATGGACAATATATATCTAATAGTTATGACTATATAGGAATTTTATCCAACGCAAAAGAAGATTTTCAGCTTACAGTTTACGGTGACGACTTTGAAGTTCCTTCTTGGCTTTCAGGTGGGGTGATTTATCAGATTTTTCCAGATAGGTTTTGTAGGTGTGAGGAGCAAAAACAAATTCCTAGCTATAAAGTTCTACATGAAAATTGGCAAGAAACGCCTGTTTTTATGCCAAATGCTCAGGGTGAAATTGTAAACAACGATTTTTTTGGTGGCGACCTTAAAGGAATAACAAGTAAACTTGATTATCTCGTTAGCTTAGGTGTAAATGCTATTTATCTTAATCCTATATTTAAGGCGTTTTCTAACCATAGATATGACACAGGCGATTATATGCAAATTGATGACTTGCTTGGCGATAAAAACGACTTTGTAGAGCTTATTAAAAACGCAAAGCAAAAAGGAATAAAAATTATACTAGACGGAGTATTTAATCACACTGGTGATGATAGTTTATATTTTAACAAGTATAACAGATACGATAGCTTAGGCGCTTATCAAAGCAAAGAATCTAAATATTATAATTGGTACAACTTTACTAATTTTCCTAACGAATATGACAGCTGGTGGGGAATTATGACGTTGCCAGCTATAAACGAAGATAACGATGACTATATACATTTTATAACAGGTGAAAACGGCGTTATCGACTATTATACTAAACTTGGTGTCGGTGGATGGCGACTGGACGTTGTTGACGAGCTTCCATCAGAATTTGTAAAAAGTATTAGAAATGCTGTAAAAAGGGCAGATAATGACGCTATTATTATTGGTGAGGTTTGGGAAGATGCTTCTAATAAAATTTCTTATGGAAACAGAAGGGAATATTTTCAAGGCAAAGAACTCGATAGCGTGATGAATTATCCACTAAAAAATGCTATTATTGAGTTTGTTAAAAATGGAAATTCTGAGTTTTTATTGCATACTATAAAAGAACAAATGGACCATTATCCACAAAAAGCCTTGCACTCTCTTATGAATATTCTTTCCACGCACGATACTGCAAGAATTTTAACGGTTTTAGGTGGCGAAAGTGCTGATGGAAAGGACAAAATAACTTTATCAAAATTAAAAATTTCTCCTAATCAAATGGAAAGCGCTATTTTTAAGCTAAAGGTTGCAACTACTTTGCAATTTACACTTTGTGGTGTGCCGTCTATATATTATGGTGATGAAGTAGGTATGGAGGGATACGCAGACCCACTAAATAGATGTACTTTTCCTTGGGGTAATGAAAATACTGAAATTTTAGAGTGGTATAAATTTTTATCAAATCTTAGAAAAGAATTTTCTGCATTTAAGATGGGCGATTTTGAACAAATTTATTGTGATAAAGGAGTGTTTATTTTTAAAAGACTTGATGAAAAAAGCCAGGTATTAGTATGTATAAATATTTCTTCAAACAATTTTTATTTTGAGTTTGATGGCAATTTAAAAGAACAAATAACTAAGAAGACTTATACAAATAATTACGTGTTTAATTCACAAACAATAGCAATATTTATTAAAGATTAAGATTGGAGAAATATGAAAAAATTTGCAAGTGAAGAATATTATAATTTAACGCTTAAACTAACAGAAAAGCTATGTAAAATCCCAGCACCATCTGGTTTAGAAGATAAGAGGGCAGAATATATTAAAGAGTATTTGCACAATATAGGTTATATAAACGCTTATATCGACAGTGCAAAAAACGTTATTTGGGAATTAAAGGGAAACAGCGAAAAATACACTTTATTTATGGCACATACAGACACCGTCTTTCCTGATTTAGAACCGATGACATACGTTGACGATGGCGAATTTATTAGATGCCCAGGTGTTTGTGATGATACTGTTTGCGTTGCAATGATTTTAGCATTTTGTAAATACTTAAAAGATGTTGATTTTAAGGTAGAAAAATCAATTTTATTCTCTGCAAATGCTTGCGAAGAAGGGCTTGGAGATTTAAAGGGTTGTAAACAAATTTTTAAGGATTTTGCTAATAGAATTGACGTAATGTTTACTTTAGACGGTGGATATAATCATATTGTGAATAGAAGTGTTGGCTCGCATAGATATAAAGTTGTAGCAACTACTCAAGGTGGACACTCTTACGGTGCTTTTGGAAAAACAAATGCTATTAATGTTTTATCTAGCATAATAAGTAAAATTTATCAAATACAAGTCCCACAAAAAGTAGGAGCAAAAACAACGTATAATGTAGGCACTATAAATGGTGGAACGTCAGTAAATACAATTGCGCAAAGTGCAGAAATGCTTTGTGAATATAGGTCTGATGATAATGAGTGCTTAAAAATTATGCAGGATAATTTTAATAACATATTTGACCAAGTTAAAAACGAATATCCAGATGCAACAATAACCATTGAGCTTGTTGGCAATAGACCTGGTATGGGTGACGTTGATAAAGATGCGTTAAATAGATTATCACAAATTGTTATAGATATTCAAGAAAAGCATTCTAATGCACCTGTTAAAGAAAGCTCTGGCTCAACCGACTGCAATATTTCACATTCATTAGGAATTCCGGCTATCTGTGTTGGTGTGTATAAAGGTGCTGGCGTACATACAAGGGAAGAATATTTAGAAAAAGCCTCAATTAAAATAGGGCTAAACGTATTAAACGACCTTTTTATGATGGTTTGTAAATAAAAATACATTTGCAGGTCGCCAAAATGCCATTAAATAGTTGACACATTTGATAAAAGGTGTTATTATAAAGAAAATAAAATGTAAACCGATGAAGTAAAGTAGTAGATTTCGCAAAACTTTTAGAGAGATTGTGGGTGGTGTAAACAATTAGCAGAGCGATTTTGAATGGATTACGGAGGGTGGCAATGAAAAAAGAAGTAGTTGCCGACGCAAAGAGCCAAGCGTTAAAGTGGCAGGGCATTATTGTGCCCGAAAAAGTCAAAGTTTTTAGCTTTGAGAAAGTGGGTGGCAACACGGATATATTCGTCCCATAGAATATTCCGTGTTTTTTATTTTAAATAAGGAGAATAAAATATGCAAAACAAAAAAATTCCAACAAAAATGTATCTTCAAGAAAATGAACTCCCAAAATGTTGGTATAATATAAATGCTGTTATGAAGGATAAGCACGCTCCAGCGCTTAATCCAGCAACAAAAAAGCCTATAACTTTTTCTGAACTTAGCGAGATTTTATGTGAAGAACTTGCAAGGCAAGAACTTAATATGACAGATAAGTATATTCCAATTCCAGAAGAAGTTCAAGATTTTTATAAAATGGTTCGTCCATCGCCTTTGACAAGAGCGTATTATTTAGAGAAGGTGCTTGATACTCCTGCAGAAATTTATTATAAATTTGAAGGCAATAACACTTCTGGCTCACATAAGCTTAATTCGGCAATTGCGCAAGCATATTATGCTAAAAAGCAAGGCTTAACAAGCCTTACAACTGAAACTGGTGCAGGTCAATGGGGCACGGCGCTTTCAATGGCATGCGCGTTCTATGGGCTTGATTTAACGGTTTTTATGGTTAAAAGTAGTGCCGAACAAAAACCTTTTAGAAAAGCAGTTATTGAAACGTATGGTGGAAAAGTTATTCCTAGCCCATCAGACACGACGAAGGTTGGTAGGGAAATATTAAAAGCTTTTCCAAACACAGGTGGCTCGCTTGGTTGTGCCGTTTCGGAAGCAACTGAAAAAGCACTAAATACGCCAAACTGTAGATATGCGTTAGGTAGTGTGCAAGACCACGTGATTTTGCATCAATCAATTATTGGTTTAGAAACGAAAACAGCGCTCGAAAAATATGGTATTGAGCCTGATATGTTTATTAGCTGTGTGGGCGGTGGCTCTAACTTTGGTGGCTTTATCGCTCCGTTTGTTAAAGATAAAATTGAAGGGAAAGCAAAATATCAAATTATTGGTGTTGAACCTGCATCTTGTCCATCGATGACAAGGGGAAAATATGCTTATGATTTTGGTGATACGGGTAAAATTACGCCACTGTTAAAGATGTGTACGCTTGGAAGTGGTTTTATGCCATCGACAAATCACGCTGGTGGGCTTAGATATCATGGTATGAACCCAATCGTTTCTAAACTTTATCACGATGGTTATATTGATGCTGTTGCAGTTGAGCAAACAAAGGTGTTTGAAGCTGCCGTTATGTTTGCTAAATCAGAAGGTATCTTGCCAGCACCAGAATCATCACATACAATTAGAGAAGTTATTGACCAAGCATTAAAATGCAAAGAGACTGGCCAAAAGAAAACGATAGTATTCTGCTTAACAGGGACAGGATATTTTGACCTTGCGGCATATTCGTCATTTAATAACAAAACTATGTCTGACTATATCCCAACAGATGCTGAACTTGAAAAGGGTTTTGCAAGCTTACCAAAAATCAACTAATTTTACAAATTAGTTATTATTACTTGCATTATTGAAGTAAATATATTATAATAGAACTATAAATTTTTTGGAGGATACGTTGATGGCAGTAGCGGATAAAGTAATAGAACTTATTTCTAAACAACTCAATAGACCAGCAGATGAAGTTGCTTTAGATAAGGAGATTGTTAAAGATTTAGGTGCAGATTCATTAGACGTTGTTGAAATGCTTATGAGTTTAGAAGAAGAATTTGAAATTTCAGTTCCAGAAGAAGATGCAGTTAATATTAAAACCGTTGGAGATATTGTTAAACTCATTGAAGAAAGTAAATAACGTTTATATCAAAAACGGTTGTTTAAAAAAATTAAAAACAAGAAGTCAAATAAAATGACTTCTTGTTTTTTTGTTGCAATTGTATTATCAATAAAAATTAACTTTTTTTCTTTTTAGATAAATCGACTTTTTTAAATAACTTTTGCAAAATAAAAGCCAAAGGAATATCTGCAAGCACTATGAGTGCGATTATAATCAAATCAAGGTAATATTCACTTAGCGGAAGTAATTTTGCAAGTGTGATATAGCTTCCCAAATTGGTTGTCATTGCAAGCACTGTAATTATAATTATCACCAGCAAATTACTAAAGAAAATTATTGAACGATATTTATTTAGTGGTCTGCAAGCTATAAATAGGTTAATAACACCGGCATAAGTTAAAACGTAAATGCCCATAGTGTCAAAGATTTCTTTATTAAGCGATGGATTTGGCATTCTGAAAAGTTCAACGATAAACACGCTAATAACCATTAGAACAGCGCTTGGTAAAGATTTTTTTATGATATAACTTATAAAATGTTCATCAACTCTAGAGTCGTTTGGTTGGAACGATAAGAAAAATGCAGGAAGACCTATGATAAACACTTCAAACATTATCATATTAGAAAGCGTATAAGGATAGGTATCCATATAAGGCAAACATAAAGTAATAATAGCCCAAAGCATTGTAAATAAAGTTTTCATTAAGAAAAGAGAAGCTGAACTTTGAACGTTGTTAATAACTCTTCTTCCTTCATAAACAACTTTTGGCATAGAATTAAAGTTGTCGTCAAGAAGAACTAAGTGTGAAACGTTTCGTGCAGCGTCGCTTCCAGATGCCACGGAAACTGCGCAATCGGCTTCTTTTAGTGCCAAAATGTCATTTACGCCGTCGCCGGTCATTGCAGTCACGTGGCCAGCGTTTTTTAATGCTTTGACCAAAATTGCCTTTTGCTCAGGGGAAACTCTTCCAAAAACAGTGTATTGATTTGCGCACTCAAAAACTTGCTCGTCAGTTAAGCCTTCAAGGCTTATAAACTTGTCTGCATTTTCTATGCCAACTCTTTTAGAAACTTCAGAAACAGTAATTGGGTTGTCGCCAGAAATAACCTTAATTTGAACGTCGTTATCTTTAAACCACTTTATTGTTGAGATTGCATCAGCTCTAATATTGTCTGCAATAATAATAAGTGAAATTGCTTTAAAATCATTAGGAATTATATCATCTTTAAGCAGGGTATTAGATTTTGCTAAAACTAAAACTCTAAGACCCTTTTTTGTATAATGGTTGATTTTTTCTTTATAAAAATCAAGTTGTGATTTATCAAGTACAAATTCAGGCGCCCCAAAAGCATAAGTGCCAACTTCTTCAAAGCTAACTGCCGACAGCTTTCGTTTTGAACTAAAAGGTAGCGTTTTTATTGGCACGAATTTACTTTCTTGGCCAAAATAATTAAGCATTGCAATTGCTGTTTGATTGTTATCTTGCAATGCGTTTAGCATCGAACTAATTATTGGCTTAATATCAATTGTTTCATTAGTTAAGCTTTCAACGCTGTCGACTGTCATTTTGCCGTCGGTTATCGTTCCTGTTTTGTCAAAGCAAATAGTATCTACACGAGCAAGCATTTCTAATGAATATAAATCTTGAACTAACGTTTTGTGTTTTGCAAGTTTTATTATGCCCACAGCAAGCGCAACGCTTGTTAGTAAAAACATGCCGGCAGGAATCATGCCGATTACAATTGTAGAAGTTCCAAGGATTGAATCGGGTAGATTTGCGCCCTTAACTAAAATACTTCTTAAAATTGAAGCAATTGCGATAGGAACGATTATACAGCTTATAATCTTTATAATAAGTTTTAATGAACTCATTATTTCAGATTGAGGTTTTTTATATGCTTTTGCTTTTGCAGAAAGGGTTTCAACGTAATTGTCTTTGCCAACCTTGATTGCTTGAACTGTGCAAATTCCACTTGTTATAAAGCTTCCCGCAAGAAGCGTGTCTCCCACGCTTTTTTTAACAGCAACAGATTCGCCGGTCAATAGCGATTCGTTTACTTCGATTTCGCCTTTTAAAATTTTAGAGTCGGTTGGAATTTGACTTCCAATTCCAAGCAAAATAATATCGTCTAAAACTATTTCAGAAGAAAATATTTCTTTAATTTGTCCTTCTCTTACAACTTTAATTGTTTTATTTGCAACAAGAGAAAGTTTATCAATGCATTTTTTTGCTCTGAGTTCTTGGATTATGCCAATCGAGATGTTTGCGATATAAAAAAATACAAAAAAGAAGTTTCCAAGCGATGCACCGCTTAAAAGTAGTGAAACAAATACTATTAAGCCTAAAAGATTGAAAAAAGTGCAGACGTTGTTTACAAAAATATTAATATAAGATTTAGAATATTTTTGGTTAACCTTATTTGTTAGTCCATTTTCAAACCTAGAAGCTACTTGAAAATCGTTAAGCCCTAACTCTACGTTAGGGCTATATCTTTCAATATGTGTTGTTAAAGAATTGTTGTTTGTCATCTTTATACCTTTGCAAATTATTAAATAATTATGTTTACTAAACGTTTTGGAACAATGATAAGCTTTTTAATTGTTTTATTTGTTAATTCTTGTGATAGTTTTTCATCATTATAAATAATTTCTTTGATTTTGTCTGGGTCAGCGTCGCTTGGAATCATAATTTTTGCACGCATTTTGCTGTTAATTTGTACAGCAACTTCAACTTGGTCTAATACAAGCGCACTTTCATCACAAACAGGGTATTTTGCGTTAAATATTGATGATTTATTGCCAAGCATTTCCCAAACTTCTTCTGCAAAGTGTGGTGCGCAAGGTGCAAGCAATAGAATAAGTGTCTTAAAGCAATTTTTAAATACGTTAACGTTGATTTTTTCCAATGTATCATATTTAGAAAGAGCGTTAAGTAATTCCATTAAACGAGCAACTGAAGTGTTAAATGAAAATGCTTCCATATCTCTATCGACACATTTAATTGCATAGTTTGATGCATACAAGAGGTCTTTTTCTTCTTTTCCGATATTGTTTTCCTTGCTTGGGGTAAGTTTAATGATTTTATTTGCAAGTCTTTCAATTCTATCTAAGAATTTTGTGATTGCCTTTATTCCATCATCGTTCCATGGACCACCTTCGGTATATGCAAAACCGAACATAAGATACAATCTTAAAACGTCTGAGCCGAACTGTTGAACGTAAGGGTCAGGTGCGATAACGTTGCCTTTAGATTTGCTCATTCTTTGACCATCTGGCCCTAAAATAACGCCTTGGTGCACTAAAGACTTGAAAGGCTCGTCAAAGCTTAAGTATCCCATATCTCTAAGTGCTTTAGTGATAAAACGAGCATAAAGCAGGTGCATACAAGCGTGTTCAGCGCCACCTACGTATTTATCAACTGGAAGCATTTTATTTATGATTTCTGGGTTAAACGGTTCTTTTGAGTTTTGCGCATCAGGATATCTTAAATAATACCAGCTTGAGCAAACAAATGTGTCAAGGGTGTCAGAATCACGCTTAGCAGGTGCGCCACAAATAGGGCAAACTGTGTTTATAAAACCTTTATGCTTAGCGAGTGGAGATTCGCCATCTGGCTTAAATTCTACGTCGTATGGAAGCTTGACAGGTAATTGGTCGTATGGAACAGGAACAGCGCCACATTTATCGCAGTGTATAATTGGGATAGGTGCACCCCAATAGCGTTGACGAGAAACTAACCAGTCACGAAGTCTATAATTTGTTTTGTGCTCAGCCTTGCCTTGTTTAACAAGTTCGTTTATAATAGCCTTTCTTGCTTCTTCGCTTGATAAACCGTCAAAGCCAGGGCTATTCATAACAATTCCGTCATCGGTAAAAGGTAAATCGTCTGGGCAATTTGCACCCTTGATAACACGTGTTATAGGTAAGCCGTATTTATTTGCAAAAGCAAAGTCTCTCTCATCATGAGAAGGAACGCCCATAACGGCGCCTGTGCCGTATGAATATAATACGTAGTCGGCAACGTAAATAGGAACGCTCTTGCCGTTTATTGGGTTAATAGCGTTATGTCCAATATAAACACCAGTCTTTTCACGAGAAGTTGAAAGCCTGTCTATTTCATTGCATTTAGACGTTTCAAAAATATAATCGTCTACAAGTTTTTTCTGTTTTTTAGACGTAAGTTTTTCAACTAAAGGATGTTCTGGCGCTAAAACAACGTATGAAACGCCAAATAGCGTGTCAGCACGTGTCGTGAACACTTTAAATTTATCGCCACTTTCAGCAGTAAATTCAATTTCGCCACCAGAAGACTTGCCAATCCAGTTCTTTTGCATCGATTTTGTTTTTTCTGGCCAGTCAAGATTATTTAAACCTTGTAGTAATTCTTCTGCGTAGTCGGTTATTTTGAAAAACCATTGCGTTAAATTCTTTTTAACAACCAACGACTTACATCTTTCACATTCACCATTTATAACTTGTTCGTTTGCAAGAACGGTTTGGCAGTCTGGGCACCAGTTTACAGGCGCCTCTTTTCTATATGCAAGCCCATTTTCATAAAGTTTTAAAAAGAGCCATTGTGTCCACTTATAATAATCTTCATTACAAGTTTTAATTTCAGCGCTCCAATCAAACATTGCACCCATTTCGCTGAGTGTTTGTTCCATATTTTCAATGTTTTGCATTGTTGAATCTTTTGGGTGAATACCTGTTTTGATTGCATAATTTTCAGCAGGTAATCCAAAAGCATCAAAGCCCATAGGCTGAAAAACTTCAAATCCTTTCATTTTTTTATAGCGAACAAAACTGTCGGTAGGGCCATAGTTATACCAGTGGCCTAAGTGGAGTTTTGCTGCAGATGGATATGAAAACATTTCTAAGCAATAATATTTTTTATCAATGTTTTTAGAATTAAAATTTGCTAATTTTTCTTTTTCCCAAATTTCTTGCCATTTTTTCTCGATTTTTTTAATGTCCATAGAAAGTCAAATCGCCTCCAAAGTATAGTTATATAAAAACATAGTAATTATATACTAATTTAAATTTTTAGTCAACAATATTTAGGCTAATGGGGATATAAAACAAGCTTTTTATTTATTTTTAATAAATAATAGGTATAAAACATAGTAAACCTAAACATAAATTAGGCAAATATTTATCATAAGGTCTATATAACGCAATACTCAAAACAC
>JAZNCJ010000016.1:0-9092 GCA_045587465.1 Christensenellaceae bacterium
TGGCAAAGTGTTGCCACTTTTGGCTTAAACTCATTGACCTGAGACAAAAATTCGCTCACGTTGTTTCCACCAGCGAGCGAAATTATTTGAAATTTATCTGGATAGCTTCGAACCACCTCAAGTGTTTGCTTTCCGATAGAACCAGTGCTTCCTAAAAGTGCAATTTTTTTCATAAAAATTTCCTTATACGAATAAGAACATTATATAAAGCACAACGATAACGAACATCGTGCCGTCTATTCTGTCGAGCACGCCACCGTGCCCTGGCATTATTCTGCCAATATCTTTAATGCCCATTCTGCGTTTAATATAACTTTCTGTTAGGTCGCCCAAAATATTAACAACACTTGCAAAAAGCCCTACTAAAAGATAGAAAACTGCAGGTGAAAATACGTTTAAGTCTGGGCGAACTATCAAGCCTACGATTAAAGCAAAAATCATCCCACCAATCGTTCCACCGATAGCACCCGACCACGTCTTTTTAGGACTGAGTCTTGGGCATAATTTTTTTCCACCGATTTTGCTTCCCACAAAATATGCAAAGGTGTCTGATATAGGCGAAATCACAAATGCTAAAAGTAAAACTATAAAAGAATTATCGCCCATATCGTTTGCTACAAGCATAAATAATAGTAGCACTGCTGGATAGATATAATTTAGCAACGTCCACTTAGTTGCCTTTAAGTCTGCATTATGTTTTATTGCTAAAAACAAATTGATTATAATAAATATTGCAAATAGATAGCAAGTAAATATTAAGCCATGACCACCAACATAATGCTGAAAAACGTAATATACAGGCACAAAAAGTATGGCAAAAACCATAGACAATATTCTTGTGCCTTTTATAGCAACTTTTTTTGTTGCCCTTGCTATTTCAAAAGTTCCTACAACTATTAAAAAGTATGTAAGCAAGTGAAAAATCCACGTGCTGACTAACTGCCTTAACAGAAAGAAAGCAGTAAGTATAGCAACGTAAAACGCACCACTTATAATTCTTGTTTTCATATTACACCTTCCCAAAACGGCGTTTTCTGTTTGAAAAACTTTCTATTGCTTTGTCAAGTTCAGTTTCATCAAAATCCGGCCACAACACGTCGGTAAAATATAGTTCGCTATATGCACCTTGATAAAGTAAAAAGTTAGAAAGCCTTAATTCCCCACCCGTGCGAATAATAAGGTCAACTTCACCACACTCGGCAGTATCAAGGGCGCTTAAAATATTTTGGTCGGTAATTTCTTTGCCTTCTTTTATAAGGTTATTAACCACCCTTGCAATCTCTTGTCTTCCACCATAATTTAAGGCGATATTAAGGTTGTTTTTAGTGTTTCCTTTGCTCTTTTCTTCGCCGTCAGTAATAACCTTTATCAAGTCCGATGAAAGTTCTTCTCTTCCGCCTATAACACGCAAACGAACGTCATTTGTGACAACCTTTTTGATAAACTTTTTGAAATACTCTTTAAGTAATCTCATAAGCTCATCAACTTCATTTTTAGGTCTTGCCCAGTTTTCTGCCGAAAAAGCATAAAGAGTGAGCGATTTAACCCCACTCTCAAAAGCGTGCGAAACTATTCTATCAACGTTTTTCGCACCAAATTTATGCCCATAAGAACGGTTTTTACCTTTTGCTTCTGCCCACCTTCCGTTGCCGTCCATTATTATCCCAACGTGTGGAGGCACCTTAATATTATCCATTATACAGAAAGAACGTCCTTTTCTTTGTCTGCGCAAAGTTTTTCAATTTTATCAATGCTTTCAGATATAACTTTATCTAAGTCTTTTTCGCAAATAGCGTGTTCGTCTTCTGAAAGTTCTTTGTTGTTTTTCATTTTCTTAATTGCATCCATCCCATCACGACGGATATTTCTTACAGCAACCTTGCTATCTTCTGCCATCTTTTTGATTTGCTTAACAAGCTCTTTTCTTCTTTCTTCAGTGAGCGCTGGGAAAACAAGCCTTATGACCTTACCATCGTTTACAGGCGTGATGCCAAGATTTTCAGCAAGAAGTTGCTTTTCAATTATTTTAAGCATAGAAGCATCCCAAGGTGCAATAACTAAGCATCTACCTTCAACAACTGAAAGGTTGCCCACTTGATTTATTGGCGTTGGCGTGCCATAATAATCAACCAAAACCTTGTCTAAGATATGTGGGTTTGCCCTGCCTGCTCTAATTGTAATATATTCACTGTTTAGAACTGAAACAGTTTTTTCTGTTCTTTCCATTGTTTCCATCATTATCATTTCAAATTGTTCGTTTTCGATAGCCATAGTAATTCTCCTTAAAATGTATGTTTATTGTGATTTTTTATTTAATGCCTTATTTAATCAATGTGCCGATTTGTTCGCCACATACAGCACGCATAAGCGCGTTTTCTTCAAATAAACCAAATGCTAAAACTTTTATGCCGTTTTCTTTGCAGAGAGTGATTGCAGTCGTGTCCATTGCCTTTAATTCTTTTTCGATATATTCTTTATAGGTCACAACGTCAAGCTTTTTAGCGTTTGGGTTAATCCTAGGGTCGCTATCATAAATTCCATCAACGTTTTTAGCAAGAAGCAATACTTCTGCGTTAATATCTGCTGCCCTAAGTGCTGCTGCAGTATCCGTTGTAAAGTGTGGGTTGCCAGTGCCACAAGCAAAAATAACTACTCGACCTTTGCCAAGATGAGTGATTGCCTTTCTTAAAATATATGGTTCTGCGACCTTAATTATATCGATAGCCGTTTGAACTCTAGTAGGAACGCCCTTTCTTTCCAAAGCGTCTTGAATCCCAAGTGCATTGATAACCGTTGCAAGCATACCCATATGGTCGGCTGTAGCGCTGTCCATTTCCTTGCCTTGTCTACCACGCCAAAAATTTCCACCACCTACGACGATACCTATTTCAACGCCAAGCTCTTTAACCTTTTTAATTTGCTCGGTTATTCCGCCCAAAACTTTTTCGTCAATGCCGTTGCCGTTTGCACCAGCAAGCGCTTCGCCTGAAAGTTTGATTATAACTCTTTTGTAAACTGCCTTTTGCATAAATCTACTCTCCTTTTGATTTATAAAAGATTATTCCTAAACATTATATACTATTTTTATAATTTTGTCTATAGTAATAGCAATTTAGCCATAAAAAACTTAAATTTTTTGACAAAAAAACAAAATGCACCCACGCCTAAAACAAAGGGAAAGTGCATTTATTGACACTATTTATATTTTGTTAATTTTTGTTGCTTTAGCCAATATGACATAACGAAAGAGTGTGGCAAGATTTTTGCTAAAAACATTTGAAACCTTGCAATAAAGCCAAACTTGCTAACGTCTTTTTTATTTTTAGCGTCTTTATATGCCCTTTTTACAATGTCCTTTGCGTCATACATTGCAACGTATTTTTTTACAACGGCTTTTTCATCTTTTTTTACAGCCCTGTCAAAAAACTCAGTCTTTGTCCAAAACGGACAAACTGCTGTGGTTGAGATGCCTTTAGCCTTAAACTCTCTATTAAGGGCACGAGAGTAGCTTAAAACAAACGCCTTTGTTGCTGCATACACGTTTATATATGGAACAGGTTGCATTGCGGCAACTGATGCAATGTTTATGATGTTAGAATCTTTTGGCATATAGGCAAGCGAAAGTTGGCACATATATACGATTGCCTTGCAATTTAGGTCTATCATATTTAAATTAACCTGTTCGCTAACCTCATCAGTCCTACAAAACTTGCCGAAACCACTTGCATTTATAAGTAGTTTTATATCTGGTTTTTCCTCTTTCAACAACTCCTTATACTTCTCAATAGTAGCACTGTCAGACAAATCCCACGCAAGCACTTTTGCCTTTATTTTTAACTCTTTTGCAACCTCGTTTAACCTTTCTTGCCTTCTTGCAATAAGCCAAACTTCATCAAAAGTTCCAAACCTGTCAAGCGTTAAAGCAAACTCCTTGCCCATACCACTCGATGCGCCTGTTATAACTGCAACTTTCATATTTACCCCCCCTTATTTTTATTGTAAAAATGCTGTTAGAAAAATCTAACAGCATCTTTTTGTTTTTTATCAACGAAAAATTACTTTTTCATTTGAGCTTCAACTTCAGCAGCGAAGTCGTTGCTTCTCTTTTCTAAGCCTTCACCCATTTCGAAACGAACGAAACGCTTGATAGAAAGAGTTTTGCCCATCTTGTCGCTATAATCTTTAACAAGTTTTTCGATTGTAAGACTTGGGTCTTTAACGAACGCTTGTTTGAGCAAGCAGTTTTCATCATAATACTTATTGATTTTGCCTTCGACCATCTTTGCAATAACCATTTCTGGTTTAGAAGCAAGTTTAGGGTCGTTTTTGATTTGAGCAAGTAAAATTTCTTTTTCGTGTTCGATGATGTCTGCTGGAACTTCATCAGCAACCAAATATAATGGTTTTGCAGCAGCGATTTGAAGAGCAACGTCGTGCGCTAATTCTTTAGTGCCAGCACAAGTGCAACCTTCAACTTCTACTAAAACGCCAACTTTTCCACCCATATGGATATAGCTTTCTACGATGCCGTTATCAGCTGTGAATTTAGCGTAGCGACGGATGGCAATCTTTTCGCCAATCTTTGCTGTTGCTTCAACTGTTTCTTGGTTTTTGTCAGCAACTAATTGGTCTATATCCTTAACGTCGTTTTTAAGAACGTATTCAGCAACGCCTTCAACGAAAGCGATATATTGGTCGCCCTTAGCAACGAAGTCTGTTTCACAGTTAACTTCTACGAGTGCACCAGTATTTCCTTCTACTTTAGCAAGAACGATACCTTCAGCAGCGATTCTTGATGCTTTTTTAGCAGCAGTTGCAATGCCCTTTTCTCTTAAAAAGTCAACTGCCTTTTCCATATCTCCATTTGTTTCAACTAATGCCTTTTTGCAATCTGCAACGCCAGCACCTGTCTTTTTTCTAAGTTCCATTACGTCTTGATTTGTAAACATAATTCTATTCTCCCTTATCTAAATTATTCAGCGTCAGCCATAACTGCTTCTTCTGCTACTACTTCGCCTTCTTCTTCAACTCTAAATTCTTCGCCTTGGTTAGCTTCGATAATAGCGTTTGCAACAACTGATGCGATAAGCTTAACTGCACGGATAGCATCGTCATTGCCAGGGATAACGTAGTCAATCAAATCTGGGTCACAGTTTGTGTCCGTGATTGCTACGATAGGAATATTTAAGTCCCTTGCTTCTTTAACAGCAATGTCTTCTTGTTCTGGGTCAACAACGAACAAAAGTCCTGGAAGACTTCTCATTTCTTTGATACCACCAAGGTTAGCTTCGAGCTTATCTCTTTCTACCTTAAGATTAGCAACTTCTTTCTTTGGAAGAAGGTCAAACTCACCCATTTTTTCCATATTGTTGAGTTTGTTAAGTCTTTCTACTCTTGACCTAATAGTCTTAAAGTTTGTTAGCATACCACCTAGCCATCTTTGGTTAACGTAGAATTGACCACATCTTTCAGCTTCTTCTTTGATAGCGTCTTGAGCTTGCTTTTTTGTGCCAACGAAAAGTACACTCTTGCCTTGTTTAGCGATTTCTACTACAGCTGGATAAACTTCATTTTCGATAAGTTCAACTGTCTTTTCAAGGTTAATGATATGAATACCATTTCTTTCGCCATAGATATACTTTTTCATCTTTGGGTTCCATCTTCTTGTTTGGTGACCAAAGTGAACACCTGTTTCAAGAAGTTGCTTCATTGTAATAACTGCCATAAAAATTACCTCCGTTATTCCTCCCCAATGCCGTTTTTTAGTAGTACATTTCCACCGATTATAATTTTTTTGTGGAAACACGAAAACTACCCTAGCAGTTGGGTGCGAATTTTTGCTTGTATATTTTAGCATAAATCATTATATTGTGCAAACGTTTTTATGCCCTTTTTAAACTTTTTATAATATTTTTACCATTTTTTATATTTATAATATAAAGGCGAAAAAATATCCCTAAGCAAAATCAATGCTTAGGGACTTATTCATAAACTTAATTGTCTATACTCTGATTGGTTTACCAACCTTTTCTTCGCAACACTTAATCAATTCTTCTATCTTCTTGCCAGCAACTGACATTTCATAGAACTGACAAATTAAGTCTGTCATCTTGCCTGTGTATTCGCAGTATTTTTCTAAAGTTTTCTTTGCACCGTTTTCAGTTGCGTAAGCACATAATTCTTGGCTTCTTTCATCGCCGTCAGGTGCAAAACGCATACCAAGAGCAACGCCAAGGCATAAGTATTCGCAATTTACGTTATGCTTTTCAGCAAGGTTGATTGCGCCGATAAGTCTATCGTTTGAGCCGAGTTTTCTAATTGTATCTTTACCAACCCTTGCAACCGTGTCGCCAAGAGCAACGTTAGAAAAACGATAAAGCAAGTTTTGTGCGTGAGAAATAAGGCTTTCAATTTCAACGCCATTTTCTTTAGCAACTGCCATTGCTGATTGGCAAAGAGCGTTAAATGCTACGCATTTGATATCGTAATCGCCAACTGCTTCATAAATATATTCGTAATTTCTTTGATAGCCTAAATATGCGCAGAGAGCGTGGCTCATATTGTGCATAAAGAGTTTTCTTTGAATAAACAAGTTAAATGGAGCGAAAGGATATAAGTTTTTAACTTCTGGGATTTCGCCCTTGAAAGCATCTTTATCAACAGGTAAGATGTTGTATGGTTCAACGCAAACTCTAAGTGGGTTGCCTTGCTTTTTCTCTTCTGTCATAACAGGCACCATTCTGCCGATACTTGCTTCAACAAAGCCGATTTCCTTGTCAATTCTTTCAGCATATTCAGGAATTTGTTCTTTGATTAACCCCTTAAGGAAGTGGTCTGCACCGATAAGGTTTTCGCAAATAATGATATTGAAAAAACCTGCGTTTCTTTCAAAACGTTTCTTTAAGCCCAATGCAATAGGTTTTGCAATAAACTTTAACACGTTAACGCCGATTGCTGTTGCCATAATATCGCTAGACGCAATTTCTTCTGAAACAAGGTCAATATCCGTTCCGTCAATGCCATAAGCATTTTTAACAACGTTTTCTACAACGCCTTCAGTCGTCACGATTTCAACAGGATATTCTTTGTCAGCGTTAAGTCTTGCAATAACTTCTTTATTGATATCAATAAAACCAACTGAATAGCCACTTTGTGAGAATAATTGACCGATAAAACCTCTGCCGATATTGCCTGCACCATACATAATAAATTTTTTCATATATACCCTCGCTAAATATAAGTATCGTTAATTAATTATGGCAAAACTGCCACTAAAAAGTATTATAGCACAATCTTTTTCCTTTGGCAAATAAAACTATAACTTTGCTATTACTTTTTATAAATTCATTTTTGTTTTTGTACAAAAAAAGATGGCGACGTTTTTGCCACCATCTTTGTTTTAGATATTAATAGAGTTTTGTAAACTCATAATCTGGGTCGATACCCAATTTCTTTAATGCTTCGTCCTTTCTCTTTTTGATGTCATCATCTAAAGCGTCAAAGTAGTTGTTGCCTTGTGTATCGATATCAACGATAAATGGCCCTAAGTCCTTAACTTTAAAGAACCAAGAAGCTTCGATACTGCCGAGCTCGTCGAATAGATGCACGTCTTGAACTTCGATAGAGTCAATCCAAAGGTTTGGACTAACTGAACGTGGAGAACAGTGAACGCATTTCATTTTCTTCATCATTTCAGCTGTGCTCTTACCCATTGTTGTCTTACCGATAATCATCTTTAACTTCCAGTTTTCAACGCTCTTAGCACCCCATTTTTCAAATCTGATGCTTGAAGTTGGCATAAAAGATTTAAGTGACCATTCGCCGTTTTCCTTAACGATGATTGGGCCGTTATGGATTAAAACGTTTCTATCATCTGTTGTGAAAGGCAATTCGTGACCTTCATCAAAAATGTATTTATGTAGTCTTGAACGACACGTGAAAACTTCACCACTGATATATACAGTGTCGCCGAGTTTTAATTGCTCGATATCTTCATTTTTAAGTGGAGCTTGTAAATGATATTCTGCCATATTTATTACCTTCCTTCAAACCAATTTGGACTTGACATTGCTGTCACTTTTCCATCTGCGTCAATTCTTGATGATGCTCTACGAGCAACCATACAGTTTGTACTTGTTGCAACTGCAATACCGGCGATGTGTGTATAAGCATATTCAACGTTTACGCCAAGAACAGAAGTTGAGCCACCAGCACCTAAAAGACCGATACCTAAGCTGTTGATAGCTTCGTATAAATCTTCTTCAATTTTTCTAAACATTGGGTCTGGGTGTTTAGAACCAACTGTTCTAAGACAAGCAGCTTCTTTTGCAAGGTTAGCAGCAACGTTAGCTGTACCACCGATACCTATACCTAAAACTGTTGGTGGGCATACGGCACCAGCACGTGTTGATGCAACAACGCAGTCTAAGATGAACTTTTCAATACCCTTAACGCCGTCAGCAAACGCAACAATACGATGTCTTGTTCCACCGAAGCATTCAGAGCCACCACCTTTTGCAACGTATGACATTTCGATTGCATCGCCGTCAACAAATTGATAAGTAAAGTCAGGAATATTCATACCGATGTTGTTGCCTGGGTCGAAACCTGTGAGTGGGTGTTTCATTGTAGCACGTAAGTAGCCGAGTTTTGTTGCTCTTGCAACAGCACGACGAGTTGCTTCTTCCATAGCCATAAAGCCACCTTCAATTTCAAACTTATTGCCTACTTTGAAATAGAAAATTGGCCAACCTGTATCTGGGCAAAGTGGGTTTTGGCGAACTTTTGAAAGTGCCATACTGTCATAAGTTGCTTGCAAACCTTTCTTTGCTTCTGGGCTTTGCTCTCTTGCAATCGCTTGTTCGAACGCTAACTTAACGTCTGGAGAGATTTCAGTTGCGCCACGCTTGATTGTCTGAAAGATTGTTTCTTCAAATAAATCAATTTTAATCATATTAGTCACCTATTAAAATTTTTGCTAGTGGCATATGTTGTTGACAACCATAAATATCGTCGTCAGCTAAGCTACCACTAATATTTTTTCTTGGGAATGTTATTTTCAATGAGTTTACAACGTCATAGAAAATAAAGTC
>JAZNCJ010000017.1:0-1831 GCA_045587465.1 Christensenellaceae bacterium
TAAGGGGCTGTCTCACTAACTAAGTGAGGCAGCCTTAATTTTTTTTACAAAAAAAGAAAAGACTTCCTTTCGGAAGTCTGTTAGATGGTGTATAATTGTAATAACAACAAAACAAAAATCAAATCACCTAACAAAAAGGATTGTACACTAAAAATGAGAAATAAGCAACTGTTTTTACCATTAGAATTAGAAAAAATAATAGAACCAACAGAATCAGTACGCACATTAGATAAAATTTGTGAGGCTCTGGATTACACAAAACTGTATAAAGCATACAATCGAAAAAGGCATCAGGGCGAAGTCGCGCCTGATACATTGTTCAAAATACTTGTGTATGGGTATATGACAGGTAATTACTCAAGTAGAAAAATTGAGGATGCTTGCAAAAGCAACATCAATTTCATGTGGTTGTTAGACGGGGCAAATGCGCCTGACCACAATACAATAGCAAGGTTCCGAACAAGAAGATTGCAAAACATAATAGAAGAGTTATTCTCACAATTAGTAACGAGCTTATCTTCAACTGGCGAAATCGAACTGAAAAATCTGTTTGTAGACGGAACAAAAATAGAAGCCAATGCAAATAGATATAGTTTCGTATGGAAAAAGAGTGTAGAAAAAAATAGCGAAAAATTAGAAACAAAAATAAATATCTTGCTTGAAAGTTTAAAAGAAAAATACAAACGTAACTTTACAGACATTTATGAAGCAAAGAAATATTTATTGAACCAAAAAGAAAAATTTAAAGTTGAGTTTGTAAGTGGCAAAGGAAAAAGAAAAACGCCATTACAACGAGATTATGATTCTGTTGCAGACTGCATTAAAAAAGCCGAGGAATACAAAAAAGACATCGAAGTTTTTGCAGGACGAAACAGCTTTTCAAAAACAGATAACGATGCAACCTTTATGCACATGAAAGAAGACCATATGAAAAACGGTCAGTTAAAAGCAGGATATAACGTGCAAATAGGCGTGGATTCAGAATACATAGTAAACGTAGGAATATATTCAGAAAGAAGCGACCAGCTTACCTTTATCCCGTTTTTGGAGGATACAAAAGAAAAGGTTGGTAAATACAAAGAAATTGTAGCTGATGCAGGTTATGAAAGTGAAGAAAATTACGTTTATCTTAACGAACAACATCAAGAGAGTTATATAAAACCCAGCAACTATGAATCAAGCAAAAAGAAAAGCAAAAATAAGTACGCAATAGATAATTTTATCTACAACATAAATGAAGATACATATCTTTGCCCGGAAAATCAAATATTAAAACCCATAGAAATTAAAAAAAGCAAAAGTAAGTCAGGGTATGTTTCCGAAAAAACTATATATAGCTGTGCTGAGTGTATGAATTGCCCAAACAGAAACTTTTGTACACAATCACAAAACGGAAGAAAACTCCAAAAAGCTAAAGTTTTTACAAAATTCAGAAATGAATCTTTGAAAAATATAACCTCAGAAAAGGGAATAATTCTTAGAATGAATCGCTCAATACAGGTTGAGGGGGCATTCGGTGTGCTTAAACAAGATTATGGCTTTAGACGTTTTTTGACAAGAGGAAATAAAAACGTAAATGTTGAAATGTTGCTTCTTTGCTTTGCATATAATGCAAATAAATTACACAATAAAACTATAAAGAAAAGAACCAAAACTCATCTTTTTGAAAAAAGAATTGCTTGAATCTGAAAAACTGAATATTTTAAACTAAGAGATAGCAATATCTCTGTTTTAATGTGCCCAAAATACAATGTTTTTCCACAATACTGTGTATAATCGTGCGTTTTTTAGCAAAATTTTAAGGCTGCCTCACTTAGTTAGTGAGACAGCC
>JAZNCJ010000018.1:0-3503 GCA_045587465.1 Christensenellaceae bacterium
TTCAAACTATGAAGGAAGCATTATTAAATCCATACTTTCAAGTCTTACCAACATTGTGTCGGTTTTGCTTGGTGTGGTAAATGTGTTTTCGGATATCGTTTCGTATATACGACTTTGGGCGGTCGGCCTTGCAGGTGCCGCAATCTCTGCTACCGTTAATGAGTTGGCAGGACCGTTACTTGGCAATTTTATGTTTATGATACTTGCCATCGTTCTGTTGGTGTTTGGACACGGACTGAATATGATTTTAAACATTCTTTCCGTTATCGTTCACGGAATCAGACTTAACACCTTAGAGTTCTCCTCGCATTTAGATATGTCGTGGAGTGGGCATAAATTCAAACCATTTAAAGAACAAATTGATTAAAGGAGAATCATTATGAATTTAGGATTATTAGGAACAGCATTGGCAATGGGTATTGCCGCAATCGGCTCGGCAATCGGTATCGGTATTGCGGGTCAGGCTTCAATCGGGGCTTGGAAAAAGTGTTATATGAGCAATAAAGCAGCACCCTTTATTCTTACTGTTTTCGCAGGTGCGCCTCTTACACAGACTATTTACGGCTTCCTTTTGATGCAACAGATGAAGGGTTCCTCTGCCGATCCTGCCTTTTTGCTCGGTCTCGGAATTGCATCCGGTGTAGCCATGGCATTCTCAGCTGTTTTTCAGGGCAAAGCAGGTGCTGCAGGTGCCGATGCTTTAGCTGAAACAGGAAAAGGCTTTTCACAGTACATCACTGTTGTCGGTCTTTGCGAAACCGTTGCATTGTTCGCTCTTGTTTTTAGTATGGTAGCGCTTGGATAAACAGCCTTATAAACATTAAAAAGTGACTAAAAGCATAGCCCTCGTTCTATATTGGAGCGAGGGCTTTCTCAAACCTCAATATCTGCATCGCTGTAGTCAAAGAAAACACCCACGGAGGTCTGTCCCAAAATGTAGGACAGACCTCCCCAAAAGCAAAACCTTGCACGGATTTGCGAAAATGAAGCTGATGGACCATTTATAAGAAAATAGTTCAATTAATTTAGCGTTTGTGCAACCACAAGCCGTCTAATTTGAACCAATATAAAAATGGCAAAAATTAGACGTTTTTTTGTTGCAAAAAATTTCGTTTGCGCAAAACTAAGTTGTGAATAAGTTGTGAAAATGTAAAATATTTGCACATTTATTTTTTGTTAAACGTGAAAAATATTTATAAATGCTTGCAAATTATAATGTGAAGTTTTATAAGGAGTTATATGAAGTTTATACAATAATAAAGTTATCAAAGCATAGTGTTTTCATTGTAATATTAAATCTTTTATGATATAATAACGTTATAGAAAAATTTTCATAATTGATATAGGTGTAAAATGAAATACGCAGAATATAAATATGTTAACGACGACGTTGTTGCGTCAATAGTTACTTTTGGCAAAGAAAGTACGCCCGTTTGGTTACAAAATAGATGGAATAGCGGAGAATATCAAGAATTTATTATAAAAAACGGCTGTGGACATTGTTGCAGTGCAATGGCTTTAAATTTACAAGGCATAAAAATCACGCCTCACGAAGAGTTTACGCTTTGTAGAAAATTATGGGGAGCACCTGTTAAGGAAAGGGAATTTCCACAAGATAATTTGCAGTCTGTTGCAGGGATAACTAAAATATTAAAATATCATGGAATAAACGCTGAATATTTTGGTGTTCCTAGTTTAAAAACAGCAAAAGAACATTTTGAAAAATGTTTAAAAGAAGGCAAGCAAATTATATTTTGGTCGCATCCAACTGAAAGTTTTAAAGAAAATCCATTTTCTAAAAACGAGCATTACGTAATGGCTGTCGGATATACTAAGGATGGAAAAATATTAGTTGCGAATAGTTCGGAAATAGCAACGGAAAAAGGAGTGCAAATCGTAGATATAGAAACGATATTAAAAGCCCTATTTTTAGGTGCGTCGCCTATTGATATGACGTGGGGTGAAAGAGATCATTATATAAATTGTTCCGGCTACGTTGTAGTAGGATAAAAGGACTTTGATAGTCCTTTTTTATTTATTTAATTTATTTGTAAGTTAAATGATAAAATTATACTAAAATTTAAAATTTTTGTATTATTTTTTAATTGACTTAAAAATTCTAAAAGAGTATAATGCTTGTGATTTGAGGGTATATTATGTCTACGTTTGAAAAATATAAGTATGCAAAGAATTATAAAACTATTTTAATAGCGTGCTATTTGTTTTACACTTTGACTATGGCGTTAAAATTAACGTACACTTCGCAACTTGTTGAAATTGAGTCTTTTTTTAATACGTCAAAAGTGTTAGCATCTCTTGGACTTACCATTTACTATTTCGTTTATGCAATAGCGCAAGTATGTTTAGGTCTTGTAATTTCTAAAATTGATATTAAAAAGTTTTTAGTAATATCGGCAATTCTTTCATCTGTTTCTTTTTCTTTAATAGGCATTACGAACGAACTTTGGCAAGTTTGGATAATTTTAGGTTTAAACGGAATATTTCAATGCGGTGGCTGGGGTGGTATTACCTATATTTTAGGCAAAAACTTACCAAACGACACGTTGTCGCATTGTAGTAAAATTTTAGTTACGGGCTCGGTGGTAGGAACGGCTTTTTCCTATCTTATATCGTCAATTTGTATTGAATTTTTATCTTGGAAATTTACTTTCGTAGTAATAGGAGCGTTATATTTAGCATCTACGTTATTTTTGCTTATTCAAGAAAGTAGAATTGAAAAAATACATAGTCGCCACGACGAACTTGATTTTGATAAGACTATTAAAGACCATACTCACGATTACGTTATTCCAAAAGGCGAAAAAGTAAATTTAGTTCCTATTATAATATTTATCGTAGTACTTTCTTTTTTGGTAAACTGCTTATACTATGGTATAGGAAATTGGATTCCTTCTTATTTAAAAGAAGTACATTCATTTCCAACTACTCTTTCTATTTTAATAACTTTAACAATGCCTTTGGCTTCTGTTCCGTCAAGAATAGTTATGTTTAAGTCGTTTGACAAAAGTGGTAATATTTTTCCAAAATCGACTTTAATAGGCGTAATATTAACCGCTATGCTTATTATAATGGTGTTTACTTATGGTTTAAATTTGCTTTTTGCCATAATAGCAAGTTTAGTTTTAAAAGTAGTAATGGAAGCGTTTGTGGCAGGGTTTTCTTCTTATACGCTAATGAAATTTAAAAACTATATAAATACGGGAACTTCTTCGCTTATAGTAAACTCGTCAGCATCTTTTGGCGCTGGCGTGATAGCAATTGTGTCAGGACTTGTTATGGACGCTTTTGGTTGGTCAAATTACTATTTATTCTTAGCAATTTTATGTGCAATATCGGTTACAATTTGTGGAATAGGTGGTTTAATAATAAAGAAAAAAAGTAAAATTTCAACTTGGCTTTAAAAAGATAGTCGGCAAAAAAATGGACTAAATTGGTATATAAAGGATTTAATTATGGATTTTGATAAAGTAATTACTGAAAGG
>JAZNCJ010000019.1:0-11407 GCA_045587465.1 Christensenellaceae bacterium
TAAGCCCTTTCCTAGTAAGCTTGTGTCAGTAAAACCTATTATGAAAGTTTATACCCCCGTCATTAAGATTAGGAACTTAAAAAAAGATGATAAATGTCTTTATGGAAATGAAAGGTTAAAAAAGACACAAAAGCTTATTCTTGTTCGATATGGCTATGCAGACGGACTGCCACGCCAACGTACAAAAGGGCAATTTAATAATAAATGTATGGACGTCGTTGCACTTGAAAATGCAAAGATAACAAAAAAAGGCGTGCTAATAATGGGCGATGCCGACTTGGTTGCAAAAAAGTATAATACAATTAGTTATGAAATCTTAACTAAGTGCGCAAAAAGGGCGAAAAAAATTTATTTTCGTTAGGTGAAAAAATGAAATATTACGTAAAAAAGTTTTTAATATTTATGGTCTATTTGATTTCATCAGGTGTAATTGGCACAAGCATCTTTTTAATTGAAGGGATGCCTTGGCTTAAACTTGTTCTTTTGATTTTGAATTTAAGTCTTTTTATGCTCGTTTATTGTGGAATAGCTCTAAAAGATGGCGAAAAGGCGCTTAAAGTTCGCATATCAAACGACAAGATTAGAGAGCTGATTGTAAAGACTGGCGATGATTATAAACTAGACCTAGATGGTGAATTTACTATTAGGAAAGGCTTTATAGCTGGTGCAACGGCATGTTTGCCACTTATTGTTTTATTGTTATTAAACCTTGTGGTTAAAGGGGCTACAAACACCATAATTGTGCAAGCAGTGCAATTGTTTTATATGGTGTTTTACGGATTTTTTAACTTGGATTTTGCAGGCGCACACGTGGACGTGCTTTACTCATCTATTAATTGGACGCTTATTTCAATTCCTATTTTAATAATTGCTCAAGGCGTGTTCTTTTATTTGGGTGCAAAAAAGGCCGAAAGGCAACAAGAAAGAATTAAAATCACACACAGGCACCTTCATGGAGAGTAATTTTGCGTATAGTAGCAGGTAAATATAGGGGCAGAACTCTTTTAGAGTTTGGTGGCGAGGACATTCGCCCAACGGCTGATAGAGTTAGGGAAAGCCTATTTAATATAATACAAAACAAAACGCCGAACAGCGTATTTTTGGACCTTTACTCAGGAACGGGGGCAATAGGCATTGAAGCGCTTTCAAGATATGCCAAAAGCGTCACCTTTAACGATATATCTAAAAGCAGTTTGGCACTGCTTAAGAAAAACCTTGAAAAGCTTAAAGTTGATGACGAGTTTGAAATTTCTAGCTGTGACGCAGTAAGGTTTTTGAGTCAAACGGATAAAAAGTATGATATAATTTTTATAGACCCACCATATAAAAGCGACAAAAAAAAGGACGCCTTGCCATTTTGCGCTAACAAGCTTAGTGATGACGGTATTGTTGTTTTTGAAGATGAGTGCGAGTGGACGGGCAATGTAGAAGGACTAGTAGTTTACGATAAAAGAAAGTATGGTAGGGTGCATTTAACGTTTTTTAAAAAAGAGGTTTAGTTATGAAAATTTGTGTATTTGCAGGGACGTTTGACCCTATAACCAACGGTCACATCTTTGTTATTGACAAATGCTTAGATATGTTTGACAAGGTTATAGTTGCGCTTGGCGTAAACCAAGACAAAACGCCAATGTTTGATTTTGAGTCACGTAAAAAAATGATTAAGCTTGCCGTTGGGGGCAATAAAAGGGTTGAAATTGCAAGTTTTGAGGGTATGCTAGTTGACTTTATGAAGAAAAATGGCATTAAAGTTAGCGTTAGGGGCATTAGGGATATAGACGACTATAAATATGAAACGACAATGGAAAGATTTAATAGGGATATGTATAGTGAAATGACAACCCTTTATATTCCAACCCCAAAAGAGCTTGTGCATATAAGTTCAAGCGCGATAAGAAACATCTTAAACATTGGAAGTGATGCAAGTGAATATTTGCCAAAGCCTGTTTGCGAGTTTATTAAATCCCAAAAATTAGGCAAATAATAAAGGTAATAACAAAATTAATGGCTGCACTTAAAAGTTTGGCTTTTATAAAAGGTGCAGTCTTTATTTTTGCTTTTTTTAGGTAAGCAATCGACTGCATTATTACAGAGAGCCCGCCAAATCCACAAATAAAAGCAGAAAGTGGTAAGATTAAAGTGTTAAAGCTTAAAGTCGACAAAAGTTTTAGTCCACTAGTGCTTTCGATAAGCCCAAAGGAAAGCGCTTTTGCCATTTCAAAATCGCCCAAAGCAAGTGCAAAAAGGCTGATTATGGGCGATAAAAGGTTAAAGCGAAAAAGTATAGATAAAAGTATATAAAAAATCGTTATAATCGCACCAACGACAAGCACGGATATAACAGATGAATAAGCGCTTTCATACAAAACGTTATCTAATTTTTGGTTTGAAACAAACAAAAAGTCACTGGGCTTATCGTTTTTGTTATAATGCGAAAAAATTATGCCTATAATTATAGCCGAAAGCGTACTGCTTATAAGTAAAATCAGTCCAAAATTAGTATTTTTAAACATAATCGTTCCCACACTACTAATCAAAAACATAGGCGAAGAAGTCGAGCAAAAGGTAGACGCCCTTATTGCTTCACTTTCATTAATTGCTCCCTTTTCTCTTAGGTCACTGACAATTTTTGCGCCTATAGGATATCCTGCGATAAGGCTCATAAAAAAAGCGTAGCCACACCCACCACTGACGTTAAAAAATCTTTTTGTTAGTGGTGAAAACTTGTTTGCGATTTTGCTTGTTATGTTTAGAGAAGAAAGAATTGCCGTTATAAAAAAATATGGAAACATGGCTGGCAAAATTAAAGTCAGCCAAAGGCTTATGCCTTCTAAAGTAAGCGAAGAAAAGCCTTTCCCAAACGATAAAATTAGCGAAATAGCGACAAGAAATACCAAAAAAATAAAAGAAAAAAAAGTGTTTACATTTTTAACCATAATATATTGTATTATGGCTTGAAAAAAAATATAGAATATGATAAAATATTTTTATGGATTTATTTGATATAGCAAACAAACAAAATGAAAAAGCAAATATCCCACTTGCAGAAAGAATGAGGGCAACAACGCTTTCGGAATTTGTTGGGCAAGAGCATATTGCAAAGGATACGAGCTTGCTTCGCCGTGCAATCAAACTAGATAGACTAGGCAGTTGTATTTTTTATGGCCCACCGGGCTGTGGAAAGACCACGCTTGCAAACATTATTGCAAACAGCACCAACAATTATTTCGTTAAACTTAACGCCGTTAGCAGTGGCGTTAGCGACGTTAAGCAGGTCGTAGAAAAAGCCAAAGAAAACTTAAAGCTTTATGGCAAAAAAACCTATCTTATGCTTGACGAGTGCCACAGATTTAACAAAACCCAAAGCGACAGTTTGCTTCCAGCCATTGAGCAGGGGGATATTATTTTTATAGGCTCAACAACCGAAAATCCCTATGCGTCAATGACGCCTGCTATCGTTTCTAGGTGCAGGGTGTTTGAACTTAAAAAACTTTCTCAAAGCGATATTAAACGTGCGTTAGAAAAGGCACTTATCGATAAAGAAAAGGGGCTTGGCAGTTATGACCTAAGCGTTGACGTAGATGCCATTGACCACATTGCAAAAATGGCTGACGGCGACTTAAGGGTGGCATATAACGCCTTAGAGCTTGCCTGCCTTACTACAAATCCAGATAGCAACGGCAAAATAAAGGTCACCTTAACTGACGCTGAAGAATCTATCCAACAAAAGGCGATGTCCTATGATGAAAGTTTATATTACGATATACTTTCGGCATTTTGCAAAAGTCTTAGGGGAAGCGACTCCGATGCGGCGCTATATTATATGCAAAGGCTTATTCAAGGCGGGTGCGACCCACTGCTACTTGCAAGAAGACTTATCGTTCACTCTGCTGAAGACGTGGGAATGGCAGACCCAAACGCACTAGTCGTTGCAACAAACGCTATGCTTGCGTTTGAAAGACTAGGCTTGCCTGAAGGGCTTATTCCACTTTTCGAAGCAGTTATTTACGTTTGCGAAGCTGAAAAATCAAACAGCGTTGTCCTTGCAATGCAAGGCGCAAAAGAAGATGCAGTAAACGAAAAAGACGATAATATCCCAGCGCATCTAAAAAATTATGAGTTTGCATCAAAAGAAGACAAACAAAACAAGGTGCTTTATAAATATCCACATAATTATGGTGGATACGTAGAGCAACAATATTTGCCAGATGAACTTTTGGGCAAAACGTATTATTCTCCGACAAATAACGGATACGAAAAAAAGGTTATAGAGACAAGAAAAAATAAGGGCAAAAAGGTATAATATGGACTATTCATTAAAACTGAGCAAAGAATTTAACTTAAAAGTTGAGCATTCGGCAAACATAATAAGACTTATTGAAGAAGGCAACACTATTCCGTTTATCGCAAGGTATAGAAAAGAGCAGACCGGCTCTTGTGACGACCAAGTTTTAAGAGAGTTTGCAGATAGGCTTAAATATTTAGGCAACCTTGATAAGAGAAAACAAGAAATTGCCGACTCTATTACCGAGCAGGGCAAAATGACCGATGAGATTATGATTGCGCTTGCCAAAGCCGAAACGCTAACCGAAGCCGAAGATATTTATCGCCCATATAAGCAAAAGAGAAAGACGAGAGCGTCGGTTGCTATAGAAAAGGGACTTATGCCACTTGCCGAGTTTATTTTAGAGCAAAACAAGGGCGTTGACTTAGATAAAAAAGCTAGCGAGTTTATCAGCGAAGAAAAGGGCGTTGACAGTATAGATAGTGCTATTGCTGGTGCATCGGATATTATCGCTGAAAAGATTTCTGACGATGCCGAGCTTAGAAAGGTGCTTAGAAAGAAAGTGTTTGATTTAGGTGCTATCGCTTGCAAGCTTTTGGAAAACGAAAACGCAAAGACATACGATATGTATGCCGAATATAACGAAAAAATACAAAAAATTCCTGCGCATAGAATTTTGGCAATCAACCGTGGCGAAAAGGAAGAGTGCTTAAAGGTAAGCGTTGTAGTTGAAACAGAAGAATTTGTAAAAGAAATTACAAGCGCATACGTTAAAAATGATGATAGATGTGCTGAGATTGTAAAAAATGCTGGGGCAGATGCTTATTCAAGATTAATCTTCCCATCAATTGAAAGAGAAGTTAGAAGCGAGCTGACCGAAAAGGCAAGCGAGCAGGCTATTAAAATGTTTGAAGTCAATCTTCGCCCACTTCTACTTCAACCACCACTAAAAGGCAAAACCATTTTGGGCTTAGACCCAGCGTATAGAACGGGTTGCAAAATTGCCGTTATTGATTCTGAGGGCAACGTTTTAGACACGGCTGTAGTTTTTCCAACCCCACCACAAAACAAAATTGAAGAAGCAAGCAAAACCTTGCTTTCGCTTATAAAAAAACACAACGTTTCAATTATTTCAATAGGCAACGGCACGGCAAGTAAGGAATCAGAAATATTTGTTGCAAACCTTATAAAAGAGAGTGGGTTTAATCTATCTTATGCCGTTGTAAACGAAGCAGGCGCATCGGTTTATAGCGCAAGTAAGCTGGGTGCAGAAGAATTCCCAGACTTTGAGCCAGCGCAAAGAAGTGCAGTTTCAATTGCAAGAAGACTTCAAGACCCACTTGCCGAACTTATCAAAATCGACGTTAAGTCAATCGGCGTTGGTCAATATCAACACGATATGCCAGAAGCAAGGCTAACAGACGTTTTAGGTGGCGTTGTTGAAGACTGCGTTAACAGCGTTGGCGTGGACCTTAACACAGCATCGCCTAGCCTACTTTCTTACGTTGCAGGTTTAAACAAGGGCATTGCAAAAGAAATTGTTAAGTATAGGGCAGAAAAACCTTTTGCAAAGAGAGAAGATTTGCTTAAAGTCAAAAAACTCGGTGCGAAAGCGTTTGAGCAATGCGCAGGGTTTTTAAGAATAGTCGGTGGCAACGTGCTTGATAACACTGGCGTTCACCCAGAAAGCTATAAAGCTACTCAAAAACTGCTTGACTTTACGGGTTATACTTTAGATGACGTTGCAAACGGTAAAATTGGCGACATTAAAGAGCGTATCGCAAAGATGAGCATTGAAAAAACGGCTGAGTTTTGCGAGATAGGTATTCCAACTCTAAACGATATAGTTAATGAACTCTTAAAACCTGGCAGAGATATCCGTGACAGTTTGCCAAAACCAATTTTAAGAAGCGACCTTATGGATTTGGCTGACCTAAAAGAAGGTATGGAAATTAACGGCACGGTCAGAAACGTTATCGATTTTGGCGTGTTCGTGGATATTGGCGTGCATCAGGACGGCTTAGTGCATATCTCTCAAATAAGTGACGGATATATCAAGCACCCATCGGACGTTTTGAAAGTTGGCGATTTAGTAAAGGTCAAAGTTTTGGGCGTTGACACAGTAAAGAAGAAAATTTCACTCACAATGAAAACGGCAGACTTACCTAACGGAATTGCAGTAGCCAATAACAAAACCGATAAAGAAAGAAAACAAGGTAGACTTGAAGCAATTAAGAAAAAAGAGCAAAACAGACAAATGTCCGATAAAGAATTAAAAGAATATTTGCTAAAAAAATTTGGCAGATAAGCAAAAATTTTAGAATAATTTTTACAAATTTAGCGTAAAAACAAAATAGCTTAAAAATATTTGAAAATTTTTGGTGATAACTGGCATATTCTATTGACAAATAAAATTATGCGTGTATAATTAGTGTTAGCACTTTAAGTGCGAGAGTGCTAATTTAACAAAAAAACAAAGAATAAGGAGAAATATATGAAGGTTAAACCATTGTTCGACAAAGTAGTTGTTGAGAGTTTAGAAATTCAAGAAAAAACACAAAGTGGCTTTTATTTGCCAACAGCATCACAAGAAAAGCAACAAATGGCAAAGATAATTGCCGTTGGTCCTGGTGGGGTTGTTGACGGAAAAGAAATCGTTATGCAAGTAAAAGAAGGGGACGTTATTTTATATTCAAAGTATGCAGGCAGTGAATTTAAAGTTGACGGTAAAGAATTAACAATTATTCGTCAAAGCGATATTTTGGCGATTGTAGAATAAGGAGAGAATAAAAATGGCTAAACAATTAAAGCACGGTGAAGAAGCAAGAAAAGCGCTTCAAAAAGGTGTTGACATACTTGCTGATACAGTTAAAATCACTTTAGGCCCAAAGGGTAGAAACGTAGTTTTAGACAGAAAGTTTGGCGCACCACTCATCACTAACGACGGTGTGACAATTGCAAAAGAAATCGAACTAGAAGACGCTTTTGAAAATATGGGCGCTTCTATCGTAAAAGAAGTTTCAACAAAAACTAACGACGTTGCTGGTGACGGCACGACAACTGCCGTTATCTTAGCACAAGCTATGATTGATGAAGGTCTTAAAAACGTTGCGGCAGGCGCAAACCCTGTTATCCTTAAAAAAGGTATTGCAGGCGCTGTTGAAGTTGCAACTGAAGAATTAAAGAAAATTTCTAAGCCTGTAAAGGATAAAAATGCAGTTAACCAAGTTGCATCAATCTCTGCTGGCGATAATGCTGTTGGCGAACTTATTTCAGAAGCAATGGAAAAGGTCGGCAAAGACGGCGTTATCACTATCGAAGAATCAAAGACAATGAAGACAGAACTTTCAACTGTTGAAGGTATGCAATTCGATAGGGGTTATGCTTCTGCATATATGGTGACCAACACTGACAAAATGGAAGCAGTTTTAGAATCACCTGTAATCTTAATCACAGACAAAAAAATCTCTGCAATCCAAGAAATTTTACCTGTAATCGAGCCAATCGCTCAACAAGGTATGCGTTTACTTATCATTGCTGAAGAAGTTGAAGGCGATGCCTTAGCAGCACTCGTTGTGAACAAACTCAAAGGCGTTTTCAACTGCGTTGCAGTTAAAGCACCAGGCTTTGGCGATAGAAGAAAGGCTATGCTCGAAGACATTGCTATCTTAACAGGTGGCACGGTAATATCATCTGAACTTGGCTATGAATTTAAAGACGTGACTATGGATATGCTAGGTCGTGCTGGCACTGTTAAGGTTGATAAGGACAACACAACGATTATCAACGGCGCAGGCGATGCTAACGCTATCGAAGCAAGAAAACAAGCAATCAAAGCTCAAATTGCTGAAACAACTTCTGATTATGACAGAGAAAAATTACAAGAACGCCTTGCTAAACTTGCTGGTGGCGTTGCAGTTATCAACGTTGGCGCAGCAACTGAAGTTGAAATGAAAGAAAAGAAACTCAGAATTGAAGATGCTCTTAACGCAACAAAGGCTGCCGTTCAAGAAGGTATCGTTCCTGGTGGTGGAATCGCTCTTATTTCAACAATGAAAGCATTAAACGCTTATATCGAAACTTTAAGTGGCGATGAAAAAACAGGTGCTGGAATTGTTCTCAAGGCTGTTCAAGCCCCACTTAAGCAAATCGCTCTTAACGCTGGTCTTGACGGCTCGGTTATCTTAAACGAAGTATTAAAGGCAGACAAAGCAAACTTTGGCTTTAACGCCTTAACAAACGAATATACCGATATGGTTGAAAGTGGCATTATCGACCCAACTAAGGTGACTCGTTCAGCTCTTCAAAACGCAGCGTCAGTTGCAGGCGTGTTCCTAACAACAGAATCAGTTGTGGCAGACGTTAAAGAAGATAATCCAATGGCACAAATGCCAGCAGGTGGAATGGGTGGCATGTACTAAGATATTAAAGGGAAGGCTTTTTTTCCGAATACAGCCTTCCCCTTAACAATCCCTAACTGTAAAACTCCTCAAACCCCTTGCCCCTTACTCTTTAAGGGGAGAGGATAAGGAAAAATTTTTAATTAATGGAAAAGTTTAGCGAGCCTTGTCAAACTCGTTTCTAAAACTTTTTATAAAATTAATCAACAAGGGGAAGGCTATAACGAAAACGCCTTCCCATTAAAAACATTAAGGAGAAAAAACTAATGAAAAAGTTTTTTGGTGAATTCAAAAAGTTTATAACTCGTGGCAACGTACTTGATATGGCTGTCGGCGTTATCGTTGGTGGTGCGTTTACGGCAATTGTCAATGGTGTTTCTAATTATATACTAAAACCTATTATTAACTGGTTGCTTGCGCTAGTTCTCGGTGGCGAGGGTTTAAGTGGCGCAATCACTTTCCTTTCAAAAGGTTATACAACCGATGCTAACGGCAAAAAGATTGTTGACCTAGCTAACTCTATCTATATCGATTGGGGTGCGTTTATTTCTGCAATAATCAATTTCTTCCTTATTGCCCTCGTGCTTTTCACTATCGTTAAAATTATGAACGAAATTAAAGAAAACAACGAAGAACTAAAAGAAAAGTTAAAGAAATATAAACTTTCTAAAGAAGATAAAATAGCATTAAAGGCAAGGGGAATTAAGCGCTCTAATAGAAAGGCTGTTGAAGAATACTTCGCTGAAAAGAAAGCGCTTGCAGAAAAACAAGCTGAGCAAGAAAAACTTGAAGCCCAAGAAAAAGCAAGACAAGAACGTCTTGCAAATCCAACTACTGAAGACTTGCTCAAAAAAATCGTTGAACTTTTAGAAAGTAAATAGATAAAGATTAACAAAAAAACTCTCGGTTTTACGCCGAGAGTTTTGTTTTTTTAAAAAATATTCTGTTTTTCTATAAGGGAAAACTCTTTTCCGAAGTCGTTTTCCCTTAAAAATCCCTTTCACAAACTCCTCAAATCCCCAAACCCTTAATCTTTAAGGGGCTAGGGTAAGGAAGGGAATATAAGAAAAAACGCCGTTCATTTGAACGGCGTGATATTTTTAAAGTTTATAATAATAAACCATCAAAAGTTTCATCAAAAATTTCACAAAGCTTAGCAAGATTTTGATAACTTGGTTCGCAAATACTTTTTTCCCAAGCACTTATTGTCCTTTGGTCAACATTAAGTAGCTTTGCAAGTTGGGTTTGTGTTAATTTCTTAGATAACCTTAACGATTTTAAATTTTCTGCAAAATTAATTTTTTTCATATAACAAATATTACCAAATTTATTGGTAATATACTTGACTTACCAAAAATATTGGTATATAATTATCATACTTTTTTTGGGAGGCATGTTATGAATAGAAACGGAGTTTTGTTTAGTTTAATGCTAATTATTGTGTGTTCTTGTTGCTTTTTAGGGGCTTGTTCAAATGAAGAAAAACACGAACATAACTATAAGTCTTTCGTTTATAAAGAGGCGACTTGTATAGAAGAAGGTGTTATGGAGAAGTTGTGTCTTGAGTGTGGCGATAAAAAATATGAAACAATAGAAAAAAATAGCACACATGATTGTGATTGGGTTATATTAGATGAAGCAACTTGTACAGAAGAAGGTGTTAAAGCAGGAACTTGCTCGGATTGTAATAAAGAAGTTATTCTAACTATTCCTAAAGAAGAACATGAATTTGAATATGGATGTTGCACAAAGTGCTTTGCTAAAAATACAGTAGCAACTCTATCAGAAAATGAAAAATTAGGGTTTAGTCTTTCAGAAGTGTTTGGAATAATTGAAAGATATGGCTACAATGTTGATATTTATGATTTTTTAAACTTGTTTACTAGAATATCTGCTAAAAATAATACAATAGAATGCACATATAATTTTAGTGGAATTGATTTTAGTTTTTGTGTAGAAAACATGGTTTCGGATTATGTTGTTGATAGTCAATACAACTTACTTATAGATGGAATATCTATTTCAAAAGAATCATTGTATATTGTATATAAAGATGGCTCTACAATACCAGTAGGATATATTGATGAACTTTTTTATTACGAAGATTTTAATTATGAAAAAATTGTAAAATCTGTTGCAATCAACAAACAAAATCAATTGTTAGTGGTTTATGAAGACAATACTGTTGTGTTGTATGGTGTTGTTGCTGAAGAAATAAGCAATACTAAACCAAATATCTTGTTTATGAAAACCGATAATACATATTCTTGTTTGGGTTTTTTAGATATTAACAGTAAACAAACTGAAATAAATATTGCGCCATCGCATAGAGGTGAGATTGTTGATAGTATAGCTTCAGGCGCTTTTTGGGAAAACAAATACTTGGAAAAAGTAGTGCTTAGTAACGAAATAAAAACGATAGGAGATTATGCTTTTTCTTATTGCGCAAATCTAAAAGATGTTGATTTAGGTGATAGTTTAGAAAAAATAGGAGAAGATGCTTTTTCTTATTGTGCAATTGAGGAAATAACAATTCCTATAAGTTGTACTGTAATAAGCAGATTTGCGTTTTATCACTGTCAAAATTTAAGCAAAATTTATTATGAAGGGACTATTGAGCAGTGGAAAGAAATTCATATTGAAAAATATTGGAAATATAGCACGCCTGCAATACAAATAATATGTACTAACGGAACAATCTCAGTTAACTAAACAAAAAAAC
>JAZNCJ010000020.1:0-1761 GCA_045587465.1 Christensenellaceae bacterium
GGGGCTGTCCTAGAAGTAATAAAAACTTCAGTAAAGGGCAGCCTATTTTTAATCAATTTTGAAGTTATTTTGAACTTTGTTTTTTTTTAGGCATTCATAAGTCTAATAAGCTGCTTAACGTTATAACCAAGCATTAATAATCCCCATTCTGTTTCAACTTTTTGTTTTCCACAGAGATTAAAACGTCTAAATTTTTGATTGGATTTTATTTGGCCAAAGACAGTTTCACATTCTGTTGAACGTTTTTTCATAAGAGATTTATATTCATCTGTTGCTAAAAGTTCCTTTACTTTTGCTTTCTGATTAAGCCAATTTTCATTTCTTTGTACCATTCTGCCATATTCTGATTTCGTACAAAGTTCTCTAAAAGGACAGCCTTCATAATTATCACATTTATAAATATCTACAGTCTGTTCATATCCCGAGGGATTCTTTCGTTTTCGTGTTTCTTTGTATGGAACTGCATTTCCACAGGGACATGTGTATTCTTTCAGTTCTGAATCATAATTCCAGTTCTCTGCATTGAAAGTATTTTTCTTAAAACTGCGTTTTATTTCTTTTTCGTAGCTTGAATATTTTATAACTCCAATAATTCCTTTTTCTTCAAGGTAGTCATAGTTTTCTTCACTTCCATAACCTGCATCTGCAATTACTGTTTTTAATTTGCAATTTAGTCGTTTTTCTACATTTTCAATATGTGGTTTTAATGTTCTTGTATCCGTAGGATTCGGAAATACATCATAGCCGATTACAAAATTATTTTCTGTTCCTACTTGAACATTGTAGCCTGGCTTGAGTTGTCCGTTTTGCATAGCATCTTCCTTCATTCGCATGAATGTTGCATCTTCATCCGTTTTTGAATAACTATTTCGCCCATTAAAAGTTGCTTTTGCTTTTTCATATTTTTCTTTTCTTGGAAGATAATCTTTTTCAATCAGTTGTTTTGCTTTTTTTAGTTTTTTTTTTACTTCTTTTGTTTCTTCATCGTCAAGGTTGTTTATTTCTGCAAGTCTTTCATTGATTTTTGCTGCTGCTTCTTTTATTTCCTCACTTGTTACTGTGATATCTTCTCCAAGTTCTGCTAAATCTTTGTCGCCGTAAACTTCATTTTCTTTGTGTGTGATTTCTTCGATATCTTTCAGAAAGACTTTTAGTTTTTCATCCAGTTTCTTTTCATTCTTTTCAATGGCCTTTTTCCAAACGAAAGTGTATTTGTTTGCGGCACTTTCAATTTTCGTTCCATCTACAAAATATTTTTCAAGGCTCACATATCCTTTCTTGTTTAGAAGTTTTACTGTTGTGATGAATATTTCTTCGATTGTGTCCTTTAGTTTTTCACTTCGGAATTTGTTGATTGTTCTGAAGTCTGGCTTCTGAAATCCTGTAAGCCACATTACGTTTACATTTTCGCGGCATTGTTTTGCTATCATTCTTGAAGAGTATGTTCCCGTCATGTAGCAGTAGATTAATACTTTCATCAACATTATCGGATTGTATCGGCTTGCTCCGCCGCCTTTTGTGTTTTTGGCAAATATTTTCTCTATATCTAATTCGTCTACTGTTTTGCTTACTGTTCTTACAAAATGATTTTCGGGTACTAGTTCGTCTAGACTGGGTGGCAAAAGCCACTGTTCATTTTGATTGTATGGTTTGTATGTGATCTTATTACTTACGCCTCTGCTCATATTTAAATTTTATCACAGAGTTCGTCTTTTGTCTTTTAAAATAATCAGGGCTGCCCTATACTTTTAGGACAGCCCC
>JAZNCJ010000021.1:0-33711 GCA_045587465.1 Christensenellaceae bacterium
TGGTCTTCCAATTTTATTTAACTTCTTTAACAATGGTTATGGTATGGGTGGCCAAACAAGAGGCGAAACAATGGCTTATGATTTCCTTGCTCGTCTTGGCGCTGGTATTTCTCCAACACAACTTTATGCTGAAAGAGTTGATGGATTTAACCCACTTGCAGTAATTGACGCAATGAAGAGAAAGAAGAAGATTTTAGTAGATGGCGACGGTCCTGTTCTATTAGACGTTGTGACATATCGTTATGCTGGACACTCTCCATCAGACGCTATGAGCTATAGAACGGTTGAAGAACTTGAAAACTGGAAACAATATGACCCAATGATAACATATAGAAAAGCACTCGTTGACGCTAAGATTGAAAGCGATGGCAAGTTCGACGATATCATTGGTAGCATTAAAGAAAGAATGCTCAAACTCTGCAAACTTGCTGCTGACCCAGTTGAATCTCCATATCTTGACTTTAAGAAAGACCCATACTACGTAGAAGACTTGATGTTCTCTAACGGCAGTGTTGAAAGCATGGGTGATAGACCTGTTGAAGTTGGCAAAGACGTTAAGATGCCAATGGAAGAAAACCCAAGAGTTAAACAAATCGCTGGTAAATCACGTTATGCGTTTGACGAAAAGGGCAACCAAGTTTCTAATATGAAGAGATACAATATCCGTGACGGCTTATTTGAAGCTATTATCGATAGATATTATAAAGACCCAACACTCACTGCTTATGGTGAAGACGTTCGTGACTGGGGTGGTGCGTTTGCCGTTTATAAGGGCTTAACAGAAGCACTTCCATACCACAGACTCTTTAACTCTCCAATTTCAGAAGCTGCAATCGTTTCTTCTGCCGTTGGTTATGGCCTCTGCGGTGGTAGAGCAATTATTGAACTTATGTATGCTGACTTTATGGGTAGAGCAGGCGACGAAATCTTTAACCAACTTGCTAAATGGCAAGCTATGAGTAGTGGTATCTTAAAGATGCCAGTTGTTCTCCGTGTTTCTGTTGGTGCTAAATACGGCGCTCAACACTCACAAGACTGGGTAGCTCTTCCTGCACACGTTCCAGGACTTAAGGTTTGCTTCCCTGTGACGCCATACGATGCTAAGGGTTTAATGAACTCTGCACTTAACGGCACAGACCCTGTTATCTTCTTTGAAAGCCAAAGAATTTACGACAAGGGCGAAGAATTTAGAAAGGAAGGCGTTCCAGAAGGATATTATGAAATCCCACTCGGCGAACCAGACGTTAAGAGAGTTGGTAGCGACGTGACAATTCTCACAATCGGTGCAACGCTTTATAGAGCTATGGACGCAGCTAAAGTTCTTTCTGAAAAATACGGCGTTGAAGCTGAAGTTATCGACGCAAGGTCTATCGTTCCATTTAACTACGAAAAGGTTGTTGAATCTGTTAAGAAGACAGGCAGAATTATTCTTGCTTCTGACGCTTGCGCAAGAGGTAGTATCCTTAACGACTTTGCAAGAAACATTTCTGAACTTTGCTTCGACTATCTCGATGCTCCAGCAGTAGTTTGTGGCGCTAAAAACTGGATTACTCCTCCATTTGAATTCGACGCAGAATTCTTCCCACAAGCAGAATGGATTATCGACTGCATTAACGACAAGATTTTACCACTTAAAGGACATATTAGCACAACTAATACTTCAGACGCTGAAGCACTTAGAAAAGCTAAGAAAGGTGTATAATCTAAATTAAACACAAAAAAGGGGGCTTAGACCCCCTTTTTTGATATAGGCTACTAAAACTTTTATAGCCTTAAATTAAAGGACAAGAAATGCCAAAATTTTATTTTATAACTCACGATAATACCGACGCATATTTTAACTTAGCGTCCGAAGAATATTTATTAAAACAAACGGATAACTATTATATTTATCTTTGGGTAAACGACAAAGCCGTTATAGTTGGCACAAACCAAAACGCTATAGAAGAAGTCAACCTTGCTTATACGGAAGAGGCTGGCGTTAAGGTTGTTAGAAGGCTTACGGGTGGTGGCACGGTTTATCACGACAAGGGTAATATTTGTTATACCGTTATTGCGCCTTATAACCAGAACGAAGAGCATTATAAAAAGTTTACTGCGCCGATTATCGAATATCTTAATAGTTTGGGCGTAAATGCCAAGTTTAGTGGCAGAAACGATATTACTATTGATGATAAAAAGATTTCTGGCAATGCTCAAACTGTTTATAAGGATAGAATTATGCATCACGGCACGATTTTGTTTAATACCGACGGCAGTGAGCTTGCAAAGTGCTTAAATCCGTCAAAACTAAAAATGCAAAGTAAAGGCATAAAATCGGTTAGGGCAAGGGTGACAAACGTGATAGAGCACCTTGACAAAAAAATGACGGTTGACGAGTTTAAAAACGGACTCAAAAATGAGTTTATAAAAACTTGCACGCCTTATGAGTTTACTGACCAAGATTTAAATAAAATACAAAAGCTCATTGATGAAAAATACTCTAAATACGAGTGGAATATAGGTCGCTCGCCTATAGGCACAAACACGTTTACTTCTAAGTTTGATTTTGGAATTTTTACTTTTACTTTTTCAACCAAAAACGGCATTATCTTGGAGGCTGAAGTGTTTGGCGACTTCTTTGAGAAAAAGCCTATAAACGAGTTTTTTAAGTCGTTAAACGGCATAAGGTTTAGTAAAATCGACTTACTTAAGGCTTTTGATAAAATAGGCGAATATATCAGTGGCGCAAACGCTAAAGAAATCGTGGATAAAATTTTTGAGCAGTGATTAAAGTAAAAAGGCAAAAATAGTTTTTCTATCTTTGCCCACGCACGCTAACGTTTATTTTAACCTTAAGTTTGGATAAAAAATCATCTTTATATTGGCTGTATTTGCTATTATTATAGCGATACAGCTTTTCTTTTATTTTAAAAAAGTCACAGCCTGTTTCAACCGACTTGTTGATAAGACTAATAATGCTATCAGTTAGCATTTTTTCTGTTTTTTCTATTAAAGGCTTTGGCAATGGCGTATTAGATGACAGCGAATCTTCACTGTCAACTGCAAAAACGTCTCCAACCTTACAAAACAGCTTTAGGTCGAACGTTAAGTTTACGTTAGTATCGGTTGCTTTGACCTTTATAGAGTGACTGTCGTTCATAACTGTTAGTAAATAATTATAAGGAACGCCGTTTATTTGCACGTCGTCTATAGGTATGTTCGTTCCAGTAATGCTTTGATTAAAAGCGTTAAACGTAAGCGTTTGCTCTGGAGAGAGCTTTCCCACTAATTTTCCATTTAAGAAAAGTGCAGTTGTTCTAGCGTCAAAAAGGTTATTAGACTCATTGTTAGCACCTTGACTTTTTTGGTTTTGTTGCATGCCACCACTTGACGAGCTGTTGTCGCTTTTTTGACCTTCGTCGCCACTGCCGTTGTCGGCACTTATAACTTTTATTAAGGGCATATATCCAGACTTGTTTTGCGAGTAATATCCAGAAACAAAGGTCTTTATATCAGTTGGTGCAACGTCACCCCCAAACTGAGGAGCTTTTAATAAAATTTTTTGAATTGCGAAAGATGAAATGTTGTCAAGTGGGGTAGATAAAGACAACAGTTCTTTAGCTGTCTTTTCTGCAATTGCAATTAGCGCAGAGTCTTGAAGCCTTAGCGTTTTAGCAAAATAGTCTAAAAGTTTTATAACGTTTTCATTTCCAAGTTTATTTCCTAAAATAATAAGGTTGCAAAATGCAAGTTTAGGAAACCAGCCAGAAGTATCGCCTAAATCTTTTAAGGCTTCGCCAACCGTTTTACCTTTGCCACTAAGCTGAGCCTTTTGGTTTTCGGTGTTGGCGTCGGTGGCCTCTGGAACGGCAACTTGAGCAGTTAAAATATACTCGTTTTGCTCAAAATCAATAGCTATGGCCGTTATGATTGAAGTTTTTTCCACGTCAATAAGGCCAAAGTTATTTGAAAAGAAAAGAGTTAATAAAATAAACACGCTTAAAAGTAAAAATTTAGCTCTTTTTAATCTCATACTTAGTTCTCCTTAAAGTAATTAGCGTAATAATAATCGGAATAACGTTTCCCAGTGCAAAGAAATAAAAAGCAAAACTCGTGGTCATAAACGCTTCAATGCTCACAAAATATTCATAAAAGAAAAGCGTTATTATAAGTTGTATCCCCACTACTATAATAGGCGATATCCATAGTTTTTTTATAGAAAAAATATAATCAATAAGTTTGCTTGCAAAATATATAGGCAAACACAGTGCAAACATATTAGAAAATAAAATCATAAAAATACCAATATAGTCAAATCTGCCAAGATTATTTATAACGGTTGTATATTTAGATATTTCGGTTAGCGCAAACCTTTGTCTAAATGCAATCGAAGTAAAAATCGAGTAAAATATTATCATAAACGACACTACCATTACAGCGCCTACCAAATAGGATAAAAAGATTTTTGTACTGCTTCCTTTTTCCCACTTAAAGCTTCCGATAAGAAACATTATAAACACGCTGTCTCCAAACCAGTTAAAGCAGGTTAAGCTTCCACGAGCAATGTTTTTTATGCCGTTTGCGCCTATAGGAAGTATTGCTGAAAAATCTGCGTTAGATATCGACAGGGCAATCAGCGTTAAAAAGCCGTTTATAGTTATCATCCATAAAATATCAGAAAGTCTTCCAAGCATTTTAAGTCTTTTAAAACACATATATAGAGCAAGCAAAAATAGTGGTAAAAAATAAAAGACGTCAGGGGTTAGGGTATAAAGCGTATATTCAACGTAGTCTTTTTGTTCGTTAAGTGGCAAAATTGCCTTAGCCATAAAATAAATTACGTAAAAAAAAGCAATTATTTTAGCGCCGTTTTTTCCAAAAAGGTCTTCTATAATCTCAAAAAACGTCTTATTAGATTTTTTGCATACTAAAACGATAGGAATAAGCGTTATAAAATCTATCGCAAGTGAAATAAGCGCCGAAATCCAAAGGTCTTCGTTTGCTTTGCTTGCAATAAGACTTGGCAGACTAAAAAATTTTGTTATGGGCAAAAAGGCTATTATAAAAAAGCAAATTTGTCTTGTTTTTAATTGATACATACTAGTTTTCCTTCTTTATCCTTCTTTTATTTTTGTTTCTTAGCGACTCGGGTCTATACTCAAACTCTTGTAAAAATCCCTTGTAAATTCCGTCTTTCATATCTTTTATAATTAGTGGCGAAAAAGGTGCTAAAAGTGGTGTTTGATAACTTTCAAACGTTATCAAATACACAGTTAAAAGCGCAACAAACGTTAAAATTCCATATGCTCCGAGCGTTCCTGCAATAATTAAAAAAACAATTCTAAGCACAGAAAATACTTGTTCTAATTCTGGCACGGTATAAAGGCATATTCCGGATAAAGCCACAATCATAAGCGTTGGCGCAGAGATAATTCCGGCGTTAACAGCCGTTTCGCCCAAAACAAGACCACCGACGATAGAAACAACCATACCCACGTATTTAGGCATTCTAACGCTGGCCTCGTTTAATATTTCAAATATTAAAAGTGTGAAAAACATCTCGTAGCTCGGGGATAGAGGTATGCCCTTTATACTGTTGACAATGGTTAATAAAAACGACAAGGGGATAAGTTGCAAGTGGAAAAGCTCTGCAGCAACAAAAAGCGCTGGCAAAAACAAGGCAAGCGCAACCGAAATTATCCTAATATATCTTGCAACAGTTGCGCTATAAGATGAGTTGTAATAGTCGCTTGCGCTTTGGAAATCTTCTATTAAAAGATAAGGGACGGTCAGTGCAATTGGCGAGCCGTCAACAAAAATCGCCACTCTTCCTTCTAAAATTTTTCCAGCTAGTATATCGGGTTTTTCGGTGTTTCCTATCTGCTTAAAAAGTGAAAACTTATGCTCGCTTAAAAATTTAGAAATATAAGACGAGTCTAGAACTGCATCAATTTCTATCTTCTTTAGTCGCTTTTTAACTTGCTCTACAAGGCTTTTTCTTGCAATACCTTTTATATAACAAATGGAAATTGGCGTTTGAGAATATTCGCCTATAGTAAGGTTTTCAAATATCAGTTTTGTGGACTTTAATTTTCTTCTCATCATGCTGATATTTACCGATAAACTTTCCACAAAACCCTCTCTTGGCCCCTTAATAACGGTTGACGTTGGGGGCTCGGTAATGGCTCTTTTTTCAAAGTGTTTAAGTCCAAAAGAAAGCCCCACATTTATGCCGTCACAAAGCAAAATTGCATTGCCAAGAAGTAGGTCGCCTATAAGATTTTCTATATCGTAAATCTGCTTTTTTTCAGGGCTTAAGAACATTTCAAAAAGTTTATTTTCATCAGGATTTTCCTTGCAAAACGAGATTGGGCGCAAAATGAGCTCGCCCAATGTGTCTTTGTTTACTAAATCATTTATAAAAACAAGTAATCCATCGATTTCATTGATTTTTATATTTAAAAAAGTTATGTCGTCACTTACTAATTCTTTCTTAAGTTTTTCAGCGTTAGTTTTGAGATGTTTTGATATTTCCATACGAGTAGTTTTTGCTCAAAACAATTTTTTATGTAAATAAAAGAAAAAAGGGGGGTATCCCCCCTTAGTCTTTAAGTTTTTTCAACGCTTTTTACCGCACCAAGAATAAGTCTTGCTAAATGAACGATTTCAGCCGATGAAAGTTCAGAGCAGTTATAAGTGAGTGTGTCCACCACTTGCTGTTCGATTAAAGTGCCGTCTTCAATAGATAGCACTTTTTCAATTTCAAGAGCAGTTTTTGTCAAGAGGTCTTGAGCAATATATCCGTTTAGTATTCCTTCAATGAGAAGTAAGGTTGCATTTGTTCCAACCGGCTTGCCTTTGCAAATTTTAGATATAGTAGAATAAAATATAGCAGAAAGCGAGCCACTTAAAATACCACCATAGAATGCTTCTTTTGTAAAATAAACTTGTTTTAACACAAAAATAATTTCGTAAGCAAAATAAAAAATTATTGCCGAAAAAAAAGGAATATAACTTTTTATTACTTTGGGTAAATTGCTAAAAAACTTATCAAAAATTAATCTGACTATGCAAGAAATTCCTGCCACAATCAGCGTTGGTAGGCTATAAGAAACCAAAAAATCTTTCAAAAATAAATAATCCATAATCCACCTAATTTAGGGTGCAAAAGTGATTACTTACGAGCGTGAATACTTATAAGCCTTAAATAAAAATTATTAAACCTTAAATAGTTATAAGCCATCAAAATTGCCCCCTTAAAGTTTCTCCAAACGCCAAAGTAAGAGTATCATATATTAACGAAAAGTAAAGTGGATTATGACACGAAAAAAATAAAAATTTATAAGGACTTGCAGTATATTATAAACGGCTAGTTAGAAGCATAAGCATATATAAAAACCCAAAAATTGACAAGAAAAAAGGAGAGTTGATATGTTTTTAAACGCACTATTTTATATGCTTGGCAAACTAGTTTTTTTTGCAGGCAGTGTTGTTGGTGGCAGTTCGTTTCCAAAGCCACTTTCTCAAAAGGAAGAAGACGAGTGTCTTGAAAAAATAAAAAATGGAGATAAAGAAGCAAGAGATAAATTAATTAATCACAATATGCGCTTAGTTGCGCACGTTGTAAAAAAGTATTCTGGTGCTGCCGAGACCGACGATTTAATTTCGGTTGGAAGCATTGGGCTTATCAAGGCTATTAATACTTTTGAAAAAAACAAAGGCTCGCAACTTGCAACTTATACTGCAAGGTGTATAGAAAACGAAATTTTAATGCTACTTCGCTCAAATAAAAAGTATAAAAACGATATGCACCTATCTGACCCTGTAGGAAGCGACAAAGACGGAAACGAGCTTACGCTTATGGAGCTTCTTTGTGAAAAGGAAGACACGGTATTTTTAAAAGTTGATAGAAGTATTGAAAGAGAAAAGTTTTTAAATTTCATAAAAGGCTTTCTTTCTGAGAGAGAATATACAGTTTTGTGTTTGAGATACGGACTTAAGGGAGAAAGGGTTTACACCCAACGAGAAGTTGCAAAATTTTTAAAAATTTCACGCTCATACATATCGAGAATAGAAAAACGTGGAATAGAAAAATTAAAAGCAGTTGTAAAAAAGGGACAATTTTATTGTTAAATTTTCAATTTTTTTATTGACAAATATGCCTAGTTAATATACAATTATATAAACATACCCTTAAGTATTATATAATTTAATATATATATTTAATATAACGCACGGAAAAAGGAGCATTGCTTTGGGCAAATCGGCTTTTGCTCAAAGCAAAATAAAAATATGACGCAATACTTTTTAAACAAAGAATATTTAATGGCAAAAAAACAAAGAACAAAAAGTTTAATTGTATATTTTGCCGTGCTTTTTGTTTATCTAATTTGCAGTTTAGGCTTTTTTCTATGGTTTAGAACTTTGCCATATATGTCAAAAGAAATTAGTAAGGTTAAATTTTTTCATTTTTTATTGACGGCTATATTCGTTATATTTTCTTTTATTTATTTGGGCATAATTTTCAAGCGAGTTAATAGATATTACAAAATGACCATTAATATGATAAACGGCTTAAAAGAGACTTCGGTTGCAAGTTTTCTTGAATATGATGAAAGTATTAGAGAAAAAGACGGCGTCGATTATAAGTCGCTTATCTTTATCGAGTGGAACAAATATAAAGGGGAATATTACGAAAGAAGAGTGCTTATTCCATATGAAAAACTTTTTCCTGAGTTTAAGGAAAATCAAATTATAAAATTTATTACACAAGGCAACGTTTTATTTAGTTATGAAATAATGCCAGACGACACAAGTATAAAGGAGAACTTAAAATGAAAGCTATAGTCACAGTTATCGGAAAGGACAAGCCTGGAATAATTGCAAAGGTTAGCACGGCGCTAGCAGAAAACCAAGTTAATATTGAAGACATAAGCCAAACGCTTATGCAAGATAATTTCACAATGCTTATGCTTTGCGACCTTTCTTTGTCAAAATTGCCACTTGAAAAGTTGCAAGCAAAATTAGCTCCACTCGGTCAAGAAATAGGGGTGTCTATTCACGTTCAACACGAAGATATCTTTAACGCAATGCATAAAATTTAAGGTGGACAAAGTATGCTTAATAGAAAAGAGATTTTAGAAACCATAGATATGGTTGAAAAAGAACACTTTGACGTTAGAACAATAACTATGGGCATATCGCTTTTGCCTTGCATTAGAGATGATGCAAAAGAAACGGCAAGACTTTGCTATGATAGAATTTGCAAAAAAGCAGAAAACATCGTTAAAGTTGCAAACGAACTTGGTGCAGAATATGGAATTCCAATTATAAACAAGCGTGTATCAATCACACCGGCAAGTCTTTTAACTTCATCGTTTTGTGGCAAGGAAACAGTGCTTGCAAAAGCGCTTGACGATGCAGCAAAGAGCGTGGGTATTGACTTTTTAGGTGGATATTCAGCACTCGTTCATAAGGGTATGACAAGCTATGAAAGGTCTTTTATCCAAAGTATTCCTGAAGCGCTTGCTATAACTGATAGACTCTGTTCATCAGTAAACGTTGGCTCATCAAAAGCAGGTATAAATATGGATGCCGTGCGCCTTATGGGCGAAATTGTTAAATTGACGGCAGAGCGCACAAAGGATAGAGATGGATTTGGCTGTGCTAAACTCGTTGTATTTTGCAACGCCGTTGAAGATAATCCGTTTATGGCAGGTGCGTCCCACGGAATAGGCGAAGGCGAAACGGTTATAAACGTTGGCGTTTCTGGGCCAGGCGTTGTCAACCACGCTTTAAAAAGTATGAAAGGTGCGTCTATCGATGATATTGCCGAAACGATAAAGAAGACGGCGTTTAAGATTACAAGGGCAGGTCAGCTTATCGCAAAACAAGCGTCTAAGCGCTTAAATGCAGAGTTTGGCATAGTTGACCTATCACTAGCGCCAACGCCTGTTATGGGCGATAGCGTTGCACATATTTTAGAAGAAATTGGCTTAGAACAAGTTGGTGCACACGGCACTACGGCAGCACTTGCGATGCTTAACGATGCTGTTAAAAAGGGTGGCGTTATGGCAAGCTCTAACGTTGGTGGGCTCTCTGGCGCATTTATCCCTGTCAGTGAAGATATCGGCATGATAAACGCTGCAAAGAGTGGCGCTATTAACTTAAACAAGTTAGAAGCAATGACATGCGTATGTAGCGTTGGTATTGACATGGTGGCTCTTCCTGGCGATACGCCTGCAAGCACAATTTCTGGAATTATTGCAGATGAAGCCGCTATCGGCATGATTAATAATAAAACGACGGCTGTTAGGGTTATCCCTGTTCCAAACAAAAAAGAAGGTGACTTTGTTGAGTTTGGTGGGCTTTTAGGCTCTGCGCCTATTATGGCAGTTAGCCCTTATGGTTGCGCCGATATGATAAATAGGGGTGGAAGAATGCCTGCGCCTATACATAGCAATAAAAATTAATTGAGGTGTATGGTTTTGGATAATAAATACAGATGGGCAACTGAAGAAATTTACGCTAGCGATGATGCTTGGCAAAAAGAGTTTGATGATATAGCAGAAAAATTGAATTTTGATAAATATCGTGGAAAGTTAGGTCAAAAACAAACTTTTTTAGAGTGTATGAAAACGCAAGAAAGTTTAGGCAGAGTTTTTGATAAGCTTAGCGTTTACGCCATGCTTAAACACGATGAAAACACAAAAAATGCACTTTACGACGCTATGTCATCTAAAATTATGGCGCTTGGCGCAAAGTTTGGCTCTAATACTTCCTTTATTATGCCAGAACTAACAGCATTAGATGAAGAAGTTCTAAAAGCTTTTATTTCGGACACGGAGCTTAGTGAATACGATTATTTTCTAAAGGGCGTTTTGAAAGAAAAGGCGCACGTTTTAAGTGAAAAAGAAGAAAAACTTTTGGCAATATGTGGAGAGACGCTTGCAAGTTTTAAAGATATTTTTACCAAGATTGACAATGCAGACCTTCCACTAGGCACACTTAAAGAGGGCAACAAAAGCTATCCACTAAGTCACGGCACTTATGGCGTTATAATGCACGGTGAAGATAGAAAGCTTAGGAAAAAAGCTTTTGATAAATATTACGGCGCATACGTATCGCTAATTAACACCATTTCTGCAACCTATTATGGAAACGTAAAAAAAGACGTGTTTTATGCTAAGGCAAGAAAATATAACTCGGCTTTAGAAAGGGCGCTATTTGGCGAGGACGTTGATAAAAAGGTGTATGATAATTTAATTTCTTCTACAAACAAGGCACTTCCAAAGCTTCATAAATATATTGCCCAAAAGAAAAAACTTTTAGGCTTAAATAAAATGTATATGTACGATATGTACGTGCCTGTTATTGAAGGCGCTGAGCTTAAGCTTGACTATGAAGAAGCTTACGAGCTTGTGATAAAGGGCTTAGCCCCACTTGGAAGCGAATATCAAAGCCTTTTAAGAAAAGCCAAAGACGAGCGCTGGATAGACGTGTTTGAAAGCGATGGTAAAAGGAGTGGCGCTTATAGTGTTTGCGTTTACGATACTCACCCTTACGTTTTGCTCAATTATCAAAAGACCACGCACGACGTGTTTACAATTGCGCACGAAATGGGGCATAGCCTGCACTCTTATTTTTCCAACAAAAAACAAGCATATACAAAAGCCGATTATAAGATTTTCGTGGCAGAAGTTGCAAGCACGGTCAACGAAGTTTTATTAATTAGATATTTACTCGGCGTTGAAAAAGATAAAAAGCTAAGAAAATATTTACTTTCATATTTACTTGAAATGATTAGAACAACGCTATTTAGACAAACTCAGTTTGCAGAGTTTGAACAAGTGGTGCACGATATGGTAGAAAATGGCCAGCCTCTAACTAAAGACAACCTAAGCGAAGTTTATTTAAATCTTAACAAAAAATATTATGGTCGCTCGGTTAGTCATAATGGCAATATCAAGTATGAGTGGGCGAGAATTCCACATTTTTATAGAGCGTTTTACGTTTATAAATATGCAACGGGCATAATCAGTGCACTTGCAATTTGCGATAGAATTTTAAGTGATGAAAATGGCGCAAAAGAAGACTATTTTAAGTTTTTATCTTCTGGTGGAAGCGATTCACCTGTTGAATTATTAAAGATTGCTGGGGTTGACCTAACCAGTAAAAAACCGTTTGAAAAAGCATTTAAAGTATTTAGCGACACGCTAGATGAGTTTATAACAACAACTTTTTGATTTAAGGAGAAAAAGTTATGGCAGAAAAAACAAAAGATTTAAAAACAAAATTAAAGGCACTTGAAAAAAAGGTTATGGGCGATATGCCACACAATTTAGAGGCAGAACAAGCACTGCTTGGCTGTTTACTGCTTGATACAAAAATTCAAGTTGAAATCTCGGCAAACCTAAAAGCAGAGGACTTTTATTCTGAATCACACAAACTTATTTTTACTGCCATGCTTGAAATAATTAAAAACAATTTGCCTGTAGATTTGGTGACCTTAACCGATAAACTAGAAAAACTAGGCACGCTTGAAGATGCAGGGGGAATTACTTATATTGCTGAACTTACAAACGTTGTGCCATCATCAGCTAACTATCAAAGATATTTATCAATCGTTTCAAGAGACAGTTTGCTTAGGAAACTAATCAAAGGCGCATCTGAAATAATAAGCGAAAGCCAAACAAGTCAAGACCAAGTTCAAGCACTTTCATTTGCCGAAAAAACCGTCTATGACATATCAACGACAGCCGATACTAGAGAAATGGTCAAAATTTCTAGCGTTTTGCCTGACGTTATGTTTAAGCTTGACGAGCTCAGCAAAGATAAATCTAAGTTTAGGGGCATAAAGACCAAGTTTAAGGGCATTGATAATCTACTTAACGGCGTGCATAACAGCGACCTTATGATACTCGCTGCCCGTCCTGCCGTTGGTAAAACGTCTTTTGCTATGAACATTGTTGAAAACATTGCACTTTCTGGTCACACTTGCGCTGTATTCTCGCTTGAAATGGGCAAAGAACAACTCGTTCAAAGAATGCTTTGCTCGGTTGCTGGCGTTTCAATGGAACACGCATTAAAGGGCAAGATGGATAAGTCTGAGTGGCTAAAGATAGCAAAGGCAAAAGAAGTGTTAAATTCAGCCAAAATCTTTATTGACGATACAGCTGCGATTACTCCACAACAAGTTTTATCAAAATGTAGAAGAATAAAAGCAAGACACGGCTTAGACTTAGTAATGATTGACTATATCCAGCTTATGTCAACAGAAAAAAACTCAAAGAGCGATAACCGTCAACAAGAAATTTCTGAAATTTCAAGGGGCTTAAAGCTTTTAGCAAAAGAAGTGGACGTGCCTGTTTTAGCTTTATCACAACTTTCTCGTTTAGTAGAAGCAAGAAAAGGTCGCCCTCAACTTTCAGATTTAAGAGAATCTGGCGCAATCGAGCAAGACGCTGATATTGTTATGTTTATTCATAGGCCTGACATCAATGCAACCGAAAAGGAAATTGCAGAAGGCAAGGTGCAAAAGAACGTTGCAGAAATTCTTGTTTCAAAGCATAGAAACGGACCAACGGGCTTAGTTAAACTTTACTTTAAGGGCGAGTGCACAAAGTTTTTAAACCTTGATGAAGAAACTGGTGAGATTGATGACGACAATCAAGATAAACCACGCAAAAGCGTAAACGTCAGTGGATACGAGCCTCTTCCAGATGAAAGTCCAATGCCAAGTGATGAAGACGTACCGTTTGACGACGGAGTAAAGCTCAGTTCGGTTGACGACGAGATTTTTTAGTATGCAAACGACAATTTATCCTATAAACGAGCAAGCTATCCAAAAAGCTATTAAATTACTAAACGCATCTGAAGTGGTGGCAATTCCCACCGAAACGGTGTATGGTTTAGGTGCAGTTGGAACTGATAGCAAGGCCGTTAAAAAAATATTTAAAATAAAAGGTCGCCCAAGCGATAACCCACTTATCGCCCACGTGCATAAGGATTATGATATTACAAAACTTGTGTATATCGACCAAGATTACGTCTATAAGCTCATCAAAGCTTTTACGCCAGGACCACTTACAATGGTTTTTAGAAGCAAGGGCGTGGTGTGTAAAGAAGCAGTTGCCGGTGGCGATACTTTGGCGTTAAGAATTCCATCGCATAGTGGCTGTCAAAGTCTTTTAAAAGCACTTGATAAGCCCGTTGTTGCGCCAAGCGCAAATGTGTCAAAGCATACGAGTCCTGTGACGGCTATGCACGTATATAATGACCTAAACGGCAAGCTAGAAATGATTTTAGACGGTGGCAAATGCACGGGTGGCATAGAAAGCACGGTTTTGGACTGCACAGAAAAAGTTCCACGAATTTTAAGAGCAGGTCTGATTACAAAAGAAATGATAGAAAGCGTAGTAGGTGCCTGCGAGATTGCCGAGCATAAAACAAGCGATAAGGTACGTTCACCAGGCGTAAAATATAAACATTATCGTCCGAAGTGCGAAACGGCGCTTTATGAAGAAAGTGAGTTAGATTTAGCAAAGAAAAGATATGAATTAGAGACCGAACAAGGAAAAAAAGCATATATAATGTGCGCAAACAGCGTGGCGCAAGAGTTTAAGGGCAAGAACTTATTACTTCTTGGAGAAAGTGAAAAGCAGATAGCGTCTAATTTATATGACAAACTGCTTGAAGGGGAAAGGATAGCAGATATAATTATCGCTATAGCAATGCCAGATGAAAAAAATATTAATCTAGGCATAATGAATAGGATGAGAAAGTCATGCGAGTAAAAAACAAACGAATATTATTTGTATGCACAGGCAACACTTGTAGAAGCCCAATGGCAGAAATAATATTAAAGAGCAAACTGAAAAACGTTGGTATTAAAGACGTGAAAGTATCAAGCGCTGGGCTTATGACTGAGGACGGCTTAAAGATGAGCAAAAACTCGTTTGAAGCATTAAAGCTTATGGGCTATAAGCCTTATGGGTTTAAGTCGAAAAAGCTTACTGAGCAAATGATTTATAAAAGCCACGCAGTAATTTGTATGACCGAAAGCCATAAAAATGCGCTAAGTGGTTATCTCAACGTTTATACCATTAGTCAAATAACGGGATTAGAAAACGTTATAGACCCTTATGGTGGCAATATAAATACCTATATAAAAACTTCGCATCAAATAGAAGATGCGTGTAATATAATTTTAGAACAAATATTAAGCCAAAAAGGAGAATAAAAAATGAAAGTTGCAATCGGATGTGACCACGGTGGAATTAATTTAAAACCGGTTTTAATTGATTATTTGAACAAAAAAGGAATTGAATACAAAGACTTTGGCACTTATGAAACTACTTCTGTAGATTATAACGATTATGCTGAGCCAGTATGCAAAGCCGTTGCTAATGGCGAGTTTGATAAAGGCATTTTAATTTGTGGAACGGGAATAGGTATGAGCATCGTTGCTAATAAGATTAAGGGCATACGCTGTGCTCACTGTCACGACGTTTTTTCTGCAAAAGCAACTAGAGAGCATAACGACACAAACGTTATAGCTTTTGGCGAAAGGGTTATTGGACCTGGACTTATGGTTGACATTGTCGAAGCATTTTTATTTACTGAGTTTTCTAATGATTCTCGCCATATTCGCAGAGTTGAAAAAATTAAAAATTTAGAAAAAGAAAATTTTAAATAATATTAATAGGGGTGGGAAAATTATGCAAAAATTAAAAAAGGCTATAATTCCAGCGGCAGGACTCGGCACAAGATTCTTGCCAATAACAAAGGCCGTTCCAAAGCCAATGCTTTCGGTTTTGGATAAGCCAACTATTCAATACATAGCAGAAGAACTAATTAGCATTGGGATAGAAGAAATTATTATTGTCGTTAGTCCTGATAGTGGGGTTATAGAAAGGCATTTTGGAAGGTGTGATGAGTTAGAAAATAGACTTCTTTCGGACGGCAAGCAAAAGCTTTACGATATTGCAAAAGATACGCATAGGTTCAACGTTAAATTCGTTGTTCAGCACGAGGCTAACGGACTTGCAGGGGCTATCTTATGCGCTGAGCCTTTTGTAAAAGATGAACCGTTTGCTTTGCTTCTTGGCGATGAACTTTTAGTTGCAAAAGAAGGTCAAAACCCTTGCGTTAAAACGCTTGCAGATATTTATGAAAGCACTGGAAAGAGCGTTATTGCGACAATGGAAGTGTTTGGCGACGACGTTTCAAAGTATGGCAACATCGGCATAGAAAGTGAAGAAGATGGCGTTATGCAAGTAAATGCAATACTAGAAAAGCCATCAATTAACGAAGCGCTATCTAACAACGCAATTATAGGAAGATACGTACTCTCTGGCGAAGTTATGGGCAAGCTTAAAACTCTTAAACCACACGGCAATGAAATTTATCTTACCGACGTTTTAGATGATTTAGCAAAAAACTCTAAACTTTTAGCAAGCACGATTACCGACGATAGATATGACGTTGGCGATAAATGTGGCTTTATTAAAGCTAACGTTGAAATGGCGTTAAAGAGCAAAGAAATTGGACAAGACGTTAAAGAATATATAAAGGAACTTGCAAAAACGCTTTAAGGGCGTATAATGCGATAAAAATTGGGGCTCTATGATAGATAAAATTTGCAACAATTGTGGCTGGACGTTAAGTCAGTTTTATGAAACTGGTATGCTTGGATGTGAACATTGTTATAAAGCATTTGAAAAGCAAATTATAGACGCCTTGTACAAGATACAAGGCAAGGCTTTTCACGTGGGAAAAACGCCTTATAATCTTGATGCTATTGATAGGCAAATGCTTGCCGAATATAAGTGGCTACTCAGCGAAAAGCAAAGGGCTACTTTAGAGGGTAGGTTTTCAGACATTAGAATTTTATCAGAGCAAATTTTAGAAATTTCAAACGAACTTAAAAATAGGGGGATTTTGTAATATGATAACGACTAATCCCGACCTATATTTAGGCAATATTATAACCACTAGAATTAGACTTGCAAGAAATATCTCTGGCTATCCATTTCATATTGATGATTATAATTTGGCAAGAGAGATTGTAAAAAAAGTCAATCGTGCACTCGTTAGAACGGACACTTTTAACTTATTTTACGTATCAAATTTGTCAGAACTCAAGTTAGAAAGTATGAAAGAGAAGCATTTAATAAGCCAAAACCTTATAAACAATAGAGATTATGGTGCAGTTTTAATCAATACTGACCAAAGCGTATCTGTTATGATAAACGAAGAAGACCACATTAGAGAGCAATGCTTTATGCGTGGTCTAAGGCTTACCGAAGCATATAACGCTATCAGTAAAGTTGATGAAGATATCGCAAAGAATTTAGACGTAGCATTTGATGATAAGTATGGCTATCTAACGGCTTGCCCAACAAATTTGGGGACGGGCATGCGTGCATCAGTATTAATGTTTTTGCCAGCGCTTACCGAGAGTGGAAAAATAGGCGCACTTGTTAGCGAAGCCACAAAACTCGGCTTAACTGTTCGTGGGCTTTACGGTGAAGGCAGTGATGCTGAGGGCTTTATGTATCAAATTAGCAATGAAGTGACTCTAGGTGTAAGCGAAGAAGAAATTTTGTCACAAGTTGAGCAAACGGTTTTGCAGATTTGCAAAGCTGAGCGTGATGAGATGCAAAGACTTTACGTTAGAAACGAGCTTTCGGTTATGGATAGGGCGCACAAGTCGTTTGGGGTGCTAACTAATTCAATAGTTTTAAGCTATAGCGAATTTTTGTCACATATATCAAGGGTGAAACTAGGTGCAATGTTAGGTATGCTAGAGATTTCTAACATAACTGAAATTGATGATTTAATTGTAAAAGTTCGCCCAGCAAGTTTGTGCGAAACGCACGGAAAAAAACTTTCTCAGCAAAATAGAGATTTGTTTAGAGCTGAGATTGTTGGCAAAGCATTATTAAAAATGAAGGGGTAAATATGTATTACGAAGCATTTTCAAGAAATGTAAACCAAGTTATAGAGATGGCAACGGCTCTTGCTAAAAAAACGAGTTGTATGTATATAGGCAGTGAACATATTTTGTTTGGGCTTCTTTCTGTCACGGACGGAAGGGCGTCTGCTATTTTAAGAGAAGCTGGCGTAGATATAGATAGATATTTGATGTATTACAAAAGAACGATACAAAAAGACTATATAATCCCAGGGAATATGTTTACTCCAAGAACAAAGCGCCTTTTTGAAAACGCAACGCAAATTTCTCTAAAGGCACGTGCTGGATACGTTGGAACAGAGCATCTTCTACTTGCACTATTAATGCAAACGGATAGTCTTGCTGTCAGCATTTTACGTCACTTAAAAGTAGATGTAGAAAAAATGGCAGACGAGCTTGCATCTTCAATTTTTGTGGATATTCCAGACGATATAGAAGAAGCTCAACCTGAATACGGCGAGTCTATAAGGTCGGCAAATGCAATAAATAGAGAAAAGATGTATGCAGGCGCAAGTTCAAACTATAACGATGACTTGGGCGAGCTTGCAAAGTTTGGCACAAATTTTAATAAACTTGCAATCGAAGGCAAGCTAGACCCTGTAATAGGAAGAAAGGAAGAAATCGATAGGGTAATACAAATTTTATCAAGACGAACAAAAAATAATCCACTTCTTATCGGTGAGCCGGGCGTTGGAAAAAGCGCTGTTGTAGAGGGCTTGGCACAAGCAATAGTAAAAGGCAACGTTCCAGAAATTTTAGCAGACAAAATAGTATTTTCTTTAGACCTTGCAGGTATGCTAGCAGGCGCAAGATATCGTGGTGATTTTGAAGAAAGACTTAAAAAAGCTATAGACACCGTTAAGCAAAACGGCAATATCGTGCTCTTTATTGATGAAATTCATAATATCGTGGGGGCAGGAAGCACTGGCGAAGGCAATATGGATGCAGCTAATATATTAAAGCCAATGCTTTCTCGTGGCGAACTTCAAACGATAGGCGCAACAACTATTGACGAGTATAGAAAATATATAGAAAAGGACGCAGCTTTAGAAAGGCGTTTTCAAACTATTATGGTCGAAGCGCCAACTACCGAAGAAACTGTTGAAATTTTAAAAGGACTTAGGGATAAATACGAATCTCATCACGGAGTTAGTATTCCAGACCAAGCCATAATATCGGCAGTCACCTTGTCGGATAGATATATAACCGATAGATTTTTGCCGGATAAAGCCATAGACTTAATTGATGAGGCGGCATCAAGGGTAAGGCTAGATAGTTATAATTCCCCAGCCGAAGCAAAGCAAAAAGAAGCCGAACTAAACGCTTTAATAGCACAAAAAAATCAAGCAAAAAAACTAGACGACTTAGAAAAAGCCATCAGTATTAACAAAGATATTGAAAGGGTAAATAAAGAGCTTGATGAAATTCGTGCAAGGGCATCAAAGTCGGCAGTTAATCGTGAAAAACTTATGATTACCCCTGACGACATTGCAAAAATCGTTAGTAATTGGACGGGTGTGCCTGTTGTAAAACTTACCCAAAGCGAAGCGCAAAAGCTTCTTGACCTTGAGAACACGCTTCATCAAAGGGTTATTGGGCAAGACGACGCAGTTCGTGCCGTTTCCGATGCAATAAGAAGGGCAAGGGCAGGCTTAAAAGACCCAAATAGACCAGTTGGCTCGTTCATATTCGTTGGACCTACCGGCGTTGGCAAAACAGAGCTGTCAAAAGCGCTTGCTGAAACGGTTTTCGGCAGTGAAGACAATATCATAAGAATTGATATGAGCGAATATATGGAAAAGCACTCTGTGTCTAAAATGGTCGGTGCGCCTCCGGGATATATCGGTTTTGATGAAGCAGGTCAGCTTACCGAAAAGGTTAGAAGAAGACCATATTCGGTCGTGCTTTTTGATGAAATAGAAAAGGCCCACCCAGACGTATTTGACATAATGCTTCAACTCATTGATGAAGGTAGGCTTACCGACAGCAAGGGAAGGGTTGTAAGCTTTAAGAACTGCATTATAATAATGACTTCAAACGTGGGCGCAACAGACGTTCAGCAAAAAGCTACTCTCGGCTTTATAAACAATAAGACTGCTGAGTATGAAAATATGTGCGATAAATATATGCAAGCCTTAAAGTCTAAGTTTAGACCTGAGTTTTTGAACAGAATTGACGATATTATCGTATTCCACAAACTCGAAAAGACTGATACTGCAAAGATTGCTGGAATTTTACTTGCATCACTTAGAAAACGCCTTGCAGTTATGGAAGTGGAAATGGAAATTACCGACTCTGCAATGGATTTAATTATCGATAAAGGCTATGACGATAATTACGGTGCAAGACCATTAAAGAGAGTAATTCAGCGCTATATCGAAGATAAGCTCAGCGAAGAAATTCTTAAAGGCGAACTTGTGGCAAATAGCAAAATTGTCATCGACACGCATGACGGAGAGTTTATTTTTATAAAGAAATAAGCTTAAATAAAGGGAAACCAACCTTGAAAAAGGTATAAACATATAGGAGGTAAAATTATGAAAATTGAAATTACAAGTAAGAACTATGAAGTAAGCGAAAAGCTAAGACAAATTACAGAGCAAAAACTAAACAAGCTTAACAAGTATTTTGAAACTGAAGCAAAAGTAAAAGCAAGTTTTAAAAAAGAGGCTAATGCTCTTACAACCGAAGTTATGCTTGACTATGCAGGTAAGTTTATTCGAGCAACTGCAACAAGTGATAATTTCTATGATAATTTAGATATTGTACTTCCTAAAATAGAAGGGCAAATCAGAAAATATCGCACCAAGTTTGACAAGCACCAAAAAGTTTCGGCATATCGTGAAAGCGCAGTGTTTGAAACGGCCGATAGAGAAAGCCCTCAAAAAAATATCGTTAAAGACAAAAAGTTTAAGCTCGCTCCTATGACGCTAAACGAAGCGATGGAAGAAATGGAACTTTTAGGACATAGCTTTTACGTCTTTTTAGAAGCAAAAACTAATACTATAAAAATTCTATACCAAAGAAACGATGGAGATTTAGGTTTAATTGAGCCTGAAATATGATTAGATTATGCAAGTGGGAATATCAACGGCATCGCTGTTTAACAGAAAGCCAACTGAGGACGCACTAAAATTTTTGGCTGAAAATAACGTGCCTTGCGCAGAAGTGTTTTTGGAAAGCTATTGCGAATACACTAATGAGTTTGGCAAAATTTTAGCAAGCGTTAAGGGAAATATTGACGTTCACTCAGTCCACGTTTTGACCACCCAGTTTGAGCCACAGTTATACAGCATAAACCAACGTGCGCAAGCTGACTCTTTCAAGCTTTTGGATATGGCAATGAGCTCGGCCGAGCAGTTTAATGCAAAATATTATACCTTTCACGGTGGAGCAAGGTTCAAAAAAACGCCTTATGTTATCAATTATGATAGGGTGGGTGAAATAACTCAAAGAGTTATTGACTGTGCCAAAAAACATAATATAACGCTGGCTTACGAAAACGTGCATTGGGGATATTACAACTACATAGGCTTTTTTAAGGAAATCAAAAAACGTACTAGTGGCTTAAAGGCGACCTTAGATATTAAGCAAGCACGCCAAAGTGGAATATCGTATACTGAATTTATAGACGAAATGAAAGGTGATATTGTCACCGTGCATTTATCGGATATTGATGAAAATGGCAAGATGTGTTTGCCTGGCAAGGGCACAACCGACTTAAAAGAAATGTTTTTAAGGCTAAACGACGTGGGGTTTGACGGCGCAATGCTGATTGAGGCATACACTTCGGATTATGATAGCTTAAACGACCTACTTGACTGCCGTGAATATTTAAGCAATTTAGCTAATAAAATTTTTAAATAAAAACGAATAAAAATTTTAAACATTATATGTTACGAAGGAAAAAAGGACATGGAAAAATTATCATCACAACAAGAATACCAAAGAAGAATAGGCAAAATACTTATTTCTGAGGAGCAAATTCAAGCCGAAATCAAAAAAACAGGCGAAAAGATTTCAGCACTTTACGATGGCAGACCAATACTACTAGTTAGTATATTAAAAGGCTCGTTCGTGTTTATGGCAGACCTATGCCGTGCAATAAACGCACCTTGCGAAGTGGCGTTTATGTGCGCAAAGAGTTATTTTAGTGGCACAGAGTCAACCGGCACTGTCAATATCGTTATGGATTTAGATAGAGACGTTTCTAAATATCACGTTGTTATTGCAGAAGATATCGTTGACACAGGTAGAACTCTAAAACATATCTATCAAATGCTAAGAAAAAGAAATCCTATTTCACTAACAGTTGTCACTTTGCTTGACAAAAAGGAAAGAAGGGTTGTCGAGTTCACGCCAGATATTTCGCTTTTCGATATTCCAGACTATTTTGTTATCGGCTATGGCCTTGATTGTGATGAAAAGTATAGAAACCTTCCATATATCGCTGAATATAATCAAAACGTATAAATATTTTATAAAAACTAAACCTCGGCTTTAATTAAAGCCGTGGTTTTTGTTGCACTAACAACAATAAAGTGTTATAATAAATTTATCTTTTTTAAGGAGGCAACTTATGAGAAAAATTTTATTAACTATTTTAGCCTTGCTTATGGTAGTGTGTGCCGTTGGCTTAACTGCCTGCACAACGCCAGGGCATAAGCATGATTATGCAACGTTAAAGCATAACGAAACGGAGCACTGGTATGAATGTAGTTGTGGTGCAAAAGATATGTTAGAAGCTCATAAAGGTGGCACAGTAACTTGCGTGGCAAAGGCGCAATGCTCAGTTTGCAATGTCGAATATGGTAAGTTAGGAGCGCATAACTATGCAACATTAAAACACGACGAAACAGAACAATGGCACGAGTGTTCTTGTGGCGCAAAATCAACAGTGGGTTTGTCGTTTGAGTTAATTAATGATAATACTGAATACAGAGTAAAAAAATATACCGGCAGTAGCAAGGAGTTATATATTCCAAGCACATATAACGGAAAATTTGTCACAAGTATCGGTTGTAGCGCGTTCGAAGAATGCTATCATGTAATAAGCATAACTCTTCCAAATAGTTTAACATGTATAGACGCCCCTAGTCCTTATTCGACTCTTCGTAAGATGGGGACTTTTGGAGACTGTGGTTTTCTTGAAAAAGTAAACTATTTAGGTACGATAGACGAGTGGGTTGCTATAGATTTTAAGAGCAAGTCTTCAAATCCATTAATAAAGGCTCAGAATTTATATATCAATGATGAATTAATAACAGAAGCTGTTTTAACAACGGCTACAAAAATAAGCGCTGCTGCATTTATTAATTGTACTCCGCTAACAAGAATTGTTATTTCAGACAGCGTGACAAGTATAGGTTCTTATGCGTTTTATGCTTGCTCTTCGCTTACAAGCATAGAAATTCCAAACAGCGTGACAAGTATAGGTGATAGTGCGTTCCTTGATTGTAATAATTTACAATACACAACAGAAGGCGACTTAAAATATTTAGGAAACAGCAACAATCCATATCTATATTTAGTAGGAACAACTTTGGCTGATATAACATCTGCAAATATAAATGTAAATTGTAGATTTATAGGTAATAATGCGTTTGATGAATGCACATTACTCACAAGTATAGTTATTCCAGACGGCGTGACAAGTATAGGTTATCAGGCGTTCCATTATTGCTTATCACTCACAAGCGTGACAATAGGAAATAGCGTAACAAGTATAGGTGATTGGGCGTTCGAAGAATGCATATCACTCACAAGCGTGACGTTTGGAGAAAATAGTCAGTTAACAAGTATCGGCGATTATGCGTTCGCTTTTTGTGGGTCACTTAAAACAATAGAAATTCCAGCAAGCGTAACAAGTATAGGTGCATATGCGTTCTTATTTTGCGACTCACTCACAAGCATAGAAATTCCAAACAGTGTGACAAGTATAGGTTATGGTGCGTTCGATTTTTGCGATAATTTACAATATAATGTAGTAGGAAACTTAAAATATTTAGGAAACAGCAGCAATCCATGTCTATATTTAGCAACAATAACATCAGAAGAGATAACATCTGTAAATATCAATGAAAAGTGTAAAATCATAAATTATGAAGTGCTATCTTATTGCTATTTGCTCACAAACATAACAGTAGCAGAAGATAACCCTTATTATAAAACTATAGATGGCAATCTATACTCAAAAGATGGTAAAGTATTAATCAAATATGCGTCAGGAAAAACCGACAAATCATTTGTTATTCCAAATGGAGTCACGACTATAGCTGAATGTGCGTTCTCTTCTTGCGACTCACTAACAAACGTAGTAATTCCAGATAGTGTAGAATATATATTTGTAGAAGCGTTTTTAGAGTGCGAATCACTAACAAGCATAGTTGTACCAAACAGTGTAAAAAGTATAGATTTTGCGGCGTTCGATGGGTGCGATTCACTTATAATTTATTGTGAAGCTTTAGAGATGCCAAGTGGTTGGGATATCGACTGGAACTATGAGAACAGCCCAGTAGTTTGGGGATATAAAGGGTAAAAAATAAAACAAACAAAAAAGCCACCGAATTTTCGGTGGCTTTTGAGTTTTAAATGTTTTTTTTGCGATTACACGTTAAATCTAAATAAAACTACGTCGCTATCTCTCATAACGTATTCTTTACCTTCAGAGCGAACTTTGCCTTTTTCCTTTGCGCTGTTAAAACTGCCAAGCTCAACCAAGGTGTCGTAATCAACGATTTCGGCACGGATAAAGCCTTTTTCAAAGTCGGTGTGGATTTTGCCTGCTGCTTGTGGGGCCTTTGTGCCTTTTTCTATTGTCCAAGCCCTAACTTCCTTTTCGCCAGCAGTTAAATAGCTAATTAGTCCTAAAAGGCGATAAGAAGTTTTAACAAGCCTATCAAGGCCACTCTCTGTTAAGCCAAACTCTTCTAAGAATATTTGTTGTTCATCTTCATCTAGCATAGAAAGTTCTTCTTCTGTTTTTGCGCATATGACCATATGCTCAGAGTTCTCTGTTTTAGCAAACTCAACAACCTTTTGAACGAGTGGAAGTTCACTTTCATCTTTGCCCATATCCTTTTCGCTGATATTAGCAGTGTATATAACAGGCTTTGCAGTTATTAAAAACAAAGTTTTTAAATATTCTTTTTCGTCGTCAGAAACGTCAAGAGTTCTTGCAGGCTTTAAGTCTTCTAAATGCTTATAAAGTCTTTCCAAAAACTCAGCTTCAATTTTATATTTTTTGTCGCCTGTTTTAACCATGCTTTGTGCTTTATCTAGGCGCTTTTTAACGCTTTCAAGGTCGGCAAAGATAAGCTCTAAATTAATCGTTTCAATATCTCTAAGTGGGTCAATGCTATCGTCAACGTGGGTGATATTAGAGTCCTCAAAGCATCTAACAACGTGCACGATTGCATCTGTTTCACGGATATTTGCTAAAAACTTGTTGCCAAGTCCTTCGCCTTTGCTTGCGCCTTTAACAAGACCTGCAATGTCAACGAATTCAACGACGGCAGGGGTGATTTTTTTTGTGTTATAAAGCTTGCCTAAAACGGTTAATCTTTCGTCAGGCACTGCAACAATGCCAACGTTTGGCTCAATAGTGCAGAAAGGGTAGTTTGCACACTCAGCACCAGCGTGAGTGATTGCGTTAAATAAAGTTGATTTTCCTACGTTAGGAAGTCCAACGACACCGAGTTTCATAATTTAATCTCCAAATTTATAAATGTTGACCATCTAATTATAATCTAAATTAAATAAAAATTCAAGTTTTTACCTTGCTTTTTTGCAAATTATATGTTATTATTATTACGTTTATGGAGTATATTATGGATTACAAATTAATTATCGCTAAAAAACTCAATATTGATGGTTTAACGGCAGAAGAATTATATTCTTTTATTGAAACGCCACCAAATAACGATATGGGCGACTATGCTCTTCCTTGCTTTAAGCTAAGCAAAATTATGCGCCGTCCACCTGTGTTAATCGCACAAGATTTAGAAAAAGCCTTTACCCCTGATGAACGTATCAGCGAGTGCAAGGCTGTAAATGGATATCTTAATTTCAAAATCAATAGAAACGGCTTTGCCAAAATGGTCTTAGCAGAAGTTCAAGCTTTGGGCGATAATTATGGCAGTGATAATATCGGCAATGGCAAAACAATTTGCATTGACTATTCATCAATTAACATTGCAAAGCCTTTCCACATTGGACATTTAAGCACGACTGTTATCGGCAGTAGTCTTTGCAAGATTTTTAGGTTTTTGGGATATAAAGTTGTGGGCATAAATCACCTTGGCGATTATGGCACGCAATTTGGTAAGCTTATCGTTGCGTTTAAAAAATGGAGTTCGTTTGAAGCCGTTGAAAAGGGTAGACTTAGCGAACTAACAAGAATTTACGTTAAATATCACGACGAGGCTAAAATTCACCCAGAAATGGATGATGAAGCAAGGCATTATTTTAAATTAATTGAGGACGGCGATAAAGAAAGCAACCAGCTTTTCGAACTCTTCAAAAAAATCACTTTAGAAGAAGTTGACAAGATTTATAAACTCTTAAACGTTAATTTTGATAGCTATGCTGGCGAAAGTTTTTATAACGACAAAATGCAACCTATCGTTGATGAGTTAAAGGATAAAGGGCTTATTAAAATTTCAGACGGTGCGTCTATCGTTGACCTTGAAGAGTATAATATGCCACCATGTTTAATCTTAAAGTCAGACGGCTCTACTCTTTATGCAACAAGGGATATTGCTGCTGCAGTTTATAGAAAGAACACCTATGACTTTGACAAGTGTTTATACGTGGTTGCATATCAACAAAACTTGCACTTTAAACAGTTTTTCAAGGTTTTAGAGCTTATGGGCAAAGACTGGGCAAAAGATATGGTGCACGTGGCTTACGGTATGGTTAGCTTAGAGAGTGGGGCAATGAGCACTCGCTCTGGAAACGTTGTTTTACTTGAAGACGTTATAAATAAAACTATTGAAAAGGCAAGGGCAATCATCCAAGAGAAAAATCCTTTACTTAAAGATAAAGACAAGGTTGCAAGTGCTGTCGGCACGGGCGCTGTCATATTTGGTGCGCTTTGCAACAATAAGATTAAAGACATTACCTTTAGCTATGATAGAGTTTTAAGTTTTGAAGGCGAAACTTGCCCTTACGTTCAATACACGGTTGCAAGATGTAATAGTGTTATCGCAAAATGTTCAGAGCAAGGCGAATACACACTTAGCGATATGCATCCATCGGAGTATGCAGTTATCTCGCTACTCGGAAAATTTAAAGACGTTGTTAAAAATGCAGGTGAAAAATACGAACCATCTTACGTGACGAGGTATGCGCTTGACCTTGCAACAGCGTTTAATAAGTTCTATATAGACTGCAAGATTGCAGTGGAAGATGATAATACAAGAAACTTCCGTTTGGCAATCACAAAATCAGTTAAAATTACTTTAACAAACGCACTAACTCTTTTAGGCATTGAAACAGTGGAAGAAATGTAATGAATAAATTAGTAATTTTTGACCTTGACGGCACGCTTATTCACTCAGTGCCAGATATTTTAGAGCAAGTTAATATAACTTTAGCGCATTTTAACTATCCACTTTGCACGGAAAATCAAATTCGCCAATATATTGGAAACGGCGCAAGAAATTTAATAAAGAGTTGTTTTGGCGACCTAACGGAAGAGGATTTAGACCAAAAGTTAGCATATTACAATAAAATATATACTGCCTGTGGAAGCCCTAAAACGCACGTTTTTGAAGGGATGGATAAGGTTTTAGTTGAGCTTAAGAAAATGGGCTATAAGCTTGCAATTTTAACAAACAAGCCACAAATTACAACTGAAAGAGTTTATGAAAAATATCTAAGTGAGTTCGGTTTTGATATGGTTGTTGGGCAAAGTAATTTTGTTAAATGTAAACCAGACAAAACTTCAACGCTTAATATCTTAAGTGAACTTAACGTCGAAAAAGAAAACGCTTATTTTATCGGCGATGGTCAAACTGATATAGAAACGGCATATAATGCTAATATTAAGCATATAGCAGTGCTTTGGGGATATAGAGATAAAGACCAACTTGAAAAGGTTGGCGCTAAGGTTTTTGCTAATAAACCATTAGATATTCTAGATTTAATCAAAGCGTAAAACATAGGGAATTTTTGTTCAAAAATTCATCAATATATTCTATTTTTTCAAAAAACATATCAAAAAACAAAATAAAAATTAAATACAAAATTAGTTATTTTTCTACATAAATGATTGGTCATTATTACCTTTTTTAATGATACAATTATTTTCAAATCTTTATTTGTCATTTGGCATAAAAATTACATGAATTTTAATAATATTAAACAAAAATATTTGCAAGGAGATTAAATTTGCAAAAATTATATAAAACAATTATAATTGGTGGTGGGGCATCAGGGCTTTTGTCGGCTGTGGAACTATTAAGTGGCGATAACGCATTTTCTGGCCAAGACGTGCTTATTTTAGAACGCAACGACAGGGTTGGGAAAAAGCTGATTGCAACAGGAAACGGACAGGGCAATTTAACCAACGATAATTTTGGCGAAAAATATTATTATGGCGAACCTAGCTTTATTAAACAGTTTGTGTTAAATGCAAAACAAATTGACATAAAAAAGTATTTTGAAAAAATTGGCGTTTATATGTCAAGCAGTGAAAGTGGCAAGGTCTATCCACTTTCAAAGCAAGCAAGCGCAGTGCTTGATAGTATAAGGTCGTATTTGACGTACAAAAATTGTATCGTTTTAACTGGCAAAAAGGTGACCAAAATTGATAAAAAAGACGGCGTTTTTGAAGTGAGTGTTTCTGGTGAAAAGTTCTTTTCAAAAAGCGTAATTTTATGCGCTGGTGGCTCGGCAGGAAAGCAATTTGGAACAGACGGAACTAGCTATGCCTTAGCTGAAAAGTTTGGGCATAAAAAAACCGAATTATTTCCATCGCTTGTGCAACTTAAAACGCCAACCGATAAGATAAAAGGTCTAAAAGGCATAAAAGAAACGGCAAGGGTGACGGCATTTGTCGGTGCAAAACCACTTATGAGCGTGGAAGGCGACCTGCTCTTTACTGATTTTGGGGTGTCTGGCTCGACAATCTTTAGTTTATCGGCAAGCGTTGCTGACAAAAAGGACGCATATTTGATAATAGAGTTTTTGCCAAACTTAACCTTTTCTAAAACCGAGCAAATTATTAAAAAAAGGCAAAGCCTTACACACGTTGGCAGTGAAGATTTGCTAGTCGGCGTTATAAATAAAAAAGTAGGTCAGGCGATTATAAAAAATTCCAAATCGTTAAATGCAACTGATATTGCATACACGCTTAAAAACTTTAAATTGAACGTGACGGGGTCTTTGGGCTTTAACTATGCACAAGTCACAAGGGGTGGCATAAAAACTAACCAAATTTTACAAACGTTTGAAAGTAAGCTTGTTGAAAATTTATATATTGCAGGTGAGATATTAGACGTTGACGGTGATTGTGGGGGATATAACCTTACTTTTGCATTTTTAAGTGGCATAATTTCAGCAAAAGACATTAAAGAAAAATTACAAATAGGTGAGTAAATGAAAAAGTTTATTAAATTTGAAAAGGAAGTATTAGAAAATTTGCACCACTCAGTGCTCAGAGAAATAGGTAGGCAAATTGGCGTTAAGGCGCCTGCTGGAAAAAATAAATTAGGTCTTGTCAATAGTATTATGGGCATTCAAAGTGGAAAGATAGAGCCTGTTCCACCAACAAAAATAGGCGCACCACCTAAAATTTTTATCGACGTGTCGGAATTTTACCTTAAAGATGATAAATTTGTCACTTACACCGATGAAAAACCTTATAGAAGTGGCATAAAGTTATGCGACAGCGAGCCGGAAATTTTTGAAGTAGAAGGCGTTTTAGAACAACACGTGTCTGGTTATGGCTTTTTAAGAACTAATAACTACGAAAATTCTAAAGACGATATTTACGTTTCTGCGCAAAACATTAAAAAATTCAATCTTCGCCGTGGCGACAAGATTAAGGCAACGGCAAAAATGGTTAGAGAGGGCGATTCAGCAGCACTTCAAGAAGTTTTAAAAATAAACGACTTAGAACCAAAATTGTTTTTAAAAAGAACAAACTTTGATGAACTTTTGCCTTATTATCCAACCGACAGAATAAAACTTGAAACTGACCAAAACGACAATTTGTCTATACGTTTAATAGACCTGTTTTGCCCACTTGGTATGGGACAAAGGGGGCTTATCGTTGCGCCACCAAAAACTGGCAAAACAACGCTACTAAAATATATAGCTCAGTCGATTGAAAAAAATTATAGTGACGTTAAACTTATTATGCTACTCATTGACGAGCGCCCAGAAGAAGTGACCGATATCAAAAGAAGTGTAAGTGGCGAAGTGGTGTTCTCGACATTTGATGAAAGCCCAGAACATCATATAAGGGCGGCAGAACTTGTTATTAACCGTGCTAAAAGGCTAGTAGAAGTCGGTCAAAACGTGGTAATTTTAATGGATTCTATTACTCGTCTTGCAAGGGCTTATAACAACACTATTGAAAGTTCTGGCAAAATTTTATCAGGGGGACTTGACCCAGTTGCAATGCAAGGCCCAAAACGTTTTTTTGGCGCTGCAAGAAATATAGAAAACGGTGGAAGCTTAACAATTCTTTCAACGGCTTTGGTAGAAACAGGAAGCCGTATGGACGACGTTATATTTGAGGAATTCAAAGGTACTGGCAATATGGAAATTCATTTGTCAAGACAGCTTAGCGAAAGAAGAATTTTCCCAGCTATTGATATAAACAAGTCTGGAACGAGAAGGGAAGAACTTTTACTTGAGAAAAACGAGCTTGATGCAGCTTATAAGCTAAGAAGCATTTTAGGGGAGCGAAACGACTGTACCGATAGCTTAATTGAAATGTTCAAAAAGACTGTAAATAACGCTGACCTTGTTCAAAAGGCTGATGCTTGGGCTAAACTTTATAGAAAATAATTATGAAATCAACTAGGAATAAAACAATAGACTTTTCGTTGGACAACGGAAAAGAATATTTAGAAAAAGTTGTCAACGAAAGTGATTATGACGGAGCGAATATAAATTGCACTATTTGTGGCGACACCTTTTCGGTGCTCAAAAAAATGCCAGATAATAGCATAGACCTTCTTATCGTTGACCCACCATATAACTTAGACAAAAACTTTCACGGCAACGGCTTTAAGAAAAGCTCAACCCAAAGTTATGCTAAATATACTCAAGAGTGGATAGACGCCGTTAAGAGTAAACTCAAAAAAACGGCTAGTATTTACGTTTGTTGCGATTGGAAAAGCGCACTGTCAATAGGACAAGTGTTAGATGATAATTTCATTTTAAGAAATAGAATAACTTGGCAAAGAGAAAAGGGCAGGGGCGCTAAGAGTAATTGGAAAAACTCAATGGAAGACATTTTTTTTGCTACCGTTAGCGATGAATATACCTTTAATCTTGATGCCGTTAAACAAAAGAAAAAGGTGCTTGCGCCTTATAAAGAAAACGGCAAGCCAAAAGATTGGGCTGAAGATGAAAACGGAAAATATCGCTTAACCTGTCCGTCAAACTTTTGGGATGATATTGCAGTGCCTTATTGGTCAATGGCAGAAAACACGGCCCACCCAACCCAAAAACCAGAAAAACTTATTGCAAAACTAATCCTTGCAAGTTCAAATAAGGGCGACGTGGTCTTAGATATCTTTGCAGGCAGTGGCACTACAGGTGTGGTAGCTAAAAAACTCGATAGAAACTTTATCAATATAGAGCAAAACCCACTTTATTGTGCTTGGGGCGAAAAAAGGCTTTTAGACGCTAGAGAAAACAAACAAATTCAAGGCTACTCTGGTGGCATCTTCTACGAAAGAAACACAAAACCTATAAAGAAATAAAAACAAAAAAAGACCTACTTTCCAATAGGTCTTTTTTGATATTAAAATATGAAAATTATTTTTTCTTTGAGTCAAAAAGGTCTAATAAAAAGTTAACGGCAAAGATAGTGCCTATTAAATAGAATATGCACTCGAAAAAGAGCAAAATAAATCTGCCAATGTTTTTTAAGATTTTCATAAATAGACGCTCCTTATATTTTTATTATAGCACGGCCAAAGTATTTGTGCAACAATATATAAAAAATTTTTAAGATTTTATTGTTTTTATGGATAAATGTTCTATAAATAAATCAAAATTTTTTTGGGCAAAAATAATTCTAAAAGAAAAAATTGCGTTTAGAACTTGAAAAAAACACAATATATTTTTTTATATGTTATGCCTTTTTTGTTTTTTTGTTGCAATTTGCTTTTTAGTATGTTATAATATTCTCGCTACACATTGAAATAAATTCTGCGAAGAGGGAATACTATCAAAAACGTATTTCCCTGCCTTTTCGTGGAAAAGATGTGTAGCAACATAATGGGGAAATTGTTTTACGCCCCTAATGGGGCGTTTTTTTATATTTTAACAAAAATTAAGATTAAAGCAAGTGTTTTCAATTAAATGTTGAGTGATTCAACAAATTGTTGAGCAAAATAATATCAATTTTTTGTTGATTTGGTGTAAAATAGAAGAAAAAACGAGGTACAAAATATGTTGGGCGAAAGAATTAAAACGTTACGCACAGAAAATTCTCTAACACAAAAAGACTTAGCAGAAAAACTATTTGTTACAGCACAAGCAGTTTCTAGATGGGAAAACGATGAAGTTGAGCCATCTATAACAACTTTAACTGCAATGGCTAAGATATTTAATATATCTGTTAGTGAACTTTTAGGCGAAGATAATGAACAAACACAAAATATTGAAGAAACGGAAAAACCAAGACAAACTGAAGAAGCTAAAGCTGAAAATAACAGAATAGTTCTTGCTGTTTGCGAACAATGTAATAGGCCGATTTTTAACGGCAGTGAAATTGTTAGAAAAGTAGTAGGCGTTAATGGGCATACTAAAATTTTATGTAAAGACTGCGATAAGAAGAATAAAGAACAACAATATAATGAAAGCGTGCAATATGGCGTATCACAAAGAAAGAAGTCTTATATAAAAGGTGGTATATTCAGTGGTTTAATAACCTTGTTCCTTCTCTTTGGTGTTTTATCAGATGCTAGCACAAGCACTGCGGAAAATATAATAACTGCATCAGTTTTGGGAATTTTGTTTTTCCCATTTTTATCTTGTTTATATTTACATAATAACTTTATAATGGATATGGTTGGTGGAATAGCAACGTGGTCTATTAGATTCCCAGGCGTTATATTCTCACTTGACCTTGATGGAATAATTTGGCTTATCACAGTTAAATTGTTGTTCTGGGTTTTAGGTGCGCTTATAAGCATTTGTTGTTTTATTTTTGCAATCATTATGGGCTTAATTGTTAGTCCGTTTGTATATCCATTTGCTTTAGTAAAGAGTTATAAGCACCCAGAACGTGCTGAAAAATAAAAGGAGTCGCTATATGAAAAAAATCTTACTAACAATTTTAATTGTTTTGTCATCTTTTTGTTTTCTATGTGCTTGTAGCAGTGAGCCAAGCAACCCAACAAATAAAGATTTTACAGGCATAACATTTGAAAGTCAAACTATCGATTACGATGGTGCAGAACACACAATAGTTGCAACGGGTATACCACAAGGCGCAAGTGTTAACTACACAAACGCTGGTCCATACGTATTGCCAGGTAGTTATGAAATTGGCGTTGAAATTA
>JAZNCJ010000022.1:0-12352 GCA_045587465.1 Christensenellaceae bacterium
AGCGAAAAAACAAACAATCGGCATAAGGCCGATGTTATAAAGTGGGAGTTGTGTTAAATTTTTTACACTGGCACAACGAAAGCACCACAAAATGGAGGAAACAATTATGGCAAAGAAAGTGACGGCAATCGTTAAATTACAACTTCCTGCGGGCAAGGCAACACCTGGTCCACCGGTTGGTTCAACATTAGGTCCTCACGGTATCAATATTCCTGGGTTTACAAAGGAATTCAATGCTAAGACTCAAGACCAAGCTGGCCTTATAATTCCTGTTGTAATGACAATTTATCAAGACCGTTCGTTCACATTTATCTTGAAGACACCACCAGCACCAGTTCTTATCAAGAAGGCTTGTGGCATTGAAAGTGCAAGCGCAACGCCAAACAAGAACAAGGTTGCAAAGATTACAAAGGCACAAGTTGAAGAAATCGCAAAACTTAAGATGCCAGACCTTAACGCAAACACTTTGGAAGCTGCAGTTAGCATGATTGCTGGTACAGCAAGAAGTATGGGCGTTGAAGTTATAGACTAAGAACATAATTAGTGGGAGGACAAGTTTTTGTCCGAACGTACCACAGGAGGTAAAAGAAAAATGAAACACGGAAAAAAATACGTTGATAGTGCAAAAACTATCGAAATCGCAAAACTTTATGAAGTTAACGAAGCAATTGACATTGTTTTAAATACAGCAAAGGCTAAGTTTGACGAAACAGTTGAACTTCACGTTCGTTTAGGCGTTGACCCAAAACAAGCTGACCAACAAGTTAGAGGCGTTTTAGTCCTTCCTAACGGAACAGGTAAAAACGTAAGAGTTTTAGTTCTTGCTAAAGGCGAAAAGGCAGACCAAGCAAAAGAAGCAGGTGCAGATTTTGTTGGCGCTGAAGAAATGATTCAAAAAATTCAAACAGAAAACTGGTTTGACTATGACGTTATTATCACAACACCAGACATGATGGGTTTAGTTGGTCGTATCGGTAAGGTTTTAGGTCCAAAAGGTCTTATGCCAAACCCTAAGTCAGGAACTGTGACAATGGACGTTGCTAAGGCAATCAAAGACACAAAAGCAGGTAAGGTTGAATATAGACTTGACAAGAATGCTATTATTCACTGCGCTATCGGTAAAAAATCTTTCGGTGCTGAAAAGATTAAAGAAAACTACGAAGCGCTTATGGAAGCAATCGTTAAGGCTAAACCAGCTGCCGCTAAAGGTCAATACGTTAAGAGCGTTGCGCTTGCAAGCACAATGGGCCCTGGCGTAAAAATTAATGCTAAAATTTAGTTGACAATTAAAATTTTTAGTGTTATAATCTCAAAGTAAACTAAATAGCCCAAGACAGTAGGTAATATGTAATTGTGATTTATCGCAAACCTACCGAGGCAGAAAAAAGAAGTATAAAACCTAGAGTTTTATGCCCTTGCAATCTGTTTCGGAGTGCGAGGGCATTTTTCATTAAAACAAGGAGGTAATAAGATGTCAGCAAGTAAAGAGGCAAGAATAGAATTATCTGGCGTTATTAAAGAAAAACTTCAAGACGCAAAATCAGTTGTTTTTGTTAAGTTTAGTGGCTTAACAGTTGCAGAAGATACAGAGCTTCGTCGTGAATTTAGAAAGAATAACGTAGAATACAAGGTGTATAAAAATACACTTATCAGAAAAGCGTTCGAATCTTTAGGAATTACTGATTTCAACGACGATTTGAACGGTCCAACAGCTGTTGCTTTCGGCAGTGATGAAACTGGCGCTGCAAAGGTTGTAGTAGACGCAGCAAAGAAATATCAAGATAAGGTAGTTGTTAAGAGCGCTTATTTTGAAGGAAAGAGATTGGATGTAAACGGCGTTAAGGCTCTTGGTGCAATTCCATCAAAGCAACAACTTTACGCTATGCTTGCAAGTGCATTACTTGGTCTTCCAAGAGCACTCGCTATTGCGCTTAATCAAGTCGCAGAAAAAAATGCTTAATTGCAAAACATTAAATTAAAAAATTAACCATTATTAGGAGGAAAGAAAAATGGCAGATATTCAAAAAATGTTAGAAGAAATTAAAGGTATGACAGTTATCGAACTCAACGAACTCGTTAAAGCAATAGAAGAAGAATTTGGTGTAAGCGCTGCTGCAACTGTTGCAGTTGCTGCTGGTCCTGCTGAAGCTGCTCCTGCTGCTGAAGAAAAGACAGAATTCAAGGTAGTTCTTAAAGAAGTTGGTGGCAACAAGATTGGTGTTATCAAAGTTATCAAAGAAGTGACAGGTTTAGGTCTTGTTGAATCTAAAGCTCTTGCTGAAGATGGCAAAGTAATCAAAGAAAGCGCTTCTAAAGACGAAGCTGATGCTATGATTGCTAAGTTCAAGGAAGCTGGCGCTACAGCTGTTGCTGAATAATTTAATTTATTCAAACAAAAATAAAGTGGGCTTTAAATATAAGTCCACTTTTATTTTTGACAAAAAATAGACAAAAAACTAAAAACTGCTAAATTAATGCAAGGAAATAGTTTAGTTCTATTGACAAAATAGTAAAAAATGGGTAAAATAGTTTTGTATAATATTTAATTTAAGCGTAATATTTATTTGGAGAATTTTATGAATAGACTTAAAAAATTTTTTATTAACGCAGTTGCGATTTTGCTATCATTTGTTTGTGTGATTGGGCTTACTGCGTGCAAAGAAAAAATAGAAGAATTTGATATTAAAATTTCTATGTATAACTTTGAAGATGAAGAATATGAAAACTATACTCTAGAGATAGAGCTCTATGGTCATCTTGCGCCAAAAACCGTTAATGCGATTTCTAAATATCTAAAACAAGGCTATTATAATAACACGGTTTTCTATAAGCTTACAGATTCAAAGTTTGGCAATATGTTTATGATTGGTGACTTAAAGTACGACCCAGACTTAGCTGAAAACGAAGGTTTTTATCTTAATGACAAAAAGCCTACGCTACCAGGCGAATTTAAATATGGTGGAACAACAGGTTCAAACTTAACAAACAAAAAAGGCTCAATAGGTCTTTGGAGAACGTGGTCGGCTCAAGACAGTCATTTTAATCAAGGTAGCACAGGTATGAACACGGGTAGCGCAACTTGGTTTATTCCTAACTATACTTTAGCAACTTATGACGATTATTTCTGCGTTTTCGCTCAATACGACGTTGATGACAGCGATAATGAAGAGACTTTAGAAGCGTTAAACAAGCTTTTCTCGTCTAGTGCCTCGTCTAGTGCCTATTATCAAACTTATATAATTTACTTTACAGGCGATTATGGCACAGATGGCGACGGTTTAACTTTCCATTGCGTAGAGGGTGAATTAGTGGATTTCGATAAAGACAGCATTGGTGATTTGTTTGAAACAGAAGAAAACAGCAGTCAGTACGTTTGTTATAATCCTTATGAAATAAAAGTTCCTATCAATAGCGATGGCGAAATTGCTGCAAGAATAGTAAGCGCTAAAGCAAAATAAAAACATTAAAATAAAATGATTTGGTGCTTAAGCCAAATCATTTTTGATTTATAACTATAAAAATAAAGGAAAAGCTTATGAAAAAATATATATTGATAATAACTTTAACATTAGCCGTGCTTAGTGGTGTGTGTGGGTTTTATGATTTTTTAGTTGATGCTAATAAATATAGAGTGTTTGGTGGCGTTTTTATTGCACTTATGGGTGTGACGCTAATTATCTATAACCTTTTAACAAACAAAAAAGTTTGCACCTACTCAATAATTAATTTTTTATTTGTTTTATTTGTGGCTTTAGGCTATATTTTCTTAAATAGCAACTATCTTTTAGGCGCAATCTTTATGTTTATTGCAAGTGCGTTTATTATTTGTGGGAAAATAATAAAATGCAAAAATATAAAGCCTATTGTTTTATTAAGCCTTGCTATAGCAATTCCAACTGCTTTGCTTTTAATTTTTGCAAAATTTTATGGTTTTGACAGTATTTTATGCCAAATTGCAAACATAATTTATATGGTTGCAGTTAGCGTTGTCTTAGCGCAAAGTGTTTATAGTTTTTACAAAAAGCAAAAACTTTCAACAAGTCTTACTTTGGCGTTTGGCATAACGTTTTACGTGCTAAGCTTTTTAATCGTACTAAATAGATTTTCTAACCTATCAAGACATTATGGATACAGTATAACTGCATTATTTATAATAACTTCAATTTTGTTTGTTTTGAGCAAAATTTTTAATAAAACTGCTTGTGGTTGTTCGTGTGAAAACTTTAGTAAAGACACGTTAAACGTAGCGCCATTAAAAAGTATTGTAAAGTTTAGCGTTTCAATGCTTATAGCAATGATTTTTGTGCTTTACTCTTTTGTGGGGATTGTAAATAATTATAATATCGCTGGTGCAAAAATTACTAAAGAACAATTTTTAAGCTTATATGCAAGCGACCTGGAAATTCCAATTATTGAAATAAATACAGAGAATAATCAGCTTCCAAAAACAAAAGAAGAATATTTGAATTGCTCTTTTTCAATAACCAACTGTGCTGACCCAGACGATAATTTTTCGGTTAGTATGAAAGATAGCTGCCAAGATGAAGATAGCGTTGGCATAAGACTTCGTGGGAACAGTACAAAATTACTTAAAAAACAGCCTTTTAGAATTAAGTTTGACAAAAAGAAATCGCTATTAGGCTTAAAAAAGAATAAAAGCTGGGTGCTACTTGCCGACCATCTCGACAATTCTTACATAAAGAATTATACAGCATTTACACTTGCTAACCAGCTAGAAAATCTTGATTTTACGCCAACGCCAAATCACGTTGCGCTAATTATCAACAATCAGTTTAAAGGGTTATATCTCTTGTGTGAGCAGATTGACGAAAAAGAGGGCAGAGTAAACGTTGAAGAAGATTTTGATGCAAATGTTGATAATGACTTTCCTTTCCTTATCGAAATGGATAGAAATGCTCACTTAGAAGGCACAACGGGGGTTGATAACTTCTATGTAAACGACTTTTATCCTGTTGAAATTAAGTACCCAGAAAGTGATGAAAGGGGCAAAACTGCCACCCAAGACAGAGTTTATGATTATATTAACGAATATGTCAGCGCTGTGTTTGAAACCTTAAAAACTGGTCAAAAGATTGACGTTAGTTTTTCTAATGAAAAGGTTGGCTTTAACGACCTAGTGGATATTGATTCGCTTATCGATTATTATTTAGTCAACGAGATAATGCACAACTCTGACAATGTCTGGGGAAGCATTTATTTACACAAGAAAGTGGGGGAAAAGTTAAAGTTTGGGCCAGTTTGGGATTTTGACTGGTCTATGTCGTCTGTTTTTGAAGGTGGCTATAATATTTCGGATATTGAAAGCGCTAGAACTCTTTCGATTATGAAAGATTCGCCTATTTATTCAAAAGTTTTTAAAGTTAAAGAAAACTATGAAAAACTGCAGACAAGATTTAATGAGATAAAACAAAAAATTCAAGATGTTTCGGATTATTTAGGCGAATACAAACAAAAGATAAACAAAGTGGCACGCTTAGACAGTAAGATGTGGCACGGTCAAAACGGCGAGCTTAGCTATGATTACGTAAGGCTATATTTACTCGACGTGAAAAATTATTTAGAAGAGACGTTCAGCTTAAGTTATAACGATTTTATTGCTTTAACGTATATATAACAAAAAAGGTCAGTCATCTGACCTTTTTATATTGCAAATTTTTTTATTTTTAGTTTCAAAAGAAAAATATTTGGCGTAATATAGATTTTCATTTTTAGAATAGATGAGTCCAATTTCATTTAAGTTTCTAAATTCTGGTGGTGGAAAAACACCTATGTATTCGCCAAAAAAACCTTTTAAGAAATCAACGTTTTCCTTTAAGTCATGGCTTAAAAAATCATCAACGTTTCCACCAATTAAAAACTCTTCTAAAAACGCATATGGAATAACGCTATCAATAAGTTCGTCTATTTTATAATTTTCATCACGCTCTATTAAGGTGTTTTTTGCAGTAAGTTTGCCATTAGAATATTCCCACTCAATAGTAAGTTTGTGCTTAGCAATATCGAGATATTTATGTGTGGTTTTTAAGCCGTTTTCAAAGCACACGTCACATATATTTTTTGAAAAAACCTTTATAACTTTGTCTTGGATTAAAAAGCAAACCAAAAGACTTTTTTCGTTTAAGAAATTTACGGCTATAAACTGATTGTTATTTAGCATAAAAGGTGAAATAACGGCGTCGCAGTCGGGAATAAAAAACCTTTCTGCATAAAAATCAGAAGGCGTTTCAATTGATAGGTTTAGTCCGTTTTCCTTAAATACCGTTGCCACGGCAAAAGGAAGTTTTTGCTGGGCAACAATACTAAAGGTTGAAAAAGAAGATATATTAACAATATTGATAACAAAAGCGCCCTTTAGGTCGGTAATTATAATTCCGTCTGGTGGTGAGCTTAAAAATAGGCTATCTAGCATAAAGCTTATTGGATAGTCCATACGATTTAACGGACAAATTTCGACAAAAGAATCGCTTGTTAATTCAAGCTGTTTGAAAGTTTTATCTATTTTGCCACCATAGACGCCGTTTATTTTTATAACTAAAGGAAACTCTGAAATAAAATAATATAGCATTATATTAAAAGGTATGTATAATTTAACTTTATTATGTCAATAATTTGCCTACAAACGATTAAGGGGGGAATTATGGATAAAATTTACGGATATAAACAAAAGGATATTATAGGTCTTGCCGAGTTTTTAATGAAAAATCAACAAAGTTCACTAGCAAGCCTGTTTGAAAAGTTTAGCGTTATAAGTGGAAAGGCTAAAGGCACGGTTAGAAATTTATATTACGCTTTGGCAAAAAAGTCTAATATGGATAAGGAATTTTGCGATAAATACCTAAACGGCAACCCTATCAAGATTAGCAAAATTATAGAATTTGATGAACTTGAAGAAAAACAATTAATCAAAAATATTCTAAGGTCTAAAACCGACAAAAAATCGGTTAGGAGTATCATTATGCAAATGGCTGACGGAGATGCCAAAAAAGCGCTAAGATATCAAAACAAGTTTAGAAATGCGCTTAAAACAAAGCCACAAATGATAACTGAAATCACAAAGGAAATTGAAAGCGAAGGTGGGTGCGTTAATTATAGCTTTGAAAAGAAAAAAAGACAAATAGCTATAAGTTCACAGCAGTTTGACAAGCTTAAGTTTGAAATAGACGGACTTGTTCAAAGAATATCAAATAAAATCAAAAAAGAAAACGAATACCTAAAGCAGAGAATAGCCGTCTTAGAACACGAAAACCATAAACTGCTTGCGCTTTTATATGGAAGCGAAAGCACAATGGACGCTAGAAAATTTTTCAAAAATAAAACGGATAAACAATTTATAAACTAATTAATTAAATTAATCTTGCCTAAACAAAAAATATCTTTGTTTGGGCATTTTTTGTTTGACTTTTACTCAATATATGTATATAATATCAATTGCAACTGAAATGGTTGCAATTGGGGAATAAAAATGAAGTTATCATCAAAAACGCATTATGGACTTATGGCTTGTCACATATTGGCAAAAAACTATCCTGATGAGTTAGTTAGCGCAAGTGTGCTTGAAAAAAGCATTGCCGTGTCTGGAAAGTATTTAGAAAAGATATTAAGAATGCTATCTAGCCGTGGCATTGTTTGTGCTAACCGTGGGGCTAGTGGTGGATATTTTTTGGCAAAAGCGCCAAAGGATATTACTATTGGCCAAGTGGTAAGGGCTTTAGAAGATGATATGGAAATTATAGAGTGCGTAAGCAAAGATGGTAAATGCAAGTGCTGTCCGACAAGCAACGTTTGGAAAAAGCTTTATGACGGAATAAACGAGCTTTTGGATAGTATGACTTTAGAACAAATGATAAAAGGTGAAGTGCGATAAAAGGAGATTAAATGAACAAACCTATATATTTTGACCACGCTGCAACAACACCTGTTTGCAAAGAAGCTTTAGAAAAAATGCTTCCTTTCTTTAGTGACGTGTTTGGAAACCCTAACAGCCAACACGCTTTTGGCAGAGAAAGTGCAAAGGCTGTTGACGGTGCTAGAGATAGCATTGCAAAGATTATAAACTGCAAGCCAAACGAGCTTTATTTTACAGCAGGTGGCACCGAAAGCGATAACTGGGCGCTTAGGGGTGTTGCGCACGCTTATAAAGATAAAGGCAATCATATCGTAATAAGCCCAATCGAGCACGCAGCAATGATAGAAACGGCAAAGGCTTTGAAAAAAGAAGGCTTTGACGTTGAGTTTATGAAGGTTGACGAGTATGGCTTTGTTGACCTTGATCACTTAAAGAGCATCGTTAAAAAGGGCACGATTTTCGTTGGCTGTATGCTTGCTAATAACGAAGTGGGAACGATTGAGCCAATAAAAGAAATTGCCGAAATTGCTCACTCTGTGGGCGCAATTTGTTTTACTGATGCTGTTCAAGCAGCAGGCGTAATAAAAATTGACGTAAAAGATTTAGGCGTTGACCTTATGAGTATGAGTTCGCATAAAATTTACGGACCGAAAGGTGTGGGCGCATTATATATCAGAAACGGCGTAAAAGTGCAAAGCATTTTGACCGGTGGTCACCAAGAAAGAACAAAGCGTGGTGGTACGACAAACGTTCCTGGAATAGTCGGCTTTGCCACGGCGTTTGAAATTGCAGACAAAGAACAAGCGCAAAACTTTGAATACGTGTCTTCTTTAAGAGACCATTTTATCGATAGAGTGCTTAGCGAAGTTCCGTTTGTTAAACTTAACGGACCAAGAGAGAAAAGGCTTCCTGCAAATGCAGACTTCTCGTTTAAGTTTATAGAGGGCGAATCAATCTTGTTTAGCCTTGACTTAGCAGGGATATGCGTGTCTTCAGGCTCGGCTTGCTCGTCCGGCTCATTAGAGCCGTCACACGTGCTATTAAGCTTAGGGCTTCCTGAAGAACTTGCGCACGGCTCTATAAGATTTTCTTTTGGAAAGCATAACACTATAGAACAAGTTGACTATGCAGTAGAAACAATTAAAACGGCAGTTGCTAGACTTAGGGAAATGTCGCCACTGTTTAAAAGCGAAGGAGAAATTAAGTATGTATAATGAAAAAGTAATGCAAGCCTTTCAAAACCCAAAAAACGTAGGTGAAATAGAAAATGCAAGTGGCGTTGGCACGGTTGGAAATGCAAGCTGTGGCGACATTATGCAAATTTCATTAAAAATTGAAAACGATATTATCGTTGACGCAAAGTTTAAAACTTTTGGTTGCGCTGCTGCAATTGCAACAAGCTCAACTGCAACCGATATGATTATAGGTATGACCATTGATGAGGCCTTAAAGGTGACAAACAAAAAGGTTATCGAGTGTTTGGGTGGCCTTCCATCACAAAAAATTCACTGCTCAGTTTTGGCAGAAGAGGCTATTAAGAAAGCAATAGAGAATTATTTGGAAAAGAAAAATGCCTAACTTGCTTATGCGCACTTAGAGCATATAAAAAACAAGCCTAACTTGTTTTTGTTCATTTAGATAATTTAAGTAGTGGTGCATAAAATCGACAAAGTTTGCGCATAATAACTCTTAAAAGGGGGAGTTATGGACGATAAGTTTTTATGTGGTATGCTTCTTGGCGTTTTAGGTGGCGCAGTACTAGCAACTAACTCAGCAAAGGCTCGCCAAATGGTTAGAGACGGTCAAGAACAGGTTAAACAAAAAGTTGAAGATATGACCAAAACAAACAAGAAAAACAATCAAGAATAATTATAAAATGGCAGTGGAAATCTCTGCCATTTTTATTTTAAAACTATTGCATTAAATATCTTAGATATGTTATAATAAATAAGTGGAAAGATTTTTGTGTTTAGATATAGGCGAAAAGAGAATTGGCATTGCCGTTTCAGACCCATTTAATAGTTATGCTTTGCCTGTTCAAACGTTGAATAGAAAAAACCTTAAAACCGACCTTGAAAAGATTGCGCTTTTAGCAAAAGAAAAATGCGCAACGGCACTTGTTTGTGGTCTGCCGGTTAACTTTGACGGCACGCCATCAATTCAAACAAATCGTGCTAAGTTTTTTATAGAAAAACTAAAACAAGCTTTGGGTTTAGAGATTTTTGAAGTGGACGAGCGTTGCACGTCTATCGAAGCTGAAGAAGTTTTGATAGAGCAAGGTAAACGTAGGCAGGAGCGAAAGGGGTTAGTCGACAGCTTGGCTGCCGCATCTATTTTGCAAGGATTTTTAAACGATAAAAATAAGAAAGGATAATAAAAAGGAGAATTATTATGAGCGATAAAGAAAAGAAATGCACTTGTGGTTGTGATGAACACGGCTGTGACTGCGAAAATGAAGTTTGCGAATGCGAAGATGAAATTGTTGAACTTACAACAGAGGACGGAAAAAAACTTAAATTCTATTTTGTTGGAACGATAGAATATAAGGGAAAGAACTATTCAGCTTTTGAACCTGCTGAACAAATTGACGGCATTGAAGATGACGACCTTATCATTTTTGAGCTTGCTGGCGATGACGAAGAAACGGCAGACCTTCTTCCTATAGAAGATGAAGCACTTTTAGATGAAGTGTTTGAAGAATTTTGTAGGGTTTTAGAAGAAGATGAAGCAGCTGATGAAGCAATGGCTTTAGAACCAGACGAAAACTAAAATTAAAAAGGAAACAGTGAAAAAACTGTTTCTTTTTTTATATAAAAAACTCAACTATCTAACAATTGTGATAGCATAACAATAAATGTTAGATATTAACAAAACAAAAAAATAATTTATAAAAAAAGTTTAAAATTTTAAAAAATCGGTGAAAAAAACTTTACAAATTTTGTCGAATAATGTATATTATTACTGTCGAAAGGCGAAAGCCATTTTGGCATTGAAATCACTCATCATTTTCCCCCTTATCATATATTATTCAGGAAGCAGTAACTTGTAGTTATTGCTTTTTGAATTTTAAAAGCAAAAAAGGAAAATTATGTAAATATTTCACATTGAACACTGCTTACTTCTCATACGCTAACGAGCCTAAAGCACTAAGATAAAAAACATTTTAATTTACAAAGGGTATTGAAATAAACAACAAAATATGTTAAAATATACAAAAGGGGGAAATGAAAATGCAAAAAATTGAAACTAGCAATAGTGTAAAGAAAAGTACGAGTTACAAGGTTTTAAAAATTATATCTTTGCTAATATACGTTGTTCTTCTTGCTTTTTTACTTATTGAGTTTATTCCAATAATTTTAGAAACAGATATAAAAAAGCAAAAAACAATGCTTGTCTTTTTTATTATGTTTATTTTAATTATAATCGGTGGTATAGGGGCAATATTAAACACCATCGTTTCTTTGATAGGTTTATTATTGACAATTAAAAACAGAAAAAAAGAAGACAAGAAAGGCAGTTTGATATTTTTTATAATAATGACAATTTTGCCAATATTTACAGAAATTATATTTTTTATAGCCTGCAAACTAATATCTTAAAATTAAAGCGCTCCAAATTTTTTGAAGGGGCGCATTAAATTTTTAAAAACTTATAAAAAATAGTTGACTTTATCACTTTAGCGTGCTAAAATGATAAAGTAAAATAAAAGTGGACTGAAAGGTCACGTAGTTTTATAAAGGAAAGTAGATATGGAAAATTTTGATATTAAAAAATTTGACGGCTTATTTGAGGCAATACTTAAACTTAAAAGCACAGATGAGTGCAGAAGATTTTTTGAAGACGTTTGCACTATAAAAGAACTTGAAGATATATCGCAAAGATTAGAAGTAGCAAAACTACTCAGCGAAGGCAACAACTATCAAGAAGTTTCTAAGGCGACGGGGGCAAGCACTGCAACGATAAGCAGGGTTAACAAGTGTTTGCAATATGGAAAAAACGGATATAAAATTGTGCTTGATAGATAGGATGGTAAATAAAATGAATTTAGATTTAGTTTTAAGAGATGATGAAAGAGCGATTTTCAAACTTCGTTCACTTTACGGCAAATATGGTTATACTCAATATAAAATGAGCAAGTTTGAAGAATATGATTTATACGCATTAAATAAAGAGTTTTTGGTTTCGGATAATATCATTACTTTTACCGATACGGACGGAAAACTTATGGCGTTAAAGCCAGACGTGACCCTTTCGATTATAAAAAACGGGGCAGAAAACAAAGGTGGGTTGCAAAAAGTTTTCTATAACGAGAACGTATATAGAGTTTCAAAAGGCACAAAGTCTTATAAAGAAATTATGCAAGCAGGCTTAGAGTGTGTGGGTGACGTTGATGACTATGCTATTTTAGAAGTTATGATGCTTGCCATAAAGAGTTTGGAAATCATTTCATGCGAATATGTTTTAGATATATCTAGCCTTGACATT
>JAZNCJ010000023.1:0-47952 GCA_045587465.1 Christensenellaceae bacterium
AAAATTTAAGCAAAATTTATTATGAAGGGACTATTGAGCAGTGGAAAGAAATTCATATTGAAAAATATTGGAAATATAGCACGCCTGCAATACAAATAATATGTACTAACGGAACAATCTCAGTTAACTAAACAAAAAAACACTCGGTGAAATCACCGAGAGTTTTGTTTTTAATTTTTATTATGCAATTAAATTATTTGCATTCGTCTGCTTTGCCAGCGCAACCGAGAACGTTTTTAAGCTTATGTCTAACGTTTTCTTTAATGTTAGCACGAGCTGGTTTTAAGTATTCTCTTGGGTCGAATTTGTCTGGTTTATCGTTAAAGAATTGACGGATTGTACCTGTCATTGCTAAACGAAGGTCAGAGTCGATATTAATTTTGCAAACTGAAAGTGTTGCAGCCTTTCTTAATTGTTCTTCTGGAACACCGATAGCATCTGGCATTTTACCACCGTTATCGTTTACCATCTTAACGTAGTCTTGTGGAACTGAAGAAGAGCCGTGCAAAACGATAGGGAAACCAGGGAGCTTTTTAGAAACTTCTTCTAAAATATCAAAGCGAAGTGCAGGTGGAACTAAAATGCCTTTTTCATTTCTTGTGCATTGGTCTGGCTTAAATTTATAAGCGCCGTGGCTTGTACCGATAGCGATAGCCAAGCTGTCAACACCTGTTTTTTCAACAAATTCGATAACTTGTTCAGGTTTTGTATAACTTTCAGCACCGTGTTCAACTTTAACGTCGTCTTCAATACCAGCAAGTGTGCCGAGTTCGCCTTCAACAGTGATATATCTACCACGTGCAGCAACGTCATGAGCGTAATCAACAACTTTCTTTGTTAAAGCGATATTTTCTTCAAAAGGAAGGTGAGAGCCGTCAATCATAACTGACGTAAAGCCACCATCGATAACTGCTTTACAAGTTTCGAAGTCTGGGCCGTGGTCTAAGTGCAATACGATAGGAATATCAGGACATTCCAAAACAGCTGCTTCTACAAGCTTAACAAGGTACGTGTGGTTAGCATAAGCTCTTGCGCCCTTTGATACTTGCAAAATAACAGGTGCGTTTTCTTCTTTACAAGCTTCGGTGATGCCTTGAACGATTTCCATGTTGTTCACGTTGAAAGCGCCGATTGCATAGCCGTTCTTATAAGCCATTTCAAACATTTTCTTTGAGTTTACTAATGCCATAATAATAGCCTCCAAATAATATATATAATTTTTATTTTTTGCAAAATTTAGTTAAAATATGTCGGTTTTATTCCCAACATTTAATATAATACCATTTTTTTTGCAATTAAGCAAATATTTTTGTATTTTAATCAAAAATACTTTATAAAAAAACTAATAAGTTGTATAATTAAAGTGTAAATAAAAAATTGTATAGGTGTTTTATGCAAGATGAAAGAATTTTGAAACTCGCAAACGTGCTTATCAACTATTCGTGCGCTCTTAAAAAGGGCGAAAAGGTTTTAATCGAAGCAAAGGGCATTGACTATATGCTAGTAAATGCTTTGGTTGACGAGGCTTATAAGGTGGGTGCTTATCCATTTGTTGAACTTTATGACAATAGAATAACAAGAAAGCTCTTGTTTGGTCAAACTGAAGAGCAAGCAAAATTAAGGGCTAAATACGACGGTTATCGTATGGCTGAAATGGATGCTTATATCGGTATTCGTGGTGGTCAAAACTGCAACGAACTTTGTGACGTCCCAGAAGATAAAATGAAAGCAGAAAGCGAATTTTACTCTCACCCTGTTCATCACGAACTAAGGGTTAAAAAGACGAAGTGGGTTGTTTTGAGATACCCAACTGAGGGCATGGCGCAATCTGCAGGTATGAGCACGGACGCTTTTGAAGAATTTTACTTTAACGTTTGCACGCTTGACTATTCAAAAATGGATAGGGCAATGGACGCTTTGAAAAAAAGACTTGATAGCGCTGATAAGGTTAGAATTGTTGCAAAAGATACCGACATTAGCTTTTCTATCAAGGGCATTGGCAGTCAAAAATGTTCTGGAAGCAGAAATATCCCTGACGGCGAAATTTACACAGCGCCTATAAAGGAAAGTGTAAACGGAACAATCACTTATAACGCTCCGTCCGTTGAAAATGGGTTTAAGTTTGAAAACGTTAGCCTAACCTTTAAGGACGGCAAGATTATAAAAGCAACTGCAAACGACACCCAAAAATTAAACGCTATTTTAGACACAGACGCTGGCTCAAGATACGTGGGCGAGTTTGCGTTTGGCGTTAACCCATATATCAAAAACCCTATGGGCGACATACTCTTTGATGAAAAAATTTCAGGCTCTATCCACTTTACACCGGGTTGTTGTTATGATGAGTGCTTTAATGGAAACATATCGGCACTTCACTGGGATTTAGTTCAAATTCAAACAAAAGAATATGGTGGTGGGGAAATTTATCTTGACGGCGAGCTAATTAGAAAGGACGGCTTGTTCGTAGTAGACGACCTACTTTGCTTAAACCCAGAAAACCTTAAATAATTTTAAGCAAAATTGCAAATGTTAAAATTATGCAAAAAATGGTATAAAAATGTTTGACTTAAAAGTTTTTTGTATATATAATATATAAGACAAAATTTGGTCAAAATTTTGAAAAACAATTAAAAAATTATAAAATTATATTATTTGGAGGACATTACAATGTCAAAAACAACAAAAGTTGCAATTAATGGTTTTGGTCGTATCGGTCGTCTTGCATTCAGACAAATGTTCGGTGCAGAAGGTTATGAAGTTGTTGCTATCAACGACTTAACAAGCCCAAAGATGCTTGCTCACCTTTTAAAGTACGACACAATGCAAGGTAGATTTGAACACGCTGTAGAAGCTACAGATAACTCAATCATCGTTGATGGAAAGGAAATCACAATTTACGCTAAAGCTAACGCAAGCGAACTCCCATGGGGCGAACTTGACGTTGACGTAGTTTTAGAATGTACAGGTTTCTACACAAGCAAAGCTAAAGCTCAAGCTCACATCGATGCTGGTGCTAAAAACGTTGTTATCTCTGCTCCAGCTGGCAATGACCTTCCAACAATCGTATATAACGTTAACCACAAGACACTTACAAAAGATGACCACATCATCTCTGCTGCATCTTGCACAACAAACTGTCTTGCTCCTATGGCTAAGGCTCTTAACGATTACGCTCCAATCCAATCTGGTATTATGACAACAGTTCACGCTTACACAGGTGACCAAATGATTCTTGATGGTCCACAAAGAAAGGGTGACCTCCGTCGTTCTAGAGCAGGTGCTATGAACATCGTTCCAAACTCAACGGGTGCTGCTAAAGCTATCGGTCTTGTTATCCCAGAACTCAACGGCAAGCTCATCGGTGCTGCTCAACGTGTTCCAACAGCTACAGGTTCAACAACAATCCTTATCGCTGTTGTTAAGGGTAAGGACGTGACAGTTGATGGTATCAACGCTGCTATGAAGGCTCAAGCTACAGAATCTTTCGGCTACAACACAGACGAAATCGTTTCTTCAGACGTTGTTGGTATGAGATATGGTTCACTCTTCGATGCTACACAAACAATGGTATCTAAGATTGATGACGACACGTATCAAGTTCAAGTAGTTTCTTGGTATGACAACGAAAACTCATACACAAGTCAAATGGTTAGAACTATTAAATACTTCTCAGAAATCTAATTTTACAGCAAATTATTTGCTACGCAATAGTGTGTCAAACTTGCGCTTGTGTTGGTTGTGTACAAAAAAGTACACGCCCTTCCACAATTCTCGTTTTCCTGCTCTTGCTTGCAACTAATTCGCTTTGATTTAAGACGTATATAAAAGAGACACTAATTAAAGTGTCTCTTTTTTTATACTTGCTTATAAGCGTCGCAATACTGCGTTAACACCACTTGACAATATGCGTGCTATTGCCTTCGGGTGTTGCCTTGCCAAACTCGCATCTAAGCACTTAAAATAAGTTAGATTATGACCAGCAAGGTCTATCTCACCCTGCAATTTGTCGAGCCTTGCCTAACTCGTTTCTAACTGCTTAAAATAGGTAGTAGGTGTTGTCTTGCTAACTCGTTTCTATTCGCTTAAAATATCTTTATTGATGGTCACCAACGAACTTAATGTTAGTGCCCATTAAAGTAAAATACCAATATTTTTTATTAGCGTATTTATCCACATTAACTAATAATAAGTGTAGTTCATAACGTTTATTAGAATTATAAATTAGTTCGGCAGAATAAACATATGCATCCTTTATTTTGAAATTTTCTCTCCCTAATATTTGATAATTTTCTATGCAAACATTAAAGTCACTGACATTTATAAAATAATCTCTACCTTGTGAATATTCTTTTTTTACAAACTCATAAACAACATCATCAAGTATAAAACCATTTGATAAATAGTATTCGGCAGTTTCGGTTAATTGGTTTGCTTTTTGTGCATTACATTCAACTTCTTTTAACAGTTTATTTGCTTGCTTTAAATCCTTCGATTCATACTCTTTTTTCACTTGTTCTAGTCTTTCAGCCCACTCTTTTGTTAAAATTTTCATAATGCTCCTTGTGTGACGTTTCTTATAAGTCACCTATATTTAATTTTTTAACACTTATACTATATGTATAGGTGTTTTGTTGTATTAGCCACCTAAATAATTAGGGGGAGTTATTAATTGGCTATATCTTTATCATTTCAAAAAAGATTTAATTCAATACTTGAAGATTCGGACTATAATCGCACAGAGATAGCAAAGCTTATTCCTTTAAGTCAAAGCACGCTTTCAAACGCTCTTTTGTATGGTATTATTCCTAGTGTCAAAACGTTAATGCGAATTGCTGACTTCTTTAACATACCGATAAACTATCTTTTAGGAAAGACAAATGAAGAAGGTTTTGATAAATCTTCTAACGGCATAACTTTCTATCAGCGCTTTGAAGAATTGTGCTATGAAAAAGACGTTTCACATTATAAAGTAGCTGGCGATTGTGCATTTGACAAAAGCAGTATCTCAAAATGGTTTAGCAAAAACTTTCTGCCTGAATTAGAAATAATAGAATTGCTTTGCGAGTATTTCAATGTTTCACCTGATTACCTTTTAGGTAGAACTGATTTTAGAAACTAAACATATTATAACACATCAATTCCGGTGACGAAACCGATTAACCACCTATTGTTTTACTAATATTGACTTATACTGTCGATTATTGTCGAAAGTATATAAAATTATTGTCGCATGCACAATGTCTAATGGGATAAAATAAACAAAGTAAAGGTGAAAGTGTTAAATGTAAGCATAGATAGTTAATAATAAAACTAAAGGACTGCGAGAAGCAGTCCTTTTTCGTTATTTTATCGGTTGTTTATCAAGCATAGAAGGTTAGCCATTGCAGTTGCAATTATTGTTATTGCTGAATAAGCCTGCCCCGTTGGTTGTGCTTAAAAGGGCAAGCAACAATAATAATTGCGTGGTGTCTATGCTGTTATTACAGGTTAGCAAAAATAGTAGAACAATTAAAGTGAGATTAGATGAGTTCATAATAAATCCTCCTTTTATATAAAATTCGCTATTTTTCTATTATATGCGTGAATTTATATAAAAATGTGCAAGCATATTTTTGTTAAAATATATGTGCAAGTATTTATTATATGCTAAAAATTTTAAAAGGGGAAAAATATGCAAGTATTACTTGACAAAAGGCTTCAGTCTTTAGTAAACGATTACGTGCCAAAGGGCGAAATTTTAGATGACCTAGTGTGCTTCTTTTCTATATTTTCAGATTACACTAGGCTAAAAATGATTTCGGCGCTTGCCATAAGCGAAATGTGCGTAAGCGACCTATCAACGCTACTTTCATTAAACCAAACTACAGTATCGCACCAACTAAGGCTACTTAAAAACCTAAACGCCGTTAAAACAAGAAGGCAAGGAAAAGTTGTTTTTTATTCGCTTAGAAACGATACTTTAAATGACGTTCTTTTAAAAGGTGTGGAGTTTTTGGGGTATTAACTACTTGTAAATTATTTTAAAATGGGTTATAATAAAAGGGTGGATATAATAAGAGAAAAATTAAAACATCTTCCCGATAGCCCAGGCGTTTACGTAATGCTTGACAGTGCTGGGCAAGTTATATACGTTGGCAAGGCAAAAAACCTTAAAAACAGGGTAAGGCAATATTTTCAATCAAGCGTCAAAACCGAAAAAGTTATGGCGATGGTTAGCCACGTCAAAGACTTTTATTATATCATTGCGCCTACTGAAATTGATGCGTTATCACTTGAAAATAACCTTATTAAAAAACATAAGCCACGCTATAACATCTTGCTTAAAGACGATAAGACTTATCCATATCTTAAAATTGACTTAAAAGAAAATTTTCCAACCTTTACTATAACCCGAAAAATCAAAAAGGACGGTGCAAAATATTTTGGGCCGTTTATGGGTGGCGTAAGCGTAAGAGACGTTTTAGAAATTATAAACTTAGCATTTGGGGTGCGCCCTTGCGCAAAAAAACTTGGATTAAAGCCTATAAAAGAGTGTCTTAATTATCACATTAAAAAATGCACGGCACCTTGCACGGGGCTAGTAAGCCAAAAAGAATATATGTCTATGGTAAATAAGGCGATAGATTTTTTATCTGGGGACATAACTTTTGCTGAAAATCTCTTCAAAGAAAAGATGACGCTTGCCAGCCAAAAAGAAGAATTTGAACTTGCCTTAAAGTTTAGAGACAGGCTTTTAAGCTTAGAAAAAATTAAGCAAAAGCGCATAACTTCTTTAAACAAGTTCCTTAATGCCGATATAATAGCATATACGACAAACGGCATATATAGTGCAGTTAGCCTTCTCATAGTAAGGGGTGGCAGGATGCTTGGCGCAAAAAACTTTTCATTTTCTTATTTTGGTCAAACTGATGGCGAGTTTTTAAGAGAATTCGTGCTTAGATACTATAAAATTGGCGTGGAAATTCCTGATGAGATTATAAGCACAATTAATATTGCCGACGGCGAAGTTTTGACCGAGTATTTTAAGCAAAATTATAATAAGTCGGTTAGTTTTCTAGCCGTTAAACAAGGCGTTAGAAAGCAACTTTCGGATATGGCAGAAGTTAACGCCACCGAGCATTTGCAAACGGCGACAAATAAAATCGAGCATAAAAACGATATGACCATAAATGCGTGCAAGAGTTTAATGGAGAAGTTAAACCTAAAAAATTATCCAAAGCGTATGGAGTGCTACGATATATCCAATATAAGTGGCGTGGACAAGGTAGGCAGTATGGTCGTGTTCATTGACGGCGAGAAAGATGCCGATTCTTATCGTAGGTTTAAGATAAAGACGTTTGAAGGAGCAGACGATTATAAAAGCCATCAAGAAATGATGAGAAGAAGACTTCTTAGGCTTAAAACGGACAGCGAAAAGTTTCCAAAACCAGACCTTATCATCATTGATGGTGGCAAAGGTCAACTCTCAAGCGTAAAGCAAGTGTTTGATGAGTTTGCCATTTCGGATATTGACCTTATCGCCCTTGCTGAAAGGGAAGAAGAAATTTTCGTTTTAGATAAAAGTCAGCCAATAATTTTGCAAAAAAATGATTATTGCTTGCAAATGTTGCAAAGAATAAGAGATGAGGCACATAGGTTTGCCATAAACTATCATAGAAGTTTAAGGGGAAAAAGGGCGCTATCTTCGGTGCTTGACAAGGTTCGTGGCTTAGGAAAGGTCAAAAAACAAGCGCTACTTTTAGCGTTTAAGGATTTAAGTGGCATAATCAGTGCAAGTAAAGATGAGCTTACGTCAGTTAACGGCATTGGCGATAAACAAGCGCAGGCTATAATCGACGCACTTACAAAGGAAGGACTAAAGTGAAATATAAATTAATAATAAGTGATTACGACGGCACGCTGGGGTGTGCCCCACAAAACGATATAGATAAACAGACGGTTTTGGCGATAAAAAAATTTCAAGCTAAAGGTGGCAAATTTGTGCTATGCACAGGCAGAATGTTTAGTTCGGCGCAACGAATTTGCTTATCAGCAGGCTTAACTGGACTATGCGTTTCTTTTCAAGGTGCTATGATAAAAGATATTGAAAGTGGAAAGCCTCTTTTAGAAGGTGGCTTAACGCCAAAAGATGCAAGCCAAGTTGTCAAAAAGTTTGTGCTTGACGATGCCTTGGCACTTGCATATATTGGTGAAAAGTTATATTATCAGCCAAATGAAAAATATGCTGAATACATTAAAATCTATGCAAGTGCATTAAAGACAACCGTTTATGAAACTTTAGACCTTGCTAAAGAAATTTTAACACAAAACAAAATGGTTAGCAAAATGTGCGCTCTTTGCGAGCCTGAAAAGGTTGACGTGCTTATGGGCAAATATAACGGCGAGTATGCTGGCACCGACGTTATGTTTAATTCGGGCGCAAAATATTTACTAGAGTGCATAAATAAAAAATATAATAAGGGCGAAGCCGTTAGGCTACTTGCAAATCATTATAATATTCCACTTAGCCAAGTTTTAACGGTGGGGGATAGCACAAACGATATCCCACTTCTAAGTGGCGAGTGGCACGGAGTTGCCGTTGGTGATGCAGTAGACAAGCTAAAACAAGTGGCAAAAGAAGTGACGGTTGAGTTTAAGGACAAGCCGGTTTTACATTTATTAGAAAAATATTGTTTATAAAATAAAATACGAAAGAAGATACATAAAAGGAAGAATATGGAAGAAAATATACAAGTTGTTTTAAGCGAAGATAATGTTGAAAATACTAGCGAAAAAGATTTAACAATAAACGAGCTAAAAGAGTATCCGTTGGTGGCACTTAGGGGAAAGTCACTTTTTCCTAAAACAATACTCAATTTTGAAGTGGGCAGAATTGCATCTATAAATGCCGTTAATATGGCAGTGTCAAGGGACTCTAAAATAGTTATTGCACCACAAAAAAATGCTTTTATAGAAAACCCAAAAAAGAGTGAGATTTTAAAGGTGGGCGTTATTGCGCACATTAAACAAGTTATAAAAGGTCAAAACTCGTCACTTAAAATTTCCGTTCAAGCACTAAGCAGAGTTAAGATTACAGGTTTTACAAATGACAAAGGATATTTTGCAGTTAACGTTATGGATAGCCCTTATATCCCTATTGAAGAAGAGGCTATTAGCGAAGCGTATTTAAGAGTTTGCAAAAACGTGTTCGCAGAATATGCGCTTCTTGACAAAGGCATAAATAAGGACGTGCTTGCATTATTTGCAGGTATTAACGACTTAAACGAATATATAGATAACGTTTTATCAACGGCGCACTTAAACGAAAACGACGTGCAAAGAATTTTAGAGATTGACAGCACTGAAAAAAGAGCTGTAGAGTTTGAGAAGCTTTTTAACAAAGAAGTTGAAATTGCCAAAATTGAGCGTAAAATTACTTCTAAGGTTCGCACCAGCATTGATAAAAGTCAAAAAGAGTTTTATCTTAGAGAACAACTAAAAGCTATCCACGATGAACTTGGCGACGACTTAAATGAATTAGAAGAATTAAAAAAGACTATAATTGATAAAAACTTGCCAGCCGATATTGAAGCAAAGGCGTTAAAAGAAATTGCAAGGCTTGATAAAATTAATCCATCTTCTCCAGATTATTCAATCATATTAAATTATCTAGATTGGATAAAAGAGTTGCCATTTAATTATAGCACTGCTGATACGGAAGACCTTAAAAAGGCAATGCAAATTTTGGACAAAGACCATTTCGGCTTGGAAAAGGTTAAAAAAAGAATTATAGAATATCTTGCAGTTTTAAAGCTAACAAAGAAAATAAAAGGGCCTATTTTATGTTTCGTAGGTCCTCCGGGGGTTGGCAAAACTTCGGTTGCAACTTCGATTGCAAGGGCGTTAAACAGAAAATTTGTAAGGATGAGTCTTGGTGGCGTTAAAGACGAGTCTGAAATAAGGGGACACAGAAGAACTTACGTTGGTGCAATGCCAGGCAGAATTATATTTGGCCTAAAAAACGCAGGCTCAAATAACCCAGTTTTCTTGCTTGACGAAATTGATAAACTTTCATCCGACATACACGGCGACCCAGCTAGTGCGCTTTTAGAAGTGCTTGACCCAGAGCAAAACACAACTTTTAGAGATAGGTTTTTAGAAGTTCCGTTCGACCTATCTAAAGTTATGTTCATAACAACGGCTAACTCGCTTGATACTATTCCTTATCCACTTCTTGATAGAATGGAAGTAATACAACTTTCTGGCTATACAAAAGAAGAAAAATTGCAAATTGCAAAGCAATATTTAATTCCTAAGCAACTTGAAAATAACGGCTTAACAAAGAAAAATATTGCTTTTACAGACGACGGAATAGAAGAGATTATTTCAAGCTATACAGCCGAAGCTGGCGTTAGAAATTTAGAGCGTGAGATTGCAAGCGTTGTAAGAAAGGTTGCAACTAAAGTTGCTCAAAAGCCTAGACTTAAAAAGCAGACGATAGATGCTAAGGCTGTAAACGAATATCTTGGCATTAAAAAGCACGCAAGGGATTTAGCACTTGAAAAGGACGAAGTGGGCGCAGCAACAGGTCTTGCGTGGACAAGCATTGGTGGAACAACGCTTACAATAGAAGTTTCTTTGATGCAAGGCAAGGGCGAAATTGTTTTAACAGGAAAGCTTGGCGACGTTATGAAAGAGTCTGCAAGGGCGGCGATTAGTTATATTCGTGCAAATGCCGACAAATATAACATAGATAACGACAGATTTGAAAAAACCGATATTCATATCCACGTTCCAGAAGGAGCAACGCCAAAAGACGGACCTAGTGCAGGAATAACAATGGCAACGGCAATTCTTTCAGCATTTACAAATAAGGCTGTTAAAAAGACGGTTGCTATGACAGGAGAAATTACTTTAAGGGGCAAGGTTTTGGCAATAGGTGGGCTTAAGGAAAAGGCGCTTGCCGCATATAGACTTGGAATAACAAATATTATAATTCCAAAAGAAAATCAAAAAGATTTGGTGGATATTCCAAAAGAAATACGAGAAAAAATTGAGTTTATTGCCGTGGAAAATATTGATGAAGTTTTTAAGAAGGCAATAAATAATTAAGGGAAAAATATGAAGATTAAAGATGCTGTTTTTATAACAAGCGTTGCAAGTGTGGATAAGTTTTATCAAACTTCTAAGCCAATAATTGCCGTTGCAGGTAAGTCCAACGTGGGCAAAAGCTCGCTGATTAATATGCTTGCAAACAAGAAAAAGTTGGCTAAAACTTCGACAACGCCAGGAAGAACAAGGCTTATAAACTATTTTGACTTTGGCGAGTTCGTGCTTGCCGACCTTCCAGGCTACGGCTTTGCAAAAGCGCCAAAAGAAGAAAAGCAAAAGTGGGGTAGGCTTTTAGAAACCTTTTTAGGCACGCAAAATATTAGGCTACTTCTTTCGCTTGTGGATATAAGGCACGAGCCGACTAGCGACGATAAAATGATGATAAATTATTTATATCATTATGCCGTGCCGTTTGCACTCGTTGCAACTAAGGCTGATAAGCTATCTAAAACAAGGATTAAGCCAAGAATTAACGAGATTGCATCGTCACTTAGAGTTGGCTATGCCGACGTGACTGCAACTAGCGCTGACACAGGATATGGAAAAGAAGCGCTTTTAGACATCATTGAAAAGGCAATTAGCTTAGAGCAAGAAGAAGCAGAAGAGCAAGACTAATGGACAACAAAAAACTATTTTTACATACAAACCCATTAAAACTATTCTTAAAAGCATCAATCCCCGGTGGGATAAGTATGCTTATGATGTCGGTTTACACCGTTTTTGATGCCATATTTGTAGGTAAGTTTGTTGGGGAAGTGGCGCTTGGGGGCTTAGGTCTTGCCATGCCACTTGTTATCATCAACTTTTCACTAGCAGACCTAATTGGCGTAGGCTCATCAGTGCCTATCGCCATTTTGCTTGGCAAAAAAGAAGACAAAAAAGCCAACGAATATTTTACATTTGCCACCCTTTTAATAATATTAACAGGGACGATAATAGGTGTGCTGTTATATTTTTTAGCGCCTAGTTTTATGGCGCTCGTTGGTGCTAAAGGGCAGATTGCACAATATGGAGTTAAGTATGCAAGGGTTTATGCATTATTTTCGCCTATAGCTACATTATTTTTTGCTGTCGATAACTACCTTAGAATTTCTGGTAAAATTAAAACGAGTATGTACTTAAATATCTTTATGAGCATAGGTACAGTGCTTTTAGAACTTCTATTTGTCGTTGTTTTTGACTTGGGGATACAGGGTGCAGCCTTGGGTGCAAACATAATAATAGTTATTTGCGTTGTGGTTGGATATGCAATGTTTTTAACAGGCAAACTTCAATTAAAGTTTGTTAAATTTAAGGCGAACACAAAAATGTTAAAAGAGATTGTAGAAAACGGCACGCCAGCCTTTTTAACAAACGTTGCTGGCAGGGTGTTCTCCATAGTAATGAACATAATGCTCATTAAATTCGGTGGGGATAACGCTGTTGTAGTGTATGGAATACTGTTCACTATAGGTGGCATTGTAGAGCAAATGCTTTACGGCATTTTGGATTCCCTTCAACCGGCAATCGGATATAATTATGGTGCAAACGAAAACGACAGGGTTAAACTACTAGTTAAATATTCGTTTATAGCAGGTGCTATAATTTCTATATTCTTTGCGCTTATAATGTTTGTAATTCCAAAAACCTTGTCAAGTGCCTTTATAAACGACCTATCGCTTTTAGATTATTCGGCGCACGCATTAAGGTTATTTTCTATAGCATATTTATTTAAGTGGATAAGCCACACTATACAAACTTTCTTGCTTGCAATAGAAAAGCCGTTGCCAGCTTTAGCTATTTCGATTTCAATATGTTTGGTGTTCCCACTGCTTGCAATTGCTATTTTATTACCGTTAAAACTTGATGGCTTGTGGCTAAACTATGCTGTTGCATGCCTTTTAGCAGCAATTTTTGCAATTATAATTTTAGCTAAAATGAAGAAAAAACTTTTTCCAAAAAAATAAACTAAAAATAAAAATGACTGAAAAAAATCAGTCATTTTTTTGTATAACAAAACCTTAAATTTAAATTAATCGTATTTTTTGCCGTAAAGCTTGGTTCTGATTCTTGGAAGGGCAGTTTCAGCACTACCAAGTGGTTCGTTAGCGTTGCGATAGTCGTGCTTATCACAAAACTTTTTTAGGTCGGCTTCAACCCTAGAAATTCCACGCATTTGCACGCCACTTAAAATATTGACGTAATTTTTGGCAAACACACTAGCGCTGTTTGCATATTTTAATAGCATAGCATAGTGATGCATACAAAATCCTTTTGCGCCAAGTAAGGTTTTATAAAAGTCTTTTTCTTTTGCAAACATTTGGGCAATAGTTTTATAATATTTAACCATACTTTCATCAGTAAGGTCACAAATAACGCAAGTTTTCATAGCCTTTTCAAGATTGTCTGCCTGTTTTTTTGCATGCTTTAGTGAGTTTAGCTCGGTTAAATATTGCTCTAAAAATTCTGTTCTCGTTCTGATTTGAAGGGCAACAGAAAGTTTGTTTTGCCTTGAAAAAAGCATATCAAAGTGTCTGTCGCAAAAGCCGAGCTTTCCCACTTTAATTCTTGTGTTATCTTCCATAACGGCGTCGTTTAAGAACTCGTGCAAAAATTGTTCTTCAACAACTTTTTTAATCTCGCAGAGTGGGCACTCGCAGTCCACGTTAAATTTTTCTATTATTAAACCTGTATCAATATGATAATTCATATTTTTATTATAACAAATGTATATCAAAAATTCAAGCAAATACTTGAAATATAACGTTTATTGTGCTAATATATAGGAAATATTATAAGCGATTACTAAATTATAGGGGAATTACAATGTCAAAAAAATTAGGATTTGCACTCGGCGCTGGTGGAAGCCGTGGCGTTAGCCATATAGGGTTTTTAAAGGCTATGGAAGAAGAGGGAATAAAGCCGGATTTTATTAGTGGCGCTTCTATGGGTGCTGTTGTCGGCTCTTGCTATGCAAAGGGTTTGGCAGTAGAACAAATGACAAACATTGTAAAAAAATTAAAAGCTTCTGATATTTTTGACCTTTCGCTTAATCCACTTGGTGGGGCATCGCTACTTCGCTCACAAAAAATGCGCAAAAAAATAAAGCAGTATTTAGGCGCTACAAAATTTTCAGGCCTAAAAATTCCTTTCACCTGTGTTGCAACTGACGTAATAAGTGGAAAAAAAGTCGTTTTAGGCGACGACAACGACGAGGTGTGTGAAGCAGTTGCCGCAAGCTCTTCCATTCCTTTCGTCTTTAGACCTATACAAAAAAACGGCAGTCTTTTAGTTGACGGTGGCGTTATTGAAAGAGTGCCTGTTGAAGAAGTTAGGACTATGGGCGCTGACGTTGTAGTTGCAGTTGACGTTTTGGGGGAAGTTAGGCCTTGCGACAAAAAATATAATATTTTCACCCTTCTTTCTCGTATGTTTGAAATAACCGACCACGAGATTACCGAGCACAAGAAGAAAAATCAAAAAGCAGACTTATATCTTTTGCCAGAGCTAGGAAATATGAACCAATATAAAATTAAAGACATTGATTTTGCCATTGAGCAAGGATATAAATTAGGCAAAGAAAATGCCAAAAAGATAAAAAAGCTTTTGGCAAAATAATAAATTTAAAATTTGAGTGTAATTTTTATTGCGAAAAAATTTGTTTTGTGATAATATAATGCGTAGATAAATTTTGCACTTAGTTGCTGGTGTGGCTCAGTCGGTAGAGCAGCTGATTCGTAATCAGCAGGTCGTCAGTTCAAGTCTGATCACCAGCTCCAAAAAAACCGTCAGTATCATATTTGATATTGACGGTTTTTTATTTTATATATTTACTTTTTTATTCTAATTTTGAATTTTCAACTTTTTATTATTCAGTTTTTTAAGGTCGGATATTAAGAGCTTTAAAAATGCTTCTCTATCGATATCGGAAATAAATAAGACGTTGCCCTTGCCATCAAAATCTACAAAAGTCTTGCCAGGTGCGTCTAACAAATCAACCGAAACGCTTACCCTTTCAAACTTAAACATTTTAGGATAGCACAGTGCAAAAAGCGCAAGAGTATCGTTGGTGGCAACACGCTTATCTGGATAGTCTGGCTCCCAATACTTAGAATACATATCGGCAAGAAGTTTTCCAGCATCGTTAATCTCGGCTAAACTGTTTACAAATTCTTCGGATAGGTGCGCCTTTCTTCTTCCTAGGTCGGACGGCACCATAACGAGTGGAATTTTGCTATCAAGCACAATCTTAAACGCTTCTGGGTCAGAAGAAATGTTAAACGATATATGGTCAGGGTAATCTGGATTTCCAAACGGCGAGCCACCCATAAACACGATTTGTGGAATTTTTTCTATTATGTCAGGGTGTCTTAAAAATAACAAGCCAAGGTTAGTCTGAGGCCCTAGAATAATAGGGATAATATCGCCATCGCCTTGCTTTAATACCTGATACATAGCTTCAACGGCATCAACTTCTAAAAGCTTTCGAGTGGAATTAGGCGAAGGCTCATACCCACCAAGTCCTTCTTTTTGATGAATAAACTCAGCATTTATACTTTCTCTTGTCATTGCCTTAGCTGCGCCTTGAGCGACTGGAATATCAACTTCAAAAATATCCATCAAATGCAAAAGATTTCTGGTCGTTTTATCTAAAGAAGTGTTGCCAACGACGGTTGTAAAAAGTTTTATATCAATGTTTTCATCAAAGAAAGCATAGATAAGGCAAGCCGCATCGTCAACGCCAGGGTCGGTATCTATAATAACCTTGTAAACTTTGTCGTTTAATTTATAATCGTTTTTGTTAAAAATTTTATTCATATAATTATTATATAGTTTTTTACACAAAAATTGCAAGCGTATTTAAAATATTTGTTAAATAAGTCAAGAAAAGATGGTTGTAAAAGTCATTTTACGATAACTATAATATATCATATATAAATATATAGAAGCAATCCACAATTAACGTTGGGTTAAGCCGTGTAATAAAATGTCGAAAAACTTAAGATAGTTATTGACAATTTTTAAGAATTGATGTATAATCTAATAATAAATAGTCGATTTATGTCAAAAAAATAATAGAAGGAGGTAAAACGGTTTGAATAATTTGCTCGTTGGGTATTTGTTCGTTAACTTTTTGATGTTTTTATGTTTAATAAAATGCAAGATGAAAGTTATGCGTGTTAGTTATCTAATCGCTTTAATTTGCTTGCTATTCGTTTTACTTGCTTCTGATGAAAACAGCTTTGTTGCTAGTTGGATTACCGACCTTTATGGCAGAGAATATTATCTGATGATAAACGAGTCTATTAATTTCCCTGTGATAGGAAGTTTAAGCGCAATATCAGCTATCCAACTTATAATAATGCTACTTTTCTTTATAGTATGTGTAATACTCGCAATGAAAACTGTTGAAAAAGTGCGTGCTATATTAAGAAAAATAAGCGAAGTAAAATTAAAAAGACCTTTAAAAAATTTAATTACACAACTTTTTAAGGCAAAATATACACAAAAAATATATTTAACAAAGTGTGTGATGTTGTGTTGATTTTTTTGATTATAACGTTTTAACAAAAACTCTAATCAAAAATAATTAAAACAAATTTTAAAGGAGAAAAGAAAATGAAAAAACTTAAAAAAGGTTTTACTATCGTAGAACTCGTAATCGTTATAGCAGTTATCGCTATCTTAGCAGCTGTTTTAATTCCAGTATTTTCTAACGTAGTTGAAAAAGCAAATCAATCTGCAGACCAACAAGCAGTTCGTCAAATGAACACTGCATTGGCTGTTGAATCAGCTCTTGATGAAGACGTTTCTATTTATGACGTATTTGATGCTCTTGCAGAAGCAGGCATGGATGCAAAAGATTACAAAGCATTATGCGCAAATAGAGCTTTCTTCTATGATGGAGAAATCAACCGTGTATTATATGTTGATACAACAACAGGTCGTTCTATTTATCCTGAAGAGTATAAAGGCAGAACAAACAATGGTTTCTGGCAAACATTAACACAAACAATTACTGCAAGCAGACCAGATACTGCTATTGTAGATAAGACGGCTTCAGTTGATACAGCTAGCGAATTAGCATATGCTGTTAAGAACTATATTAACGACGGTGGTGTTGAAAAGATTGCAATTTCTGAAGACATCGATATGATGGGTGCTGCATTTGCTGGTGGCGCATTAGCAAAGAGCTTAACTATCGAAGGAACGGGTTCTGAACCTGTAGTTATCAAGAACATCACTGCTACTCAAGCATCAAAAACATATGCTCAAGGTGGTGCTGGACACGATGGTATCTACAACGCTGGTTTATTTACTGAAATTAAAGCTGGTGTTACACTTACATTAAGAAATATTGTTATTGAAAACGTTAATATCAGAGATATTGATGCTGGTAACATTGGTTTCTTAGTTGGTTCTCTTTCAGGAACACTTATTCTTGAAAACGTTGCTATTGTAAATTCATCTATTGCTGGTCACCGTAACACAGGTGCTTTAGTTGGTTATACACCAAACGGCACTGCTGAAATAGTAATCAAAGGCGAAGTTATTCTTGACAACGTATCAGTTCAAACTGTTGCAGGACGTAGTGGTAAGTTGATTGGTTTTGCTAACAGTGACAACTTTGATTCACCAGAATCTACTGGTAACATCTTTATGAACAACGTTAGCTTGTCAATTTATGAATGCGACTTAAATACAGGCGTATTCGAGGGCACAACACTTGGCCTTAACAATGGCGTAATCAATGCTAAAAAGCCTCAATCAGCTGGTGGTTTTGAAAAATGCAACTACTACTATTTAGCTGATACAACTATTGGTAACTATGACGAAGCTAATGGTTTAACACTTGATGATAAAGGTAATGTTCCAAGTTGGAGTGTTCCATTTGCAGAAATCCAAAGCTTTATCAAACCTTGGGCTGAATCAAACTGGGCTAACAAATAATTAAAAAAATACAAACAAAATGATATCCCCGTGAGAAATCACGGGGATAGGAAATCAAATAAACTTTAGGAGACAAAAACAATGAAAAAGATGAAAAAGGGTTTTACAATCGTAGAACTTGTAATAGTAATTGCAGTAATCGCAATTCTCGCAGCAGTATTAATTCCAACTTTCACGTCAGTGACAGAAAAGGCTAAAGAAAGCGCAGCTTTACAAGAAGCAAGAAACGCACAAACGTTAATAATTGTTCATGATACTGACGAACAAGATGACACTAAAGATATTGGTGTAAACTATATTATCGAAGTTGACGGATATAAGTTTAAAGTTGAAAATGGACAACTCAAAACAAACCCAGTAGATTCAACAAGTGGATATACAGAAATTACTGATTTATCAGCAATTACTGGTTTACCAGACGACGTTAAAGTTTATCAAAAAAATAGCTAAAAGCTAAACTATAAAAACACCTTGGCAAATTCGCCAAGGTGTTTTTTTGTTCTTTTTAGCAAAAAAAAGAACAAGACAATGTTGCCTTGTTCTGACGTGGTCCGCCATCGGGGACTGCGTCAAAGCAAATTTCACTCAAAATGTTTTGCTAGTAGCAAAACATAAAATCGTTTCATTGCTTTTCCTTATCACAAAAAAATTTTGCCCTGCAAAAGCTTTTTTGTGAACAAATTGCTTTCAGCAATTTTCTCCATATTCGAGCCCCTCTGTTAAACACAAAATAAAAGACAAGAACAAAAGTCCTTGAAGACTTTTGTTAAAAATAAAAAAACTCGAAAAAATAATTTTGCAAGGCAAAAGAATTTTTTCGATAAGGAGAAGCAGGCTGTTAAGCTATTGCTTTTTGTGAAAAACAAAAAGCAAGGCATTTAGCCTTGCTTCGACGTGGTCCGCCATCGGGGACTCGAACCCCGGACACCCTGATTAAGAGTCAGGTGCTCTACCAACTGAGCTAATGGCAGATATTTTTTAGATGCACATCTAATTTTTAGACGTGCATCTAATTTGGTGATCCATCGGGGATTCGAACCCCGGACACCGTGATTAAAAGTCACGTGCTCTACCGACTGAGCTAATGAATCAAATTGGCAGGGGTAGCAGGATTTGAACCTACGAATGCTGGAATCAAAATCCAGTGCCTTACCGCTTGGCTATACCCCTAGTTGTTTTTTGTGGGGCGGGTGATGGGAATCGAACCCACGACCTCAAGGACCACAATCTTGCGCTCTAACCAACTGAGCTACACCCGCCATTATGGTGCGCCTGAAGGGATTCGAACCCCTGACCCTCGGCTTAGAAGGCCGATGCTCTATCCAACTGAGCTACAGGTGCATAGCAAAGTCCCCAACTAAGTTTTTCTATTTGGAGCGGGTGATGGGAATCGGACCCACGCAGCCAGCTTGGAAGGCTGGAATTCTACCATTGAACTACACCCGCACCCATTATGCCGTAAACAATGCTTATGAATTATATCAAAATGTTATTTTAATGTCAACTGTTTACAAATTATTTTTCAAAAAATTTAACGAAAAAAATTTATTGTCATAAAAAATGCCTTTTTATGTATTAAAAAAAGAAAATTCTTTGACATAATAGCCGTTTAATTGTATAATTATTATAATAAAAGCAAAATTTGTTTATTAAAGTTTCAAAAAAACTTATAAGGGGAGATAATGTACAAAGATTTATATAATCACTGGCTAACTAGTAATAAGCTTTGCGAAAAAGAAGTTAAAGAATTACAAGATATTACTGATGAAAAAGAAATAGAATATCGTTTTGGAAAAGATTTAGAATTTGGAACGGCAGGTATGCGTGGCTTTATCGGAATGGGCATAAATATGATGAACGTTTATACTGTCAAAAGGGCAACGCAAGGCCTTGCTGAATACATAAAATCTTTGGGTGATGATGCTAAAAAGCGTGGCGTTGTTATTTCTTATGATACAAGGCGAATGTCTTATGAATTTGCTTTTGCCTCAGCGCTTGTTCTCGTTTCAAACGGAATAAAAGCATATTTATTCTCCAACGTTCACCCAGTTCCAATGCTATCTTTTGCCGTTAGAGAGATGAAGTCGATTGCAGGCATTATGATAACGGCAAGTCACAACCCAAAAGAATATAACGGCTATAAAGTGTATGGGGAAGACGGCGCACAAATGTCGGTTGAGGCAACGGCTAAAGTCGTTGAGTATATAAATCAATTTAGCGACGTGCTTGACGATAGAATTTTATGCGACCAAACTAAAGAAAAATTTATCAAAGCCGTGCCAAAATGCGTTGATAGAAAATATTATAAACAAATTAAAAATCTTTGCTTATCTAAAAAACAAGTTGTAAAGGTGGGCAAAACGGTAAAACTCGTTTATACTCCTGTTCACGGCAGTGGATATATTCCTGTCACGACTATTCTTAAAAAAATAGGCATATCTGCAACGCTTGTTCCAGAACAAACAGCGCCTGATACAGAGTTTAGCACGGTTAAAGTTCCAAACCCTGAAGTTAAAGAAACGCTTGAGCTTGGAATAAAAATGGCAGACTTCAAAAATGCTGACGTCGTTTTTGGAACAGACCCTGACTGCGATAGGCTTGGCGTTGCTATAAGAAACGACAAGGGCGAATTTATTGCTTTATCAGGCAATCAAACGGGCGCTTTGCTTTTAGATTACGTCTTAAAAAGGCTAAGCGAAAGTGGCAAGCTCAGCAAAAAAGGCTTTGTTGTTAAAAGTTTTGTTTCCACTTCGCTTGCAAAGCTTATTGCCGACGACTATGGCGTGGAATTAATAGAAACGCCTGTCGGTTTTAAGTTTATAGGTGAAAAAATTAAACAACTCGACGATACGGGATTAAGAGAGTTTATCTTTGGTTTTGAAGAAAGCTGTGGCTATTTAAGGGGCACGCATTGTAGGGATAAAGACGCCGTTGTTGCAAGCATGTTGTTTGCCGAGATGATTTGTTATTATACCTATCAAGGCGTTGGCATTTATCAAAGGCTTATGGAAATTTACGATAAATACGGCTACGTGTTTGATACAAACGTTAGCACTGCTTATAGTGGGCTTAACGCAATGAGGGAAATGAACGCAGTCGTTGATAAACTAAAACAAATCAAAATCCAAGAAATTGCAGGCATTAAAGTTTTAGCGACTAGAGATTATTCAAAAGCACAAAAAACACTAGTTAGTGGAGAGATTGAAAAGATTGATTCGCCACTTACAAACGCAGTGTATTACGAGCTTGAGGGTGGCAGTTTCGTTTGTGTTAGACCAAGTGGAACTGAGCCAAAACTAAAGGTTTACTACTCACTAAAATGTAAGGATATGGATAGCGCACCAGAACTATTTGAAAAAGTTAAACAAAACTTTGAGCAATATTTAAAATAACAAAAAATGACCGAACACTCGGTCATTTTTTTATACTTTTTTATTCATAATTTTATTGTAAATTCATTTCGGCGTAAAGCATAAGCATTGACATTGCCGTAATTGATGCAGTTTCAGTGCGCAAAATACGTTTTCCTAAAGAAATTGTCTCGCCAACCTTTTTAGCCTGTTCAATTTCAGCGTCCGAAAAACCACCTTCTGGGCCAATTAAAACGCCTATCTTAAAGCCCTTTTTAATTTTTGCAAGAGCTTCGGTCGTGCTTTTTATGCCTTGTTCATTTTCATAAGGGATTAAAAACAAATCTAAGTCTTTTGCCATATCTAGTGCGTTTTTTAGACTTAACGGCTCTTTAACCTCAGGAATAAACGAACGCTTACATTGTTTTGCTGCGCTTTGGGCAATAGCATTAAAACGCTCTGTTTTGGCTTTGATTTTATTTGATTCAACCTTTGCGATTGAACGCTCCATTTGAACGGGAACTATTTTATAAACGCCAAGTTCAACTGCTTTTTGGATAATAAGTTCAAGCTTATCGCTTTTTGGCAGTCCTTGAAAAAGATAAATTTCAATATCGAGCGACGTATCTATATAGTCCTTTTCTATAACGTCAGCAGTTAAATAGTCGATAAAAAACTCTTTCAATTTACAAAGATAATTTCTATTGTCAACACTTACCAAAAAAGTATCACCCTCTTTCATTCTAAGCACGTTTTTAACGTGATTAAAGTCGTTTCCTTCAATTTTGACACTATCATTGATTAAATTTTCATTTTTTATAAAAAAATTATACATAATTTACCCATAAAAATTGTACCAAAAAAACAAACTAAAATCAAGCGAAAATTTCCAAATTGTTTACACCTTAAACAATTAATAATATTTAAACTTATAGAAATATTGTTGACTTAACAACGAAAATAGAATATAATAACTTATATGTATTAAGTTATGTGGTTATAATTTTAATACAAAACAAACTAAGGAAAGAGTTTTTAATGAGCAAGAGAGCAAAAATAAAAATTGTTGCCATAATTTTCACCTTACTTGCAACCGTGGGGCTAATATGGTTTATGTTTTCTGGCGACAACAGAATAATTATAAAACAACTTTTTTCGGCTGATTTAAGTCAAGAAGAGTTTGTTGAGCTTGTTAGAAGTTTTGATATTCGTGGTGTGATAACGCTAAGCCTTTTATCAATGATTCAAGTTATTATTCCGTTTATGCCAGAAGAGCCAGTCCAGGTTTTAACGGGAATGGGATATGGAATTTGGCAGGGAATATTAATTTGTCTTGCTGGTATAGTTTTAGGAAACGCAATCATTTATCTCGCTTGTAAAATTTTTGGTAAAAGCAAGGTCGAGTCTATGCATAATAAAAACGTAGAGGTTGACTTTGAAAAGATTAGAACTTCAAAAAAAGTTGTATTTATAATTTTACTTTTATATATTTTGCCAGCAGTGCCTTTAGGTTTGATTTGTATTTTTGCTTGTTCGCTTGATTTAAAATATCCAAGATATTTTTTAATAACTACTATAGGTTCTATCCCATCTGTATTTGTGGGCGTTGCTTTAGGGCATATGACAACGACTAATTGGGTGCTGTCGCTGTGCGTCTTTATAGTTATTGTTATTCTTATTATAATATTTGCAATAAACAAAAAGAAATTTTATAAAAAGTTTAACGAATACGTTAGCAAAAGCCAAAGGGGCTTAAACGAAGTAATAGTTAAAAAACCTAACCCAATTTTATATTTTTTAGTTAGAATTGGATTTTTCTTTTATAGAAAAAGCAAAGTTAAGCTTGTTAAGAAAAATATTGAAAAGATTAAAGGTCCGGCTATCGTGCTTTGTAATCACGGCTCGTTTGTAGATTTTTTGTATGCTTATGCAGTTTTGGTAAACCAAAAACCTAATATAATGATGGCAAGGCTTTATTACTATAGAAAGGACTTGGCTCGACTACTTAAAAACCTAGGCGCTTTTCCTAAGAGTATGTTCACGAGCGACGTGGAAAACGCTAAAAACTGTTTAAAGGTCTTAAATAATGGCAAGGTTTTGATTATGATGCCAGAAGCAAGGCTTTCAACAGTTGGCAAGTTTGAAGATATTCAAGGCGCAACGCATAAGTTCTTTAAAAAAGTTTGCGTGCCTATATACGCCTTAAAAATAAACGGTGGATATTTTGCTTATCCAAAGTGGGGAGACGGCTGGCGCAAAAACTCAACGGTTGAAGTATCGCTTGAGCAAATTGTTGGCGAGCAAGAAATTATAGACGTATCTGAACAAGACATAAAAGAAAAAATAGAAAATGCTATGCAGTATAACGAGTTTGAGTGGCTTAAAACTCGACCAGAACTAAAGTATAATCATAAAACTTTGGCTCGTGGCTTAGAAAATATTTTATATATTTGTCCTAACTGCAAAAAAGAGCATACTATCGTTAGTGGCGATAATTATTTAGTGTGCACAAGCTGTGGTTTAAGGGCAAATTTAGACAATAGATATTCGTTTGTGCAAAGTGTGCCTTTTGAAAATTTTGCCGAGTGGTATGACTATCAAAAACAAGTTCTTAAACAAAAGATTGAAAATGATGAAAACTACGTTCTTGAAAGCAAGGTCACTTTAAAGCTTCCTTCTGTTGACGGAAAAACCTTTATGAGAGTTGCAGGGCGTGGGACGTGCACGCTTGATAGAAAGGGCTTAACCTATAAGGGAAGTCTTGACGGCGAGCAAATAGAAAAGTTTTTTCCAATTAAGTCGATATATCGTTTGCTGTTTGGTGCAGGGGAAGACTTTGAAGTATATGAAAATAAAGTACTTTGGTATTTTGTGCCTGAAAATAAAAAAACGTGTGTGACTTATTATAACGCAAGTGAAATTTTGTATAGATTAGCAAATGAATAAGACTTTTGGGGAAAAGTTATGGAAAAACAAACAAAAGAAAAGGCTTTTAGCACGATAAATTTGCGCTCTTTTATAGTAATTGTTGTAATTTTATCTTTTATTTTGTTGGCCGTTGGTGTGCTGACTTATATCGTGCCCAAAGGTGAGTATCTATCCGATGAAAAAGGCAATATTATTGCAGGTTCTTTTCATTACGTAAGCCAAGATGGTGGCGTGCCGATTTGGAAGATTATTTTAGCACCAATACTTGTTTTTGCAAGCGATAACGGACTGACCATTATAATGATTAGTTTATTCCTTTTAGTTATGTCGGGTTGCTTTAACGTGATGGAAAAAACGGGTGGACTTAAAGCGCTTATAAGCAGGGCGTTAAGAGCGTTTGGAAACAAGAAAAATGCTGTTGTTATGATTGCCATTTTATTCTTTATGGCGTTTGGTTCTTTTTTCGGAATGTTTGAAGAGCTAGTTGCGCTTTTGCCTATCGTTATTATCTTAATGCTTTCGCTTGGGTTTGACTCTATGATGGGGCTTGGCGTGTGTATGCTTTCGGCATGCTTTGGATTTTCTTCGGCAATAACTAATCCTTTCTCGGTAGGGCTTGCATCGCAAATGGCTGGCGTTGCCGTGCTTGACGGCGTGTGGCTTAGAATTGTATTTTTTATTTTGGTTTATGCGTTAGTTTGCCTTTTTATTTTAAGCTATGCAAAAAAAATAACCTTGAATAAAACCAAATCTTTGACTTTTGATATAGATAGAGAAAAACTTAAAAATTTAGACCTTAGCGTTGCTCAAAATACAGGCGATAATAAGGTGTTTAAGACATATTCGGTGTTTTTAAGCATTGCTTTCATAGTCTTAATTTTGATTGCGTCAGTTAGGGCAATATCAGATTTTGCAATCCCAATTTTGTCGGTAGTTTTTTTAGTGGGTGGACTTGCATCTGGATTTATAGTCAGTGAAGACAAGAAAAAAGTGTTTAAGGACTTTTTGTCAGGTGCGATTTCAATGCTACCAGCAGTTTTTTTGATTGCGCTTGCGTCGTCTGTCAAATACGTGCTTGACGAAGGGCAGATTATTGGGACGATAACTAACGGCGTTGTAAACTTTTTAAGTGGTCAGCATAAATTTGTGTGCGTGCTTTTAATATATCTTCTTATTCTAGTGTTGCAAATATTTATAGGCTCGGCTTCGGCAAAAATAATGCTTATTATGCCAATAATAGTGCCTATTTGTATAGAGCTTGGAATTTCTCCGTCTGTTGTAATTTTAACTTATTGTATGGCAGACGGCTTTACCGATATGATATTGCCAACTAATCCCGTTTTGCTTATAGGACTATCTATGGCAAACGTGTCTTATGGAAAGTGGGTTAAATGGACTTATAAAATTCAAATAGTAATTTTTGCGCTAACTCTTTTAATTTTATTTTTAGCAACTTCAATCGGATATTAAAATAAAGACAAAAAACAAAGGACAATGATTTTTTTCATTGTCCTTTTATCTTTTAAACTTTTATTAAATTACCCACTCGCCATCTATAAATATGTCTATTTTTGAGCCGTCCTTTTTTATGCCAACAACTTTAAGGTCTGCCGTTCCAATCATAAAATCTTCGTGTTCACGAGAATCGTTTGCACCAAGTTTTTCAAGCTCTTTTATTGAAAGCTTGTCACCGTTTCTAATAGTCGTTGGATAAGCCTTTCCAATAGCTAAGTGGCAACTTGCGTTTTCATCAAATAAGGTGTTATAAAACAAAACCTTACTTTTTGCAATAGGTGAGTTTTTGCCAATTAACGCAACTTCACCAAGCCTTTTAGTGCCACTATCGGTGTTTATTAGTCCTTTAAGAGCTTCATACCCTATTTTTGCAGAATAGTCTATAATTTTTCCATTTTTAAAAGTAAGGGAAAACTCGTCTATAATCTGACCGTTTGAGCAAAGGGGCATAGCGCTTTTAAGAGTGCCAAAAACCTTTTCTCTATGTGGTGCAGTAAAAATTTCCTCAGTTGGCATATTTGCCATAAAAGAGATGCCGTCCTTTGCTTTTTCTAAAGCGCTAGTCCAAACGTGATTATCGGCAAGGCCAACTGTTAAGTCTGTTCCATTACTGCTAGAAAAATGCAAGAATTCAAATCGGTTGTCGTTTAGAAACTTTGCACGACTGTTTAGAATATCAATATGTTCTTTCCAAGCAAGCGTTGGGTTATCTTCATTTAAGCGCATAGCGTTTTTGATTTGCTCTGCAAGAAGCTTAACGGCATCTTTTCGGTTTGGGAAAACCTTTTTTGCCCACGCTTTAGTCGGCACGGAAACAACGCACCATCTTATAGCGTTTGCCATCATATTGTCAGAAAACTTTTTTAAAGCTTTTGCTCTAGCTTTTGCAACGGCAAATAATTTTTCAGATGATATATTTTTGAAAGCTTCAGGGTCGTCAGCGCTTACTGCAACGTAGCAAAAATTTTTCTCTACAACATAGTTTTTGCTATCGATTAGCCACTTTGGCAAACGGCAAAGTTCTTCCATTTGTGCGTAATTATAAGCCAGCTTGTCTATTTCTTGGTCTTGCCATCTAACTCTAACTATGCTTGCACCTTGCTTGTAGGCTGCTTTAGTTAATGCTATTGCAAAATCTCTTTTTTGGGTAGGGCAAGAAATTTCTAAGCCCTGTCCTTTTTGTAGGTTTACGCCTATTTTTAAGATTAACTGAGCATAATCGTTAAGCACTTTACCTTTTAACATACTTTCACCTAATTTTAAGTTTTTTCTTATTTTAACTTAACGGACTAAAACAAGTCAAGCGTAATAAAAAAAATAAAAGATATATTTTGCAATTTATATACAAAAAAAAGAAAAACGTTGTAAAAACACATAAAAAATTATCGAAATTGTTTAATTTTTTATATATGGATTGACATTTGAATTTAATTGTAATATAATTTATTTTGATATATTATTTATTTAAGTGAGATATTCTCTATAATTATTAAAATATAACACGTTTTTTATAAATGGGGGCGCTTTGCAATCGTCTAATTGTTCGTTAGAGGTAAAAAAACTTAATATTTCTGAGCTTGAAAAACTTGCAACTAACGTCAGAGAGCAAATAGTTCAAACGGTTAGCAAAAACGGTGGGCACTTATCTGCCAACTTGGGCATGGTTGATGCTACAATTTCACTTTATAAAGTCTTTGACTTTTCTAAAGATAAACTGATTTTTGACGTTGGGCATCAGTGCTACACGCATAAAATTTTGTCAGGAAGAAGCCATAATTTTGACAGTATTAGGCTAGGTGGTGGCTTATCGGGTTTTCCAGACGTAGAAGAAAGTCCTTACGATGCTTTTTCAGCAGGTCACGCAGGAACTTCTATATCGGCAGGATTAGGATACTGCGCTGCACGTGATAAGCTTGGCGAAAATTATACCGTTATTTGCGTGGTGGGAGACGGCTCTTTTTCTAACGGTCTTAATTTAGAAGCGCTACTTGCATCTAACGTTAAGCCTAAGAATTTTATCGTCATACTTAACGATAACGGAATGTCCATTTCTCAAAACAGAAACGGTTTTTACAGAATGCTCTCAAAAAGCACCACTAAACGTGGATACGTGGGCAGTAAAAAACTAATTAGAAGAATTTTTGGCAATTCGTTTATTACAAAGGGACTTTCAAGATTTAGGAACTTTATTAAAAGAGTAATAAATAAAAATAATTATTTTGAGTCGTTCGGATTTAAATACGTTGGCATTGTTGATGGAAACGACATAAAAGATACGGTTGATATTTTAGAAAGAGTTAAATTAGTTGCTAAAGAAAAGGCAGTGCTTCTTCATATAAAAACCAAAAAAGGCAAGGGGCTAAAACAAGCCGAAGAGCATGCTGATGCTTATCACGGAGTTGGGGCAGAACTAAAAGTTGATAATGGAAATTTTGCTCTTGCGCTCGGTCAAAAACTCAATCAAATTATTGAAAAAGACAATAAAATTATGGCTATGACGGCTGGTATGGCTGACGGCACGGGTCTTAGCGCTGTAGAAATTAAAAACCCACACAACTTTATTGACGTGGGGATTGCCGAAGAATATTTAATAACTTATGCGTCGGGCATGGCTATGGGTGGTCTTAGGCCAATAATTGCAATTTACTCAACCTTTTTGCAAAGGGCGTACGACCAAATATTGCACGACGTTTGTATTCAAAATCTACCTATAATATTTTGTATCGATAGGGCAGGACTTGTCGGTCAAGATGGAAAAACTCATCAAGGCGTTTTTGATATAAGCTATTTATCACATCTGCCGAATATGAAAATCTTAGCGCCAAACACCATAGAAGAATTAGACGACTTTATCGAATACGCTCTAAAATTAAACTGTCCGGTTGCTATTAGATATCCTAAGAACTCAAAAGTAAAACAAGAGCTTATTAAGTTATCGGCTGATACGCTTTGGAGCGTTATAAAAAAAGGCGAAAAAACTAATATTTTAGCAGTGGGGCCTAATATGCTTCAACTTGCAAAAGAGTGTGCTGAATTAACCAACGGCGTGGGCGTTATATCGGTAAGGTCAATAAAGCCGATGTGCTATAAGACTTTAGACCAAATAAAGCATACTAACATCATCGTGCTAGAAGAAAATAGCGTAATCGGTGGCTTTGGAAGTATGGTAAGCACTTATTATTCTAGCCGTGGCGAAAATGTAAGATTAACCATTATGGGTGTTAAAGATGATTTCGTTAAACATGGAAGCATTGAAAGCCAAATGAAAGAAAATGGATTATGTATAGAAAATCTAATTAAAGAGATTTCAAAATTTTAGTTGGGAGAATAAAATGAACAAATATTTAAAGTCAGCAGTGTATATTATGTTGGATATTTTAATCGTGTCCCTTTCGTATTATTTAATAATGCGTATTTTTACAAGTAATATTAAGTTTGCGCTTGAAGACACGTTTACTTATTTGCTAATAGGTGTTGGCGTTTCTTTATTAATAAATGCTTTGCTTGGGCTATACACTGGAATTTGGGCATTTGCAGGTTTTTGGGAAGCAATAAGGCTTGGTTGTGCGGCAATTGTATTCTTATTCTATAATATGTTTGTTTCTGCCGTATGCGAGGAAGTCGGATACTCTTGGGCGATTATATCGACTTTCTTTACGTATATGATGATATTTATAACAAGATTCGTTCCAAGACTTAAAAACTCACTTAGAAAATATCTTAACAAGAAAGCGGCAGCAGATGGCTATAAAAAGGTTTTACTGGTGGGGGCAGGAGCCACAGGCGTGAACATAATTAGAGAGCTTAGAACTTCTATAAGTTCAGATATGGAACCTGTATGTGTTCTCGATGATGACGAAAATAAGATTAATAGATACGTAAGTGGTGTAAAAGTTGTTGGCAATACCTACCAAATTGAGCATTATGCAAAAAAATACGGCGTGCAAGAAATTATAATTGCAATGCCAACTGCTGATAAAAAGGTTATAAGCAGAATAATCTTAGATGCGCAAAAAACAGGTTGCAAAGTTAAAACCATTTCGGCAATAATGCAACAAAACACTGGCAAAGTTTCTGTATCAGATATTAAGGAAGTTGGAATAGACGACCTTTTAGGAAGAGAACAAGTTAGAGTCAACTTAGATGATATTTTAGGTTATATCGAAGGCAAAACCGTGCTTGTGACAGGTGGTGGCGGCTCAATTGGAAGCGAGCTTTGTAGGCAGATTGCAACTCACAACCCTAAACTTCTTATTATAGTTGATATTTATGAAAACAATGCTTATGATATTGAGCAAGAACTTATAAGAAATTTACCTAACCTTAACTTGCTTGTGCTTATAGCTAGCATTAGGGACAAAAAGAAAATAAATAGTATTTTTGAACAATATAAACCAGAAATAGTTTTCCACGCAGCAGCACATAAACACGTGCCACTTATGGAAACAAGCCCTAACGAAGCAGTTAAAAACAACGTTATCGGCACGCTTAACGTGACTGAAGCGGCTGGCAAAAACGGAACTAAAAGATTTGTTATGATTAGCACGGATAAGGCTGTAAACCCAACCAACATTATGGGTGCAACAAAGCGTATTTGTGAAATGATTATTCAAGCAATGGATAAAAAATATAGTACCGAGTACGTGGCTGTTAGATTTGGCAACGTTTTAGGTTCAAACGGTTCGGTAATTCCACTATTCAAACGCCAAATAAAGGCAGGTGGGCCTGTGACGGTCACACACAAAGACATCGTAAGATACTTTATGACCATACCTGAGGCAGTAAGCTTAGTTTTACAAGCTGGCGCATATGCAAAGGGTGGCGAAATCTTCGTTCTTAATATGGGCGAGCCTGTAAGAATTTACGACCTTGCAGAAAACCTAATTAGGCTTTCAGGTTTTGAACCAAACGTGGATATCGATATAAAAGTTGTAGGCTTAAGACCAGGCGAAAAGCTTTATGAAGAACGCCTTATGGAAGAAGAAGGACTTCAAGAGACCGAAAATAAAATGATTTCCATAGGCAAGCCTTTGGAAATCGATAAAGATTTATTTGAAAAAGTTAAGTTGTTAGGAAAACAAGCAGACAGCGAAGTTGACAACATGAAGGAATTAGTAAGTCAACTTGTTCCTACTTACAAGATTGACAGAAGGACTAAAAAATAGGGGTTTTCACCCATAAAGGTAGTGGCTTATCGTCGCTACCTTTTTTGTTTATAAAACCGACCATAGTGATTAGTGTTGTCATAAACATAAGCACGATATTAAATTCATTATTGTCGATTAAACCATAAAGCGCAAACATTAAAAAGGCATAAAGAGCAAACTTTCCAAGAAGAGAGTCGTTATTTAACATATATTTTATTCTAAATATATAATAAAAAACAAAGCCTATAACGCCCACGGCACCGGCGCAAGCAAGCATGTGGAAAAAGGTTGAGTGATAAAAGCCGTTATAGTTATGGATATGATAAACGGCGTCTAATGCCGCTTTTCCACCACCTAATCCCAATCCGAAAACAGGGAACGAAAGGAAAGCTTGAATAGACATTTTGTAAGGCAAGTTTCTACCTGTTGAGTTGGCAGAAGAAGTAAAAAACTCGACTATTGTCGCTACGTCAAACAGACAAAAATATGCAAGTGCTATAACTGCAGTTGAAATAATGATATAAAAAATTGATTTTACTATAGGTAAGTTATATCTATATACGTTTTTATAGACAACAAGCATCAAAAAAGGTGTAAACACACCAAGCGTTGCTAAAGCACCGTCGCTTCCAGAAAAATATAATGCCGAGTATAAAAATAATAATTCAACAAACCACGCTAAAATTCGCCTTGAAGAAAGCATCATATAGCAACATAAAGGAACAGCTATTAAAATTAAACTAGCAATATGATTAGAGTTTGCCCAGCAAAAACCACCTGGAATATGCTTGAAAACACCTTTTCCATAAATATGAAGGTGAAGTTTTGCAAAACAAAGCTGGGCTGAGGCAAGTGAAATTGCTATTATAAAACTTATACAAAGATATTTTCTAACGTCTACGTTCTTGTCGAGTTTAACCTTGTTATAAAAGAAAAAATGAATTGCAAGTGGAACAACGCCAGACATTAGAAAAATGCCTATTCCATCAAAATAATGCTTAGAGTTTCCAGAAAATAGCCCACCGATTAAAAATATTCCAATGATAGACAAAATGACAAAGAAAAACTTGTCTAGTTCAATTTTTTTAATTGGATATTTAACAAAATGAATAATTAAAGCTATAACTAAGACTGAAAAAATTATAACGCAATAAATAATCTCGGTTGTAAATGCAATATCCGTGTCCCTAAACGACATAGGAATCATAAACATAAAGCTTATAATAGGCAATAAATCGTCGTAAACAATTAAAACAAAAGATGTTATCAAAACGATTGCTAAAAGACCTATTAATTGCAAGTTTGCAATCCAAAATAGCAAAACTATAAGACTTGTTATCAGTGGCAAAAAGCCCGAATAAACAAAATAAGAAGATTTTTGTCTTGTATACAATATTGAATTGTTAAGTTTATTTATAAAAGTACGCATAAAAAAATTATATCACAAAAGAAAAATTAAAGCAACTAATAAATAAATTTATAAAAAATACGCTTAGAAAAACGAAAAATTTAAAAATTGAGCAAAAAAGGTTTATTGACGAGAAAAATTGTGATATAATAAAAGCACCAAATTCTAAAATTTAGGAATAATATAATGAAGAACAAAAATGCACTAAAATGGATAATAAATAATTCCAAATCGCAAAACAAAAAAATCATTGTTTTGCTTATAGCCAATGCGCTATTTTCTGCATTATCTATAGTCTTTGCGCTATTTATTAAAGAAGTTATTGACAGTGCAGTAAAAGAAAATATGCAAAGGCTAATATCTTATGCCGTTGCAATTATCGTAGTGGTGATTTTGCAGTTTGGTTTTAGAATTTTTACAAACTTACTTACTGAAAATATTAAAAACCGTCTTGAAATTGGATATAAGTCGGCATTGTTTAGTAGTATTTTAAGAAAAAAACATGAAAAAATTACAAATTATCACAGTGGCGAACTTATGACGAGACTTACTAGCGACGTGTCTGTTGTAAGCGAAGGCGTTTCTACGATTTTGCCTACGATTATTGCGGCTATTACAAGGCTTGTTCTTGCGATAATTACGCTTATTTTAATCGATTGGAGCTTTGCCATTGCATTTACCGTTGCCGGTCTATCTGTATTTTTAGTATTAAGCTTTTTGCGTGGCAAGTTGAAATCATATCATAAAAAGAGCCAAGAAACAGACGGAAAAATTCGTTCTTTTATGCAAGAGTGTATAGAAAACATTTTGGCAGTTAAGGTTTTTTCAGTCAATTCAAAGATACAAAAGCAAGCAGATGATTTGCAAGAAAAAAATTATTCTGTAAAAATGAAAAGGCAAAAATATGGTGCGCTCGGCCATGCAATGTATAATTTTATTTTTAGTGCAGGATATTTGTTTGCGTTGATTTTTGGGGCGATTAAAATGCTCAATAGCAAAGGCTCGTTTACGTACGGCTCGCTTTCAGCAATACTTCAACTAGTAAACAACGTTCAAGTTCCATTTATAGCACTGTCGAACGTAGTTCCTAAATACTACTCGATGCTTGCGTCGGCAGAAAGAATTATTGAAATGGAAGAAGTGGAAAATGAGCCGGAGATAAAATCAATTAATAGACAAAAAACTTATGCAAACTTAAAAGGAATAGTTGTTGACGGCGTTGACTTTACTTATGATAGAGATAGTGTGTTCAAGGATGCGTCAACCTATATTAACAAGGGTGATTTTGTTGCTATTACCGGTGCTTCGGGTGTGGGGAAAAGCACGCTCATTAAACTTTTACTGGGTGTCTATTCACTTGATAAAGGCAGTGTTTATTTAGATACAGAAGATGGCAAAATAATGCTTGATAATAGCACACGCACAATGTTTTCATACGTGCCACAAGGCAATATGATATTTAGTGGAACTCTAAAAGACAATATAACGTTTATTAATAGTGATGCTAGCGATGAGGAAATTGCACGTGCAATTAATTTAAGTGAGTGCAATGAGTTTATAGAAAAGTTGCCACAAGGCTTAGAAACGTTGGTTGGGGAAAACGGCGTTGGGCTTTCGGAAGGGCAAGTGCAAAGGATTGCCATTGCAAGAGCAATTTTAACAAAAGCGCCAATACTTCTTCTAGATGAAGCAACAAGTGCGTTAGATGAAAAAACCGAAAAAAGAGTGCTTGATAATTTAAAAGGCATAGAGGGGGCAACGGTTATAATAATTTCACACAAAAAAGCAGCACTATCTGTTTGCAACAAAAATATACACGTTAAGGATAAAAAGCTAAAGGATTTGATGAAAATAGTATAAAAATATTGAAATAATAAAAATAATTTTAAAAAAGTGTATCAATTTTAATTAATATGTGATAAAATAAAGAAGTATACGTGTAGGTATAAGGGGTGGAAAATGACAATAAAGGAAATATGCGCGCTATTTGATATTGGTGGCACATACGTGGGGTGCAAAGAAATTGTTTCAGGCAATATCAATAGCACGTTTAAGGTTTCGTTTGTTAGAGATGGTGAGGCTAAAGAATACATATTGCAAAAAATTAACAAGCAGGTATTCAAAGAGCCACCAAAAGTAATGGACAATATAGTTCGCATAACACATCACATAAGAACTAAAGTGGTCGGTCGCAACGAATCTACAAGAACCAACGTTCTTAGGGTTTTTCCTTCTCGTGACGAAGTCCGTCCTTACGTGATTGACGACTGTGGCGATTACTGGCGCTGTTGTCGTTTTATACAAAATTCAACGACTTATGATAGTTGTGACGACTTAAAAATAATACAAAAGATAGGAAGAGCTTTTGGCAGGTTCCAAGACGATTTAAATGATTTTCCTGCCACTTCTTTGTTTATAACCATACCAAACTTTCACAACACAAAAAAGCGCTACGTTGCATTTAGAGAAGCGTTAGAGATAGACCCATATAAAAGGGTTAATAAAGTGACAGAACAAATAAATAAGTTGTTTGAGTTTGAAAAAAAGGCGTGCGAACTTCAAGAATATTTAGATAATGAGTCGCTTCCTTATAGGGTGACTCATAACGATACAAAGAGCAACAACGTTAGTATTGATAAAATTACTGGCGATGTGCTTGCCGTTTTAGATTTAGATACCGTTATGCCAGGTGCAATTGCGCACGACTTTGGCGATGCAATTCGTTTTATAGCAAATACTAGAAAAGAAGACGACCCACAATGCGACTTGGTTGAAATCGATTTAGCCAAGTATGAAGCTTTTACAAAAGGTTTTGTTGGAGAGATTGGGCCAGTTCTTACAGATTTAGAAAAAAAGACTTTAAATTTAGGCGTGTTTGCAATGACGGTTGAGGTTGCTTTAAGGTTTTTAACCGATTATATTTTAGGAGATAAATATTTTAGAAATAATTATCCAGGGCACAACGTGGATAGAACAAAAAATCAACTTGCGCTTTGTCAAAGCATATTAAGCAAATTTGAGCAAATGGAAGAGATTTTGCAAAAATATTTATAGGTGAAGTTTATGGATTTAAGACAAGATAATCAAAGTGAAAACAGTTTAATAGTTAAAATTCTTTTTGCCATTAGGAAAAATTTATTTTTAATTTTAGCAATTGTAATTATTGCAACGTCATTAGGCGTTGGCTATTCTTATATCAAAAAACCTAATTATACGGCAAGCATAAGAATAAACGCTAGCAATGGTGAAAAAGAAAACGCAACTACTGACACTATAAACGAACTAAGAATTTGTATTGACTCAGTAATAGAATTTTGTGGACAAGGCGTGGTTGTGGACAGAGCAAACGCTTATTACGTGGAGTGGATAGACAACTATCAACAAGATTATTATGCGGCAGGCAAAACTGTTGAAGACTTTTTTGATAAATATAAAAACCCTAAAGAAGAAGGACAAGCAGATTATAACACAATTTTCTTAGGTTATTCTAGGCCAAGCAGTAATCAACCAGGTACTTTAAAAGATGAAAATTTTATATTGGCAGGCTCAATTAGCACGCAAACTGTTCAAATAGAAAATGCAACCAACTGGGTTTATACCGTTGATTATACTGATGCTAACCAATTAGACGCATATGAAAAAGCATTTATTTTAGTTCTTGCATATAAGCACGAACTTTATTGGGATAATGATTTGAAAAATGAGTTTGGAAATGATGACATCGAAGAATATTTTTCTATAGATATAAAGGTAGACAGTTTAGGCTGTGACGGCGTGTTTTCAGACGTTTCAAAAACTAAAATAGTGCTTATCGCTTTCATTATTGGCTTAGTCGTAGCTCTTGTAATAGTTTATTTAAAGAATAAGTTAGACCATACTGTTAAAGATAAAGATGAATTTGAAAGGCTTTCTGGAACGCAAGTTATTGGCACGATAAATTATGTAAAGGAGAAAGATAAAAATGGAAAATAATAATTATAACGCAAAAAGCTTTTCCTTTTTTAAGTTGATTAAAGCTAATCTTCTCTTATTAATTTTAATAACTATTTTATTTGGGTTAATCGGCACATTTTTAGGTGTTATGTATGCTAAACCTGTTTATAAGGCAAGTCGTTCAGTTATACTTAGAACGGAGATATTTTCAAACACAAACGAAGAAACAACTAACGTATCGCTTGCATTTTTAATTATTGGACAACTTGAATATCACTTTACGTCTGCTGACTACATAGAACTCGCAAATGAAGAATATTTAAAAAATCCAGAAGCAAAAGGTGTAATTTCATCAGGAAACATTATAATCGAATATAAAGAAAATAGTTTTATCTTTACACTTTCATATCAAGATTTAGATAAGGAAACTGCAATAAGTAAGCTAAAAGCAGTGTTTAATGCAGCTGAGACGTATTTTGAGAACGTTAATATTAATGCTCAAAAAATAGCGTTAATCTCAACGGATAATGCAGATGCAGATGATAGTAGGTTTGCCGTTTCAGTTAGCGATAATATGGCAATGTATATTATATTGGGCACGCTTGCGGGAATTGTTCTTGCAATTATGATAATTCTAATTAAAAACGCATTTGATAATACAGTTCACGACAGAGAAGAACTCGAAGAACTTACAAATTCAAATTTACTTGCATGTATAGAAAAAAGATAAATAAAAAAGGCAACTACGGTTGCCTTTTTTTTAAGAAATCACAAAATTGTATCAATATCTTTTTCAAACTTATCGAAAAGATTATATCTTTCTGGGTGGAAAAGAGCAGTGAACATCATGTCTCTAACGTTTGGAATATCACAGCCTATATCCTTAATTAAATCTTTAACGTATTCACGCTTAGTTTGCTTGTTTGCAGGGCAACAGCTTTTTACTACAGGCAAGCTTTTTGTAAAAGATATAATATCCATTTCTTTAGTTAAAATCAACGGTCTTATCAAGGTTAAATCAATTTTATCAAGATAGCTTTTAGGCGCAAAAGTTGAAAGCCTTCCTTCATAAAGAAGAGAAAGCATAAGCGTATCGATAGCGTCGTCTCTATGATGACCTAAAGCAACTTTATTGCACCCCAATTTTTTTGCTAAATTGTTCAGTGCGCCCTTTCGCATTTTTGAGCAAAGCGCACAAGGATTAGATTCTTTTCTAACGTCAAAAACAACAGCGCCAATTTCTGTTTTTTCCACGTAAAAAGGAACAGACAAGCTATCGCAAAGCTCTTTTATTGGCGTAAAGTCTGTTTTATTATTCTCAAAATTCAAGTCCACGGCAATAGCAATAAGTTCAAAATTTTCTGGTGAAAATCTTTTATACTCAGCAAGAAGTTTTAATAGGCATACGCTGTCTTTGCCACCAGAAACACCCACTGCAATTTTGTCGCCATTTTTTATCATTTTATATTTAGTTATGCCTTTTCGCATAACTGATAACATTTTTTGTGTTGTCATAATAACCTTGCTCAGCATTTACTTGATTTTTTTTAATATATATATTATACTGTATTTTAGTTAAAAAAACAAATTTTTAGGTGTGATATGACTGAATTTATACAAGAGTTAGTGGGAAATGATATTTTAGCAACTATTTTAATGTCTTTTGTCCCACTAATAGAACTAAAAGGAGGCATTGTTTTTGCACGTAGCGTTGGAATAGATTTTTTCTATTCGCTTCTTTTTGCATATATTGGTTCTACGTTAGTTTTTTTTCCAATATATTTTTTATTAAAACCAATCTTAAACTTAATCAAGAAAATCAAAATTTTTTCTAAACTTGCATATAAGATAGAAGGTTATTTTACTGATAAAGCAGATAAGGCAGTTAAAGAAAGCGACAAAAACGATGGTGTAAAAACAAATAAAAAAAGTCCAAACTATTTAAAAAAGCTTGGCGTATTTATATTTGTTGCAGTTCCTTTGCCTGTGACTGGGGTTTGGACGGGAACGGCAATCGCTGTGTTTTTAGGTCTTAAATTTAAAGAAGCAGTTTTGCCTGTATGTATAGGAAACCTTGTTGCTGGAATAATAATTTCAGTACTTGCTGAGGTTTGCATGGCTATTTGGACAATACAAGTTCTTGATTATATTTTATATGCTTTATTTGCGCTTGCATTAATTTTATTGGTTGTGGTTATAATAAAGATAGCAAAAAGCAAACCACAAGACTCAAAATAAATAATAAGGTGGAATAATGGGATTTTTTAGTTGGCTTTTACGAAAAAGCAAACCAAAAAAAATTAAGATAGGCTTGGCGCTTGGCTCTGGTGGGGCTAAGGGCTTTGCTCATTTAGGGGCGTTAAAAGCCTTTGAAGAAAACGGCATTGAATTTGATATAGTTGCAGGCACGAGCATCGGAAGTGTTGTGGGCGCTTTTTATTCAGCCGGATATTCTTCAACCGATATTATGGAGCTTTTAAAAAGAATAGACTATAACGAAATTAAAAATTTGTTTATGATAAAAATGGACACGTCTGGGCTTTTTAAAGTGATTGATAGGGAAATTGGCTCTATGAATATCGAAGAACTGAAAAAACCGTTTAAGGCAGTCGCAACTCACTTAGAAAGTGGAAAGGAAAAGGTCTTTTCTTCTGGAAGCGTTGCAACGGCACTTTGCGCTTCAAGCAGTATCCCACCATTTTTTAAGCCCGTGGTCATTGATGGAGAAAGATATATTGACGGTGCTTATACAAACTCAATTCCTGCTGACATAGTTCGTGAAATGGGCGCAGACTACGTGGTGGGCATAGACTTATCTACTCAAGACACAAAGCCAAGCTTAATAAAAAAGTTCTTTCCTACTTACAAGTCAGGCGCTAAAGAGCCGTGGGCAAAGGGGTATCAGTTCAGCGACACTATGTTGCATCCTAACCTTAACGACTTTTCTTCGGTTGCGTTTTGGCGTGGAAACGAAATGTACGATATTGGCTATCAGCACGCTATTTCTTTTATGCCTAAAATTAAACAAGATATTGAAAATTTAAAATATAAGAAAAATAAGTAAAAAAAGATGAATTACAAAAGAAAAGCGCTTATCTTAGGACTAATAATATCAATATGCCTTTCTTTAAGCCTTTTTGGTCAATTAGGTTGCAAACCAGCAGTTCCACCTATAGCTAATATTCAAGTACATAGCGATTTTTCAGTTAATTTTTTGGACGTAGGGCAGGGAGATTGCATTTTTATAAGGCTTACTGATGGCAAGAACGTGCTTATTGATTGTGGCGTGAACGACAGTGCTAAGGAAAACAGTAAATATATCATAAATTACTTAAACAAATACAGCGTAAACAAAATAGATTATTTTATACTAACTCATCCAGACGTTGACCATATTGGCAATGCAATTGATTTGATAAATAATTTTTCTATCGGAAAAGTGTTTATTCCTAAAATTCATCAAACGCTTATTCAAAATTTTAGTGAATTTAACAAAATCTTAATAGAAATTGAACAAAAACAAATACAATTTGAATATTCAATTTTCCCAACTCAAATAACTGGTGATAATTATTATTTTGCATTTTTATCACCACAAAGTGATAGCAGAAGTAGCTATGATAAAATATTACAAAATCAAATACCGACAGACAAGGATATAAATAACCTTTCGCCAATAATTTATTTTAGTTGTTTTGATAAACGTTTTGTTTTTACTGGCGATGCCGAGGCTCAAGAAGAAAAATACGTTGTTGAGAATTTTAATAGTAATGTATATGATGAATATTATCAAAATAAAAAAATCGATTTAGAAAGTGTAGATTATCTTAAGTTGTCTCATCACGGCTCTAAAGATGCCTCGTGCGAAGAGTTTTTATCGCTTCTAAAGCCAAAAAACGTTATAATTTCGGTTGGCAACGATAATTACTTTGGCCACCCATCAAGTGAAACACTTTTAAGGATAGAAAATATTTGTTCAAATTACAATATATATCGCACAGACCAACATGGCACCATTTGCGTTTATAAAGATAGCCAAACTTTTAAAACGCAAACGTCTAAAAACAACTAAAAGTCAAGACTTGTGTCTTGACTTTTTTGTTTGGTTGTCTAACTATGCAAGTTTTAATGCAGTTATCGATGCACCGAGAAGAGTTGCAGTTTGGTCAGACGAATTATAAATAGATAAAGTATCGCCGGCACCTAAACTTAATAAAACGGTTTTAGAAACAGCGCCTTCGCCACTGATTAAAGTGATTGTTTCGCCCGTTATGGCTGCGCCATTTTGATACAAGCTAATCGCAAAGTTTCCTTCTGGCACAGAACCATTTGCAAAATATGATAGCAAATATACACCGTCATCAGTAATGTTTATTGAACTATTTGAAACGCTCATCGTTGTTTCAGGAGTTGCCGTGTCTAACGTGATAGGGATAATCGCACCACTAGCAACCGTTTCCGTTCCTCCACTGGCATAAATAGCGTCGCCTGTTCCAGCAGGGCCGGCAGGGCCTTGAGGACCAGTCGCACCCGTTGCGCCAGTAGCACCAGTAGGACCAACAGGACCTTGAGGACCAGTCGCACCGGTTAATCCGATAGGACCTTGAGGACCAGTCGCACCAGTAGCACCGGTTGCACCGGTAGGCCCAATAGGACCGACGGGACCTTGTGGACCGATAGGACCTCTTGCACCAGTAGCGCCAGTAGGCCCAATAGGGCCACGAATAACTATGGGATTGTTATTACAGCACCTTCTATTAGAAAAAACAATTGCATCATTTGAAAGCAAACTAAAGCCTTGCCTAGCGTTGCCGTTGCCATAAGAGCCGCAGCCATTACCACAACAGCCAAAAGAATTACACATAAAAAAATTCCTCCTTTGTGTATACTACATTATATTCATAAAAAGAATAAAAGGTTCACAATAGAAGGAATATTAGAACTTAAAATTTAGTTATTTATCCATATTAGGAAAATCAATTTCTTTAATATCTAACGGCATTTCATAGCACATTTCTTCGTGCTGAACGGCATTTTCGCCAAAGACTTTGTTAAATGCAATCTTAAAATATTTTGCATTGCCTTCCACTAAAAGATTATCGTTCATATCGAAAATTTGTCCTTTAGCCACCATGCCACGAGAAGAATTAAAAGTAAGATAAGCACGAGCCTTAACAGGTGTGTCGAGAGGGGTTGGTTTTCTATAAGTTATATTAAGAGTTGTCGTCACGCCAAACATATTAGGCTCGCTTACCCAAAGCGCTCTACCCATAAGCTCATCGAGTAGCGCACTAACCATTCCGCCGTGCGCTCTATCTGGATAGCTTTGATGAAAAGACTTAAAGGTGACAATGCTTGCCACCGACCCATCTTCCAAAATGTAAAAGGGCGCCTTAAGGCTAAACTCGTTTTCCATGCCACATATCATACATTGTTTGCTGTTGTTTTGAACACTTATAACTCTCATTTTTTATTTCCTTTAAATAAAACATTATTATACAAAATTTTACGTTTTTTCTAAAAATTATATAAAAATTTAGGCAATAATTTAATATATTTCAACTATATAAACAATTATATTAATATTTTGTTGTTTTGTCAACAAATTCATTAGAAAAATATATTTCGTTTTTCGCTTTTTGCTTGACAAGAAAAAATTTTTATGATAAAATGTAAGAAAAGTTATACATTTCATACTTTTAGGAGAATTTATGTTAGAAAAAGAAGGTAGATACATATTTGGCGTTTGCAAGATAGGCGAAAAGGGGCAAATTGTTATTCCGAAAGAAGCGAGAAAATTATATAATTTATCAGCAGGGGACAGTTTGTTGTTGCTTGGCGATGAAAAAGGTATGGCTTTAATTAAAACAGAAGTTTTTTCAGACCTTGCAGAAAGCATCTTAAAAGAAAATAGATAGGATAATAAAATGACTGGGACTTATAATAAATCTAATAGAATAGCAACCACAAAAGACGTTATAAAAATAGAAAATCTTAACAAGTGGTTTAAGGACGTGCACGCTGTTAGCGACCTTTCATTAAGTGTCAAAGAAGGTGAGCTCTTTGCTTTTTTGGGAGTGAACGGTGCAGGAAAAAGCACTACTATTTCCATTATTTGCAACACGCTTAAAAAAGATGGTGGAAACGTTTACGTATGTGGTATTGACGTAAACACTGAAAGTGATGAGATTAAGGAAAGCATAGGCGTTGTTTTTCAAAGTTCGGTGCTTGATAAATCGCTGTCGGTTAGAGAAAATTTAAGGCATAGAGCGTCGCTTTATGGTATTTTTGGTGATGAGTTTGAAAATAGGCTAGATTACTTAAGCCAAATTTTAGACTTTAAACAATATATAAATAGACAGGTTGGCAAACTTTCTGGTGGACAAAGACGTAAAATAGACGTTGCCAGAGCCATTATTCACAATCCAAAGATACTTATCTTAGATGAGCCGACCACAGGGCTTGACCCTCAAACACGTATAACGATGTGGAAGGTCATAAACGAGTTAAGGCTTAAAAAGGGTATGACCGTTTTTTTGACAACACATTATATGGAAGAAGCATCAGACGCCGATTACGTGGTTATTATAGATAGTGGCAAGATTGTTGCCGAAGGCACGCCAAATCAGTTGAAAAACGAGTTCGCCAACGATTATTTAACAATTTATAACATAACCGAAGAGCAAGCGAGCGGACTTGGTATCGATTATATTGAGGTAAACGACGGTTATCGCTTTAAGTTAAAGGATACAAAAACCGTGGCTGAATTAATTGCAAAAAATCAAAAACTATTTACTGATTTTGAAGTGGTTAAGGGCAAAATGGACGACGTGTTCTTAAACGTCACCGGAAAATCGCTTGTAGGGGGTGAGTAAAATGCAAGTTTTTTTAAGCAACGTTAAAAGGAATACAAAGCTATTTTTTAAAGACAAAGGCTTGTTTTTCACTTCGCTTATAACCCCACTCATTTTGCTAGTTCTATATGCCACCTTTTTGTCAAACGTGTATAGAAGTAGTTTCGAGCAGGTTTTTAAAGAAGTTGGCGCTGTGGTTAGCGATAAGCAACTATCAGGTCTTGTCGGTGGGCAGTTGATGTCCTCGCTACTCGCAGTTTCGTGCGTGACCGTTTCGTTTTGCTCAAATATGCTTATGGTGCAAGACAAAATTAGTGGCGCTTATAACGACCTTATGATAACCCCACTAAAAAGGTCAACTTTGGCGCTTTCCTATTATATTTCAACTACCATCAGCACGCTTATCATTTGCTTAATTGCGCTTATAGCTTGCTTGGCTTACGTAAGTTTTATCGGTTGGTATTTGACCGTCACGGACATTTTATTTTTGCTTCTTGATATATTCTTGGTCTCAACCTTTGGCACGGCACTGTCATCAGTAATAAATTATTTTTTAAGTTCGCAAGGTCAAATCTCGGCAGTAGGCTCTATCGTCAGCTCGTGCTATGGCTTTATTTGTGGTGCATATATGCCACTTGCAACCTTTGGCCCTGCTTTAAGAAACACCGTTATGTTCTTGCCTGGAACTTATGGCACGGCATTAATCAGAAACCACTCGCTAAACGGCATTATGGGCGAATTATCCAAGACCTTGCCACCACAAGCGATTGAAGAACTAAAGAACTCTATTGACTGCAATATATATTTCTTTGGCACAAAGGTAGATATTTCTGTAATGTACTTGGTTGTATGTATTAGCATAGTGGCTATAATCACAGCTTACGTTTTAATAAACAAATTTTGCAAAAGAACAAAAAACTAAATTGTAAAAAAAATTAACCGTCCACTTTTTAGTGGACGGTTTTTCATTGTTTAAAACACATTATTATTCTATATCTAAAAAAAATTCATCAAAAGAAAGGTCGAAGACCTTAACGAGCTTTATTAAATAACTTACTTTGGGCTCGTTAATCCCTCTTTCCCAATAATCAACGGCTTTTTGGCTAACACCAATTAAATTTCCTAACTTTAGTTGAGACAAGCCCTTTTCAAATCTCAGCTCTTTTATTTTTTCCCCAATATCCATAATATTATTATAGAAGAAAACTTCTTAATTTAGTTGACAAAGAAGAATTCTTCTTGTATAATAGTGTAGAAAATAAGTAGAGTTTGTAAAAAAAAGGAAACTTTTATGAAAAAATTACTAACATGTGTTTTGGTTTTTATAATGCTTTCTTATGTTTTTGTACTTTTGGCATGTACTGATAAAAACAACGCCGAGTCAAAAGACAAGATTTTATATTCTTTTGGTGTTTTATCCGATATTCATTTACAAAGCACTGACTATGCAGTCGATGAAAACTATTCTTTAACAGACTATCAAAGGGCGTTGTCGTATTATAAAAATAACGATGTCGATTTCATTGCCGTTGCTGGTGACATCGTGGCAAATAATCGTAAAAGTATGGGAGAAGCAAATGCGCCCGAAGAATGGGTTGCAGAACTAAATCTTTTTAAGGAATATAATGAGTTGTATTTTGAAAATAAACCGGTCTATACGTGCACGGGAAATCACGATGCTACACCGTATGGTAGATATGAGGGTGATTATATTAGCAGCATAAGAAATGAATTGGATGGAGTGGGTTTAAGTCAAATAGTAACAAATTATGGAGATGGAACTAAAACAGCAGAGCAAGTATGGCAAGAAATTGTTGGTAATCCTATCAATTTTACTATACAGCATAACGGCGATGTTTTTGTGTTTTTTAGTATGTATTATTGGTATTATGCAAAGTTTTGCCGTGCTTCTGATATCGCTTGGCTAGAAAATCAATTAGAAACATTTAAAGATAAAAGAGTTTTCTTATTTTCTCATTTGCCTATTATTGAAACTTTCGATCCATCTAGACAGGGGGCAGGTGTTGCGAAAAATGGTTTTCAAACAAACTATCAATTCGGACAACTTGTAGAAAAATATGAAAATGTGGTGTTTTTTAGTGGGCATACTCATTTTGATTTAAGTTTAGAAGCAACCGATCAAAAATTTACTAATACTAATCTAAACGGCGTGGGTATGAAGCAAATACATTGTGCATCTAATGCATATACAAGATTGCCTATATACGATGAAAATGGAGAATATAAGATTTATTCTGATGAAGAGAGATGTTCGCAAGGGTATATAGTTTATGTTTATGCAAACAAAATAGTAATTAAAGGAATAGATTTTACTCAAGGTGATAATGGTGGATTCATTGCCAATGCAAACTATGAAATTTATTGCTAGCTAAAAAAATTGTACAATTGTTTACTAAAAGTCAACAAAAAAACGGATAGAGTTTCTATCCGTTTTTTTGTTGTAGTTCAATTATTGTTTTTGTGGTTTCATCCACTTTTATTTTGTCTGAAATTGCAAGGTCAAATATTGCCAAAACGTCGCTACCATCTGCAAGCAGTAAAAGACTATCCCTTTTTATAAGTGGCACCTTTTTGTCGGTTAAATAATCGCTTAAGCTTTTTGTGCCACCACCAAACTTAGTGAATTTATCGCTGTCTCGCCTTGTACGAATAACAGCACCAGCAGGGATTTTATCCTTATCGGCATAAAGTCCGTTTTTTAGGTCTATCGGTTGATTTACTTCATTTATATAAATGGTTTTATCTTCAAAAACTATTTCGCCAAGTCTAAAAGGAGCAACTTTAGTTATAGGCTGTGGATTTTTATAAAAAGTAATTTTGTCATATTCTTTAACAGCAACAATGCCTTTTGGTAGGTCTGCCATCTTGCCGTTATCTAAATTTGCCAGAGCAAGCACGCTGTCAATATGCGTCTTTTCCCAGTCTTTTTCTACGCCTAAGTGTTTTAGCGCAAGCACCGTCGCTCTTGATAAAAGCGCATTATGGATAGGCAAGCTAACCACAACTCGATTGTCTAAAAAGTCAAGAGTTTTTAACGTTTGTTCAGTTAGATAGTCGTCCTCAAGCCTTGCAATTTGGCTAAATCGATAAACGCTTTTTTCTGCCTCGGGAAAAACTTTTTCTATCTCAGGCAAAACGTTTAGTCTTATTGCATTTCTCGTGTATTTATCGTCAAAGTTGGTTTGGTCGGTCACAAATGGAATATTGTTGCTTTTTATATAGTCTAATATTTCTTGCTTAGAAACACCTAAAAAAGGACGGATAATTTTGTTTTCAAAATTTTCATCAATGCCAGCAAGCCCTTTTAAGCCACTGCCACGGAACAGGTTAAAAAGCACAGACTCAAAGTTGTCTTTTTGGTGGTGTGCCGTTGCAACCTTGTCGCACTTTTTTTGCGAGATTGCCTCATTAAAAATCTGATAGCGCAAAATTCGCCCAGCCTGTTCAACCGAAAGGCCGTGCTTCAATGCATATGCCACTGAGTCTATCGAATACGTGATAAGTGGCACGTCGTTTTTAGCGCAATAGTTTTTGACAAAATTCGTGTCGCTTATTGATGCTTCGCCACGAATACCGTGCTCAATATTGATTGCAATAACGTTAAATTGGTATTTTTTTGATTCTTTTAGCATATAATCAAGTAGTGCCATAGAGTCGCCCCCACCAGAGAGCGCAACGGCAACGGTCTCGTTATTGCTAATAAATTTATTTAAATCAATTTGCATAGGTATATTATATCAACTAAAAAAGAAAAATTCAAGTAATATTTAATTTTTATTTTGCAAACGGTTGACAAAAGCAAAATTATGGTATATTATATTAAAGCAATTGAAACAAATCGCGGGATGGAGCAGCTTGGTAGCTCGTCGGGCTCATAACCCGAAGGTCGTGAGGTTCAAATCCCACTCCCGCAACCAAGTGATTTGACCGAAAGGATTATACTCTTTCGGTCAAATAAAATTTTACGGATAAATTATGAGGTGTGAAATGAACGGGCTACAAAGACTATTTATATTGTCCTTCTTTTATAATAGATATAAGAAAAAGTTTTACAAGAAAAATGGCAACTTGTTAATGAACAAACAACCTTTATCTTTTGCTCGGTGGTTTTTTCGTTTGCTTTTAAGGGTTTGGGGTGTTGTGCTTGCCGTTTTAATGGTGTTTACAATAGCATCAGCATTGATTAAATAAGGTTCATTGTTTGATTTGTAATTTTAAAAAAGGTGAGAAATTTCTTACCTTTTTTGTTTTATTGAAAGTAGTATGAGTGGGATTTGAAACAGCGTTAAAAAACAGTTTAGTAAACTGTTTTAGCGGTGACCGAAGATTTTTGCAAAGCATAAGTTGGAGAGTCCCGTAAATTGCTTTGCAAAAAGCAAGAAGAAATGCCCACTTCCGCAACCAAGTGAGATACTGCAGAGCCACATAAGCTTTGCAGTATTTTTTATTGACCTTTTTATATATCCGTGTTAATATAATTATATGAAAAATTTACGATTATTTCCAATTTCTATTGATGATATAGAAATTTTAGATTTAACTGAATATAATAATTTGTCTATGGAAAGTAGAAAATTGCTTGTTGCTGACTCTGAAAAGGGATTATGCAAAAGTGAATTTTTTCGGTTTTATTTGATAAAAAACAAAAATGAAACTGTCGGTGTTATAAATATGTATGGACATGGCACCGATACGATAAGCGTTGCCCCAGAAATATTTGAAAAATTTAGGAATAAAGGGTTTGCGATAGAAAGTTTAAATATAGAAGTCGGAGG
>JAZNCJ010000024.1:0-38611 GCA_045587465.1 Christensenellaceae bacterium
CCAGCTCGTTTGCTTATAGATATTTTGAAAAACTTCCCCGACATCCCTGTTTCTTTCAATATCGATGAAAAAACTTTATCGGTGGAAATTACTACAGGCGAAGGTCGTTATAAAATGGTAGGTCACATTGAGTTTGCTAAAAAAAGCGTGACAAGTACGCTCTTTATTTGTTGGGGCGCTCAAGCTGCACTTCACTATTATTATGGCATAGAAAAACATCCGTTAGAAAAGAAACTCTTTGGCGTGTTTAAGCACAAAAAGTTAGTGACATATGATAAACTATTAAAGGGGACTGATGATAGATTCTTTATGCCACACTCTCGCCATACCACAGTGTATGAAGAAGATATAAAGAAGTGCAAAGATATAGTGCTTCTTGCAAGTTCAAAAGAAGCAGGTGCAGGTATTATTCGTTCAAAAGATAACAAGTTTATATTCATAACAGGTCACGCAGAGTATGATAGAGATACGTTAGAACTTGAATATAAGCGTGATTTAGATAGGGGACTAAAAATCGACCCACCACAAAACTATTACGTTAGTGGTGATAAGGGTGAAATTAAAATGTGTTGGTCGTCAACGGCAAACCTTATATATATGAACTGGCTAAACCACTACGTATATCAATTAACACCATACGAAATAAACGATATTTAAATAATTTTGCCAAGTTTTATTGGCAATTATGGGGGCGTGTTAGATTCGATTGTGCGTTGTTTATAAAGGTATAAGCATACCGAAGTTTTTTGGGCTTCGTAAAAAACCTGAAAATTAAATTTAAATGCAAACAATAACGAATTTGCATTCGCTGCTTAATTTATAGCGAACGTCGTTTCCTTTCTCGCCTGTTGGAAGGGAAAACGGCGTCAAACAGACAGGGAACTACTTTTTTAGTTTGATTTCGCTAAAGGGTGGACTTAAGAAATCTAAGGATAATTTTTGGTTGCCGACTACCAAAATTATCACTAAAATTAAAGCACGGCTAAGTATGTAGAAAACTTTTGTAAAGCGTATAAGACCAGAGTGCAAGTCTCTGCGCCTCCACCACGGAAGAACAAGGCAAATAAGTCCTGTTCTTTTTTATTGCAAAAAAAGAACAGTGACCAAAAGCCTGTTCTTCCTTTTTCGCAAAAAGTTCTTACGATACTTTTTGCGAGTATAATATTTGTTGTCGTTATTTTTTTACTCAAAAGAACACAATCTACAATCCTTCTTCGCTTTTATAAGTTCTATAGAACTTTTTCTTTTTCGCAAAAAGTTCTCAGGATAATTTTTTGAAAATTTAATTTTAAAAGTCCAAAATGAAAAAATCGACAAAATTATGTACTTTTTAAAGTATTTATGTTATAATATACATTATTATAGTAAAAATCGTGTTGTTTTACTATAAAAATGAGAGAAAGGGAGGATATTATGAGTAAAGTATGGTTATTTGCTATGCTCGGTATATGCGTTTTGGCATTTCTTTACGTTGTTTACAATTACGTGACAATTAAGAAGATGAAAGAAGGCAACGAGCGTATGACAAAAATGAGCGCTATTATTCGTGAGGGCGCTGGTGTGTTTCTTAAAAAGGAATTTACAACAATCGGCATAGTTGTTTTAGTGGTTGCCGTTTTGCTTTCTTTATTTATTGAAACGTTCAGTGGTCTTACTTATATTTTAGGCGCATTGATGAGTAGCGTGGTTTGTATTTTAGGTATGAAAAGCGCTACGTATGCTAACGTTAGAACGGCAAACGTTGCAAAAGAAACGCTTTCTGTAGGCAAAACTGTTAAAGTTGCGCTTAAGGGTGGCTCTATCAGTGGTCTTGCTGTTCAAGCATTAGGACTTATTGGGCTTTTGCTTGTCGTTTTAATCGGTGGGGTAGGTCCACAAAGTATGGAAGGCCTTACAACTCTATCAGGTGGTGGAATTGAGGCTTATGAGGGTTGTGGTATAATCGTTATTGATAAGTTATTGACTAATGCATCGGTTATGAGAATAACGTCTTATTCATTGGGCTGTTCAACAGTTGCTATGTTTAACCGTGTTGCAGGTGGAAACTTTACAAAGGCAGCAGACATTTCGGCTGACATTTTAGGAAAAATCAGAAACGATTTACCAGAAGACGATAGCCGTGTTCCAAACGTTATCGCTGACTTTATCGGTGACAACGTAAACGATATAGCAGGCAACTGTTCAGACCTACTAGAAAGTTTTGTTGCTACAATGAGTGCATCAATAGTTCTTGCAGTTAGCCTTTTATCATTTAACGTGACGGCTGCTGCGTTTATTTCATCATACGTATTCCCACTAGTTGTTGCTGGGGGAGGATTACTTGGTTGCATTATCGGGTTGTTTTACGCTCAAATTAAAAAGATGGGCGACGACCCTTCAAAAGAACTTAATCTTGCAACTTACATATCGGCAGGCGTATCTGTTATAACTTGTGGTGTGGCATCGTTTATCGCTTTTGGAAAGCTTGATTCAAACGTGCTTTCTGAAATGGGCTTTAAGATTGGCTGGGCATCACCTTGGGTTTGCGCAGTTTTAGGTATTATCAGTGGCGTTGCTATCGGAGCTATCACCGAATATTATACAAGCGATTCATTTAAGCCAACCAAACAAATAGCAGAGTATGCTACTGACGGCGAAGCGTTTTTAGTGACCAAAGGCGATGCCGTTGGTTCTCGTTCGTGCTTATATCCGATTGCAATAATTGCGATTTCGCTTTTGGTTTCTGGTCTACTTTGTGGACCTTATGGAATAGCAATATCGGCACTTGGTATGTTGTCTTTCGTTGGCACAACCGTGTCAATCGATGCTTTCGGCCCTATTGCTGATAACGCAGGTGGACTTGCAGAATCTTGCCATTTACCACCAGAAGTTCGTGTTATTACCGACAAATTAGACTCAGTTGGCAATACAACAGCCGCTATAGGTAAAGGCTTTGCAATTGGCTCTGCTGCCTTTGCAACCGTTTCGCTTATAGTTGCATTTTTAGGAAACTATGCTTCGCCATTAACGTTTAGTGGAATGCCACTTATTTCAGTGGTTGCAGGCTTAATAATCGGTGGTGCGTTAGTTGAATTCTTCAGTGCAATACTTACCGATAACACAATTCGCTCTGCAAGAGAGCTTGCAAAAGTTGGTGATAGGCAACTTTCTGACCCTGCAATTTTGAAAGGCGAAAAAGACCCAGACTATAACGAATTAGTTGGCCTTGCAACAAAGGCAGCGCTTAAGAGGATGCTCTTCCCATCAATTATCGCATTATCAGTTCCATTAATAGGTGGTGCAATCTTTGGCGTTGATTTTGTTCTTGGACTCTTGCTTGGGGCAACTGTCGTTGCAATTCCACGTGCTATATTTATGGGCAATTCAGGTGGTGCGTTTGACAATGCCAAAAAGCACATTGAACAAGGCAAGTTAGAAGGTCACGGCAAAGGCTCTGCTGCGCATAAAGCTGCTGTCACCGGTGATACGATAGGTGATACACGTAAGGACGTTGTAGGCGTTGCGTTAGACATCTTTATCAAAATGATGTCAACTGTATCAACAACACTATTTATTGTTATCGCAGCGTTAAATAACGTTTTTAACGACGTTGCAAATTGGATAATTAATTTGTTTTAATAATACAAAAATTAATTAAATACTAGAAATAAATATCCACTGGGTTTGCTGGTGGATATTTATTTTTATGCTTTAATTAAAAGGTGTACAAAAATAATTTTGCTATCTATTAAAAATCTTGCTATTATTAATAAAAAATGATATAATATATATTAATAAAATATAAAACGTTTTTTGCTAGAAAAAGGAGTAAGATTTAATGAAAAAGAAAATCTTATCTATTTTAATAATTATTTTGGCGATATGTGCTAGTATGTTTTCTCTATCGGCTTGTGGAGAAAGCCAAACGTCGCACACCCACGTATATGACAGGCAGATAGCAACAGATACTTTTAAGGAAAGTGATGCAACTTGTGAAGATAAGGCTACCTATCATTATTCTTGTACTTGTGGAAGAGAAGGAAATGAAACCTTTGAAAGTGGGGAAACGGCATCACACGTAATCCAAAACAATCAATGCAGTTTGTGTAATAAAGAAGCAAGCGAAGGATTAGAATATGTGCTATTTAATAATAAGACCGAATATAAGGTAATAGGTATAGGTTCTTGCGAAGATACTGACTTAATTATTCCTTCAACGTATGATGACTTGCCTGTGACTAGTGTTGATACTCAAGCTTTTTCTGGTTGCCATTTTTTAACGAAAATAACCATTCCAGACAGCGTGACAAAAATAGGTTGGGGTGCGTTTTATAATTGCTCTAATTTGACGCAAATGACCTTGCCTTTTGTAGGAGCAACGCATGATGGAACAAGCAATACGCATTTCGGATATATATTTGGTGCAAGTGCCTATGCGTATAATGATGATTACGTACCTTTTAATCTAAGACAAGTGACTATAACTAAAGCAACTCTTATCGATAATTATGCGTTTTCTGCTTGTCCTAGTTTAAAAAGCATAGTGTTAAGCGACAGTGTGACAAGTATTGGTTCTCGAGCATTCTCTGATTGCAGTAGTTTGGAGAATATAACTATTGCAGATAGTGTGACAAGCATTGGCTCTCAAGCATTCTATAATTGCACTAATTTGACGTATGAGTTGAAAGAAAATTTAAAATATTTGGGCAACAGCAATAACCCATACGTATATTTAGCAGGTGTGACAAGCACAAATATAAAAAACGCAAATATACATAACGATTGTAAATTCATTGGTCCATCGGCATTCAAAGATTGCTATCGTTTGAAAAAAATAGTTGTGCCAAACAGTGTGATAAACATTGGACACAGTGCGTTTAATAATTGTTCAAGTTTGACGGAAATTACCTTGCCTTTTGTTGGTGCGAGTAGAACTGCAACTAATTTTCAAGCAGTGTTTGGTTATATTTTTGGATATACTACAACCTTAAGTTCTTCAACTGTTAGTGGCGCAAAGTTTCAATATTACGATTTGTCAAATTATAATATGTATTATCACTACTATATCCCTGATTCTATAACCAAAGTGACAATTACTTCGGCAATAAACATAAGTTCTAAAGCTTTTTATAATTGCTCTAACTTGACTGACCTTGTAATAGGGGACAGTGTAAAAAGTATCGGCGAAGATGTTTTTTATAACTGTTCTAACTTAATGTATAATGAAAAAGGTGGACTCAAATATTTAGGAAGTAATAGTAATCCATATTTATATTTAGCTGGTGCTACAAGCAAAGACATTACAACGTTAAATATAGACGATAATTGTAAATTTATTGGCGAAAAGGCTTTTTATGACTGCGACAACTTAGAAATTATAAAAATTCCAGACAGCGTAAAGAGCATTGCGACTAATGCTTTTTGTGATTGCTCTAGTTTGGAAAGCGTTATAATAGGTGACGGCGTAAGCGATATAAGCGATTATGCGTTTAAGAATTGTTATAATTTAACAAATGTGGAAATAGGAGATAGCGTAGAGAGTGTTGGTTCTTATGCCTTCTATGCCTGCTCAAACCTTAGGAATATAACAATCCCTGACGCAGTGAGGGACATAGGTTCGTGTGCGTTTTATGGCTGTTCTAGTTTAATGAGCGCTATAATAGGTGACGGCGTAATAAGTATAGGTGACTCAGCTTTTTATAATTGCTATAATTTGGCGAACTTGGAAATTGGAAACAGTTTGATAAATATTAATAATTATGCCTTTTATAATTGTTCTAGTCTAAATAATATATCAATTCCACAAACGGTGACCAGTATAGGATACGAAGCGTTTAAGAGCTGTTCTAGTTTGACAAGCGTGAACATTGGTAGTGGCGTGACGAATATCGGTCTAGGTGCTTTTTCTAGTTGTTCAAGCCTATATAATATTCTGGTTGATGAAAACAACGCAAATTATAAAGACATAAATGGAAATTTATACAAAAAAGATGGAACTGTTCTTATACAATATGCAATAGGTAAGACACAAACGTCGTTTATTATTCCAGAAGGTGTCAAGAGTATAGGTAGTAATGCGTTTAGAAATTGTAATACTTTGACAACCATAGTAATTCCAGACAGTGTAATAAGCATCAGTTCTTATGCGTTTTATGATTGTGCCAATTTAAGAACCATTAAATATCTTGACACTGAAGCTAAATGGGAATCAATTGAAAAAGGTTATGGCTGGAACGATAAAACAGTTATAAGTAAATTTGAATTTAAAAAAGATGAATAATTTACAAGTTAAAAGGCTGTGCTAAACAAATAGCACAGCCTTTTAAAATTTGTCAAAACAAAAAAACTCTTTCCACACAAAAAGTGTAAAAAGAGTTTTTGGTGCGAGCAAAGGGACTTGCTTCTCTCGAGCCTCCCGCAAAATAGTCCACTGGACTATTTTTTCGCTTATCAGCGAACACGCAACTAAAGTTGCTGGCTCCTAATTCAAGTCCCTTATCATACAAAACAAAAAGTCTAAACCAAACAAAAGTTTGATTTAGACTTTCCGTGGTGCGAGCAAAGGGACTTGCTCCGTCGTCCTATGGATGCAAGCACCACTCCGTGGCGACTATCACGCCAGTGTAGCAAAAGGTGGGTGTCCACCTTTTGTCGGCAATTAATTCGATACGCTTCAGCTTGATAAATTGCCGATACCTACCCGTTCAAGTCCCTTTCTAGTTTCTATACAACAAAAAAACTCTTTCCACACAAAAAGTGTAAAAAGAGTTTTTGGTGCGAGCAAAGGGACTTGAACCCCCACGGTCTCCCACTAGATCCTAAGTCTAGCGCGTCTGCCAATTCCGCCATGCTCGCATCTCAGCGAAATATATTCTATCACATTTTATAAAAAAATAAAAGCGTTTTTTATATAAAAAAAATATTTTTTTATCTTTTATTCAATTTGTCTACTTAACTTACTGTTGACTTTTAATTTTTTGTTTGATATAATTTGTTAAAAATAAAATTTACGCTTAATTTTTAAGGAGAATATATGGTTAAAATTTTAGTTGTTAGACACGGATTTAGCCAGTCAAATCTTGACGGAACGTTTACGGGACATTTAGATGCGCCACTAACAGATTTAGGGCTTAAACAGGGCAAACTTGTTAGCGAGTACATTTATAAAAATTATAAAATTGATGCCATATATTCAAGCGACTTAACTCGTGCAGTAAGCACCATCAAGCCACTTGCAGATAAATTAAATATGCCGATTAAAACGTCTAAAAACTTAAGGGAAATCTATGGTGGCGTGTGGGAAGGTAAGACCATTGCAAAAATAAAAGAGCTGTATGGGGACGACTATAGTAAGTGGCATAGTTATGCTGAAGATATGCGTGCAACAGGTGGCGAAAGCATGGCTGAAGTTATGCAAAGAGCAAAAAATGCTCTTTATGAAATAGCTAAAGAAAATGATGGAAAAACTGTTGTCGTGGCAACACACGGTGGCCTTATAAAAGGGCTTCAAGGCGAACTTATGGGGATATCCATAAAAGCGCTAAAAGATGTTGAATTTTTGTGTAATGCAAGCATAATGGAAATAGAATTTGATGGTGAGTTTAAGATTGTAAACAGGTGTATATCGCATTATTTAGGCGAAATGCTAACCGAAATGACAAAAGGTGTGTAAAAGCCATTAAAAACAAGCCGTCGAATAAATAAAATGACAAAAAATCTCAATTTAATCTTGACTAATTTTTAAAAACCATATATAATGTATTTGTATTGTTATAAAAACGCTATACGTTGATAGGAGAATTTAGAGTGAAAGCCATTATAAACGCAAATATAATAATGCCAGACTACGTTATAGAAAACGGCGTTATCCTTATTGATAACGGCGTTATTGCAGACTTTGGCAAGGCAAAAAACATTGTTATTCCAGCTGATGCCGAAATTATTGATGCTGAAAACAATTTTGTTGGCCCTGGCTTAGTTGACATACACACTCACGCAGCAGGTGGCTACTACATTATGGACAACCCAAAGGTTAGTTCACAAGAATTATTAAAGCACGGTGTGACCAGCGTTTTGCCAGCTTTATATTACAGCCTTGATAAAGAGCATTTTTTAAAGGCAATCGACGACATTATAGATGCGCACAAAAAGGGCGAATTCGATAACTTTTTAGGCTTTTATATGGAAGGTCCATACCTCAATCCAGCGTTTGGTTGTGACCAAGAGAAAAATGCGTGGAGACACGGCGTATTTAGGGAAGATTATATAGACCTTATAGAGCGCTCAAAAGACTACACTAAGGTTTGGTGTATCGCCCCAGAGCGTGAAGGCATTGAGCAGTTTGTTGTAGACGTTAAAAAGGCTATTCCAAACTGTGTATTCTCAGTTGCGCATAGCGAAGCAACGCCTCAGCAAGTTGAAAAGTTTATTCCTTATGGATTAAAGATAGCAACACACCACACAAACGCAACGGGAACTTTAGAGCATTATTCAGAGTGTAGAGGCGTATGCGTGGACGAGGCAGTAAACTACAACAAAGAAATTTATGCAGAGCTTATTTGTGATAGAATAGGCGCACACGTTGTTCCTTATATGCAAAGGTTAGTTAGGAAAATTAAGGGCGACGATAGAATTATTCTTATTTCAGACCAATTTATTGCTGACGGGCCTGTTCCAGAAGGCTTTGAAGAAGCAACCGACATAAACTTTGACTGGGCAGGCGAAATTGCCGGCTCTGGCATGACACTTGACCTTGCTTGTAAGAACGTGTTGTTCCATATGGGCTGTTCGGTGTGCGATGCGTTTAGGTTTGCATCAACCAACCCAGCAAGAGCCTTAGGGCTTTGGGATAGGGGCTACATAGCAAAAGGAAACGTAGCCGACTTAATTATTGTAAATCATTTGTTTGATATAAAGAAAGTAATATTTAAAGGAGAAAAAATATGAACAAATTGTTTGAACCAGCAACAACATTCAATTTTACCCCAGCAAGTTTCGTTCCATTTAAGGACAGAGAAATTTGCGAAAGACTTCGCAAAATAAGCGGAACAGATTTGGAAAAGCACACAAAAGCTGACCAACACCCAGAGTTCAACATCAAAGTTATGATGAACCCACACCCAGTTTTGATTGCAACGCTTTTCTCTAGAATTAAAGAAGCATCAGAAAAGGGCAAGAAAATCACTTTGATTTTGGGAAACCCAGAACCAGACACATATATCCCACTTGCACAACTTATCAACTATTTTAAGGTAGATTGTAAAAACGTTCACCTCTTCGCAATGGACGAATGGGCTGACCAAGATGGCAACATCGCACCTGAAACGTATCAAGCAGGCTTTGCACACTCAATGCTCAAATATTTGGTTTACCAAATTGATGAAAAATTGCGTATGCCACTTGAAAACGTTCACTACCCAACAAACAAGAACATCAACAGCTATTCAGATATGATTACAGACTGTGGCGAAGGTGGTGCAGACATTTGTTCTTCTTCACCAGGATGGACAGGTCATATGGCATTTATCGACCCTGTTAAAGACTTCTTCCCAGAAGGATTTGACCCAGCTGTTGAGCCAACAAAAGAACAAATCGATGCTTGGCTCAATATGAAGGCAAGAATTGTTGACCTACACCCACTTACAGTTGCTCAAAACTCACTCCACGGTGTATTTGGTCAATCTGGTTATATTGCAGACGTTCCACCAAAGGCTGCTACAATCGGCCCTATCGACGTTAAGAACGCTAGAGAAAGAATTGAAGTTCACGCATTACTTACAAACTGCACGTTCTCTTCATGGCAAAGAATGACGTCAAGACTCGTTCTTCATGGACCAGTCACACCACTTATTCCATCATCAATGCTTCAATTAATGAAGACACAAGTTCTTGTTAGTGATGAACTTGCTGCTCCATTTGATTGTTGGGAAAAAGTTGGCTACTAATAAATATAAGTTAAATAAAAAGCACTTGCAATTTTGCAGGTGCTTTTATATTTTTGCTATATATTATTTTTTTATAAATTCAATTATGTTTTTCTTTTTGTCTGTTGGCAAAGATTCTATTAAATTCTTTAATTGGTTATCAATATTATAGTCGGCAATGTTAGTGCTAAAAAATCTTTCAATAGGGAAGTCGCAAATTTCTAAAATTTGAAACAACTTTTCAACAGTTAAAACAATTCTTCCACTTTCAAGTTGTGCAACATATTGTGGGCTCATACCCATTCTTAAACTAACTTCTCTTGCAGATAAGTTAGCCTTATTTCTAACATAACCTATTCTTGATAATATTTCTTTTATTTCCATAATAACCCCTTAAATAATATCTATATAATAATTTTAAGTTAATATAAACATTGTGCAGAAACGTCACATACATAAATTTTTATCAAAATTATCATTTTGAATACGTATATACATAAAAATATGATATAATGGTTAGTGTGAGTATTCAAAATGAATATTTTAGGAGCTTTTTATTATGGAAGAACATAAAGTTTGCTCTTTTTTTGGGCATAGAAAGGTTGAGTTAAACGAAAACATAAAGAGAAAAATAAAATTAATAATAGAAGATTTAATTATTAACAATAATGTGTTAACTTTTTTATTTGGAAGTCGTAGCGAATTTGATGAGTTTTGTCATTTAATTGTCAGTGAATTGAAGGGGAAATATCAAGATATAAAAAGAATTTCTTATACTTGTAAAAGTGAAACCTGCATATTAGAAAGTGAAAGGGGAAAATGGGAGAAAATATATTCGTGTCTTCAAGAAAGTCAAGTTCTTTTTGTGGGTTTTGAAGAAGACTTTGAACATAAGACCAAATATGTCGCAGGCAAGGCGAGTTATATAGAAAGAAATCAAGCAATGATTAGGGATAGTGATTATTGTATATTTTACTATGATAAAGACTATAAACCACCAACAAGAAAAAGGACTAAACGAGATTTGTTTGAGTATCAACCGAAAAGTGGAACAGCGATTGCTTATGAATATGCAAAACAAAAAAGAAAAATAATTATCAATGTTGCATTATTATAAAATAAAGCGTGGTTTTAAAATATGCTTAAAAAAAGTTGACATAATATTAATATTATGTTAAAATTATGAAAAAGTAAAAGCGTTGACGAAAAGGGCGTTTTATATATACTCGCATAGAGAAATGACGGTTGGTGCAAGTCAATAAGGGTGGTTAAAACGTTTGTAGTTTCCGAGCTGAAAAGAAGAAATCTTTTTTATAAAGAGAGTAGAACTTTTCCGTGATTGCTGCGTTAAGGACATAGGGATTGATAGATTCCAAGAGTGGCGACTAAACGTCGCAATTTGAGTGGTACCGCGGGTAATTTTGCTCGTCTCAAAGCACAAGGCTTTGGGGCGATTTTTTTATCTAAAAAGGAAGAAATATGGAAAACATTAAAGAACTAGACCAAAAAATTAAAGAAATGGCAGGTAGAATTAAAGAACTTCGTGAAATCGAAGGTCTTTCTACAAAAGAAATGGCTGATAAAACAGGCATTTCTGAAAGTGAATATCTTGCTTGTGAAATGGGTAATAGTGACCTTAACTTTACCTTTATTTATCGTTGTGCAAATGCGCTTAACGTCAACGTCACCGAAATTATAGAAGGATATAGCCCAAAACTTAAAGGCTATACTTTAACACGCCACGGCAGTGGTCAAAAGATATCGCAAGCGCACGGTATGACTTACTTTAACTTGGCGTATGCTTTTCAAAACAGAATTGCAGAGCCACTTTACGTTAGAAGTACCTATAGCGCTGAAAACGAAAGCAAGGAGATAGAGCTTACAACTCACGCTGGTCAAGAGTGCGACATCGTTGTTGACGGATATCTTAAGGTAAAAATAGGTAGTCACGAAGAAATTTTAGGTCCTGGCGATAGTATTTATTATGATAGTGACACGCCACACGGTATGATAGCAGTAAACGGCAGAGACTGTATTTTTTACGCTATCGTATTAAACCCAACAGGCGAGCCTATTCCAGAACTTTCTGCAGATAAAAAAGTTGTTAATTATCCAAAAAATCAAAGTGTTGCAGACAACAAAGTTCGTGAATATCATAAGTTTATTGACGTTGAGCTTGATGGCGATGGCACGCCAACGTCTATCAAGTTCAAAAATGCTGATAAATTCAACTTTGCGTTTGATTTAGTTGACGCTCTTGCAAAAAGAGAGCCAGATAAGCTTGCGATGCTTCATATTTCAAAGGATAAAACCGAGCGTAGGTTTACTTTTGCCGATATGAAAAAAGAGTCTGCAAGATGCGCAAACTACTTTAAGTCTTTGGGGATTAAAAAGGGCGATAGGGTAATGCTCGTTCTTAAAAGGCACTATCAATTCTGGTTTGCAATGATAGCTCTTAATAAACTCGGCGCTATCGCAATCCCTGCAACAAACCAACTCCAAGAACACGATTTTGAATATAGGTTTAATTCGGCTGGCGTAAGCACAATAATATGTACGGCTGATGGCGACACAGCGCACCAAGTTGAAATAGCAATTGCGAAATGCCCAAGTGTCGTTCACAAAATTATGGTAAACGGCACAAGAGATGGCTGGCGCAATTTTGACGAAGAATATTCGCTATTTAGCACGCACTTTAATAGAACGGAAGATTCACCTTGTGGTGACGACCCACTACTTATGTTCTTTACGTCTGGAACAAGTGGTTATCCAAAAATTGCAACTCATAACCATAAATATCCATTAGGGCATTTCCATACGGCAAAATATTGGCACACGGTTGATGCTGACGGTTTGCACTTTACAATTTCAGATACAGGCTGGGCAAAGTCTATGTGGGGTAAGCTATATGGACAATGGCTAAGTGAAGCTGCAACCTTTGTTTATGACTTTGACAGGTTTGATGCAAGTGATATTTTGCCTATGTTTGCTAAATATCATATAACAAGCTTCTGTGCTCCACCAACAATGCTTAGAATGCTTATCAAAGAAGATATATCAAAATACGATTTTTCGTCGGTTAAGCATATGACAACGGCTGGCGAAGCGTTAAACCCAGAAGTATATTATCAGTTTGAAAAGCTTACAGGTCTTCAAATCAAAGAAGGCTTTGGTCAAACAGAAACGACAATGCTTATCGGTAATCTCGTAGGAAAGCCACACAAAATCGGCTCTATGGGAAAACCAGCACCGATTTATGATATAGAACTCCACGATGAAAACGGCAACCCTGTAGCTGATGGTGAAACGGGCGAAATCGTTGTAAACTTAAAAAATGGCGTACCTTGTGGTTTGTTCAATGGATATTATAACGACAAGCAAAAGACGGACGAAGTTTGGTACGATGGTTATTATCATACAGGTGACACAGCTTGGCGAGATGAAGACGGATTTTATTGGTACGTTGGTAGGGTTGACGACGTTATTAAATCAAGTGGTTATCGTATTGGACCATTTGAAATTGAAAGCGTTATAATGGAACTACCTTACGTTCTTGAGTGTGGCGTTTCTGCTGTGCCTGATGAGGTTAGGGGGCAAATTGTCAAGGCAAGCATCGTTTTAACAAAAGGAACCGAAGGAACTGAGGAACTAAAGAAAGAAATTCAAAATTACGTTAAGGCTAAAACAGCGCCTTACAAATATCCACGTATAGTTGTCTTTAGAGACCAACTTCCAAAAACGGTTAGTGGCAAAATCCAAAGAAACAAACTATAAAATTATAATAATGCCCCTAAAAATAAGGGGCATTTTTCATTAGAGAATATTAGCGCAAAAATTTGGCAAAAATGCTAATATGCGTTATAAAAATCTATATTTAAAAAGTTTAAATTTTCTAAAAAAGAAAGGGGGAAAGATGCGAACGATTTTGCATAGCGATTTAAATAATTTTTATGCTTCGGTTGAAAGCTTAAAGCACCCCGAGTATGCTAAAAAGCCACTTGCAGTTTGTGGTAGCGTTGAAGATAGACACGGCATTGTGCTTGCTAAAAACGAACTTGCAAAAAGTTTTGATATAAAAACTGGCGAGGTGCTTTGGCAAGCCAAACAAAAGTGTAAAGACCTAGTATGCGTGCTTGCCGACCATGCTTCGTATGAGATGATGTCTAAAAAGGTTAGAAAAATTTACGAAAGATTTACCGACAATATAGAGCCTTTTGGGATAGACGAGTGTTGGCTTGACGTGACCGACTCAACAAAAATTTTTGGCACTGGCGAGCAAATTGCACATAAAATAAGAGAAACAGTAAAAGAAGAATTAGGACTTACGGTTAGCATTGGCGTTAGTTTTAATAAAGTGTTTGCAAAGCTTGGCTCTGATATGAAAAAGCCGGATGCCGTGACCGTTATTGATGTAAACAATTTCAAGCAAAAAGTATGGCCTCTATCTGCAAAAGACCTATTGTTCGTTGGCAAATCAACTTACTCTAAACTTAACTCAATCGGCGTGTATACTATAGGCGATATAGCAAGGCTGGACCAAAAAGTTTTAAGTAAACTTTTAGGCGTTTGGGGAAATACGCTTTATTGCTATGCAAATGGGCTTGACAATTCGCCGGTTGAAAAAAATGCAAGCGACGTTAAAAGCATAGGCAACAGTTTAACGTCTTATAAAGACTTAAACACGTTTGAAGAAGTGAAAACGCTTTTACTATTGCTTAGCGAAAGCGTTGCATCAAGGCTAAGAGAAAGTGGGCTTGGCAAGGCGATGACGGTTAAGGTGACAGTCACCGATAATGAATTAAAAACTTATGGCAAGCAAGTAAAACTCGTTTACCCAACAAATTGTGCAATCGATATAGCAAACGTGGCGTACGACTTGTTTGAAAAGGTTTATAAGTGGAACTATCCCGTAAGAGCTGCAGGAGTTAGTGTGTGTGATTTTACGCATAGCTTAGAGCAAATATTTTTTGACGAAGATAAGGATAAGCGTATAAAACAAGAAAGGCTTGATGTGGCAGTTGATAATATTAGAAAAAAATACGGCAACTCATCAATGCAAAGGGCAAGAATTTTACAAGACAAAAAATTTGCTTCAACCGACATAAAAGGCGACCCGTTTGGCAAAAATATAGAATAAATATGTTAAAATGTAAAAATTCTGTAAAAAATATTGCAAAAAAGTTAAATTTATTGTACAATTATTTATAATAAATAGAATAATTAAGCAAGGAGAATAGTTATGAGGAAAAAATATTTTTCCATAGTTTTGGCTATAATTACAGTTATTACTTGTATGATGTTTGTGTCGTGCTATGATGAAAAAGGTGCTAAAAAATATACAGTAGTTTTTGACTCAAACGGTGGCTCTCAAGTTGCAAGTATTACCGTAGAAAAAAACAAATATGCCCAAGAGCCAACAGCACCAACAAAAGCAGATGATACTTTTTTATACTGGTATTTAAGTTCAAAAACAATAGAGTTTGATTTTGAAAATTATGCGATAACAAAAAACATAACCTTAAAGGCTCGTTGGGAATCAGACGTAGAAAAATACACAATAACCTTTGATTCTGCAGGTGGCTCTCAAGTTGCAAGTCAAGAAGTTGAAGATTATAAATATGTTCAAAGACCACAAGACCCAACAAAAGAAGGCGACACTTTTTATTATTGGTATTTAGATACTCAAAACCACTCGTTTGACTTTGAAGGAACTAAAGTTAAAAATAGTATTACCCTAAAAGCTCGTTGGGAATCAGACCCAACCTTATATACGATTTTTTATAAAATTGGCAATGAAATATATGATATGGAAGAAATAGGCAGAAGTGGCTATTATGCAGTAAAGCCTGTAAACCCAACAAAAGACAACAGCGCTTTTGTTTATTGGTGTTTAGAAGGCACAAACGAGCCGTTTGATTTTAGCGCAACTGAAATTACACAAAACATCACCTTAAAAGCAAAATTCTTAACTGATGGTATCACTGATGGTCAAATTAAGTTTTATTTAGGTTCTCAAGCAGGAAAATTTGAGGTAGATGGAATTAATTCAAGTCAACAAAAAATATCTGCTAATGTCGGCGATGTTATTTCGCTTCCAAGGCTCACTGCGCCTTACAATGATTTTTTAGGTTGGGTAAATGCAACGACAGGTGAAAAGTATTTAATTGCAGAATATCCAAACCTTAGTGATTACAAATTCACATACGATGGCAGTCCTCTTGTTATGTATGCAATTTGGGAATAAAAATAAAAAATAATATAAAATTATATAGGCGTTCGGTTTTAACCAGAGCGCCTATATAATTATTTAGTAAAAATAATTATAATTTTTAACAATTACATAAAAACACTTGCAATATTTTTCATTATTGTTTAAAATAAAGTCGATGAATAATGCTTTTGATTTTCGTGACAAATTTGAAATAACAGTGACCTCTGCATCAGGTGTTGAAAAGGTGGTAAAAAGCGAACTAAAGCGCTTAGGGTATGATGATGCGCCAGCTTTAAACGGCACTCTTTCCTTTAAGGGTGATATGCTTGCAGTTGCAAGGTGTAATATGTTCTTGCGCTCGGCAGACAGGGTGTACATTAAACTTGCAAATTTTCACGTGGCGACTTTTGATGAATTGTTTGACGGTACAAAAGAAGTTAGATTTGAAGATTTTATTCCACCAACTGCAAAAATTGTGGTAAACGGCAAATGCGTTAAAAGTACGCTATTTGCAATCTCGGCTTGTCAAAGTATAATCAAAAAGGCAATTTGCGATAGGTTATCAAGCGTTTATAAACGAAAGCTTACTGAAAATGGCGCTACTTATCAAATAGAGTTTGCTATATTTAAGGACGAAGTTAGCATATATCTTAACACAAGTGGTGCAGGCTTGCATAAAAGGGGCTATCGTGACTTAGTTGGCATTGCGCCTATAAAAGAAACTTTGGCATCAGCACTAGTGCTTCTTAGCGATTTTTATTATAAAAACCCATTTTTAGACCCGTTTTGTGGCTCTGGAACGATAGCGATAGAGGGTGCACGAATTGCAATGAACGTGGCAAGTGGCATAAATAGACGATTTGCTTTTAACGATTGGCAAAATTTTGATGAAAAATATTTTGACCTTGCAAGAGAAGAAGCCTTAGATAAAGAAAACAGAAATTTAAAGTTAGATTTCTTTGCATCGGATATAGACCCCAAGGCAATAAAACTTGCCAAGCGCCACGCTGAAAAAGCAGGGGTGTTAGACAAAATAAGATTTGAAGTTTGTGACGTTAAAAACGTTCACAACAACCTAAGTGGTGGCACAATTATAACAAACCCACCATATGGCGAAAGGGTTTATGATGTAGGCGAGGCAAGCATATGCAACAAAGAGCTCGGCAACCTATATAGAAGACTTGACAACTGGTCGGCATTTATAATAACAAGTGCAAAAAATTTTGAAAAAGATTTTAAGAAAAAGGCTGATAGGGAGAGAAAGTTATATAACTCTAACAAAGAGTGCAGATATTATTACTATTATAAAAATAGAGAGGGCAACTTATGATTGACGGAAAACTTTTAGTCGAAAAATTATTAAAATATTCAAGGGCGTTTTTGCATTTAGAAAAAAGAGATGAAATTTATATGCGCAATCTCTTGCTAAGAGAATTTAAGCTTTTAGAGCCATATGCTGAAAGCGTGGATTTATCTTATATAGAAAAACTTGACGTTCCAGACGAGCTTGTTATGGAAGTTGAAGAATACGCTATCGAAAACGGCTTAACAACTGATATTGAGAGAAATTTATATTCAACTTACATATTCGGTATTTTATCGCCACTTCCATCAAAAGTTAACCAAACTTTTATGGAAATAAAGAATACACAAGGCATAGAAAAGGCTTGTGAATATTTTTATAACCTTTCAATAAAGAATAACTACGTTCAAAAAACGGCAATTTCTAGGAATATGCTTTGGGTTTATGAAGACGGAAATAGATATCTAGAAATTACAATTAACCTAAGTAAGCCAGAAAAGGATAACAAGGAAATCGCAAAACTTTTATCCGTTAAGCCAACCCAAAAGACAAAATACCCAGCTTGCTTTTTGTGTAAGGAAAACGAAGGTTTCCAAGGCACGCTTTCTCACCCAGCAAGAGAAAATATCAGAACAATTTCTCTAAACTTAGGTGGCAACGACTGGTTTGTTCAATACTCGCCATACGCTTATTATAACGAACATATGATAGCAATATCAGAAGAACACCAGCCAATGCACATTGCTGATGACACTGTTGAAAAAGTTATGGACTTTGTGGACTTTTTCCCTAACTATATGATAGGCTCAAACGCAGCGCTTCCAATAATCGGTGGTTCAATTCTTAATCACGAGCATTTCCAAGGTGGCGAACATCTTATGCCAATGCACAAAGCCCCAATAAAGAAGGCGATGGCCTGCGAAAAATATCCAAACGTTAACGTTGGAATTGTTGATTGGTATAACAGCGTTATTAGACTTTCTTCAAAAAACAGAAATGAGCTTTCTGATTTTGCAAAAGATATCATTAGTGTTTGGGAAAAATATTCAGATGAAAGTGTGGGTGTTTTGGCTTATACAGACGGCACAAGACACAACTCACTTGCTCCTGTTTGCAGAAAACAAGGCGAAGAGTATATTATGGATATGATACTCAGAAATAATCGCACAAGTGATGAATATCCAGACGGTATATTCCACGCTCATCCAGAATATCATAACATCAAAAAAGAAGGTATCGGTCTTATTGAAGCAATGGGCTTATTTATCCTTCCAGGAAGACTTAAAAAACAACTTGCTATGATTGCTGATATTTTATGCAAGAAAGAAAAATATGATTATGAAGAACTATCTAAGGCTGATAATTATCTTTTCGTACATAAAGATATGATAAAAGCGCTTGTAGAAGAAGGCTTTTCAAAAGACTTTGAAAGCGCAGAAAAGAGAGTTGTTGACTATGTAAATAACGTTTGTAAAAATATACTCTTTAACACAGCAGTGTTCAAAAATGATGATAAAGGTCAAGACGCATTTATCAAGTTCTTAAATTCTTGTGATATAAAATAAGATATTTTTGTAAAATTAGTAAAAAATAAAAGGTGGTAAAATAAATGAACGTATTAGTGACAGGTGGAGCTGGTTATATTGGCTCTCATACAACGGTAGAACTCTTAAATGCAGGGCATACGGTTGTTTGTATTGACAACTTTATGAACAGTAAATATGAATCAATCGTAAGGGTTGAAAAAATTACAGGCAAAAAGGTTAAATTCTATGAAGGGGATATTCGTGATAGAAAAATCTTAGATAAAATCTTTACAGAAAATAAGATTGACTCAGTTATCAACTTTGCAGGCTTAAAAGCAGTTGGCGAATCTGTTGCAAAGCCACTTGAATATTATGAAAACAATATTGAAGGCTTGTTGATTTTGGCATTTGCTATGCGTGACCACGGCGTTAAAAACCTAGTTTTCTCATCATCAGCAACAGTTTATGGCAAGCCAGAAAGCGTTCCTATTAGAGAAGATTTCCCACTCTCAACGTCAAACCCATACGGAAGCACAAAACTCTTTATTGAATATATGCTTAAAGACTTATACGCATCAGACGACTCGTTTAACATTGCAATACTTAGATACTTTAACCCAGTTGGTGCACACGAATCAGGACTTATTGGTGAAGACCCTAAAGGTATTCCAAACAATCTTTGCCCATACATCACTCAAGTTGCAGTTGGAAAGCGTGAATATCTCGGTGTGTTTGGCAACGACTATAATACGCACGATGGCACAGGCGTAAGAGACTTTATTCATGTTGTTGACCTTGCAAGGGGACACGTTCTTGCAGTTAACAAACTTGCAGAAAACCCAGGCTTAATAATCGTAAACTTAGGCACAGGCACAGGCTATAGCGTTCTTGATATGGTTAAGGCGTTTGAAAAAGTTTGTGGAAAACCAATTCCATATAAAATTATGCCACGTCGCCCAGGCGATATAGACGAGTGTTATGCAGACCCAACAAAAGCATACGAAGTTTTAGGCTTTAAGGCAGAAAAGACACTTGACGATATGTGCCGTGATGCTATGAACTGGCAAACAAAAAACCCAAACGGATACGATGCTTAAATAATTACATACAAAAAACAACAAAAATGGCAAAAATTATGATTTTTGCCATTTTTTATTTTAAAAATTATTGCAAAATCTTAAAAAATAAGTTAAAATAAGATTATAAAAAACACAAATTTTGACAAAAACAACAAAAAGTGCAAAATTTAACTATGTAAATTTAACTATTAAGGTAGGATAAAATTATGGAATACGGATTTATAAAAACGGCATTATGTTCGCCACAAATAAAAGTTGCAGACGTTGAGTTTAACGTAGAGTCAACAATAAAAGCAATAGATAGCGCATATAATCTTGGTGCAGAGCTTATAGTTTTCCCTGAGCTAAACTTATCGGCAAGCACATGCTTTAATCTCTTTAATAGCGAAGTTTTGCTTGATGGCGTAATGAGTGGCATTGAAAAAATTGCAAAGCACTCTAAAGGCATAAACGCCTTAATTTTTGTGGGCGCACCAATAAAGCACCAAAACAAAATATATAACACGGCAATCGGCATTTCGGGTGGCAAGATTTTAGGCGTTGCTCCACAAACGTTCGGTGGGGCAGGCTTTGAATTTTCTAAATGTCCACAAGAAAATCAACAAATCACTTTGCTTGACCAAAAAGTGTTATTTGGCAACAAGATTATTTTTAAGAACAAAGAAAACAATAAATTTACTGTTGGTGTTGAAATAGGCAGTGACTTACTTAGTCCACTTAGTCCATCAACAAGTCACGCAATAAACGGCGCAAACGTTATAGTAAACCTTAGTGCTTTTTGCGAAAGCGTTGGCTCTGAAGACTTAAGGCTTTTGACTGTTAGCGCACAAGCAGAAAGACTTGCTTGCGCATATGCACTTTGCAATGCTTCTTATGGCGAATCAACAACTGACTGCGTGTATGGTGGGCAAAAGATTATTGCTGAAAAGTCAAAGGTGCTTAAAGAAAGCAAAATTTTTGATAAAGATATTATAATCAGCGATATTGACCTTGACTTTATTTCAAGTGAAAGAGCCACGGCTTTTAAAAATATATATAATAATGAATACGACGTGGTAGAATTTTCGCTTATCCATAGCGAGAAAAAATTAGATAGAAAGTTTAAGCAATTACCATTTGTTCCAAGCGACAATAAGCTTGACGACAGGGCAAAGCAAATACTTTTAATGCAAGCTGAAGGATTAAAGAAAAGAATTGAGCATACTCACTCATCAAAGGCTGTAATAGGGCTATCTGGGGGCTTAGATTCAACGCTTGCAATTTTGGTGGCTGAAAAGGCAATGTGCCTACTTAATCGCCCATTAAAAGATATAATCGCTATTACAATGCCTTGTTTTGGCACAACTTCTAGAACGTATCAAAATACAATAAAACTCGCTCAGGCGCTAGGTGTGACGCTTAAAAAGATAGATATTACAAAATCAGTTCAAAGGCACTTAAAAGATATAAAGCACGCCGAAGATAACTTTGACACCACTTTTGAAAACGCCCAAGCAAGAGAGCGCACGCAAGTTTTAATGGACGTTGCAAATATGAATAACGGCCTAGTTATCGGCACGGGCGACCTGTCAGAACTTGCACTCGGCTGGGCAACTTATAATGGCGACCATATGTCGATGTATGCCGTAAACTGTTCAGTGCCAAAAACCCTTGTTCGTCATATTGTAAACACATATGCAAAAAACAGCAAAGGCAAGTTGAAGGCTGTACTACTTGATATATTAGACACGCCTGTAAGCCCAGAACTGCTTCCAGCAGACAATGGCGACATTGCACAAAAGACAGAAGATATTGTTGGACCATATATATTGCACGACTTTTTCTTATATAATATGTTAAGAAGGGGCTATTCGCCAAAAAAGCTTTACTTTGTTGCAACGGAGACTTTTAAAGGGCAGTTTGATAATAAAACAATATTAAAATGGCTAAAAATCTTTATAAGAAGATTCTTTAATCAACAATTCAAGCGTTCTTGTCTTCCAGACGGTGTAAAGGTCGGAAGTGTTGCACTTTCTCCTAGGGGCGAGTTTAAAATGCCATCAGATGCCGTAAGCACCCTTTGGCTAAACCAATTAGACCAATTGTAATCTCAAATATTGAGCCTAAAAATAAAATTTTAAAAAAGTTAAAAAAATTTTAAAAAACTCTTGACAAACTCTTAAATGCGCTATATAATAATAGTAATCATTACTGATAAGGAGGTAGTCAATGCGCAATTCAAAGCAAAGAGAGCTGATAAAGGAATTAATAAAGAATAGATGCGACCATCCGACAGCCGAGATGATATATATGTCGGCAAGAGAGAAAAATCCAAATATCAGTTTAGGAACGGTGTATCGCAACCTTAAGCTTTTAACAGAAGAAGGAACGATAATAACACTTGAAACAGAAGACAAGAGATTGCACTATGATGGAGACACTTCTCGTCACAGCCACTTTGTATGTGACAAGTGTGGAAAAATCATAGACCTATTCAAACCTGCACCTATCCCACAAGAATTAAATGAACTTGGCGTTAAGGTGAGTGGAGAAAAGTGCATTTATTACGGCTCTTGTTTAGAATGTAATTAAAAAGGCTGATTTACAAAGCCTAAAATAATAAAAAATAAAAAAATGTAAGCGATAAAATCGCAATATAAGGAGAAAAAATTATGAAAAAATTTGTTTGCACAATCTGTGGTTATGTTCACGAAGGAGACACTGCACCAGCTAAATGCCCAACGTGTGGCGCACCAGACACAAAGTTCAATGAGCAAAAAGAAGGTATGACTTGGGCTGCAGAACACGTTGTAGGCGTTGCTCAAGGCGTTGACCCTGAAATCATTGAAGGTTTAAGAATGAACTTCCAGGGCGAATGCACAGAAGTTGGTATGTATCTTGCAATGTCAAGAGTTGCACATAGAGAAGGCTATCCAGAAATCGGTCTTTACTGGGAAAAGGCAGCACTCGAAGAAGCAGAACACGCTGCTAAGTTTGCTGAACTTTTAGGTGAGGTTGTGACTGATTCTACAAAGAAAAACCTTGAGATGAGAGTAGAAGCTGAAAATGGTGCAACGTTAGGTAAATTTGAGCTTGCAAAAAGAGCAAAAGAACTTAACCTTGATGCTATTCACGACACGGTTCACGAAATGGCAAGAGATGAAGCACGTCACGGCAAAGCATTTGAAGGATTATTAAAGAGATATTTCAAATAATTTTCAAGGTAAAAAGCTATGGAATACAAAGAAAATAGAATCATTTGCAATTGCAAACAAGTAAGTCTATTTGATATTGAAGACGCTGTTAAAAACAACAAAAGATTTGAAGACGTCGAAAGAGAATTTGCCGAAGTCCAAAAAGTGACAGGCTGTTCAACTGGCTGTGGTGGTTGCCACGATAAAATTTTATCAATTATATCAGATATGCTACACGGAAAAATAAACTAAATCTTGATAAAACAAAAAATAGTCCTTTACAAAAAGGGCTATTTTTTATGGTATAAAATTAATTTTTATAAAGAATACATAATTAAATTATAAAGTTCATATTAGTTATCGTAGGGAAAAAAGCAAATGACAATAAGTATATAATTTAAACAATAACTCTAATAATTCGACAAAAGGAAATCCTTATAATGTATTTTAGCGTTTTAGAGAAAAAAACAATACTTAAAATTTTAACTTTAATAGTTCTTGGCGTTATTTGTTCTGTGATATTAAGTGGCACTGGCGCATATCAGGTGTTTTATGGCTATGCCGTAAGAGAATTGCCAATTTATAGAGTGGACACCAGTGACAAAAAGATAGCAATATCTTTTGACTGTGCTTGGGGGGTCGATTACACCGATAAGCTCTTAGAAATTATGCAAGAAAATGACGTTAAATGCACCTTTTTTGCAGTTGAGTTTTGGACTAAAAAATATCCAGAGTATATAAAAAAAATAAGCGATTATGGTCACGAGATAGGCACTCACTCGGCAACTCATCCGTATATGAGCAAGCTTTCAAGAGAAAATATAGTAAAAGAACTTTCTTCTTCTAAAAAAGCTATAGAAGATATAACTGGGAAAACGGTAGAGCTTTTTAGAGCACCTTATGGCGATTATAACGATAGGCTAATTCAAACTGCACGCTCATTAAATTTATATACAATTCAGTGGGACGTCGATAGTTTGGACTGGAAGGACTTATCAGCAAACCAAATTTGCAAAAGGGTAATTGACAAGGTAGCGTCCGGCTCTATAGTGCTGTTTCACAATCAAGGACTTAACACGGCAGAGGCACTTCCTACGATTATAAAAGAGTTAAAAGCAAAAGGTTTTGAGTTTGTGCAGATAGGAAATCTTATTTATAAAGATAACTACAAAATGGGCGCAGACGGAACGCAAATACAATACTTATAGGAAATTCTTTGGAGGAAATAATATATATGAACTTTTTAGCAGAAAAAAACAACAAAGTATTTATTAGTGGTGAAATTTTGTCAGAAGCAGTATTTTCACACGAAGTTTATGGCGAAGGCTTTTACGAAATGAACGTTTTAGTAAAGCGTCTATCAGGTCAGGGTGATATTTTACCTGTCACCATATCAGAAAGGCTTATAAGTGATAGGGACTTAAAAGTTGGAGTGACTATAAACGCTCTAGGACAGTTTAGAAGCTACAATAAACTTGTTGATGGAAAAAGTAAACTTATGCTAACAGTTTTTGTTAGAGAGATTTTAGATGAAGCGCCAATAAAAAATCCAAACAGCATTGTTTTAACAGGGTATATTTGTAAGCCACCAATTTATAGAACAACGCCGTTTAATAGAGAAATTGCAGATATTTTAATAGCTGTAAATCGCTCTTATAATAAATCTGATTATATCCCTTGCATTGCTTGGGGAAGAAACGCTAGGTTTGCAAAAAACCTTGCCGTTGGCGAAAGGATTGCTATTAGTGGCAGAATTCAAAGCAGGGAATATCAAAAGAAAATTACCGATGACGATATTAAAACAATGACGGCATATGAAGTTTCTATCAGTAAACTTGCAGCATATGAAAATGCCGAAAACTTTGATTTAGATGAAGAGTTTAACCTTTTAGGAGTTGTTCATACACAGGATGAAAGTGCTTATTTAGACTAATAAAAAAACAAAAAATAAAATCCTCTGTTTTAGCAGAGGATTTTTTTATCATTAATTAAAAATATTAACTAATCTTTATTATTTGATTCTTTTTTATTTCTAAGCAAGAAGTATGTTGTAGTTCCACATAGACAAGCAACGACTGCAAGGATAATTAACACGTTTCTAATTGCAAGTGCTGGCTGGTCGATTATTTTGCTAGTATAAATATATCCAATTTCCCACTCGTCGCCATTTTTATATGCAATTTTACAAACTTTATCACCCTTTTCAATCAGTCTAATAGTGCTATCTTTTTTAAGCTCAAACGCCTTTTCTTGCATATCTGATTGCTTATACACCCAAGTATTTTTAACAGTTTCTATAGAAAATTGTTCCCACTCGAATTCATCAGTTAAAACGTCAACTGTAAAATCGCAAGGGATATATCCTATATATGTTGTTTCAGCTAATAAAAACTCAGCATAATAATAGTCGTTATCTAAAAACGAAAGTTTTTTCTTTACACTTATTGGCGTTGTTTTTGAAAGACGAACTAATACTTGATTTTTGTTTAACGCAAATCTATCTGTTGGAGTTATTATAGGCAAGTAATAACAGTTTACGTCAGTTGCTATATATACAGTCTTATCTATCTCGTCAATTTGTTTGTTGGTGTTTTGCGCTTGTGAAATGTCTAACAGTACAATGCAGTCTTGACTTATCAAATCTTGATAAGCCAAAGCGTAAAATTTTGGTTCGCCATTATAAGTAATCGTGCATATCTTAACAAATTCACCTGTGTAAGAACTAAGTCCATCAAACTCAAAGTTTTGACCTTTTTCAAGGTTTTTGTCCTTAATAACGTAAACGTTTGCCCCTTCGGTTGCCCTGAAAAATTGCAAGTTTTCATTAGCAGTATTTGGGCTATTTGGGTTAGAAGAAAGATTAAAATCATCTGGGACAACTAGGTCTGTAATAGAGACGTTGTCTAAAGCTGTTGTTTGATAAATAAATTCACAGTCATTGTAAATCATATACGCATCGCTATTTACAAAATCAAAAGCAAACGATTTAACTTTTGGCAAAGAATAATCGATGACGGTGCTATTTTCAATACTCTTAATATTTCCATCATCAACAACGTAAAGCCTTCCTAAAAGGTCTGTTTGAAGTTTGGTAATTTTATCGAAATTACTTGCAATTTCAACCAAGTTAGAATAGCCGTCTTCTTTTGAAAGTTTTGCAATAGAAGTTTTGTCCGCAAGGTAAATGTTATCATATGTATCAACAGTAAGCATTGTAAATGGTGCAGTTGATGTGTTTAAATCTATTATTTCAAAGTTAAGAGAAGTTTCTTCGGATAATTCGTCAGCCTTTGCTCTATAAATATGTTGTGGGGGATTAGCATTGTCGCACAATAGGTAATAGTAACCACTTTGATAGCAAATATCACGGATAACCGAGTGATTTGTTAAAGAATACTTTTTAGATAAAAAGTCTTTTTCAAAGTCCAAAAATGCAACAAACTTGGCTGGCGAATTGGTGTCATAAAAAAGCAAAGCATTTTCTTCGCCAAGTGCAAACGAAGTAGGTATATAGTTGTTTAATGTTAGGTCGCTTAACAAATAATTCTTAAAATTTTCCCTTGCATATCTATTTTCGCTGTTCTCATTTGTAAATACTGTAAGCTTAAAATCATCTAAAACAGCAACTTTATTGTTGTTTTTTTCAATTTCGGTTGCATTACTTGAAACTCTATTATAAGCCGTTTTACCACTAGCAATAGCAAAACCTGTAAAGATGAGAGTATTATTCTCGATTTTATACTCTTGGATAGTGTCTTTATCAGTAATCAAGAGATTGTATCCCTTAAATGAAATTGCTATAGGATTTTCAATAACGCCTAGGTCAAAATCATCATCAATATTACTTTTATTTAATTTAACAGGTTGGCCACCAGCAGTTGAAAGCATAAATAAGTCAATGCCGTCTATGTAATAAATAAAATTGTTATCAGCAATCATTTTGCTTGGGAAAACGCCTTTACATAAAGATGAATAATTGCCAGTTATGGTTTCATAAATTGCAATACCATTGTTATCAACAAAGAAAATTTGGTTATTTTTGTTAATAGCGACAGGTGTTGAATCTTTAACTGCAAACGTATCAAAAAAGTCAAATCCACTTTGGCTTTGGTTGTAAACCAAACAAACGGTGCTATAAGTCGTCACTAAAAAATTATCGTTAATATCAAAAAAGTTGCCACCAATAATATTAGAGCCGTCTGATAAAGGTGACTTGGCTGATGCTGGAGAAGTGCTAAGCTGAGTTAGGTCAATACTATAAATGCTACCCGAATTAGAAACGAGTAGGGTGGTATCGTTTAACTTCTTTACTTGCTTAATAGCTTGAAAATCAGTTAAAGGTAAAAACCAGCTTCCATTATGATGTATAAAAAGTTGTTGCGTGTCATCTGCGATTGCCGTCACGTCTTGGTCGTGATACACGTCAATCGGAGAAATAAGAGCCGTGTTTTCTAAATCAGTTTGTGGCAAAAAGGTTGCATTACTGATTTGAACATCTTGGGCTTTTGAAAACATAGTGTTTGTATAAAATCCAGCAACGCAAAAGCATAGCACTATAAATAGCAGTGCTACTAAATAATTCTTAATTTTTTTAGACATTTGTACTTTCATAATTATTATTTTAACATAAATTCTTCGTTTTGTCATTATATTTATAAATTTAATTATAAAAATTTTATTAATAAAATCACTTATTCAAATATTTCAACTTTAATTCAGTAAAAAACCATTTTCTAATAAAAAATAGTTGGTTTTTCAAATATGACAAATGTTGTCATAATTTGACAATATTATATAATAAAAAACACGAACAAATGTTCGTAAAATAAGACATATAACATTGACTTTGGAAAATTATGGTAATAGAATTAAAGGGCATCGATGCAAAAGTTAAAGTTAAAAGGAGAAACATATGAAACATAGCTACACAAGAACAATTCTATATGCTTATGCGAATATAGATGCAGTGAAAGAGCAAATTGATGATTTTGTTGAAAGGAGAGCGCTTTCTTCTATGAACGACTTTTCGCCTTGTATAGAACAGTGCGAAAAAATACTTGAATATACGTCACAAAAGGTGGCGCTTATACAGCTTAAACAGATGGTTGAGCAAACGCTTGAAAACCTTTCGATTTATGAAAAGGATTGCTTAGAATATAAGTATTTTAAGCGCAAGCCTAAAGAATATTTTATAGGTTTTGACTATGAAAGCAGGGCGTATTTTAGAAAACAGGTAAGCCTTGTTAAAAGGATAAGCGAGTATTTTGATAGTGTGGGGTTAACTGACGGGTGGTTTGAAAAAAATTGCCTAAACACTAACTTTTTTAAAGAGTTATTAAAGAGGGTTGAAACCTATGAAAAGCAATGCAATAAAAACAAAAAAAAGAAGCAAGAAAAACAAGAAAATATAAAAAATATTATGATTGCTTAGGTGTTATTCATAATCGTTTTCTTCATAATAATTAAAGCTTTTTTGATGGTTTTTGCTACCTTTTAAAGCAATAAAAAGAGCAATAACCCCTGCAAAAATTAAACATACGATAATAATTGTCCTTAACCCAAAAACATCCGTTTGAGAAGTGTTTGATGAATGTTCTTTGTTTGGTGAATCGGCTGAACTTGAAGGCAGGTCATTTGGGTGATTTTGAATAATAAAAGGGTAAACGTCACTTTCTTTTACGTACCCTAATCGGTTGTTATAACCAACGTAAAATAACGTGCCTTGTTCACTAACAATTTCACCGTAATAATTAAGTGTTCTTTCAGCGAATATATATTGTATCGGATTCAATAATGTTTGGTCGCTATAGAGTACAGCGGTGCTTACAGTGGTTATGGATAGTTCCAGATAGGGCGAAACGACAGGAAGGTTATCACGAAAGAGCATTTCTGCTGGTGCATAGCCGTCAATTGCCATTTGTCCGTTGTCGCCGTTTATTTCAATATGATAATAATCACCCAAATGACCAATTATTTTTACGTAATAAGAAAACGGTAAAAAAAACAAAGGCTCTTTATCGTAAATGTTTTTATAAAACGGCGTGGTCTTGTCAATAACTCGCAAATATTCAGTTTGAGTGTTAGCATGTACTGGCTTACTATAAGTTGGTATAAACATAATAAGGCTTATTGCAATAGCTAACGTTATGTAAAGTTTTTTCATAATTTATTTTGAAGAGTGAAGTTGATTATACAACAAAAATTTATAACTAAAAAATCTAAATTTATCGTAAAAAACAAAATATTGTCAAATTTATTTTTTTAAAAACAAAACTTTATTTTGCAATAAGTTGCGTATAATAATATAACTGATAATTATGCAAAAAAGTATCAAGTGCAAAATTTTTAAAATTTCATATACAATTTTAACTGTATATTTGTTAATTTGTTGGGTTCTTATTGCTCTTTTTGGATTGACGTATATGTATAATAAAAAATACGTTTATCCATTAAAGTATAAAGAGTTAGTATTTGAATATGCAGATTATTATGGTTTAGAACGTGCTTTAGTTTTTGCCGTTATAAAAACAGAAAGTTCATTTAGTTCAAACACGGTTAGTAAGGCAGGGGCTATAGGGCTTATGCAAATAACTAAAAAGACAGGTGAATATATTGCGCAAAAACTCGGTGTGGAAAATTATAACCTAATGGATAGCAACGACAATATAAATTTTGGTTGCTACTATATAAAATATTTGTACGTTAGGTTTAAAGATATGGATACGGCGCTAGTTGCCTACAACGCAGGCGAAGGAAACGTTTCGCTGTGGCTTATGGATGATAATTTAAGTAGTGACGGCAAAACGTTAAAAAGTATACCATTTAAGGAGAGTAGGGAATATATAAGAAAAATTCATAAAAACTTTGAAAAATATAAAAAATTATATAAAAAAATTCTTGACAAAACCTAAAAATTTGAGTAATATATATAGGCTGATATGCGAGGGTGGCGGAATTGGCAGACGCGTACGTTTGAGGGGCGTATGGTTATCCGTGTGGGTTCAAGTCCCATCCTTCGCACCAAAAATCTCTTTACACATTTGTGTGAAGAGATTTTTTTTGTTGCAAAATAAGGCTTGTGATGGGACTTGAATGGGGAGAAAATTGCTTGCAATTTCCCGAAAGGGTAAACAGTGGACACCCACTGTTTATCGGAGAAGGTCGCACAGGCGAAAGTCCCATCCTTCGCACCAAAGAAGCCTGTTTTTGACTAAAAAATGGTCAAAAATGGGCGTTTATTATTATTTTTTTTCAATTAAGTGTCAAAATTTGGTGTCAAAATTAATAATTTTTGGTGTCAAAAACAGTCAGAATTAGTAGTAAAACTTTGACATTTCTTGAATTAAAAAGGTGTCAGATAGGCTTGTGTAAAATAACTGTTTCACCTTTCATAAAGTTGACAAATATATTATTAGGTGGTAAAATAAAATTGTTTAGAGAAGAAGAACACCCAAGAGACAATGACGGCAAGTTTACTGATAAAAAACTGCAAGATATGTCGGCAAAAGAATTGTCTGAAAGTATTAAAATAGACATAGGAGACAATCAACCTATAAATAAATTAACAAATGTTGAAAAAGCATTATATTATAAGGCTATCCAAAAAAACGAGCGCAAGGAATATACAGCTGAAGTCCAAAAAATAAACAATAACACAAGAGCTGTTTTTGTGGATACTAAAGAAAGAGCAGTTCTTATTGTTGACGAGAACAAAGCAGGGAAAATAGTTTTAGTTAAAACTTTTTCTAAATATGACGAGATGCTTGATTATTTCAATGAAGTGTTTTAGGAGAAAGAATATGAGAGATGCATTAAAATCTAAACTTAATATTTTTAGAGATAAAAGCAAAGAACTTGGCTATTCAGATGCATGTAGAAAAATTGTTTGTTTTTTAATAGGGGGAGAGCCTAAACTAAAAAATGAAGAAAAAGTATTGGAAGAATTTAATCTTTTGCTAGACAAAAAATTAAATGAAAACGATTTCTTGGAAAAGGCAATTAGTATTGTTAAAAAAGAAAGTTAATTTCGGGATAGATAACAAACCAAAATTAAAAATTGTTCAAGGTATGTACAACAATATGTATTATAACAAAACGAGCACTTAACTATAAAGGCTAGGTGCTTTTATTATACTTAAAAAGGAGAAAACAATGGCAAAACTCAATGAGCAGGATAAAGCCGAAATAATAAAGCAATATGCTTGTGGCTATTCTGCAAGTGAGATTGCTAAAAAGTTTAAGGTTTCACATACGGCAATATCAAAGATATTGAAACACGCACAAAGTTGCAAAAATGAAGAAAAAGTTTCAAAAAGTTGCAAACAAAACAATTATGAACTTGCAAAGCAAATAATAGATAAAGCAATGTCATCGGTTGTTAAGGATATAGAAAAGGCTTCGCCTATGGATAGAATAAAGATAGTAGAGCGATTGACTATAAACGGAACTTTAACAGGCTTTGGGTGCAAACACACAACAACGCCTTATAAGAAAGGTAATAAACCGATAAATATACCAAAAGAAGTAATTGAGCGCCAAAGGGTAATAGAAAGCCGACAAAGAGAATTAGAGCGCAAAATAAGGCTATATGAAACAAGGGCGTTAGGTTGGCGAAAAAGTGGCAAAACAGCCTTTACAAAGCAAGAAAAAGCAATGTCGATAAATGCTTATAAGCATAACCACAAATTAGTTAAGAAATGGCAAGAAGAATATATTGCTTTTAGCAAAAAAAACAACGTGCCATATTACCCTTCTAGATTAAAAGTATAAAAAATATTGCAAAAAACAAAAAGGTATGGTAAAATGGAAGAAATAACAATGAAAACAAAAGGCTTAACCCAAGATAACGAAGGGCACTATGGTGTTTGGAGAACGGGAAAGCGAGAAGGCAAGTATTTTATTAGGGTTGGAGAATCCGCAGAGCAAGCAGTTGCAAGAAAAATAAAATATCTTTTGTCTGTTCCTACTAAAAAACTTCAAAAACAACAAAAAGACGATATTCAATCAAAAATTTTTGAAAAAAGTTACGAAGTTAATAAACAACACAAAAAATCTGACGTTGCCAAAATTACCATTTATAGTTGGCAGTATATTTACAAGATAGAAGTTTATAAAAACGGCAAATACAAAATTATCAATAAAAGGAAAAACAAATAATGCAGAAAGATTTTAACACTTTAATTTATTCGTTAAAAACAAATGAATACGATGAAGATTTTGCAAACGATATAATTTGCCTTGCTGAAATGTCTGAAGAGTTTAAAATTGACGTTTTGAATTTTTGTTTAGAAAATGACATAAAACCATTGACAAAATATGATGAACAAAAAGCAGTAGAAGTTTTCCATTTGCTTTTTGATTTTTGTTGCGAAAGGTCGGTTTTTTATGGCTTGGCTGAAAAGGGAGAAGACGAAATTTATACTTACTAAAATTTAATAATTAAAGCACTTGTGTTTTAGCAGGTGCTTTTCTTTTTAACTAAATACTAAAAGACTATCACAACAAACCACAAGGCGAGTTGTAATGGTCTTTTTTTATACCCCAAAACTGCTCGCACAGGGGCAAGTACAAGGGAAGTATTGCTGTAAAGTGTGAACAAAGTGTCACAAAAATGCAATTTGGTGTCAAATAACAAAAATGGTGTTTTGACTACAATATATTGTTATTATAAGTGTATTATTATACAATATGTTGTTGTTTAATATATTTGACTTGGGTTCAAGTCCCATCCTTCGCACCAAAGAAGTTCGAATTAAACCACAAGGTTTGATGCGAACTTTTTTTATATTTAAAAATTGATGGGACTTGAATGGGGAGAAAATTGCTTGTTTTTGATGCAATAAAAAAAGGATAACTAGCTCGTTATCCTTTTTTTAATTAATTAAATATGAAAGGTTATTTCGCCTGAAAAAACGGTGTTTTCTTTACCATCAAACTCATAGATTAAAGAATTATCGTTTGCAATGCCCTTAACCAAAATTTCAGTATTTTGTCCGTTAATCTCGGCAAACACCTTTTTGCCATTCAGAAAGTTATTTTCTCTTGCAACTGCAAGATAGTCGCTTTTACCTTTTTTTAACAATTTAAGTTCAATTTTAAGGTTTCTATAAACTTTTTTCTTAACGATATCTAATGGAAATTCTTCACCCGTTTGCAAAAACATAGATGTCGGTGGGGTAATAAACTCTCCATTAAACTCTTTAGAATTAACGTTTAATCCCACGCCAACGATAAGGCTAGAAATCTTACCATTATCGCTTGTGCTTTCAAGTAATACACCACAAATCTTTTTACCCATAGCATAAACGTCGTTTGGCCACTTAATGCTTATGTCGTTAAATCCAAATTCAGTTAATGTCTTAAAAATAGTCACGGCAACGGCAAGGGACACCGACGAAAAATCTTTTATCAACTTTTTATCCTTAATAAGCACAGAAAAGAGCAAGTTTTCATCTTTGCCACTTACCCAAGTTCTTCCCATTCTTCCATGCCCAGCCGTTTGAAAGCCTGCTGAAACAAAGGTAAAATTTCTTAAGAATAAACGTCTGCATTTTAAAAATGCAGACGTAGAATCTATTTTATCAAAATGATAATTTCTTTTAAAGCTTTTCATATTACAAGAATATTGTTAGCAATATACCAGCAGCGATAGCACTACCGATAACACCAGCTACGTTTGGACCCATAGCGTGCATAAGTAAGAAGTTTGAAGGGTCTTCCTTTTGACCTTCTTTTTGAACGACACGGGCAGCCATAGGAACGGCAGAAACGCCGGCAGCACCAATCATAGGGTTAATCTTACCCTTAGAAAGTTTGCACATAAGTTTACCGAACAACAATCCACAAATAGCAGCAGTGATAAATGCAGCAATACCGAGAGCGAAAATCTTTAACGTTGCAAGTTGTAAGAAAGTTTCGCCATTAGCAGTTGCACCAACTGAAAGACCTAATAAAATTGTACAAATATATAAAAGTGCGTTTGCACAAGTATTTAGTAGGTTAGGAACAACGCCACATTCTTTTATAAGGTTTCCAAGCATTAAACAGCCGATAAGTGGTGTAGAAGAAGGGATAATCAAGCAAACAACAAGTGTGACGATGATAGGGAACAAAATCTTTTCTGTTTTAGAAACAGGGCGAAGTTGTTCCATTTTGATAAGCCTTTCTTTTTTAGTTGTCATAAGCCTAATAATAGGTGGGAAGATGATAGGAACAAGAGCCATATAAGAATAAGCTGCAAGTGCAATAGCTGCAAGCATACCACCATTATTAGGAATCATGCTGTTAGAAACCAAAATTGCCGTAGGGCCGTCTGCACCACCGATAATACCGATTGAAGCCGCTTCAAAGAAGTTAAATCCGAGAAGAAGTGAACCAAAGAAAGCGATAAAAATACCGATTTGAGCAGCAGCACCAAGAAGCATGGTTTTCTTATTAGCAATAAGTGGACCGAAGTCGGTTGTAGCACCAATGCCTAAGAAGATTAAGCAAGGGTAAAGTTCACACTCAACGCCAAGGTGTAAAGTACCTAAAAGACCACGCTCAACAATATTGCCATTTGCATCAGTAGTAATATAAATTTCAGGGAATATATTTACCAAAATAATACCAAAGGCGATAGGGATGAGAAGATATGGCTCAAACCCTTTTTTAATAGCAAGGTATAAAAACAACACGCCAATTAAAATCATAACAAGGCGCATCCAACCATCGCCGTTAAAGAACTGAGCAATAACAGTTCCTTCAATAATAGAATTAAATAAATCAGCAATACTCATTTTATTTCACCAAAAGTTTAGCCTAAAATAACGATAGCGTCTTTGTTAGAAACCATGTCGCCAACTTTAACGCAAATTTCTTTAACTGTGCCTTCAATAGTAGAAGGAATTTCGTTTTCTAACTTCATTGCTTCAACAACAGCAACAACTTGACCTTTTTTAACAGTGTCGCCAACGTTTACTTTAACGCTTAAGATTTTACCAGCGATAGGTGCTTCAACAGCGTTTGAGCCGTTAGACGCAACTGCCTTAGTAGGTGCAGGTTGGCTAACAGGTGCGCTGATAGTTCCTGTAGATTCTATAACTTCTTCTAATTGTACTTCGTAAAGCTTTCCGTTTACTTTTACCTTGTATGTTTTCATATTACTTAATCTCCTTTATGCTAATAACTTTAATATCTTTTTTAGTTTGTTGTCTAAAATCTATAGAAGCAACTAACGTTGCAACGATAGCGTCTTCATCGTTCATATCCACGTCAATTTTGCTTTGGTTAGTGGCACTGTTTGTAGTTTGTGTTTTAGCTTGCTTTTTTGCATCATCTTTTTTTGCGCAACTATCAATTAGTTTACCAGCGCCAAAAGTTGTTGCGATAATAACTGATAGAATAGCAAAAACCAAAAGGATAGCAATTACAGAAACAAGACCACCTTGACCAAAGTCTTTTCCCGAACCATCAATTAAACTTAATAATAATGTCATAATAAATTAACCTCTAAAAAATAACGTTAAATTCTTCAACTTGATTTTCTCCTGCTGGAGCATATTTCTTTTTCAAGAAATCTGTTGCAACGTTTTCAAAAAGTGCAAGTGAAAGAACGTCTTCATCGCTTTTAGCAATATCCTTGTATTTTTCTTTAAGCGACTCAAATTCAGGCTCCAATAAGTCTGCAGGACGGCAAGTGATAATTTCATCATCGCCAACAATTGGCTTAGCAATGCTTTGGTCAATTTCAGCAGGTGCTTTGCCGTATTTTCCGTGAAGGTAATCTTTGATTTCCTTAGCAACAATTTTATATCTGCCCATAAGCACGTTAAGAACTGCTTGAGTTCCCACCATTTGAGAAAGTGGAGTGACTAGTGGAGGATATCCCATTTCCTTTCTAACTCTAGGAACTTCTTTTAATACTTCATCATATCTATCCATAGCGTTTTGACCTTTAAGTTGACTCATAAGGTTAGAAAGCATGCCACCAGGCACTTGATATGTCAAAATATTTGGGTTTGCAGTTAGTGCCTTAGGGTTCAAAGTTCCGTTTGCAAGATATTTAGAAACAACCTTATCCATAATAGGTTCGCACTCGTGGAGTACGTCTTCGTTTAGGTTAGGAGCAAACTCAGTGCCTTTAAGAGCAGAGTTAAATGCTTGTGTAGAAGGTTGACCCGTTCCACCAGAAAGAGGGGAGAGTGACGTATCAATTCTATCACAACCAGCCTTAATTGCAGCCATATAAGTCATTTCGCAAATGCCACCCGTACAGTGTCCGTGAAGTTCTAGTGCAAGATTTGTGTTCTTTTTTAATGCCGTAAAAAGTTTTGTTGCATCTTCTGGAAGAAGAACGCCTGCCATATCTTTTACGCAAAGAGAATCAGCACCAAGGCTTTCAACTTCTTTTGCAAAGTTTACGTAATAGTCAATAGTGTGTACAGGTGAAGTTGTATAACTTAGTGCAATTTGGCACTCGCCACCATATTTTTTAGTAGATTTAACTGCTTGACGCAAGTTTCTAATATCGTTAAGCGCATCAAAAACACGAATAACGTCAATTCCGTTTTCTATAGACTTTTTGCAGAACATATCAACCACGTCATCAGAATAGTGGCGATAGCCCAAAATGTTTTGTCCACGGAAAAGCATTTGAAGTTTAGTCTTTTTACAAACTGCTTTAATTTTTCTTAGTCGTTCCCAAGGGTCTTCATTAAGGAACCTCATACATGAGTCAAAAGTAGCACCACCCCAAACTTCAAGGGCATAATATCCAGCATCATCAAGGATTTTAGCCATTGAAACAATTTCATCAGTGGTCATACGAGTTGCAAATAATGATTGATGTCCGTCACGAAGAGAAGTTTCAACAATTTTTACAGCCATAATAATCTCCATAAAAACTTAATAATTTTAGTTGGTAAAAAACTTACCTAATAAATTATAAAATGAATAAAGAATAATGTCAATTTTTTAACCTGATATTTTTTAAATAATTGTAATTTATGTTTAAAAAAGCCACCATTGATAAAAAAATAGTGTTATAATAAAAATTGAAAAAATATTGTAACCTTTTTAATGGTAGTGAATCTTATAAGTGAAAGGAGGACAAAGTATGAAAACTGACGTTATAGAAGAATTATTCGCAAAGTATTATAATGATGCATTGCTTTATACTTTGTCTTTGACAAAAAACCGTATGTTTGCAGAAGAAATTGTGGCTAACTCTTATTTTAAGGCGATAAAATCTATTGATTATAAAATAAACAATTTTAAGCCTTGGCTGATAAAAGTTTGCAGAAACGAATATCTGCTTAATTTAAGAAAAAACAAAAAACTTACACAGCTTGATGAGAAGTTAAGAAACGAAGGTCAAGAAATTGTTGATAGAATTATAAAAAACGAAGAATATAGGGCTTTGTATAATGCAATTTCGCTATTGAACACCTCGCAAAAAGAAGTTTTAACGTTGTTTTATTTTGAAGATATGTCAATTCAAGATATCGCCAACATTACAGGTAAAAATCAAAACGTTATTAAGGTGACTCTTTTCCGGGCAAGAGAAAACCTAAAAAATATATTAAAAGAAAGCATTTAAAGGAGTAAATTATGGATTTTGAAAAAGTATATCAAAAATTTTTAGATGGAACAGCAACTCAAGAAGAAATTGATTTCGTACGTGCAGAAATGAACAAAGCAAAGGCAATTAACGACGTTATCGATAATGTTAAAACAGATGAAAAAATTGTTAAGGCAGAGCAAGAAGACGTTCAAAAAGCAGTTAAGAAATACAAGATTAAAGATACGATTAAAATTTTTGCAATAGCAATCGCATCTTTGGCAGTTGTGGCAGGAATAGTGTTGGCATCAATTTTTATTCCAGCATATAGCAATGCAAAAGACAATATTAATATAAACGAAAAACAAGCAAAAGAAATTGCTATTCAATATGTAATTGATAATGATAATAATGCCGTTGCAGATAAGGTTAAAATTGTAGAATTTGAAAGAGAATTCGAGTATGGTGGAAGGGCAAGAAAAGCACACTTTGTGTATTTAATCGAAGTATATGATGGCGTTGATAATGTGTATGAAATTGAAATCAATGCAAAAACTGGTGAAAAAATTGTTGAACGTGATTAAGTGAGTTTTAACAAATAAAATTTCAAACAAACAAAAAATATCCAAGCCAAAACTGGCTTGGATATTTTATTTGGCACCCCCAAGGAGAAGCATCTACGCTAACGCTACGATGACAAAGCCGAACGAGTTCGATTCTAAGGGAGAATACAAAACAAAAAAGGATAGGGAAAAATTAAAATAAAAAATTAAAAACTTATCCCCAAGGAGAAGCATCTACGCTAACGCTACGATGGCAAAGCCGAACGAGTTCGATTCTAAGGGAGAATACAAAACAAAAAAGGATGGAAAATTTCC
>JAZNCJ010000025.1:0-130595 GCA_045587465.1 Christensenellaceae bacterium
AAGCAGTGTTGCCGCAACAAAGACTTTCAGCGCACAACTTTTCATAATGCTTTGGCTTGCTGCTGAACTTGCAGGAAATAAAGAACAACTCTTGTACATCAAGAATTTACATACCGAAATTCAAAAAGTTATCCCACAAATCGACGTTTTAACAACAAAATATGCTGATAAATTTAAGAATATGAAGAGTGGTTTTGTACTTTCTCGTGGTGTGACATATCCAATCGCTTTGGAAGCAACACTTAAACTTCAAGAAACTTGCTATATTCAAATGAAGGGTTATGCTGGCAGTGACTTCTATCACGGACCTATGGCAATGGTAAACGAAACAACGCCAGTTATTATTTATTGTGCTGAAAATACGGGCGACGCTGAAATGAAAGCGCTTATTCGTGCAGACCAAATTAAGTGCATAGAAAAAATGTTATCACTAAATGCACCTGTTCTTTTGGTGACAAACGACGTTTTACTTGCTGGTAAATTTAACAAATGCAACGACGCATTGTTTGAATTCAGCGTTCCAGAAGAAGTTTGTATGTTTGCGTTTGCACTCTTTGCTCAAATGCTCGCTTGCAAAATCTCTTGTGGAATTGGCAATAATCCAGACAGCCCAAGAGCTTTAAGCAAAGTGACGATTACAAAATAATAGGTAAAGTATGATAAAAAGAAGTTATGTTTTAAAAGAAAATATAACGGGCAAAGAAATTATAGATTTTTTAACCAAGCTTGACGTGACGATGAATAATACTCATATTACGTTCGAGTTTGAGTGTAAAAATTCTCAGCATTTCTCTGCATATAGCGAGTATAATGCACCTATTTGGGAAGGTGACGTTTGCGAGGCTTTTATATGTACAAACGGCAAAAAAGACCTTTATTACGAGATAGAGGTTGCACCAAACGGCACTGTGTTTTTGAAAAAAATGCAATACGTTGGCGTGGGTGAAATTATTGAAAATGATATAGGCGTAAACTTTGTCGAATCAAAGGTTGAAATTTGTGGAAGAGACTATAAAGTAAAGTTTTCCGTTCCACTCGATAAAATCGATTATGATGAAAATAAGGGCATATTATTTAACGCTTTTAGAATTGAAACTGAAGGTGGAATTCCAGAAAAAAACCTACTTGCATTAAACCCAACCCTTTGCGATACTTTTCATAATAACGAATTTTTTATTGAGTTAAAGTAAATATAAAAAACAAAACAAAAAGACGGACTTTGGTCCGTCTTTTTATGTAATAAAATATAATTATATTTTAATTTACATATTACTACTTGAAAAGATTGTGCCTGTGTGGTATAATATAATTTAAGGTATATTATGGCAGAACTTAAACAATTATTAGCAAAACTTAATGATGAACAAATAAAACCTGTGCTTGATACTGAGGGCGCAGTTTTAGTTATAGCAGGTGCAGGCAGTGGTAAAACAAGGGTTTTAACCACAAGAATTGCATACCTTGTTTTAGAAAAAAACGTTTCGCCATCAAATATTATGGCAATAACGTTTACTAATAAAGCGGCAGGCGAAATGAAAGAAAGACTTATGAAAATTGTTGGCGACATAGGTGATATGTGGGTTTCAACTATTCATAGTATGTGTGTTAAAATTCTTCGTCGTGATATTGAAAAATTAGGCTATGACAGTAATTTTACCATTTATGATGATACGGATAGAGATAGAGTCATTAAAAGGGTCATTGAAGAACTAGGGTATGACATTGATAATATGTTTAAGCCTATAAAAAATATCATTTCAATTGCTAAAAACGATTGTGTTGGTGCAGATGAGTTTAGAAAAGTTTTTGCTGACAATAGGCACGTTAACGAATATGCCGAAATATATTCTGCTTATGAAAGCGCACTTTTAAGGTCAAATGCGCTAGATTTTGATGACCTTTTATTTGTGACTTATAAACTTTTTGTGGAGCATCCTGAAGTTGCCGATTACTATTCTAATAAGTTTGAATATATTCATATAGATGAGTTTCAAGATACAAACAAAGTGCAATTTGCTATTGCTCAGCGCTTAAGCATAAAACACGGCAACATTTTTGTGGTTGGTGATGACGACCAAAGTATTTATGGTTGGCGTGGTGCTAAAATTGAGAACATATTGTCTTTTGATGACGTTTATCGTGGCGCTAAAATTTACAAGTTAGAAAAAAATTATCGTTCAACTAAAAAGATTTTGGAGCTTGCTAATAGCATTATTGCAAACAATACAATGCGTAGGCAAAAAACCTTATGGACTGATAATGACGAGGGCGTTAGGGTAGAAACCTTTGTTGGCACTGATGAAAATAACGAGGCGACCTTTACGGCATTGCAGATAAAAAATCTTTTAGCAAGAAATCCTGGCTTAAAATATAAAGATTTTGCAGTTTTTATGCGTGTCAACGCTCTATCTCGTGCATACGAGCAAGAATTTGCAAAGTATGGAATTCCTTATAAAATTTATGGTGGTTTTAGGTTTTTTGAAAGAAAAGAAATTAAAGACGTTTTATCATACCTAAAGATAATTTGCAATAATTTAGATAACGAAAGTTTTTTAAGATGTATATCGGTTCCAAGGCGTGGAATAGGTGATAAAACGCTAAGAGAACTCAGAGAATTTTGCTCGGCAAGACAACAATCATTATATGAAGGTGTATTTAGTTTGCAAGATTCTTCTATAGGCAGTTCGGCAAAGGCTAAATTATATAATTTTGGCTTGCTCTTAGATAGCTTTAAGGCTTATTCAAATAGCCATAGCATAGCAAGCACAATAGATTATATTTTAGATTCTACCGGCTTTTTAGAGCAATTTGCTGAAAAAAGTGAAGAAAATACTTCAAAGTTATATAACATAAGCGAACTTAAAAACTCGGCTGAACAATTCCAAAAAGATAACGTAGGCGCTACGCTATCAGACTATTTAAGCTCTATAACGCTAAGTTCTGACACTGATGACATTTCATCTGATGACGCTGTCACAATAGCCACTATTCACGCTGTCAAGGGCTTAGAATTTATTGCAGTGTTTGTTGCTGGACTCGATGAAACAATTTTGCCTATTGCAAGAAGTATTTATGATGATAGCGAAATGCAAGAAGAAAGAAGGCTTATGTACGTTGCAGTCACAAGAGCAAAACAAAGACTGTATTTAACAAGAGCAATGAGCAGATATTTATATGGAAGAAGAGAAAATATGATTCAATCACGCTTTTTAAAGGAAGCGCAAGCCGTTTTATCGCCTATAAAAAAAGAAGAGATAAAAACTTATAATTACCAAAAAACAAATTATAATATTGATAAAGATGATAATTTTGAGCCTAAAATCGGTGGAGGATATTCATCTAGCTATGCTAAAAGTATGCTAAGTTTTAATAAGCCAAAAGAAAATTTAAACTTTGATAAAAACGGTTATAAAACGGGCGCTAAAGTTCGCCATACTAAGTTTGGCGAAGGCACGATTATAATGGTTAAAGGCGAAGGGGATAATATTATTGTTGACGTTGCGTTTAAGGGTATAGGAATTAAGTCGTTATCGGCTAAATTTGCCCCTATGGAGATTATTTAATGGAAAAAATGAGAAATCTTGTTGATACTCTCAACAAATATGCGCATGAGTATTATAATTTAGACAACCCAACTGTTTCTGATAAGGAATATGATGCTCTTTATGATGAGCTTGTAAAACTTGAAAAAGAAAGTGGTGAAGTTTTATTCGACTCTCCAACAAGGCGTGTTGGTGGAGAACCTATTTCGGCATTTAAAAAGCATAAACATATAAATAGATTATATAGTTTAGACAAGGCGACCGAGTTTGATGAACTTATTGCTTTTGACAATAGAATTAAAAAAGATGGCGTTGATGCTGAATATACGGTCGAATACAAGTTTGACGGTTTAACAATATGTCTAACTTACGATGAAGGAAAGTTTGTGTGCGCGTCAACACGTGGCAATGGTGTAGAAGGTGAAGACGTTTCGGCGCAAGTTTTAACTATAAAGAGTTTTCCTTTAAGTATTGATTTTAAAGGCAAATTAGAAGTTCAAGGCGAAGCAATTATAAGACTTTCGGTGCTTGAAAAATATAACCAAACGGCAACTGAAGTTTTGAAAAATGCTAGGAACGCCGTTGCAGGTGCTATAAGAAATTTAGACCCAAAAGTGACCGAAAAACGCCACGCTGAAATTATGTTTTACAACGTAAATTATATAGAAGGAAAAGAATTTTCTTCGCAAGTAGAGAGCGTTGAGTTCTTAAAACAAAATTCATTTAAGGTTCATCCATTTTTACGTGTTTGTAGTAATATTAATGACGTTATGTCTGCTATAAAAGATATCGAAAATAGTAGAAAAACACTAGATATTTTAACTGATGGTGCAGTTGTAAAACTTAATAATATAAATAAAAGAAAAGAACTTGGAAATACCGATAAATTTCCACGCTGGGCAATAGCTTTTAAGTTTGAAGCAGAAGAAACTACGACTATTTTAAAAGACGTTAAATGGCAAGTTGGAAGAACTGGAAAGCTTACTCCACTTGGAATTTTAGAGCCAACGGAACTTGCTGGCGCAACCATAAAAAAGGCGACGCTAAATAATTATTTAGACCTTCAGAGAAAGGGCGTTATGATTGGTGCAAGAGTGCTTATTCGTAGAAGTAATGAGGTTATTCCGGAGATACTTGGAACGACCGAAGTTTATGCTAACTCTAAGGTTGTAAAAAAGCCTACAACTTGTCCATATTGTCAAAGTGAACTTGTTGAAATTGGCGCAAATTTATTTTGTCCAAACAAAAATTGCAGACCAAGAGTTATTGCAAAACTCGTTAACTTTGCATCTAAAAACGGCTTTGATATAGAGGGCTTTAGCGAGATGACGGCAGGATTACTGTTTGATGAGTTTGGCGTTAATAATTTTTCGCAATTGTTTACGCTTGACAAGGCAAAACTATTAAATCTTGAAGGGTTTAAAGATGCTAAAACTACAAACTTATTAACGGCAATAGAAAGCTCTAAAGACGTTGATTTTGATAAGTTTATTTATGCGCTAGGCATAGAAAACGTAGGCAGAAAAACGGCAAGAGATTTATCAAAGGCGTTTAAAACGTATGATGAACTAAAAAATGCTGATTTTAATTCGCTTATTTGTCTTTCAGACGTTGGCGAAATTATGGCAGAGGGCATTGTAAAATACTTTGCCGATAGCGACAATTTGTTTGAAATTGAAAGACTTTTTGAGCTTGGCGTTAATATAAGATACGACACTGCTGAAAAGCAGGGGATTTTCAGTGGTGAAAGGGTTGTTTTAACGGGTACGCTTTCTGACTTTAAAAGAGATGAAGCAGGAAAAATCATTACTGAGCTTGGTGGTGAAGTACAGTCTAGCGTTTCAAAAACAACGACTATAGTGCTTGCAGGTGAAAATGCTGGTAGTAAGCTTGATAAAGCAAAAAAACTAGGCATAAAAATAATTGATGAAGATGCCTTTAAAATGCTTATAAAAACTTGATAAAATATTTATTTTATGATAAAATAAATAAAACGCATTGGAGAAATTTAGTTATGTACAGTATGACAGGTTATGGAAGGGCAGATTATAGCGAAGGTGGAATCAATCTTGTTGTTGAGCTAAGAACGGTTAACAATCGCAACTTTGACCTAAACGCTAAAATTCCACGTGCTTTCATATCGCTTGAAGATACTATCAGAAAAACTGTTCAAGAATACGTCAGGCGTGGCAGAATAGATTTATTTGTCACTTTTTCTGACACAAGGGAAAATTCGTCTAATCTAGAAATAAACTTTGATAAGGCAGTTGGTTATTATAATGCTAGTAAAATGCTTGCTGAAAAGTTTGATTTAGAGAACGACTTCACGGTTGCAATGCTTATGAAGTCGCCAGACGTTATAGTTGATGGCGCAGCGCCAGACTTGACTGAAATTAAAGATATTATTGCCGAAGTTGTTAAAAATGCCTGCCTAAAACTTAATGAAATGAGAAAAGTTGAAGGCGAAAAACTTGTTTCAGATATGCTAAATCGCATGCAAACCATAAAAAATCTTTCAATCGCTATAAAAAAGCGTGCGCCACTCGTTGCTGAAGAACATAAGATTAAACTTCAAACTAGGATTGAAGAAGCGCTTGATGGAGTGAAGTATGACGAAGCAAGACTTCTTAACGAAGTGGCTTTTTATACCGATAAAGTAAACATTGACGAAGAGCTTACAAGATTAAATTCGCATATAGACCAGTTTATCGAGATTGTAAAACTTGACGGTATGGGTAAAAAACTTGACTTTTTGATGCAAGAGTTTAACAGAGAAACAAACACTATTTGTTCAAAGTCAAACGATATTGAAGTGACAAGACTTGCATTAGAACTTAAAAATGAGATTGAAAAAGTTAGAGAACAGGTTCAAAATTTAGAGTAAGATGAGAAACGTATTGATTGTTTTGTCCGGGCCATCTGGTGTTGGTAAAGGCACGATAGCAAAAAAACTTGTTGAAAAAAATAAAAATTTATCGCTTAGTATATCTTGCACGACAAGAAGTCCAAGAGAAGGTGAAATAGACGGCAGAGAATATTTTTTTATCGATAAGCAAAAGTTTATTGAGAAGATAGAAAGCGATGGTTTTTTAGAATACAGCAACCACTTTGAAAACTATTACGGCACGCCCAAAGATTTTGTTATGAATAAGTTGAAAACAAAAGACGTGCTTTTGGAAATAGACGTAAACGGTGGATTAAACGTAAAAAAAAGTTATAGTGATGCACTTTTAATTATGCTTGCACCACCATCTTTAGAAGAGATTGAACATAGGTTAATCAATAGGCACACTGAGTCGCTTGAAAAAATTAAACTTCGTATGCAACGAATTGATTATGAATTAGAAAAAGCAAAACTATATGATTACACGGTTGTCAACGATGATTTAGAGCAAGCGATTGCTGAGATAGAAAAGATAATAATCCAAGAAAAAAACAAGTAAGAATAAAGGAGAATATTATGATACATAAACCCCCAATTGACCAATTAGCACAAAAAATTGGTTCAAAATATGAACTTTGCATTGTCACAAGCAAACGTGCAAGACAATTGATGGAACAAGCACAAAATCAAGGCTATAGCGAACTTCCAAACAAGGAGAAGCCTTTGTCGGTTGCAGCACAAGAAATTGAAGACGGCAAATTGATTGCAACAAACGATTAATTAAAAAATGTGTTCATCAATTTTATAGGTGAACATATTTTGTTTTATGCTGATAAGAAAAAATGTTTGCTGACGTTATAATTGACATTAATAATGCCGAAGTAGATAAGGTATTTGAATATTCCTTTTCCGACTGCAAGATAACTCTTGGCAGTCGTGTTGTCGTGCCTTTTGGGAAAAAGGTGGAAAGTGGCATTGTTATAAACGTTAAAGAGCAAAGTAATTATGACCCAGACAAAATTAAACCCATTTATAGACTACTTGAAGATAAACCGGCATTAACGCCAGAAACACTTGCACTTATGAACTATATTTGCAATACTTGTTATGTGACACGAGCTGCAGCTCTAAGACTGTTTTTGCCTTCGGAAATGCGAAAAGGCAAGGTTAAAGAGCAGTTTAATAGATACGTTCAACTTGCACAAGGCGTTGAGGTTGACCAAGTAATAGATTCGCTTAGAAAGTCTGCAATCAAGCAAAAAGAACTACTTTTGCACTTAAAAAGTGGCGAAAAATTTTTACATAGCAAACTATCGGAAACCTTTGGAGCATCAGCAATAAGTGCAGTTGTTCAAAAGGGTTATGCAGTAATTTCAAAAGAGCAATATTTTCGCTTGCCATATAAAGGCCTTGATGCAAAAAATAAGGATGTTGTATTAACGGATAAACAACAAAGCGCTGTAGATTCTGTTAAAAATACCGACAAAACTGTGAGTTTACTTTTTGGTGTGACAGGAAGTGGAAAGACCGAAGTTTATCTTAATTTAATTAGCGACGTTATTGGTAAGGGCATGTCTGCAATTATGCTCGTGCCAGAAATTGCTTTAACGCCACAAATGTTAAAGGCGCTTAGGGCAAGGTTTTCAAACCACGCAGCAATACTTCACAGTGGACTTTCTGCTGGGGAAAGGTTTGACGAGTGGTGGCGATTAAGAAACGGACAGGCTCAAATTGCAATCGGCGCAAGAAGTGCCATTTTTGCACCACTTGAAAATTTAGGGCTTATTATCGTTGATGAAGAGCATGACGGCAGTTATTTAAGTGAATCTGCACCTAGATATAACACTATTGACGTTGCTAAGTTCAGGGCAAAAATGAGTGGTGCTAAGCTTATATTAGGTAGCGCAACTCCATCGATTGAAAGCTTTAACAACGCTGTCAATGGCGAGTATAACTTAATTGAATTACCAGAAAGAATAAACAAAAAAGATTTACCACACGTTGAAGTTGTGGATATGCGAAAGGAAGTTATGCGTGGTAATAACTCGCCATTTTCTTCGGCATTGAAATCACAACTTGCAAACTGTTTAGAAAATAATAATCAAGCAATAATCTTTCTAAATCAAAGGGGATATTCAAAAACCGTTATTTGCACGGAATGTGGCCACGTCCAAAAGTGCACCGATTGTGACGTTTCTTTGACGTATCATAAAGAAGATGAATCGCTTTTATGCCATTATTGTGGCGCAAAATATAAAATGATAAAAGCTTGCACAGAGTGTGGCAGTCCTTTTATTAGACATGGTGGCTATGGGACTGAAAGAATTGTAAGCGAATTACAAAAGCTATATCCAAATGCTAGAATTTTGCGAATGGATAAAGACACAACTCAGAATAAAGAAGGACATTTTAATATCCTAAACAAGTTTACCGAAAGAAAAGCTGATATTTTGGTTGGAACGCAAATGATAGCAAAAGGTCACGACTTTCCGTTCGTCACTTTAGTGGGAATATTGGATGCCGATATGAGTTTGCATTTTTCTGATTTTAGAAGTAGTGAAAGGACATTTCAGCTTCTTACCCAAGTTGCAGGGCGCAGTGGAAGAGCAGAAGAAAAGGGAAGCGTTGTGCTTCAAACCTATTCGCCTGAAAATTTAACCCTTCGCCAAGCAATTAAATATGATTATTTAGGATTTTTTAATCAGGAAATATCCATTAGAAAGGCAACGGGTTTTCCACCTTTTACGGATATTGTAAGGGTGCTTGTCAGTGGAGTTGATGACCAAACAACTCTTTTAACGACTAAAGCAATTTATCAAGAATTAACGGCTGTTTATCAGCAAAATAAAGATGAATTTAGGTTTTTTGGGTGCATGAAAGCACCTCTTAAGCGTTTGCAAAATAAGTTTAGATATCAAATTCTTATGAGAATTAACACAAGGAAAACCGAACTTTTAGACCAAATTTTTATTACAAGCGATAAGTATAAATCGAAAAACGTTTTAGTTTCTATGGAAGTAAATTCAAATAACTTAACGTAAAGTATTTTATGGCATATTCAAAATTTAGAGGTAAATTATGGCAATAAGAAATATTGTGCAACTAGGCGATGAAACACTTAGAAAAAAGAGCTTTGAGGTGACGGCTTTTGATGAAAAACTTCATCAGCTTTTAGATGATATGAAAGACACTCTTATAAAAGCAAACGGAGCAGGACTTGCTGCGCCACAAGTTGGCGTGCTTAGAAGGGTGTTTGTAGTTTTTGTTGACGGAATTTATTATGAATGCGTAAACCCTAAAATCGTTAGCCAAAGTGGAACTCAAGACGGTGAAGAAGGCTGTTTATCGGTTAGGGGTAAGTTTGGGTTAGTAAGAAGACCAAATTTTGTCACCATTAAGGCATTTGATAGATTTGGAAAGCCATTTACAGTTAAAGCAAAAGGCTTTTTAGCCCGTGCTTTTTGCCATGAAAACGACCATTTAGACGGCATAATTTACATTGATAAAGCAACAAACGTTCAGGAGGAAGGTCGCCAGTGAGAATAGTATATTTAGGCACGCCTGATTTTGCCGTGAAACCACTTGAAAACTTAATTGAAAACGGCTATGACGTGGTTGCTGTTGTCACAAATAAAGACAAACCTGTTGGAAGAAAGCAAATTCTAACGGCACCACCTGTTAAAGAGCTTGCAATTAAACACGGTATTAAGGTTTTGCAATACAATAAAATAAGAGTTGAAGGGGTTGAAGACTTAAAAGCATTAAAGCCAGACCTTATGATTACCTGTGCCTTTGGTCAAATTTTATCTAAAGAAATATTGGATATTGCGCCACTTGGCGTTATAAATGTTCACGCATCGCTACTTCCAAAATATCGTGGTGCATCGCCTATACATTTTGCCATTTTAAACGGCGAAACTGAAACGGGCATAACAATAATGAAAACTGACGTTGGCATCGACACAGGCGATATTATTAGTCAAGAAAAGTTAGATATATTAAATGGCGAAACGTGTGGGCACCTTTTTGATAGATTATCTATATTAGGTGCTGACCTTTTAATAAAAACATTACCATTGATAATAAATAAAACTGCCAAATTTATAAAGCAAGATGATGAAAAGGCGACGTTTACTAAAATTATTGATAAGCAAATGGCAAAAATCGACTTTAATGTGCCTGCAAGTGACGTTGTAAATAAAGTTCGTGCATTTAATCCAGTGCCAACAGCTTTTACTATGTTTGAAGGAAATCCTTTCAAAGTGTACGAAGCGATAGAGTGCGACCTTGTTGGCGATGTTGGAAAGGTTTTAAGAGCAAATAATTCGCTTGTTATAGGCTGTAAGGATAAGTCAGTTGAATTAAAAGTCGTTCAAAAAGCAGGTGGAAAACCTATGAATGCAAGCGACTTTTTACGTGGAAATAAAATTGTTGTTGGCGAGGACTTTGGTAAATGATAAATTATTTTTACGATTGTTATCAAATACTAAACAAAGTTTATAGCCAAAATTCGTATATAAAACAAGCAATAAACGGCACGTTTATAGAAGAAAAAAACCGTGCCTTAACAATAAAAACTTGTTATGGCGTGCTGGATAAGGACATAGAGCTTAGCTATTACATAGATTGTCTAACCCAAAAGAAACCAAAACTTGTTATTAGAACAATTTTGAAGATTTCTATGTATGCCATCAAATATTTAGAAAAAAAGGAATATGCCGTCACAAAAAATGCAGTTGAACTAACAAAAAAGTTAGGGAAAGGTGGCGCAAGCGCATTTGTAAACGCATTTTTAAGAAAATTTATAAAAACTGAGTTCACTTTTCCATGCGATAGGTTTGAAAGTTTGTCAATTAAATATTCTTATCCACTTTTTGCTGTTAAAGAGCTTGAAAAAGACTTCAGTTTAGAGCGTTTAGAACAAATTTTAAGTGCTAAAAATGAAAAAACCTGCTTATCTTTTTATGAGACAGATGGCAAAAAGTATTTAGAAAATTTAGGCGTTGAATTTGAAGACACTCCGTTTGAAAACGTGTTTTTGGCAAAAAATTTTGTTAGAAATTCCGATTATGACCTAGGCGTTTATACTTATCAAGCACTAGGCTCGGTTGCAATTTGCGACGTGGTGGAAAAAGGTGGCACGCTTTTAGATTGTTGTAGTGCACCGGGTGGGAAAAGCATTAGACTTTCGCATAAGTTTAACACAGTTCGCTCTTGGGATATTCACGAGCATAGAGTTAATCTTATAAAAGAGTACGCCGAGCGTATGAAACGCACAAATATCACAGCTGAAATTAAAGATGCCAAAGTTTTTGATAAGCAGTTTGTAAGTAAGTTTTCGGCAGTATTATGTGATGTGCCTTGTAGTGGAATAGGGGTTGTAAACGATAACCCAGATATAAAATTAAATAGAGAAGAAGCTAATATAAAAGAGTTAAACGTTGAGCAACTTGCAATACTTAAAACGGCAAGTAAATACGTCGAAAAAGGTGGATATTTATACTATTCAACTTGCTCGATTTTTAACAGTGAAAACATTGAAATTGTCAAAGCCTTTTTAAGTCAAAATGATTGCTATAAAATTTGTAAAATAGATAGTAAGCTGCCACACGAGGACGTTTTGGGAACAAATCTGTTTTTGCCAGACATATCTGGTGGCTTAGGGTTTTACGTGGCAAAACTTAAGAGAGTGAAATAAATTGAAAGAGTGTTTATTAAACTTCAGCTATGCTGAACTTGAAAACTTAATATTATCGCTTGGCGAAAAGAAGTTTCGCACTGGTCAAATTTTTAGGGCGTTGCACTTAGGGTTAGAGTTTAACGATATGACAGACTTGTCTAAGACTTTTAGAGAAAAATTATCACAAAACTATGATGCTCAGCCTGTAAGAATTATTAAACATTTGCAATCGGTTGATGGCACAATGAAATTTTTGTTTGCACTCCGTGATGGAAACGTTATTGAAGGTGTTTTAATGAAATATAATCACGGCTATTCGCTTTGCATTTCAACTCAAGTTGGTTGCAGAATGCGATGCGCTTTTTGCGCTTCTGGGTTAAACGGCTTAGTCAGAAATCTTGAGCCTAGCGAAATTTTAGGCGAAGTTATTGCCGTAAACAAGTTTTTAGGTGGAGCTTTAGGCGAAAATCGTAAAATTATCAATATAGTTTTAATGGGAAGTGGCGAGCCACTTGACAACTATGATAATACGTTAAAATTTATAAGGCTCGTTTCGGAAAAAAACGGCATAAACATTAGTCAAAGGAACATAAGTTTGTCAACTTCTGGCATAGTTCCAAAGATGTATGACTTGGCAAACGAAAACGTTTCGGTTAATTTAACAGTTTCACTTCACTCGCCATTTGATGAAGAAAGGCAAAAGATTATGCCTATTGCAAAGACTTATAAAATCAGTCAAATTTTAGATGCTTGCGCAAATTATTTTGAAAAAACAGGCAGAAGATATATATTTGAATACGTTTTAATCAAGGGCGAAAACGATACAAATGCACATGCAGAAGCGCTTATTAGTTTATTAAAGAGCAGACCTTGCCACATAAATTTGATAAGGCTAAATGAAGTTAAGGAAAACAACCTTAAAAGTGGCACGGATAAAGATGCTTATAGGTTTATGGGTGTTTTGGAAAAAGCAGGGCTATCGGCTACCGTTAGAAGAAAAATGGGTGAAGATATTGACGGTGCTTGTGGGCAGTTAAGGCAAAGATATTTAGATGAAAATGAGTAATTTAGGTCAAGTATATAGAGCGTCATCTAACAAATATTTTGTTAAAATAAGCGATAAGATTAGAAGATGTGGCGCACGTGGACTATTAAAACTTAATAATGCCGAAATTTTGGTTGGCGATTACGTAGAAGTTGAAAATGATACTATAATCACGATAAAAGAACGAAAAAACAGATTTGTTCGCCCAAACGTTAGCAACGTTGACAGCATTATTGCCGTTGTTTCGCCACAGCCAAAGCCAGATTATTATCTTCTTGATAAGCTTTATATAAATGCTATAAAAGAAGGCGTTGATTTTTATATTGTTGTAAATAAAACTGACTTAAAAAGCGACGTTTATCAAAAAATTTTGTCGGCTTATTCAAATCTAGACGTAAAATTTATTAAGGTTTGTGCTAAAACAGGGCAAGGGATTAGTGAGCTTAAAAACGTGCTGACAAATAAACTTTCTGTTCTTGCTGGTCAAAGTGCTGTTGGCAAATCTTCGATAATAAATGCAATGTTTGACCTAGATTTAAAGGTCGGGAACTTAAGCGAAAAGATAGAAAGGGGAAGGCACACCACAACACGTTCAGAAATTTTTGAGTTTGATAATATAAAAATTATTGACTCACCAGGTTTTGCAGTAATTGATGCAAACGTTGACGCAAAAGAAATTTCTGAATTTTATCCTGAATACGTAAGCGTATCGTCAGAGTGTAAATTCCGTGGTTGCTCGCATATAAACGAACCACAATGTAAGGTTAAAGAACTAGTTAATAATGGCGCACTTTCAAAAGAGCGTTATGAAAGATATGTACAAATTTATAAAGAATTACAAAATAGGAGAATTGTCTATGAGAAAAATTAAAATTGCCCCATCAATTTTGTCTGCAGATTTTGCAAGGGCAGGACAAGAAATTGAACAAATTACAAAAGACGGCGCAGACCTTTTGCACCTTGACGTTATGGACGGAAGTTTTGTTAAAAATATTTCTTTTGGTCCAAAATTTATTCAAGAAGTTAGGCCTTATAGTAAGGCAACTTTTGATGCGCACTTAATGATTGTTAATCCTTGGAATTATATTAAACAATTTGCAAATGCTGGCGCTGATATTATCACGGTTCATTATGAAGCGTGTGGTGATAAACTTAAAGATACGCTTCTTCAAATCAAAGATTTAGGCGTAAAATGTGGTGCAGTTATCAACCCAGACACGCCTGTTGAAAAGGTTGCAGACGTTATCGAACTTTGCGATATGATACTTTTAATGAGTGTATATCCTGGCTTTGGTGGTCAAAAGTTTATTCCAGACGTTCTTCCAAAAATTGCAGAAGCTAGAAAACTTATCGATAGTACAGGCAAGGATATTGACCTTGAAATCGATGGTGGTATCACAAAAGAAAACGTTAGACTTGTAAAAGACGCTGGTGCAAACGTTATCGTTGCTGGTAGCACGGTATTTAATCAAATTGATAGAGCAAAAATAATTAGAGAATTAAGAGAAATTTAAAAGAAAATATCAAAAATAAAAACGCCTTGCATATAATGATTATGTGAGGTGTTTTTTATGAAAATTTGTTGTGTAAAACCACCAAGGATAATAAGAAGTTTCTTAAAGCTTTTTTTTGGAAAAAAATGTAGAGAATAAAACATAAAAAAGGGTGCAAATTGTTTTGCACCCTTTGTATTTTATTACAAAATTTTTTAAATTAAATCAACCACAGTTTGATAAATTTTACCTTCGCTATCAAGCATATCACTCATCTTCTTTAACGTTGTTGGCACAGCATCGTATGTCGAAGTGTCAAGCTTTAGGTGAGAAAGATTAATTGCTTTGTTTGCGATTAGGTTTATGCTTGTGGCTGTGTTTTCAAAACCACCGTTTATGCACTGAATATTAAGTTGTTTCTTTATTGCTTGAGAAAAAGAAACGGCGTTATTTTTATAAGACGTGCCAGTAAATGCAACACTTGCATTATGAGATGCAAGGGCAAACGCTTTTGCGATAGGAATATTGCAATCTGAAATATATACAACACTTTTTGAAAGCCTTCCACTTGTGATTGACATAACTTCTTTATTCCAGTTATCATCAGGGCCTAATACGTAATAAATTCCAGAATTTTTTGCTATTTTATAATTTTCTTCGTTAATGGTCATAACGATAGGAACAGCTTGATAATATATCAAAAGTTGCGCTAAAATATTTCCAAAGTCGTTTGCGCCAACGATAGCAACGTAATCACCTTTTTGTATGCCAAGTTTATCAACAACGGCAATGGCAAGTGAAATATCTTTAATAAAGAGTGCATCTAATCCCGAAACGCTTTCAGGCAAAACAAAGAGCTTTTCTGCTGGAACGGAAACAAAATCTCTTAAAAAACCATCGTAATCTTCGCCGGCAATTTGCATGTTCGAGCATTTTGATAGGCCACTTTTACAGTTATAACACTCATCGCATTTTTTATGAGCTTCAACGTAAACGTGTTGACCTTTTTCTAAACCAAAAAGATTTGTTCCTGTTTCTGAGATAATGCCAATTCCAGTTCGGCCTAAAACAACGCTATTTGATTCGATTTCTCCCTTAAAATTTAAAACGTCAGATAGCGTGATTAGTGCTTTAGTAATTTTTACTTTTGAAAGAGCACTGTTATCAGTTGATTCAATAATTTCATGCTCCGAAACGATAGAAGGAGCAGTAATTTTCCAACCTTTCATTTAATCTCCATTAAAATCAAAAATTTTATCCATTATATTATAAAATTAAAAAAAAATCAAGCAAATTGCAATATTTATGATTAAATAAAAGTTTTTGCATTTTTTTGCAAATTTACTTAAATATATTTGACTATCTTATCAAAATATAATATAATAGCCTAGTAAATTAGTAAAAGAGGTGCGCTATGAAAGAATCTATACATCCAGATTATCATGAAGTGACAGTTGTTTGCGCTTGTGGTGAAACTTTTAAAACAGGTTCAACTAAAAAAGGCGACGTAATTAAGGTGGATATTTGCAGTAAATGTCATCCTTTCTTTACAGGCAAACAAAAGTTAGTTGATACAGGTGGCCGTGTTGATAAATTCAACAAGAGATATGGCAAAGCAAAATAGTTCGCTATATTGCAAGGCTTTAAGAGTGTCTTAATTCTTAAAGCCTTTTTTATAATCAAAATTAGTGTTTTTTTGGATAGGTTGCAACTTTAATGTCAAAAAATAATACCAAAAAAAATAAATCTACAAATGTTTCTATTGGTGGTCAAGCTGTTATAGAAGGTGTTATGATGCGTGGCAAGACTGCAATGGCAACTGCCGTGCGAGACGACAATGGAATTATTCGCATAGAATCTAAACGCATTAAGCCTATAGATAAGAGAAATTTCTTTTTTAGATTGCCTTTAATTCGTGGGGTGGTCTCTTTTCTTAGTTCATTAATAATAGGGACTAAGGTTTTGATGCGTTCTGCCGAAGTATTTGGTGAAGAAGAACCATCTAAGTTTGAAAAGTTCGTTGCAAAAAAGTTCAAAATTGACGTTATGAACGTTGTCATAACTTTTTCGCTAATCTTAGGCTTTGCGCTTGCTATTTTGCTTTTTATGTTTTTGCCACAACTAACTAGAGAGTGCATAGAAAAATTATTTTCGGTTAAATTTAACGTTTGGGCGAAAAACTTTATTGAAGGTGGCTTGAAACTTATAATATTTATTCTATACATCGTGCTGGTTTCATTGATGAAAGACATAAAACGTACTTTTATGTATCACGGTGCTGAACACAAGGTTATTTCTTGTTTTGAAAGTGGAAAACCTTTAACTGTCCAAAATGCAAGGTATTGTTCTAAAATTCACGATAGATGTGGCACAACGTTTATGGTTTTTGTTATGGTGATTAGCATATTGCTTTTTGCTGTGGTCGAAAGTTTAATAGGGGTTGGCGTTGAAAAAATCTATAGAGTGCTATTAAAAATTGCGCTTTTACCAGTTGTTGCAGGGCTATCCTATGAAATGTTAAGACTTTTATCAAAAACAAACTCTAAACTTGTTTTTCCATTAAAGTTGCCAGGAATGCTACTTCAAAAAATAACGACTCGTGAGCCTGATGATGAAATGATAGAAGTTGCAATTACGGCATTTGATACAGTTTATCAAATGGATAATGACCAAACTATCCAGCCACAAGATTTTGTTATGCCGACAAAAAGAAAAGACCTTTTAGAAAAGGTTAAACAAACGCTTAGAGAAAGTGGAATTACAGAAGATGCTGAAAGCGAGTGGATAATAAGTCTATGTTTAGATATAAAACGTGACCAAGTTTTTTCAGATGATTTGGTTATGCCAAAGGATATAGACAAAATTTATATGCTTGCACGTGAGCGTGCAAGTGGAAGGCCACTTTGGTATTGCGTTGGTAATGCCGATTTTTATGGATACGTTATCAACGTGGACGAAAGGGTATTAATTCCAAGACCTGAAACGGAGATTTTGGTTGAAAATGCTCTTAAATGTATATCTTCAAACTCAAAAGTGCTTGATTTGTGCACTGGCAGTGGCGCTATTGCCATTGCTGTTAAAAAACAGAGTGGTGCAAAGGTTTATGCCGTTGATATAAGTGGCGATGCGCTTGAACTTGCAAATCAAAATGCTGAGCTAAATGGTGCAGATATTACCTTTATTAAAAGCGATATGTTTGAATCGCTAAAGGGTGAGAAGTTTGACGTTGTTATTTCAAACCCACCATATATTAAAAGTCAAGACGTGTTAAATTTACAAAAAGAAGTTAAAGATTTTGAGCCACACTTAGCACTTGACGGTGGGGATGATGGATATAAATTTTATAAGATAATTGCTGATAATATTAAGGAATATTTAACTGATAGTGGAATACTTTTCTTAGAGTGTGGCATAAACCAAGCAGAACAAATTAAAAATATGTTTTCCGGCTTTATGTCGGTTGAAATTATTAAAGATTATAACGGAATAGAAAGAATAATTAAGGCGGTGCTTTAATGTTTAAGAAACTTGATAAAATAGTTGATAGATACGATAAACTAAATGAACTTGTGGGTGATAGCGAGGTTATAAGCAAGATTGATGAATGGCGTGCTTATACAAAAGAACTTGCTGAAATTACCCCAACGGTAGAAAAATATTTGGAATATAAAAAAGTTGTCGCTGAGCAAGAAGAACTTAAAGAAATGATTCCTTTGGAGACGGACGCTGAATTAAAGGCGCTTATGCAAGAAGAATTTCAAGTTTGTAAGGAAAAGATAACTTTAATCTCAGACGAACTTAAAATATTGCTGCTTCCTAAAGACCCAAACGACGATAAAAACGTTATTATGGAAATTAGGGGTGGCGCAGGTGGTGACGAAGCTAACCTTTTTGCATATGAACTATATAAACTATATATAAAATATGCCGAAAAAAATCGTTGGAAAACTGAAGATATCGAAATTAGCACAACTGAACTAGGTGGCTTAAAAGAAGCAGTGTTTTCTATTTCTGGTAGGTCTTGCTATGCTAAGCTTAAATATGAAAGTGGGGTGCATAGAGTTCAAAGAGTTCCAGAAACAGAATCACAAGGCAGAGTTCACACTTCAACGGCAACTGTTGCAGTGCTTCCTGAAGTAGAAGACGTTGAAATTAAAATTGATGAAAAAGACTTGAAGATTGACACCTTGCGTTCTTCTGGTGCAGGTGGACAACACGTTAATAAAACAGAATCTTGCATAAGGCTTACGCACCTTCCAACAGGTATCGTAGTTTTGTGTCAAGACGAGCGTTCTCAAACAAAAAATAGAGAAAAAGCAATGAAGGTACTTAAGAGTAGGCTTTACGACTTTTATCAGTCGCAATACGACAAAGAATACTCTGAAAATAGAAAAAGTCAAGTAGGCACAGGTGACCGTTCTGAGCGTATTAGAACGTACAATTTCCCACAAGGTAGGGTGACCGACCACAGAATAGGCTTGACACTTCATTCCATTGATAATTTTATGTTGGGTGATATCGATGAAATGGTAGAAGCTCTTGCTATTCACGATAGGGAGTTAAAACTAAGTGCTGGTTTTGACGAAGAATAAAAGAAGGTATTATGTTATGTGTATTTCAAAAAAAGTAGGAAGGATTGCCCCATCTCTAACTCTTGAGATTACGGCAAAAGCAAAAAAAATGAAGGCTGAGGGCATTTCGATTATAGGCTTTGGCGCTGGTGAACCAGATTTCAATACGCCAGATTTTATTATCGACTCAGCAAAAAAAGCGCTTGATATTGGCTTTACAAAATATACGCCGGCATCGGGCATGGTAGAACTAAAGAAAGCAATATGCAATAAGTTTGCATTAGACAACAACTTAATTTATGACCCAACGCAAATAGTTGTTTCTTCTGGTGCAAAAAGTTCGCTCTATCACGCAATTTGTGCAATTGTTGATGATGGAGATGAAGTGATTTTGCCTAGTCCTTATTGGCTTACATATCCAGAACTAATTGCTCTTGCAGGAGGCAAGTGCATTTACGTTCAAACGTTAAAACAAAACGAATATAAAATGACGGCTAAGCAATTTGAAAAGGTAATTACAGACAAGACAAAATGTTTAATATTAAATAGCCCAAACAACCCAACAGGGGCTGTTTATTCCAAAGAAGAACTCATCGAAATTGCAAAAGTATGTGAAAAGCATAATATTTACGTGATTTCTGATGAGATTTATGAAAAACTAATCTATGATGATGAAGCTCATTATTCAATTGCCGAGTATAGCGATTTTATGAAAGAGCATACAATCGTAGTAAACGGCATGTCAAAGACCTATTCAATGACAGGTTGGAGAATAGGGTATTTGGCAGCACCACTTAGCATAGCAAAAGCAATTTCTAGTATGCAAAGTCATACAACAAGCAACGCTTGTTCTATCGCTCAATATGCTTCAGTAAGTGCGCTAACCGATGAAAGAGGTCAAAAGTTTATTTCAAATATGCAAAAAGTTTTTGATGAACGTAGACGTCTTATAATTGAAAAACTAAAAAAAATAAAAGAAATTACGTATATTCAACCTAAAGGTGCGTTTTACGTCTTTGTAAACGTATCGGCTTTATATGGAAAAACTTATGATAAAACCATTATTGACGGTTCGTTAAAGTTTGCCGATTGTGCACTTAAATGTGGAATAGCTGTAATTCCAGGAATTGCATTTGGAAATGACGAGTGCGTTAGACTTTCTTATGCAATATCAAAAGAAGATATTGAAGAAGGAATAGATAGACTTGCAGATTTTATTAGTAAGTTAAATTAACTATTTTAATAAAAAACTTTTAAAATTAAGGAAAAATTTTTAAAAACATATTGTAATTTTTTGAAAAGTATTATACAATATAGGTAGTTAATATAATATCAGGAGGATTCTTTCTAATGAAAATCATTTACGGACCAAAAGGTACTGGTAAGACAAAAACAATAATCGAAAGCGCAAACGACACGCTTAATACGGCAAAAGGCCACGTGTTGTTTGTTACTGATACAGCAAGATATACATACGACTTAAATAATCAAATTAGATATTTGGACGTGACGGGTTTTGACGTTATTGGTGAAGATGGATTAAGAGGCTTTATAAAGGGTTTAGTTGCCGCTAATGGTGACAATGAATACATTTATATAGATGGCGTTGCAAGAATAACTGGCAAGCCATTAGGTGAGCTTGATAATATTTTTTCAGCAATGGAAAAACTTGAAAAAGATTATGATGTAAAATTCGTGTTAACTTGCAGTTCTCGCAAAGAAGATTTGCCTGCTTTTATATTAAAGTACGTTGATTAACTTGATTTTTACATTGAAAATGTAGTAAAATAGAAGTCGGAAGATTTTCCGACTTCTATTTGTGTTTATTGAAGTAATTAAACTTAAGAAAAATTAAAAAATTTACTTATTAAGATTGGAGACTTTTATGAAGTTTATTAGTACACGTGGTGGCTCGCAAGTTGACTTTGCAGCAAAGGCGATATCTAAAGGTTTAGCAAACGATGGTGGTCTATTTGTGCCTGAGAATTTTCCTAAAATAAGTTTAAGCGACTTAAATGATTTGTGTAATATGGACTATGCTGAGCGTGCTTGCTTTATTATTCATAAATTTTTAGGTGAATACGATTATAATGAACTTTTAGACGCTTGTAAAATAAGCTATTCTAAGTTTGAAGAAAATGATGCTGCGCCACTTGTAAAACTTGATGATAAGTGCTTTATTTTAGAGCTTTTTCACGGCCCAACTCTTGCATTTAAGGATATTGCGCTCACGCTTTTGCCATATCTACTTAGAAAAGGTTGTGATTTGAGTGGGGTAAAAGAAGAAGTTTTAATTTTAGTTGCAACAAGTGGAGATACCGGTAAGGCTGCGCTTGAGGGATTTAAGGACGCTAAAGGTATTAAGGTTATGGTCTTTTATCCAAGTGAAGGCGTTAGTGACATGCAAAAACTTCAAATGTGTACTCAAGAAGGTAAAAACGTTAACGTCGTTGCAATTAAGGGCAATTTTGACGACTGTCAAACAGCTGTTAAGAAAATTTTTACTGATAAAGACATTAGTGACAAATTACTTAAAATGGGCGTTGTGCTTTCAAGTGCAAACTCTATGAATTTTGGAAGGCTTGTTCCACAAGTTTCTTATTATTTTTCAGCTTATGCAGACTTAGTTAGTTCAAATGAAATTAAGCTAGGTGATAAAGTTAACTTTGTTGTCCCAACGGGTAATTTCGGCAATATATTAGCTGGTTATTATGCTAAACAAATGGGGCTTCCTATAGATAAACTTGTTTGCGCATCTAACTCAAATAACGTGTTAACTGAATTTTTTGTTAGTGGAACTTATGACGCAAACAGGGAATTCTTTAAGACAATATCTCCATCAATGGATATTTTAATTTCAAGTAATCTTGAGCGTTTAATTTTTGAACTTTCAAATAGAGATGCAAATTTGACAAAAACTCGTATGGAAGAGTTGAAATCATCTGGTAAATACTCTATTACTCAAAAGGAATTAAACACTGTTAGTAAAGATTTTTTTGCTAGCTATACTGATGAAATAGACTGCAAAGAAACTATTAGCGAAGTTTTTGAAGAGTATGGCTACGTTTTAGATACGCACACGTCGGTTGCATATACTGTTTGGCAAGATTTTATATCGCAAACAAATAATTCTAACACAACGGTAATTTTGTCAACGGCAAGTCCTTATAAGTTTGCGCACGACGTTATATCGGCAATAGAGGGCAATGCGCCTATTGATGCGTTTAAGTGTGCTAATAAGTTATTTGAAATTAGCGCTAATCCTATTCCAAAGCAAATTTCAGATTTGAAACAAAAAGAAAAAAGATTTACTAAGGTTATTAAAAAGTCGCAAACGGTTGACGAAGTTTTTGAGTTTATAAAATAATTAACCGTAAATTAAAGTAAAATTTAAGTAAGGTATAATATAATGGAAGATAAGAAAATATTGTTTAGTGCAATTCAACCTAGTGGAATTCTAACCATAGGCAATTATTTAGGCGCACTTAGAAATTTTAGAAAATTACAAGATGATTATAATAGCGTATTTTCTATCGCTGATTTGCATACGTTAACCGTTAAGCAAGATCCAGCAATTTTAAGAAAAAATACATATGAATTGACGGCGCTTTATTTGGCGTGTGGGATTAAGGCAGATGAGTCGATATTGTTTGCGCAATCGCACGTTTCGGCACATGCTGAACTTATGTGGATTTTGAACACAATTTGTTATCCTGGTGAACTTGCAAGAATGACTCAGTTTAAGGATAAAAGTCAAAAACACGAAGATAATATCAATATGGGACTCATGGACTATCCTGTGCTTATGGCTGCTGATATTTTATTATATCAAACAGAACTTGTTCCAATTGGTGCAGACCAAAAACAACACTTGGAACTTGCTAGAGACCTTGCAATTCGTTTCAACAATAGATTTGGCGAAACCTTTAAGGTTCCAGATGGTTATATAGGTAAAACTTGTGCAAGGGTTATGAGCTTAGCCGAACCTGAAAGGAAAATGAGTAAATCTGATTCAAACCTAAACGCATTTATATCTATGGATGATGACCCAGATACTATTATTAGAAAGTTTAAAAGGGCAGTCACAGATAGCGATAATAAAATTATTTATTCACCAGAAAAACCTGGTATTAGCAATCTCTTGTCTATCTATTCTGCGTTCACTAATATAACAATTGAACAAGCAGAAAGTGAGTTTGAAGGTAAAGGCTATGGAGAATTTAAGCTTGCTGTTGGTGAGGCTGTTTCTAGCGTTATAGAGCCTATTAGGCAAGAAAAGAATAGATTGCTTACTGATAAGGCTTACTTAGATGAAGTTCTTAAAAATGGTGCTGAAAGGGCTGAAAGGCTTGCTTATAGAACGCTTGGAAAGGTGTATAAAAAAGTTGGCTTAGTGCCAAGAAAAAGAGGTTAAAATGTTTGGTTATATCAAAGCCGACCTGCCAAATATGTACGTTAAAGATACCGTGCTTTATCAAGCAATGTATTGTTCACTGTGCAAGGGCATAGGGCAAACTTGTGGGCAAAAGGCAAGATTTGTGCTTAATTATGATTTAACGTTTTTGTCGGTTTTAATGCACAATGTAATGGGAGAAGACGTTAAGGTCGAAAAACAGCATTGCATTGTCCACCCAATAAGAAAAAGACCAATTGCGCTAACCGATGAATTGACAAGAAGAATTGCGCTACTTAACGTTATACTTGCTTATCACAAGTTAAATGATGACGTTATTGATAGTGGGAAGGGAAGAATAAAAAGGTCATTTTTTAAGAAAGCCTATAAAAAGGCTAGAAAAATTGAGCCTGAAATTGATAACGCAGTAAAAAAAAGATATGACGAACTTTTAAAGCTTGAAAAATCTAATTGTGACAGTATTGATATGATTGCTGACCCATTTGGCAATATGATGCAAGACATTGTTCAAATAATAATGCAAAATAAAATAACACCTGAAATTAGTGAGCTTGCTTATTATTTAGGAAAGTGGATATATCTGATTGATGCGCTTGATGATTTTGATAAGGATAAAAAGAAAAAAAATTATAACGTGTTTATATGCGCTTATCCTAGCGCACAAAATCAAGACCAATTAATTTGCACGTATAAGCAAGACTTGATATTAGCGTTTTCATCGGTGCTTAGCCGTATAGGCGAGCTAACGTCACAAATTAACTATAAATTTAATCACGATTTAATTGACAACGTGTTATATAGAGGGCTTAGTGCTCAAACTAAAAGGATAATGGAGAAAGAAAAATGCAAAAATACTTCGAAGTTTTAGGCTTAAATGAAACTGCAACAGAAGAAGAAATTGAAAAGGCTTATTTAACGTTAAAAGAAAAATATTCTCGTGAACGCTTTTTAGAAGGCGAGAAAGGAAACCAAGCTGCAAAGCAATTAACTTTGCTTGAAACAGCTTATGCTGAAATTAAAAGTAGCAGAAAAGGGGGAGAAACTGAAATGAATAATGGCTTTAATGAAGTAGAGGATTTGATAAAAGTCGGCAATATTTCGCTTGCTCAAGAAAAGCTTGACGATATTACTGATAGGGGTGCAGAGTGGCATTATCTTCAATCAGTAATCTTCTATAAAAAAAATTGGCTTAATGAAAGCAAAAAGCAACTAGAAATAGCGCTAAATATTGAACCACATAATAGCAAATATGGAGAGGCTTATACAAGACTAAAAAATAAAATGGAATATAATAATCGCCAGTACAATAACGGTTATTATGGTGCGCAAAATCAAGGTCAAACGTCTCAACAAATGGGTGGCACAGACAGCAATGGTTGCGTTGACTATTGCCTTACAATGTGTTGTATGAATATGCTATGCAATATGTGCTTAAACTGTAGATAATGAAAAGCAAAGTCGTTTCCTTATCTGCAATTTCGGCAAGTTTTATTGCAGTCGCTTTAATTATAGGCACTTATTTTGAATTAGCAGACCTGTTTATGCTTGTCACTGCGTCAATTTTCGTTTTATTACCTTTGTATCTTAAGTCATACAAAGGTAGTTTTCTTGCATTTTTAGCAGGTGGAATAATTGCAATTTTGATTAGTGGCTTTAACTTAACGCTAATTTATCCGGCTTATTTTGGCTTTTTTGGAATTTATCCAATTGTCAAAATTAAAATGCTTGAGAAAAACGTAAAAAAGGCATTTCATATTGTAATAGGCATCTTGTGGTTTTTAGTTATTTCATTCGCTTGTTATTATTACTACGTGTTAGTGCTGGGTGGAATATTTGATGGATTGCCGGATTTTATAGAAAAATATATTGTATATTTTATAGGGTTAATTGCCGTCGTTTTCTTTTTTATTTACGATAGGTTTGTTGTGGTTATGAAATATAGTTTAGATAAATATTTATCTAAAATTGTTAAATAGGAAAGTTTATGGAGAAGAATAAAGAATACGTTGGCACTGTTTGTGCGATAGGTTCAAATGGTGAAGGTATTATTAAACAAGATGGGGAAATAATATTTGTTCCATACACGCTTGTTGGTGAAAAAGTTAAGTTCAAGGTGCTAAAAATAGCTTCAAAATGCGTTTATGCAAAAGCACTTGAGATTTTAACGCCAGCAGAAGACCGTGTAAGAGTTAAATGCCCTGTGTTTTCTAAGTGTGGTGGCTGTCAACTTCAACATATTAAATATCAAAAGCAATTGTTAATTAAAGAGCAAGCAATTAAAGAAACTTTCAAGAAGGTAGCAAATTTAAACGTTGAAGTTTTGCCAGCGATTAGTGGCGACAATGAGTTTAGATATCGCATTAAACTACAATTGCCTGTTTGCCAAAGTAAAGATGGAACGGTTATTGGTTTTTATGCCGAAAATTCGCATAGAGTAGTGCCTATAATAGACTGTCCTATAAATGCATACTGGACAAAAGATATTATTTATGCTTTTAATAAATATATAGTCGAAAATAATATTTCAGGCTATGATGAACTTTCAAACACTGGAGATTTAAGAGAAATCACAGTTAAAGAAATAAATGGCAATTTAATTATAACTGCCGTTGTGAATAATCCGAAGATAAGAGCGCTTGATAAACTTATCCAAACGTTAAAAGAGTTTGTAAAACTGCCTTTTTCGCTGTATATTAATATCAACAACAAGCAGACAAACGTTATATATGGCGATGAATTTAGGCTTGTTCATGGCGACGCTGATTATAAAAGCGAGATGCTTGGCATAAAATTTAAAATCGGCGTGCAAAGTTTTATGCAAGTAAATAATTCGGTTTGCAATAAACTATATGCAACTGTCGAATCACTTGTTGATGCAAATGAAAACACCGTTGTTATTGATGCTTATAGTGGTGCAGGCTTAATGACTGCAATTCTTGCAAAAAATGCTAAAAAAGCAATAGGTGTTGAGATTGTTAAAGAAGCCGTTGAGTGTGCTAACGAACTTGCAAAAATAAATAAACTTGACCATAAAATTACCAATTATTTAGGCAAGTGTGAAGATATATTGCCAAAACTAATTGCAAAAGAAAAACAAGAAAATAACGACGTTTGCGTTGTTTTAGACCCACCAAGAAAGGGTTGCGACTTAAGAGTAATTAATTCGATTATCGATAGCAATATAGATAAAATTATATACGTGTCTTGCAAACCTTCTACACTTGCTCGTGACGTGGGGCTTCTAGTAGGAACGCTAGGCATAGTTCAAGGTCAAATTAAAAGAATAGAAAACGCAAAAGAGAGATATAGAATTAAAATGGTAAGACCGTTTGATATGTTTGCGCAAACCAAACACGTCGAGACACTGGTTGTGTTGGAAAAAATATAGAAAAGAATATCCACTTTTAATATGGTGGATATTTTCTATTTTAAAAATTAAAATGTTTTCAAAACACATATAACTAGATTGTTCTTAGTATATATAATGTAAGGCACTGATTTGAATAGCCAAAACATTAAATTTTAGGTGAATATGTTTGTATTGAAAAGAAAAAATATAATTATAGCATGCGTATTATTAATAACTTTTTTGACCTTTGTATTATGCTTTGGTGCAATTAAAATTAATCCTGTTGGGCGAGCATATGCAAATAAAATTAAAATAGTATTAGATGCTGGGCACGGTGGGATTGACGGTGGTGTATGTGGCGTTAAAACAGGAATTAAGGAAAGTGAATTAAACCTAAAAGTTGTTAAAAAATTGGAAAAGCATTTAACTGATGCAGGTATGGTCGTTTATTTAACAAGAAAATCAGAAGAAGGGCTTTATGGAGTTGCTAACAGCAGTCTAAAGCGCAAAGATATGGAAAAGCGAAGAGATATAATTAAAAGTGTTAAACCTACGTTAGTAATTAGTATACATATGAATCAATATACGCTTTCTACTCGCCGTGGAGCGCAAGCTTTTTATAATAAGGATAACCAAAATAGTAAACTGCTTGCAGATTGTGTTCAGCAAGCTTTTAACGATATGACCGAAGCAGTAAAAAAAACACAAGCGCTTGCTGGCGATTATTATATAGTCAAATGCACGGAATATCCGTCTGTAATAGCAGAGTGTGGGTTTTTATCAAACCCTGAGGATGAAGCTTTATTAATTACCGATAAATATCAAGAAAGTCTTGCATATAATATATTTAAGGGAATTTCGCTATATTTAGCACAAACAACGTTTATATACTGCCAATAAGATATAATTCTTTGCTCGAATATAAAAATTCGAGCTTTTTTATTGTGTTTTTTACAAAAATAATGTATAATAATTATGGAATATTATTTGGAGTTGGAAACGTGTTTAAACTTGGCGAAATAATGGATAAAAATAAGGCTAAAAACCTTAATCCAATAGTTCTTGCATTTGTTGGTGATGCAGTATATTCGCTATTCGTTAGGGAAAGGCTAACTTTTATGTCAGATTCAAAAACTGGCGAGCTTAATGCTAGGGCTACAGCAGAAGTTAATGCAGTTGCTCAAGCCGAATTTTTGAAAAATATTTTGCCATTTCTTGATGAAGAAGAACTTGCGATTTTTAAGCGTGCAAGAAATGCAAAAAAAACAACCAAGGCAAAACACGCAACTGTATCAGAATATAACGTCGCAACAGGGTTTGAAGCCGTGCTTGGATATTTATATTTGATAGGGCAAAATGATAGATTAAATTTTTTATTAAACGAAGGTAATATAAATGAAGGTTGAAGGTAGAAATTCGGTTTACGAGTTATTAAAAACAGATAAAGAAATAGACAAGATTTTAGTTCAAAAAGACCTAAAAGACGAGCCGAGCAAAAGGCTTATCAATATTATTCGCTCACATAAAGTTAAAGTGCAATTAGTAGATAAGTACGTTATTGAAAAAGAAAGCGAAAGCAAGCGCCACCAAGGCTTTATTGCATATGTTTCCGACTATAAGTATTTTGACCTTGACGATATAATTGATAGTTGCACGGAAGAAAATGCTTTAGTTGTGATTTTAAGCGAAATTCACGACCCACATAATTTGGGTAGCATTATCAGAGTTTTAGAGTGCGCTGGCGCTCAGGGCTTAATTATCGGAAAAGACAGAAGCGCATCTGTAAACGATACGGTTATGCGCATATCGTCTGGCGCACTTAATCACCTAAAAGTTGCAAGAGTAACCAATATTAATAGTGCTATCGATACGTTAAAAGATTATGGCTTTTGGGTTTATGGCGCTGAAGTGGGGGGCGAAAGTATTTATAAATCAAACCTTACAGGTAAAATTTGCTTAGTCATAGGTGGCGAAGATAGTGGCGTTAAGAGATTGACAAAAGAAAAGTGCGATGGCATAATTTCAATTCCAATGTACGGAAAGGTTAATTCATTGAACGCATCGGTTGCCTGTGGCATTTCAGTTTATGAAGTGATAAGACAAAGATTGGAAAAGGGTAATGAGTAAAGAAGAAATGAAAAAGTTAAGCGATGAGCGATTAGTTGCTCTTGCTCAGCTTAAAAATGAAAACGCTATTGACGAGCTTTTTAATCGATACAAATATATTGCATCAGCAGTTGCACGTTCGTATTTTTTGAACGGTGGAGAATCTGAAGATTTGTTGCAAGAAGGATTATTTGCCGTGTTTAAGGCAATAACGTCTTTTAATGCAAAGTCTAGTTTTAAAACATACGTTTATACTTGTGTTAAAAATAGGATTTTTAATGCAATAAAGAGTTCAAATAGATATAAAAATCAGCCACTTAATAATTATCTATCTTTATCTGGCAGTATAGATAATGATAGTGACGTAGATAAAACAGAAATAATTATAGATAAGCATTTTGGGCCAGAAGAAATTTGTATTAATGCCGAAGCTGAAAACGAACTTAAAAGCATAATACATAAAGTGCTTAGTAAATTTGAATATGATATTTTGATATATTATCTAAAAGGCTATTCTTATAGAGAGATAAGTGAAAAGTTTGAAAAAAACGAAAAGTCAATCGATAATGCAATTCAACGCATAAGAAAAAAGATTATTATGGCATTAAAAAATAAAGGATAGGAAAATATGGGATATTTAGCATTATATAGAAAGTATAGACCAAATACTTTTGAAGGCTTAATAGGTCAAGAACAGGTTGTTAAAACACTTGTGAATCAAATCACAAGTGATAGACTTGGCCACGCATATTTGTTTACAGGCACTCGTGGAACGGGTAAAACTTCTGCGGCTAAAATTTTTGCTAAAGCAATAAACTGCTTAAACAATAAAAACGGTTCGCCATGTTTAGAGTGTGAAAGTTGCAAAGCTATATCAGACCCTTCAAATATAGACGTAATTGAAATAGATGCTGCGTCTAACAACGGAGTAAATGAAATTAGAGAATTGCGTGAAAACGTGCAATTTCCACCGGTTTCTTGTAAATATAAGGTTTATATTGTCGATGAAGTGCATATGCTTACAGGTGCTGCCTTTAATGCTTTACTTAAAACTTTAGAAGAGCCACCAAAACACGCTGTATTTATTTTGGCGACAACAGAAGTCCATAAAATTCCCGCAACCATACTTTCTCGTTGTATGCGTTTTGATTTTAAACTTATTCCTGATGAAATGATTGCATCGTTAATTGAAAAAATTTATGATGAACAAGGCAAAGAATATCAAAAAGAAGCAATAATGGCTATAGCAAAAGCTGGTGAAGGCAGTATTCGTGATGCCTTATCTATTGCAGACATTGCGCTTTCATATAGTGATAAAATATTAACTTATGATGACGTTATGAACGTTTTAGGCTCAACTAATACCCAAACGCTTTATAAATTTATAGATAATATTTTAAGTGGCAATTCGGGCGATGTTTTAGAAACTATAGACACTCTTTGTTCGCTTGGAAAAAGTATAGGTGTTTTAATTAAAGATATTACCTCTATTATAAGAGATGTAATTGTTGTTAAAACGTGTAATAATCCAAACGGAATTTTAAAAGTCCCAGAAGAAACGTTTAATGCTTTAGTTAAACTTTCTCAAAAAGCAAATGAACAAAGATTGCTTAGGGTTTTAGAAATTTTTGCTCAAAGTGAAAATTCGCTTAAGTACTCAAATCACGCTAGAGTTGTTTTTGAAACGGCATCAATCAAGGCTACTAAACCTGAAAGTGATTATAATATAGATGCACTTCTTGCAAGGATAACAAAGCTTGAAAATGATATTATTAATAATCAAGTTAATTTAGTTAGGAATAGCAGTTTGGAACAATCAAATGACAAAACTGTTGTTAAAAATGAAGTTGAAAGTGAAAAATCGCAAGAAAAGCAAAGCATATCTTCTCTAAGCGATAGCGATTTAAAAGGCAAGCTGTTGATAAACTTAAGAAAAATTGGAAGTGAGATGCTTTGGAACTTAATTCAAGGCGTTAGCGTTCAAATAAAGGGAAACGTGTTAACCTTAATAACGTTTAATGATTCAGACCATGAACTTTTAGATAGGTCTACAACAAAAGATACTATAGAACAAGCGTTAAAAGAGTTTTTACCATTTGAGCTTCAAGTTGTGCTAGATGAAAAAGAGAAAACTCTTGATGAAGTTGATGAAGAAACAAAAAGGCTAAAGGATATTTTTGGCGAAGATATAGTTATTATTAAATAAAAAGGAGAATATAAAATGTATAAAGGTGGATTTGGAGGCTTTGGTGGTGGAAATCAAATGCAAAATTTGATGCGCCAAGCACAAAAAATGCAAGAAGAGATGCAAAAAGCTCAGGCTGAACTTGAAGAATTAGAAGTTGACGGAAGTGCTGGAAACGGCTTGGTTAGCGTTAAAATGACTGCAAAAAAAGTTGTGACAGGCATTTCTATTAAGCCTGGTGCAGTTGATATGGATGACTTAGAAATGCTTGAAGACCTAATTATTGCGGCGCTTAACGATGCATATGATAAGGCTGATGAAGTTTATTCTGAAAAAATGGGTGCTTTTGGGGGCTTAGGTCTATAAAATGAAAGTTTATATAGAGCCTATAGGTAGGCTTATAAATGAATTTTCTAAATTGCCGGGCGTAGGCACAAAAACTGCTCAACGTTTTGCTTATAAAGTTGTTAATATGACCGAGAAAGAGGCAAAAGAATTTGCTGATGCAATTATTAACGTAAAGCAAAACGTGCATTATTGTGCTATTTGTGGCAATTTCTCTGAAGGTGAAGTTTGTGAAATTTGCAAAAATCGCCAAAGTAAAACAATTTGTGTTGTTAAAGACCCAAAAGACGTTGTTGCTATTGAAAAGCTTAATGAGTTTAACGGTGTGTATCACGTTTTACACGGAACAATTTCGCCAATTGATGGGATTGGACCAAACGACATAAATATAAAGGGGTTGCTCAGTCGTATATCAGGTGGCTCTGTTGAAGAAGTTATTATGGCAACAAATCCAGACGTTGAAGGCGAAGCAACGGCAATGTATATTTCAGGACTATTAAAGCCTTTAGGAATAAGGGTGACAAGACTTGCACACGGTATTCCAATAGGCACTGACCTTGAATATGCAGATGAAGTAAGCTTAGCAAGAGCGTTTGTAGATAGAAAGACTTTGTAGGAGAGTTTATGAACATTTCGGTTTTAGGCTGTGGGCGTTGGGGCTCGTTTATAGGTTGGTATCTTGTTAATAACGGTCATAACGTTATTCAATGGGGTAGACCTGATAGTCAGAGTTTTAACGTGCTTAAAAACACAGGAAAAAATGAATACGTTGAACTTGATAAGCGCATAAATTTAACAGATGATTTAAAGTTTGCTGTTGAAAATAGTGACATAATAATTATTTCTATAAGTGCACAAGGCTTGCGTTCTTTTATGAAAGACGTAGTAATTTACGATGTTTCAAACAAAAAATTTGTTTTGTGTATGAAGGGTATAGAAGTAGAAACTGGAAAACGCCTTTCAGAAGTTGTTATTGAAAGTGGAGTTGATAGCAATAAGGTTGCTGTTTGGGTAGGGCCAGGGCATATTCAAGCTTTTACTAAAGGTTATCCTAATTGTATGGTTATCGATTCAAGCAATAAAGAATTAGTTAAGTATTTGGCAGATAACCTGCGTGGAGATTTAATACGCTTCTATTATGGTGATGATATTATTGGCAGTGAAATAGGCGCAGCGGCAAAAAACGTCATGGGAATTGCTGCCGGCATGTTAGATGGTGGTGGATACACCACACTTAAAGGCCCATTAATGTCACGTGGGGCGAGAGAAGTTGCACGACTTATTGATGCGATGGGTGGAAATGGCCTTTCTGCATATGGATTATGCCATTTAGGTGATTATGAAACTACTTTGTTTTCTCCATATTCAAACAATCGTAATTTCGGTGAAAAATATGTAAAGGGTGAAAAGTTTTCTAAGCTTGCCGAGGGTGTTTCTACTGCTAAAGCAATGCGAGAGCTTGGAATTAAATATAACGTAGAATTGCCAATAACAAATGCAGTTTATTCAATTCTTTATGAAAATAAAGACCCTTTAGACGAATTTATTAAGCTTTTTTCTCGCAGCACAAGAAAAGAATTCTAATTTAATTTATTTTTACAATAAAAAAAAGACGCCCTTTTGCGTCTTTTTTTTGTTATTCATTATATAAGTTTATAATTGACTTAGCTGAGTTTATAACGTCTAACCTTAAACTTTTTGGCGAAATTACTTTGATGCCGTCTCCGTATGAAATTATCTTTGAGATAAGTCCGTTGTCAAAAGGTAGTTTAACTTCAGCTATATGCTTGCCGTTTTTTGTAGTAATGTTTTCAATTCCAAGCCATTCTTCAACGTCTGATAAGCACTTTTTATTTATTTCAAAAATAACGTCTTGAGTGGTCGTTTCGCTTTCCCAAAAGCTTAGTGGTAAGTCTTGTTTGTCAATATCCTTTCTTTCAAATTTTTCATTTAAAATCGTTGCTTTTTCTATACGTCCAGTCTTAAAAAATCTAAAATCTTTTCTTAGATGGCAATATGCAAACACATACCAAAGTCCTTGCTTAAAAACAATTATATGTGGTTCGATTATTCTTTCACTAATTTCGCCGTTTCTGTCGTGATAAGTAATTAAAAGATTGTTGTTGCTCTCAATACATTTTTGTAATACGTTTAATTTTACCTTATATCCAACGGCATCGCCCCAAGGTCCTGCATCAATAATTAAATTGGCACTCTTTAGATTTATGCTTGTAAATTCATTTCTAATAACGGATTTTAGCTTGTTAATAACGTTTGATAGGTCATTGTTTGGCACGCTTGAAGTAATTGCTGAAAGTGCATTGATAGTTTGTTCAAACTCTTGTTTTGTCAAAAACGAAGAAGAAAACTTAAATGTGTCTATAATTGCAAATCCACCATTATTGCCACGTATGGTATAAATCGGCACGCCAGCAAGTTCTAAACAGTTTATGTATCTATGAATACTTCTTACGCTAACTTCATATTTATCGGCTAGATATGAAGCTTTAACGCATTTTTTAGACATAAGTTCAAATAAAATTCTAAGCATAATTTCATATTTCATAATTTTTTTCTCCTATGTATAAATTATATAAAAAACATATATTTTTGTCAACTATATGACAGCCGTATGTCATAAAATAGTGCTATTATATAGAAAAAAGGAGAAATGCTAATGTTTACAAGCTTATTGAACAATTTATTTAACAAGAAAAATACAAAGAAGAAAAATATTTTAACAATAATAAATAAAAATAGAAATTCACAATCAAGATATATTTATTATATGACTAATAAAAATGAAAGGCAAAATAGTTGCCTTTCAAAATATTTTGAAAATTTAAATGGATTAAACCTATCTGATAGAAATGTTTATTATAAAATTTTTTAAGTAATAGCGTCTATAAGCAAACGAGAAATTTGTCTGCTTGAATCATTTATTGGAGTTTTTTCTAAATTACGTTGCAAATTGTATCTGTTTGCATAAGTTGAATTTACAGCATAGGTAAGTGATTCTGGTGTTAAAACGTTCTGTGGTAAAACGCTTACAAGTCCTAATTTTTGAAAATACTCACTATTTAATACTTGGTCCCCACGAGAATTACCTTTTGGTAAGGGAATTAAAATTGATGGAATTTTTAATGCTAATAGTTCAAAAACTGTGTTAGAGCCTGCACGTGAGATGCAAACTGAACACACGCTAAAAGCTAATTCTATATTTGTTAAATATTCGGCTTGAAAATATCCTTTATGCTTTATGCTACTAGATAAATTTCCTTTGCCACATATATGAACAACGTCAAACTTAGGTAAAAGTTCATTTAGTGCATTTCTAACTGCATTATTAATCGCCATTGCGCCTTGACTTCCACCTGTTATAAGTAGAATTGGCTTATTTCCCGAAAAACCAAAAAAATCAAAGGCTTGTTTGTTTTTTTGCATAAATAAAGATTTTCTTATTGGAGGACCAACGTATACGCCGTTTTTTAGCTCTTTTGCCGTTTCTTCAAAAGACGTTAAAACTTTTTTGCAATATTTTGCAGTAAGTCTATTTGCAAGCCCAACCGTATAATCACTTTCGTGTGCAATAATAGGTATTTTTCGTTTTTTAGCGGCAAGAATTGTTGGAACAGATACGTAGCCACCTTTAGAAAAAATAATATCTGGTTTTAGTCTGTCAAGAATTTTTCCTGCTTTAATATATCCAGAGATTAGCTTTATTGGTATAGTAAAGTTGCTAAAACTAAAACTTCTGTTAAGTTTTGCGCAGGGAACTGAATAATAGGGGATTTTTGCATCGTTAATTATATTTTTTTCTATTCCATTTTCACTGCCAATATAATAAATGGATTTAAAATCATTTTTTAAATAAGGTAATATTGCTAAATGTGGTGTGACGTGTCCTGCTGTGCCACCACCAGTTAATATAATTTTTGCCATATATTATGTATATGCAATTAACAAAAAGGTATTCTCTTAACTGTCGCAAAAGCGTGTTAATTAATTTTTAAATTGTAATTTATTCAAAACAAAAAAGCTCAATGCAGCGCATTGAGCTTTTTGTTTTATAAGTTTATAACTTAGTCATTATTATTATCTTTTTCTTCTTCTCCGAAAATTTGAACGTCGCTGTAAACGTATGAATCTAAAGATTGTTCGCCATCATTTTCGTTGTTTGTAGTAGGTTCATCAATATCAATGTCGATGTCAATATCAATTTCTTCAACAGGTTTAGCTGCTTTTTTGGTTCTACTCTTGACAGTGTAGTGTGATTTTGCATCATTTCTATTTGCTTTGCGCCTACGTCTAATGTTTTTGATAAATAACATTATAATTGCAACTATAAGTGCAACACCAATAATAATTGATGAAAGTGACAACCAGAAAGAAGCAGGGTCAGTTTCATATAATGATTCTTCCGTCGTTGTGTCATCTTCTACGTCCGAATCATAAGGGTCTATTTCAACTGGGTCAATTGTGTTATAGATTGCGTAAATAAGTTTATCTGTCTTTGCCCAAACGTAATTAGGGTCATAAGAAATCTTATTGCTGTTTTCGTTATTATATTTCTCTTCAGTATCAGTTAATTCTCTCTTGTAAAGAATTAAATCAGTATTGTTTTTATAGTCGTTAGCAGTGTTATAAAGAGGATAACCTACTTCTGACAAAGCGTCTTGCCATCTATCAGATTCGGTAAAGGCGTTTGCAGTTGTAATTTCAATATCGTTAAAGAATACGTATCCATTTTGTGTTAATGTTTCACTGCTGTCACGTTTGCCGTTCCAAAGTTCAATCCTAAATTCTTTTTCAGTTGCACCTGTAGCGATATAGAATTCAACAGTAGTCCAGCCGTTGTCGTCTAACATATCACTGTTTATCTCAAAGAATAATTCCTTACTAATTTCTTGACCATTATTGTTGAATTTACCTTTGTCAGTGTTAACTGTAAATGAATCAAGTTTTAGAACTTGTTTTTCGGTTTTTGAAGTGTCAACTAAATAAATATATGCTGTTGCATTATAAACTCTAACTTTTACTGAAACTTTTGCATAAGAGCTTGCACCGATTGTCTGTGGCTCGCCAATAAATCCATAGCTCTTATCAGTAGTTTTAATCATAAGAGGTTGTATGTCACTATCTGTTTCATAATTAACTAATGCGTCGTCAATATCGTTAAGCATAGTGTAATTATTTAGATATTTGGTGTTAATTAAGCCTGCATTAGAGTTGTTGTTTACATTTGTGTTATCTGATTGCTCGACACCAGTAATATAATAATGTCCTGCTTCAATGCCTGTATAAGATTTTGGTGTGACAGGCTTATTTAAGATTTGACCGATATTGCTTGGAGCGACAACTAGTGAATAAGTTTCAGGGTCTGCTTCATCGGCAGTGTAGTCTTCATTATAATCTGCGTAAAGTGCCGTTTCGCCAGCCGCTGAAGTAGATAAAAGTTTATAATATTGATAAAAAGGAGTTTCAACTTCATTTAACTCATCTTGGTCGTTTGCATATTGATATGTTTTACCAGTTGAAACGATAGGTGAGGTAAAATATACTGTACCTAAAGCGTATTCATCAATATAGTCGCTGTGGCTATCTGGGCCAATAATAATTTCTAAATAAAACTCACGAGCAGTGGTGTACTTTTCTTCGTCAAAGTTGTTTTTAACAACTATAGTATATTTTACCCATTCATCACTGACATCAGAAATTGTTGCAACTGCTGGTCTTTCTTCAATTACGTTTCCATATTTATCTTCAACGTTTATAGTAATGTCGGTTGCATAAAGCTTGTTAAGATTATTTTTCACGAAAAAAGTAATTGCCGAATAACTTTCGCCACTTAGCTTAAATGGTGAGCCGTTGTCATCTAATTTTATCGCATAGCTTGATGCTTTATTAATTTTTACTTCAAGACCGTTTGTAATTCCGTATGGAGCATCTAAATCAGTTTTGTGAGAAAGTAAAACTGGATTGCTTGAGTTTGTAAAATTACCAGTAAGTTCACCATCTTTATACTTTGTAAAATCATAATAAGTTGTATCTTTTGTATTGTTCTCAAAAGAAACGACTTTAGAATAGGTAGAGAAATCTGAGCCAATTAAATTTAGACGCATATCATAAAGATATACTGTGTCGTTATTATAGTTAGATGCTTTAACAATAGGTTTTGATTCTTTATCATTATAAGAAATGTTAAACGTATCAACAGTATTGTTGCCAACGCTAGCAATATATTCGTTTTCATCTAATAACTCAACGTTAATATCGTCAAAATATGCTGTTCCTGTTGTTGCAAAATTGTCATAGCCTAAACCTAATTGTAGGGTAAACTTAGTTTCATAAACTTCGTCTGCTCTTAAATAGAAAGTATATTGTTTCCATTGAGCGTCCGTAATAATGTTATAAATACCAAAATTAGATTGTGCATTGCCGTTAAAAGTATTTTTAACACTTATATTTGCGCCAATAGGTTCACCATAGCTATAAGCAGTTTTTTCTGTGTTTAAGTTTACAGTTTTTACCCAAACGCTTATCTTTGCATATTCGCCACGCTTTAATGTAATTTCATTTGAAGACGTGACTGTTTGCACGCATCCATAATTAAAGTCTTTTTTAACGTAGTTGTTAAGCATGTACACTTTATTATCTAAATCATCAGCATGAGTGCCAGGGTTTTCAAAAGCGTAAACGGTATCAGGGTTTTTAGTTTCTGGTACAAGGAAATAATTGTTGATAATGTGTTGCTTTATTTCGCTAGAAGTGATAGTCTTATTTGGGTCGCCTTCATTCTCTCTAATGATTTCTTTAATCTTATTTTCATCAATATTGTTAACGTGTTTAACGTAGCTTAATAGACCATCATCTTTATATAGGTTAGGCATGAGTTCAGTCCAACCGGCTTCTGAAGTGTCTACAACTCCTGATTTTGATGTTGCAACTTTAGTAAAAGACCAACCGTCAACAGAAGTTTTTGGATAATCATCGTATTCCATAGATTGTGTGCCAAAAGCAAACGAAGGGTTTGTGATTTCGCCATCATTATTATCAGAATAAGAATATTCTGGGATATCGGCGCTATCATCATCGTCATTTTTGCAAGCTGTTGCCATAAATAGCGAGAAGCACATTAATATTGCAAGAATAAAAACAAGAAGTTGTTTAATTGTTAAAAATTTTGAGTTAATTTTTCTCGTCATAATTCACCTTTAATAATTTTAATATCTTGGAGAAGTGCCAAGCGATAAAATCTTTTTTACACATTGAAGATATTATATAATATTTAAACAAAAAAATCAAGAACATAACAAAGAATTATGGCTTTTTTTCTAAAAAAATAGTAAAAAAATATTTTTTTGCTGATAATAATGGCAAATGAAAGAGTGTCAAGCGAAAAAAAATAAAAATAATATAACTAAAAATGTTAAAAATGCGACGCTAATTAGCGTAATTACTGGAGCAATTGCAGGCTTAATTAATGGAATTTTTGGTGGTGGCGGTGGAATGATTGTAGTTCCTATGCTTACAAAATTATTGAAATTCAAATCAAAAAATGCTCACGCAACGGCAATTTTGATTATATTGCCACTTTCGATAATAAGTAGTATACTATATCTTTCTTTCGGCAAGTTTAAGTTGGAAATTGGTATCCCTGTTATAATTGGAATCATTTTAGGTGGTATATTTGGTGCGATTTTACTATCAAAACTCTCGTCAAAATGGGTTATAATAATATTTTCTATCGTAATGGCGGTTGCTGGCGTTAAGATGTTGTTTTTTTAGTTATATAAATAGAGGTGAAAATGCAGTATTTATGGTATGGTTTTGCAGGTCTTGTCGGTGGGCTTTTAGGCGGTATGGGGATGGGTGGAGGAACACTATTAATTCCACTTCTTACAATTTTTTATTCGGTTGGGCAACATACGGCTCAATCTATTAACTTAATAGGGTTTATACCTATGGCTGTTATTGCATTAATTATTCATATAAAAAATAAGCTTGTTAAATATGATAAAGTTATAATAATAATCGTTTCAGGTGTAATAACTTGTGTTGGTGGGTGCTTTTTAGCTAAAATTATGAGTGGTAATTTGCTAAAGCGATGCTTTGGGGCGTTTTTATTAGTATTGTCTGTTTTTCAGTTTGTTGATGGATTAAAACTTAAAAAACAATAAGTTTTGTTTGTGCAAATAGCACAAAAGTATAAATATCAAAAAATGTAAAAATATCAGTAAAACACACGCTTTTTAAAGAAAATTTATATTGACAAGCCAATTATGTGCCATTAAAAAACTTAGTAAATTAAAAATATTAAAAAAATTTGCACAAAATTTTAAAAAGGGTATGTACAAATTAAATATTTTGTGCTATAATTGTTGCGAAAAAATAAGATAATGGCACGGTGAATAAATTGGAAAAAATTGCAATCATTGATTTAGGCTCAAATACAGCGAGATTACTTTTAGTAGAGGTTAAAGAAACTGGTCATTTTCAAATTGTTGACCAACTTAAAGAAAGCCCTCGCCTCGGAGAAGGTATGGAAAAGGATGGCTTTTTAAAACCTGCAAGAATTCAAGAAACTATTAAAACTTTAAAAATGTTTAGAAAATTATGTGATGTTAACGGTATTGAAAGAATTATTGCCGTTGCAACGGCGGCAGTTCGCCGTGCAAAAAATCAACGTAGTTTTCTTGACGAAGTTAGTGCTACTTGTGGCATAAAATTGCGTGTTTTAAGCGCAGAAGAAGAAGCGATATACGTTTATCGTGGAGTTGTTAATACTATGGATATTCCAAAAGGTATTATTTTGGAAATAGGTGGTGGAAGCACTAAAATTGTTTATTATAATAGACGTAATTTGCTTAACTACGAAACCTTACCTTTTGGTGCGATTACGCTTACTGAATTATTTAATGAAGACGGATTGTCTCCAACTGAACAGGCTAAAAAGGTTGAAGAATTCTTTACTGAACAGTTAAAGCAAATTGAGTGGCTCAAAGACGTTGACCCAGAAGTTCAGATGATTGGCGTCGGTGGTTCGTTTAGAAATCTTTGTCGTATGACTAAAATTATGAAGAAATATCCACTTAAGGCTATTCATAACTACGTTATAAATGATAATGACTTTAACCACGTTTTCGATTTAGTCAAAGGGTTAGACCTTGATAGAAAGAAGAAAATTAAAGGATTGTCAAGTGACAGGGCTGATATATTCCCAAGTGCGCTTGCCGTGATTTCTGCATTTAAAAAATATATGAATTTACAAAACGTCATTATTAGTGGCAGTGGCTTGAGAACTGGTTTACTATACAACTACGTTGTTCCATCAACTCTAGATAAGCCTATATCTGACGTTTTAACTTATAGCCTTAATAATTTAGTCAATTTATTTGGCTGTGACCAAAAGCATACAGAACAAGTTGTAAGTTTATCAGTTCAACTTTTTAAGCAACTTAGAGTTTTGCATAAATTTCCAAGACAATATCTAAAAATCTTAAAAGTTGCTGCTTATTTATACGACACAGGTAAACGTGTTGGCTTTTACAACTTTGAAAAACACAGCGGTTATGTGATTTTGAACTCTAATATCTATGGCATATCTCATAGAGATTTAGTTCTTGCTTCTTTTGTCGCATCTAATACTGCTATAGAAGATATTAATCCATTTGATTGGGCAAGATATCGTGATTTAGTGACTGATGAAGACGTTGACGTCGTTAAGAAAATGGGCATAATGCTACGAATTGCAAATGCTCTTGATAGAAGTTTATCATCGGTAATTAAAGGAATTAATTGCGATATTTTAGGTGACTCAGTAATTGTTAAAACAGAAGTTGACGGTGACGCTACTTTAGAGATAAATTCAGCATTTGAAATCGGCTCGGATTTTAGAAAAATATTTAAGAAAAATTTAGAAATACTTTAATAAACTTACGCTGTGTAATCACAGCGTAAGTTTTAATGTAAAAAGGTGGTAAAATGGCTGTTTCAAAATTGGCAATAGACTTTGATAGTGTTAACACTAATATATACGTGCTTGGCAGTGGTTTAGTTTTAAGCGAACCTACAGTTGCCACGATTAACCTTGAAAACAATAACGAAGTTAAGTTTGTTGGGGAAGAGGCAAGAAAGCTTATTGGTAAAACGGCAAATAATACTAAAGTTGTTTTTCCTGTGTTTGAGGGGGAAATTGTAAACGTGCCGGTTGCACAAAGTTTATTATCTTCATTTTTAGATAAACTTGGAATAAAAAATAGCATATTTGGATGTCAAGCTATATTTTCAGTGCCTTGTGGTTGTTCTTACGACGTTATATCTAAGTATAAAAAAGTTGCAAAAAATTGTGGAATAAGTAAGGTGTACTTTTCCGAAGCGCCGTTGCTTTCGGCGCTTGGTCAAAGAATTCCATTAAACGATTCTACGCCTTGCTTTGTTATAGATATGGCTGGTGGGACGACAAATATTGCGGCAGTTTCGCTAGACGGAATAATCGCTGGCATATCTGTAAACTTTGGTTATAATAAAATCAGCGTTGATATTATGGATTACATAGCTGAGAATTATGGGCTTCAAATTGGTCTTTTAACTGCAGAAAAAATTAAGAAAGAAATTGGTAGTTTGGCTAACAATGATGCTCTTGCTACAGTTGTTAATGGAAGAGACTTGAAAAACGGTGCTCCACGCTCAATTTCTATTAAGGCAATGGATTTACAAGCGCCTATAAAAAAATATTACGATAAAATTCAAGAGTTGTCAGTGGCTGTACTTAAAAAATTACCACCAGAAGTTTGTGCAGAAATAAGAAATGCAGGTATATACGTTTCAGGCGTAGCATCTTCAATATATGGTTTAGAAAAATATTATTCTGATAAATTTGCAATGAAAATTAACGTTGCCGAAAACGGCGCAATGGCAGTAGCTCTCGGTGGTGGAATTGCTATAGGTAATTCAAAACTGTTAAAAAAGGTTGCTATTTCACACAAATAGATAAAATTTAATCGCAAAATTAAACGACATAAAACCACGCTTTTTTTCTTAAACAGTCAAAAAGTGTGGTCTTTTTTTATTTATAATCAATTCAGAGGTTATATATGGCTAAAAAAATAGTGGTGACGTCTGGTAAAGGTGGCGTTGGAAAAACAACAATAACTGCAAACTTAGGTATGGCTCTATCTAATATGGGCGCAAAAGTTTTGCTTGTCGACGTTGATTTTGGTTTAAATAATTTAGACGTTGTTTTAGGTGTTGAAAGCAAAGTTTGTTATGATATAAATGACGTTTTATCATGCCGTTGTAGAATAAAACAAGCATTAGTCCAGTGTGGTGATAAAAGGAGTTTGTATATTCTTCCGTCAGGAAATTTGTACCCAACGTCTAATATTAGCGGTCAAAATATTAAATTACTTTTAGATAGCGTTGATATATTATTTGATTATATAATTCTTGATTGTCCGGCTGGAATCGAAATTGGTTTTCATAGGGCTGTATCTTGTGCAGACCAAGCAATTATTATTGCGACACCAAATCTGACAAGTATTAGAGACGCAGATAAAGTTGTTTCAGTTTTGAAAAGCTATGAGCTAGATAGTATAGGCTTGGTGGTAAATCGAGCTCGTGGGGATTTAATTGTTTCTTCAAAAATGATGATGCCGTATGATATAGAACAAATTTTAAAAGTAAAACTGATTGGCGTTTTACCAGAAGAAGATACGGTATTTTTATCAAGTGGATATAAGTTGTCGTCACGCTCGCAGTCTTATAAGGCTTATAAAATGCTTGCCCAAAACATACATAACGGAACAAAAAAAATTTTTGACGCAACTACAAAATATACAGGATTTTTTGGTAGCATAAGGGGGAGCATAAAAAGAAGGGTATGAAAAAAAATAAAAATCAATTATTAAGACTTCAAACGTTAATCGAAAACGATAGAATTACAACAGGGGAAAATTTTAGCGAAATGCTCGTTTGTGACGTTGATAAATTATTAAGGGACTACTTTGACTTTAGTTTATCGCCAACCATTAGTATGGAAAAGAGTAATAACGGTTATCTGGTTAATATTTCAATTAATGCACTTCGTATTAAAAGTTTTGCAAACATACAAAAATAATTATTAGTAAAATCTTAACAATTACGCATATTATTATGTTAGACATAATAGTATAAAATATGCCGAATAAGAATAAAAAACTTGTGTTTTGGCATAATTATAATAGGGTAATAAATATGCTTAATTTTTGTTTAGGTTTAATAGTAGGTGCAAATTTTGGTTTAATTTTATTTGCAATATTTAGCGCAAATAAGTCTGTTGAATAAAATTTTTGAATAATGAAGGACGTAATTTTTGTTTAGGCGAATTTTTAATTCGTCTATTTTTGTTTGTCAAAAATTAATAAGAAAATAAATGTTTATCTTTGACATTTATTTTGTTTAGAGATATAATATACGAAATAAATTTTAATATTATAAATATGCGCAAAGGAAATTTTAAGTAAGTTTATGAAAAATGTATTTGACGTGTTAAAAGAAAGAGGATTTATCAAGCAAACGGTTTATGAAGAAGACCTTTATAAGCTTTTAGGAACAGCAAGCGTGCCATTTTACGTAGGCTTTGACCCAACTGCAGATAGTTTGCATATCGGTCATTATATTCCTATAATGGCAATGGCGTGGATGCAAAGATATGGTCATAAGCCGGTTGCACTTATCGGTGGTGGCACGGCTATGATTGGCGACCCATCTGGAAGAACTGATATGCGCTCTATGATGACAAAAGAAACTATAGAGCATAACTGTGCTTGCTTTAGAAAGCAGATGAGTAGATTTATAAAGTTTGATGGCGAAAATCCAGCTATAATGGCTAATAACGCCGACTGGTTATTAAATCTAAATTACGTAGACTTTTTGCGTGATATTGGCGTGCATTTTTCTGTAAATAGAATGCTTACGGCAGAGTGCTTTAAGTCAAGAATGGAAAAAGGTTTGTCTTTTTTAGAATTTAACTATATGTTAATGCAAGGCTATGATTTTTTGAAATTGTATCAAGACTATGGCGTAGTATTAGAGCTTGGTGGAGACGACCAATGGAGCAATATGCTTGCCGGCGCTAATCTTATTAGGAAAAAAGAAGAAAAGCCTGCTTATGCAATGACGTTTACGCTTTTACTTACTAGCGAAGGCAAAAAGATGGGTAAGACGGCTAAAGGCGCTTTATGGCTTGATGAAAACAAGACAACCCCTTATGAGTTCTATCAATATTTTAGAAACGTTGAAGACGTTAAAGTTGAAGAATGTATGCGTTTATTAACCTTTATGGAAATGGACGAAATAAAAGAACTTACTAAATATAACGACGAACGTATGAATCAAGCAAAAGAAAGACTTGCTTATGAGGTGACAAAGCTTGTTCACGGCGAAGAAAAAGCAGTTGACGCTCAAAGACAAGCAAGAGCAGCGTTTGGCAGTGGAAATACTGAAGATATGCCTAAAGCTGAAATCGACGGTTCTATTACACTTGTTGCAGACCTTTTAGTTGCTGTAGGACAAGCAAAGTCAAAGGGCGAAGCTAAGCGCCTTATCGAAGGTGGTGGGGTTAGTTTAGACCAAGAAAAAATTACAAATCCTTTTGGTGAAATTCCATCAGCATTATTATTAAACAAGGAATTTATTTTGCACAAGGGCAAAAAAGTGCATATTAAAGTAAGTGTAAAATGAGTTATGAATTTTTTACTGTGAACGGTGAAAAAGAAAATGTCAACGTTATAGAGCGTTCAAAATTTATCTGCAATGTCAAAGGCGTTCAAGATGAAGAAGATGCAAAAAAATTTATTGAAACCATAAGAAAACGCCACTCGCTAGCAACCCATAATTGTTATGCGTATATTGCTGATGACAAAGGTTTAGTTCAAAAATTTTCTGATGATGGCGAGCCACAGGGAACAGCTGGGCTACCTATGCTTGAAGTTTTAAAAAATAGAAAAATGTATAAGACCGTTGCCGTTGTCACTAGATATTTTGGTGGAATTAAACTCGGCACTGGTGGACTTACAAGAGCATATGGCGGTGCCGTTGTGGATTGCTTAGATTTAGCGAAAATTTCTACAATATGTCAATCTGTTTTAGCTTTAATTTCGCCTGATTACGAAGGTTATTCAAGGCTTATAAAACTTCTTAGTGACCAAAATATCAGTGTGATAAGCACCGATTTTAACAATGTTGTTGACGTGAAGATTGCAGTTAAAAGTGATTATTTTAAAGAGTTTAATAAACGTTTGCTCGATACCTTTAATGGTAAAATAGATATAAAAGAATTGGGCTCAGGATATTGCGATTTTGGGTAAGCTAAAGGTGAGTTATGCCGATTATAACAGAAATTTCTTTACAAAAAAACAATAAAAAACGTTGCAATATATATATTGACAATGAGTTTTTTTGTGGCGTGTCGGTGGAAACTGCTGTAAAAAATCGCATAAAGGTTGGTCAAGAAATTGAAGCTAAAAAACTTGAGCGATTAATTAACGAAAGTGAAGAGCACGAAGCTCTTATAAAAGCAACTGAGTATATATCAAAAAATCTTAGAACTAAAAGGCAATTAAAAGATTATTTAATTAAAAAAGGTTATTCAGAGCAAATTGCATGGGCATGTGTTGACAAGTTAAAAGAGTATAATTACGTTGATGACGTTGAATATTCAAGACGATATATTGAAAGCCTTAGCAAAAAACAAGGAAAACGCCTAACTGAGTATAAACTTATGATGAAAGGCGTTAAAAAAGAAGATATTGAAAGTGCTTATTTGAGCGCTGAAGACTTTTCAAGCGACAGTGCAAAAAAACTTGCAATAAAACATTTAGGAAGCAAGCCAAAAACTAAAGAAAATCTTGCAAAAACATATAGATATTTGATTGGAAAAGGATATTCCTATGAGCAAGTATCAGATGCTTTAGCACAGTTTCAGGGGGATTAGTGGAGAGAATTTTAACAGCATCGCAAATGCAAAAGGCAGATGCTTTTACTATTAATAATTTAGGCGTTTCTCAAGAAGAACTTGTTCTTAGAGCAGGTCAAGCTGTTGCCGAGGTTATCAAAAAACAATTTGTAGGAGGCAGAGTTTTAGTTTGCGTTGGCAAAGGAAATAACGGAAAAGACGGACTTGTAGTCTCTGATATTTTAAGCAAAACCCACGGTTTTTCGGTGGCTGTGTTCGATAGTGAAAAACCTTGTTATGAATTATTCGATAGGCAATTTGATATAATTATTGACTGCCTATTTGGAATAGGTCTAAATAGACAAATTGAAGGAAAATATAAAGACGTTATTGATAAAATTAACGTTTCAAATTCTTATAAAATTTCTTGCGATATTCCAAGTGGAATAAATGGGAATACAGGCAAGGTTATGGGCGTTGCAGTTAAAGCAGACCTTACTATTGCTATAGGCGAATTAAAGGTGGGACATTTTTTAGGCGATGGTATAGATTATTGTGGAAAACTTGTTTGCAAAGATATCGGCATAAGCGTTTGGGAAGATAAATTTATTAAAAGAATTGATGAACGAGATGCTAAAAAATGCTTTATAAAACCTAACAGAAACGTGCATAAAGGAAATTTTGGTAAAACTTGCATTATTGGTGGAAGTGAAGATTTTTCTGGAAGCGTTATTCTTTCGTCAAACAGTTTGTCGGCATTAAAATCTGGCGTTGGATACACATATCTATGCGTGCCAAAAAAACTATTTAATGCCTACGTGGGAAAAAATCCAGAGTGCATTTTAACTACTTTTGATGAGGACGTTGAAGGCTCTATGCAAAAGGTGCTCTGTTGCGACTCAATTGCCATTGGCATGGGTATGGGGGCTAGTGAGCTAACATATAAAATCGTTTGTTATTTATTATTAAATTATACTGGAACGCTTATTATCGATGCTGATGGATTGAATTCGATGGCAAAGTATGGCATTGGCGTTTTAAAAAATAAAAAATGTAGCGTTATATTGACGCCACATATTGGTGAGTTTTCAAGGCTTGTGGGAAAAGATAAAGAGTTTTTAAGCGATAATTTGATTAATGAAGCAGTTGAATTTGCGAATAAATATAACGTAATATTAGCAGTAAAAAGCGCAGTAAGTGTTGTCACTGACGGAAACGACGTATATTTGAATACGACTGGTTGTTCTGGTATGGCAAAGGCTGGCAGTGGCGACGTTTTGTCTGGACTTATTGCTGGTGTTGTTGCAAGAAATTCTTGCGAGTTAGAAAGCTTATTGTCAGCTTTTTATTTGTTTGGAAAAGCCGGTGAAAAAGCTCAAGAAAAGGAAAGTGAGTTTACAATGACTGCAAGCCAAATTATTGAGCAATTTGCTAGCGTTATAAAAGATTTACAACAAGCTTAATTAAAGCTATAACATAAAAAATCCGAAACCACCGTTTATAGCAGTAAAAATTAGATATGCGTTTAGGGATATAAAAAGTGGCATTAAAACCATCATTATTAGACTTTTTAGTCTATATTTTAGGATAAACATAAACACGAAAATTCCCAGCGCTCCACCAAGAAGACCAGCAAAAAGCAGTTTGCTATCGCTTATGCCGATGTTTTCTTCATCGCCGTCTTCACGTGCTTTCTTTTGAAATTTAAGCATTAAAATTCCGTATAAATTTATTGCGATAACGTAGGTTATAATCAATATATAAAAAAGTGTTGGCATAATAGTATTAGTAGTTTGAGCAGAAAAATAAACATTATAATATTTTTTCTGTTTTTTATAAAAATTAAAGAAGGTGAATTTTATGAAGTGTATGTATTGTGGGTGCGTAGACAGCAAGGTAATCGATTCTCGTTCTGCTGAAGAAGGCTCGATAATCCGTAGAAGACGTGAATGCGTTAATTGTGGCAAACGTTTTACAACTTATGAAACGGTTGAAAGTACGCCGATTTTTGTTGTTAAAACAAATGGCGCAAGGCAAGTTTTTGACCCTAATAAAATGAAAAACGGCATTATTAAAGCGTGCGAAAAAAGACCTGTTTCTTCAGCTACTATCGATGCTTTAGTTGATGATATTCAAAAGCGTATATATAATTCTTTAGCGCAAGAAGTGACCAGCAAAGAGCTTGGTGAAATGGTTTGTGAAGGCTTAAAAAGTATCGATGAGGTTGCATACGTTAGATTTGCATCAGTTTATCGTTCTTTTACTGATACTACTTCTTTCATTAAAGAACTAGAAAAAATGGTTAAAAAAGATAAAAAATAACGACAAATGAGGTAATTATGAACAAGTGGGACCAAAGATTTATGAATCTTGCAGAAACTGTGGCTGATTGGTCAAGTTGCTATCAAGATAATAGGCACGTTGGTGCTGTTGTAGTTAAAGATAAGCGCATTTTAACAACAGGCTATAACGGTGCGCCAAGTGGCATTGAAAGTTGCAGTGAGCGTGGTGAATGCTTAAGAAGAGTTAGAAATATTGCAAGTGGAACAATGCAAGAAGTTTGTTATGCCGTTCACGCTGAACAAAATGCAATAATTCAAGCTGCAAAATTTGGCATTAGCCTTGAAGGTGCAACTCTTTACGTGACACATCAACCTTGCGTAATTTGTACTCGCATGATATTAAACTCAGGCATAAAAACAGTTATATATAAAAATGGCTATCCAGATGAATTTGCGTTAGAACTTTTTAAGCAGTCTGGAGTTAAATTAATAAAATTTTCAGATTTATAATAAGTCGATTGGGCAAGGTTATAAAAAAATATTTAAATTTATCAAAATTTGCCTTAAAAATGCTTGCATAATTTTTAAAAATAAGGTAGAATATGTCGTGCTGTGAAAAGGTGCGATGTATTCTGCTTAATATTTTCACGGATAACTAAATAAATTTATGGAGAGCTATCGAAGTGGTCATAACGAGGCGGTCTTGAAAACCGTTTGGGTGCAAGCCCACGGGGGTTCGAATCCCTCGCTCTCCGCCAAAAAAATGAGATGCATTGTTGCATCTCTTTTTTTTGCGAAAAAGCGAGGGTGAGAATTAGGAGCCAGCAAACTTTTGTTTGCGTGTTCGTCTTTTGGCGAAAAAATAGTCCAGCGGACTATTTTGCGGGAGGCTCGAGAGAAGCGAATCCCTCGCTCTCCGCCAAAATAAGTCTAATCTAAACGAAGTTTGGGTTAGACTTTTTTGTTGCATTTAATGATGGTGACAACGAGAGTGATGTTCAGGTTGTTTTATATCGCAAGTTTTTTCCTTGCAATTTTCATTTTCAGTTTCCATTTCTATAGTGACGTGAGAAATGTTGTGCTCAGATAGTTCTTCTTTTATTTTTTCTTTTATACGTTTGTCGTATTCTTTGACAACTAAGTGTAAGGTTGCAAGGTTTGTTTCTCCATCTATTGACCAAACGTGAATATGGTGCGCATCGATAACGCCATCGATTTCTTTTATGTGTTTAACAATATCATAAATATCAACATTTTTTGGTGTTTTAATTAAGAAGATTTGTGTAATTTCGATTAAATTTTTAATGGCATTTATAACCACAAAAATTGCTACTAAAATTGATAAAATAGGGTCTATTAGATATAGATTTGTAAACTTTATAATAATGCTACCAATCAAAACAACAAGCCAGCCAAAAGCGTCTTCTAACATATGAAGGTTAACTGCTTTTTGGTTTAATGATTTTCCACCATGTGTAAAATAAGTTGCAACCATATTTACAAACAAACCAACAATTGCAAATATGAGCATACCATTATAATCAATTTCAATTGGGTTTATAATTCTTAAAATGGCATTATAAATGACTATAACTGAACTGATTAAAAGAATTAGAGTGGTGATTATTCCTCCTAAAACAGAAAACCTTGCGTAGCCAAAAGTATATTTATTGTTGGGTTTTTTATCGCTTAATTTTTCAAGAATGAAAGCCGTTCCAATACTCGTTGCATCTCCAAAATCGTGAATAGAATCGGACATTATTGCAATACTTCCTGTAATAAATCCACCAAAAAATTCAAAAATTGAAAATGTTAAATTTAATATAAATGCTATAAATATTTTTCTTTTTGTTTTCATTTTTTTCTCCTTTGACAAAGTTTTAATATTGTGGTATAATTTGTTCAATATTGAATATATTGTTCGATAAAATTTTATCATAATTTTATGTATGAGCATATATACAAAACTTAACAAAAATTCAATACTGAACAAAAACAAAAAAGTGTATGGGGGATTTATGGATAGAAGACAAAGAAAGTCAAGAGAGGCAATATTTAACGCGTTTATATCATTACTATCAAAAAAGCATTACGATAAAATAACTGTAGCAGAAATTATACAAATAGCAGACGTTGGTAGGGCGACGTTTTATTCACATTTTGAAACAAAAGATTTTTTATTAAAAGAATTATGTGCTGAGCTTTTTTCTCATATTTTTAACACGGAAAATCAAGGAAATAATCACACAATTTTTGATTGCGATAGCAAAGATGACGTATTTTTACATTTGTTTATGCACATTAAGAAAAACGATAATAATATATGTAGATTGTTATCGTCAAAGAACAATGAACTTTTTTTAGAATATTTTAAAAGTGAAGTTAGAGTGCTGATAGTAAAACATATTTCAGATTTTAGTAATAAAAAACCACAAAATATACCAGAAGATTTTTGGATAAACCATATTACTTCAACGTTCATTGAAACGCTAAGATGGTGGATAATTAACAAAATGAAACTATCAATAGAAACTATAAAGGAATATTTTTTATTACTAGTTTAACTGCATCAACAAGATTTTGATTTTTTAATTAAAATAAAGGATAATTTAACTAAAAACAATTGACAATACAATTAGTTATGTTATAATTAAATACAATAATGTAAAAATAGGAGTAGGATGACATGAAATTTACATTTCCAAAAGACTTTTTGTTTGGTGCTGCAACTTCAGCTGTTCAAATAGAAGGTGCAATTCACGAGGGTGGCAAGGGTGAAGATTTTCACTCAGACAACTATAAGAAAAACCCTGCATTATATAATTTTTCAGACCCAGAAGTAAATACAGACTTTTATCATAAATATCCAGAGGATATTAAGATGATGAAAGACTTGGGACTTAAAATGTTCCGTTTCTCAATTTCTTGGTCAAGAATATTCCCAGATGGACCATATAAGGTTTGTCAAGAGGGTATTGATTATTATAATCGTGTTATCGATGAGCTAAAAAAGTATGACATTAAAGCGTTCTTTGACCTTTGGCACTGCGATATGCCATTATGGCTTGTTCAACTTGGCGCTTTAACAAACAGTTCTTTTGTTGATTGGTTTAGCTACTATGCAAAAACTTGTTTTGAAGCGTTTGGTGATAGAGTTGATTATTGGTGTACGGTAAACGAACCAAATATTAACTGTGTCTCTAAAGAAGCAGGTGGTTATAAATATACTTTCCACAATATGATTATGGCTCACTATAAATCAGTTCAAATTTATAAATCAATGAATCTTCCTGGTCAAATTGGTGCAGTAATTCACGTAATTCCATATTACTCACTTTCAATGTCGCAAAAAGATATTGATGCCACTGAAAGAGCAATGGCTGCTTATGCTGGCAGATGGCTTGACCCAATGTATAAAGGTCGCTATCCAGAGCTTCTTACAAAAGAACCAAAGTTCCTTGAATTAGTTCCAGAAGATTATCAAAAACAATTAGAAGAAAACTTTATTGAAGCTGACTTTATCGGTGTTAATATTTATGGACCAGAACACGTTGAACACGCTGAAGGAGAAGGCGACTTTAACTTCAAGAAGATTGTTAATAAAAATACACCAAAAGACGACTATGGTTTTGAATATTATCCACAAGGAATCTTTGATACACTTGCATATTTGAGTGATAATTATCCAGGCAAGAACATTATTATTACCGAAAATGGTATAGGCGTTAAGAAGTGGGGTAATTACGAAGAAGAACTTCACGATGAATACAGAATTAACTATATGCGTGAACACTTGCGTTCACTTTCTCGTGCAATCAAGGCTGGTTTCCCAGTAATCGGTTATTGCCCATGGTCTATTATGGACACAAGCGAACTTCGCAGTGGTGGCTACACGCTTATGTTCGGCTTAGTTCAAATCCGTTATGAAACACTTGAACGTGTTCCAAGAGATAGCTGGTATTTCTATCAAAAAGTTATCAAAGAATTAAAAGTTGACTAATTCTTAACAATAAAAATACGGCAGTGCTATGCTTTTGCGTGGCACTGTGTTTTTTATAAACAAAATTGTTAAAATTTTACTATAAATTTTATAATTTATACTTGACAAAAAAGTTGAATATGCTATAATTGTTGTAATGTCATTAGAATAGGAGAATTTTGTTATGAAATATGAAATTAGATTTGATTTTCCAAAAGATTTCATGTTTGGTGTAGCAACTTCAGCAGTTCAAATTGAAGGCGCTCATCACGTAGATGGAAAAGGTGAAGATACTTGGATGCATAGATATAAAGTTGACCCTGCTAAATGCAACTTTGCTGACCCAGATACAGCGGCTGGTTTTTATCATACATATCCAGAAGATATAAAGCTTATGAAGGAACTAGGGGTTAAATGCTTCCGTTTCTCTATTTCTTGGTCAAGAATTTTTCCAAATGGTCCAGCTGAAGTTAACCAAGCTGGTATTGACCACTATAACAAGGTTATTGATGAACTCAAAAAAAATGGTATAAAAACATTTTTTGACCTTTGGCACTGCGATTTGCCTTGGTGGGTTGTCGCTCTTGGTGGGCTTACAAATAGTTCATTTGGCGATTGGTTTACATCATACGCAAAAACTTGTTTTGAAGCGTTTGGCGATAGAATTGATTATTGGTGCACAGTAAACGAGCCAAACCTTAACGCAGTTTCTGAAACGTCTGGTGGTCCTAAGTGTTTCCACAATATGATTATTGCACACTATAGAACAATTCGTCTTTATAAGTCAATGGGACTTAAGGGCAAAATTGGTGCAGTTTTATGGATAGAAGCAACTTATCCTTTCACAACGTCTGAAAAAAATAGACAGGCTTCAAGAAACAGAATGGCAGCTTTTGCTGGAAGATGGCTACAACCAATGCTTGAAGGAACTTATCCAGATGAATTGATTAATGCAGGCGATATTGATAGAAAAGTTAAAATCGATTGGAGAAAGGACTTAGAAGAATACTTTATTCCTTGCGATTTTATTGGTGTTAACTATTATAGCTCAAGATATGTTGAATATGGTGAAGATGCGACCTTAAACGTAAAAGTTGTTCCAAACTCAATCTCATATTTGCCAACAGATGACTACGGTTTTGGTTATTATCCACAAGGCTTGTATGATGTTCTTATGTATCTACACGAATATTATCCTGACAAAGAGATTATTATTACTGAAAATGGTGTTGGTAAGAAAAGACTTGAAGATCTTGATGCTGACCTTCACGATAGTTATAGAGTTCAACATATGCGTGAACATCTTCGTTCTCTTTCTCGTGCTATTAAAGCTGGTGCGAATGTAATTGGATACTTACCTTGGACATTCTTAGATACAAACGAAGGTGCCCATCTTGGTTTCGACGTTGTATTTGGACTTGTTCAAATCAATCGTGAAACGTTAGAGCGTCGCCCAAGAGATAGCTATTATTACTATCAAAACGTTATTAAAGAAAACAGAGTTGACTAATTATATTTATTGCCCAAATCATTAATGCTAATGCAAAAAATGATTTGGGCAAGTCTTTTATTTTTTGTCTTATTTTGATATGAGCTTTATGTTTTTCACTATATCTAGTATAAAATATAAAATTATTTAAAAAATTACAAAATAAATTTAGAAAAATTATTGACAAAAAATTAAAGTTCTAGTATAATTCATATATAATTATATCATTGTGTAATTTTATGCCAAAATCTGGCGCTGTTTAGGAGAATTTATAATGTCAAAATATAATCGCAAATTAGTTATTGCTGGAAATATACTTGTAGACGTTGTTAAGAATATCGATTCGTATCCACAAATTGGAATGCTTTCTCATATTACAGACATCTCTATGGCTGTAGGTGGTTGCGTTCCAAACACAGCAATCAATCTTGCTAAGATAGATAAGAATATTCCAATTTCTACATTGGGTTTGGTTGGTGATGATGCTAATGGTAAGTTTGTTGTTTCACAGCTTGCTCAAAACGGCATTAACACCGATAAAATTACATATTCAAAAACTATCCCAACAGGCTTTTCTGATGTTATGAGTTTAGAAGGTGGCGAACGTACTTTCTTCTTTAACAAGGGAACAAATGCTGCTTTTGGACCAGATGATATTGACGTTGATAATCTTGATTGCGACATTTTCCATATCGGATATATTCTTTTATTAGACAAATTCGATGCTGATGACGCTGAATATGGCACGGCAATGGCTAGATTACTAAAAAAAGTTCAAGAAAAGGACATTAAAACTTCTATCGACGTTGTTAGTGATAATACTGCTGATTATGGCAAAAAGATTGTTCCAGCACTTAAATATGCTAACTATGCAATCATCAATGAAATTGAATGTTGCCGTATTTCAAATTTAGATGCTTATGATGCTGACGGAAAATTAAATAAAGAAAACATTAAGCTTTCAATGCTCAATATGGCAAAAGCTGGTGTTAAAGATAAAATCATTATTCACTGCAAAGAAACGGCTTTTGCATATGACGTTAAAACTCAAGTTTATACAGAAGTTCCATCACTTAAAATTCCATCAGAAATGATTAAAGGAAGCGTAGGCGCAGGGGACACTTTCTGTGCAGGTTCGCTCTATGCAATCTATCACGGCTTAAGCGATGAACAAACGCTTAAATTTGCTTCAGCTGCTGCAGCTTGCAACTTATTTGCAGCAAATTCAGTTGACGGAATTAAGAGTCAAGAAGAAATTTTTGATATGGCTGAAAATTGGGAAAGACTCAAATTAAATTAATAGTAAAGGCAATTTTGCCTTGTCTATAAATAAAAAAATAAAAATAAAAAAATTTTAAATCTTTTCAAGGAGGATGAAAGCATGCCAGTATATGAATCCATAAAAAATGCTGACAACAAAATCGTTATTTCTGCTAAAAATAGAGATAGCGTAACCTTCGGCTGGGACAAAGTTATTGAAAAAGTAGCTTCACTTGTTGACTCAACCGATAAGAACATTGCCATTGATGGTTGGTATGGTATTGATTTTGCAAAAATTGCAAACGCAGTTGCTACCAAACTTCAAGCAAAAGGCTTAAAAGTAGAGCTTTTTGCGGCTAGCCAACTTTACAAGTCAAGAGAGGACATTATTGCTTATAATGCACCTTACGTGACAGATGACCCTGGTTTTGGTAAAGTAAACAAAACAGGTGTAATTGAAGACCTTATGTGTGAAAAAGCAATTGCTGATTTGAAGAAGAAACTTGCTTCAAACGCAGTTGTAATCGTATATGGTGAAGGCGCTTGCATCAAGGCTTTAGCTGACCTTTATGCTGTTAAGTGCTATGTTGATAACACACACCAAAAAGTACAATGGGATATGTGGGAAGGCAGACTCAATACATTTGGCTGTACAACTCCTACTAAAGACTACAACTGGAAGGAATACAACTATTCTGACTACTATATGTTGAAGCGTCAAAAAGACTTTATGTATGGTGCAATGGATTTCTATGTAGAAAACTACTTTGAAAACGACCTCGTATTAATTCCAAGAGCAGCTTATGATGAAATCATGTCAACTCTTGTTAAATATCCAATCCACGAAGTTAAAATCTTCAGCCCAGGTCCATGGGGTGCTTACAGATACTTAGATATGGATTATCAAGTAGAAGGCCTTGCTAACAACGCTTGGAACAAAATTGCTGGTCCAGAACTTCGTATTCTTATCGACTTCGGTGGCGAAAGAAGTATTTCAATGCCAATGCTCAACGCTATGCAATATGGTGAAGACCTTGTTGGTGGACTTATCAACAAACAATATCCAGGTTTATTCCCACTTGATATTTGGCTAGATGACGGTTGGCACCCAACTCCACAACCAGCAGAAAGAATTTCAATGCCAATGCATATCCACCCATCAAGCAAATACGTTGCTGACCACTTCGATGAACCACTCGGCAGATATGAAACATATTACATTGCAGAAGCTTATGAAGGTGCAAACACATGGATGGGCTTCCACGATGATGCTGATATCGAAGAATGGGAAAGACTCTGTGAAGAATCACAAAACATCAAAGTTATCGAAAACTGGAAAGAATTCATCGCTAACTGGCCAAGTAAAGAAGGTGACCTATACTTGATTCCTCCTGGAACAATGCACGGTCACGGCGGTAACCAAATGGTTCTTGAAATGGATACAAACCCAAGTATCAACGGTACAGAATATTCATTCTTTGAATATGACTTCGCAAGACCATCATGGGATGACAACGCTAAGACTATGACAGGTAAGCCATTAAAAATGCACCTTGAACACGGCAGAAACATGGAAAAGACAAGAAGGGCATCTTGGGTTAAAGACCACTTATTGTCAACGCCAGCTGTTGTTAAATGGACAAAGAACTACTTCATTGACCGTTATAAGACAACTCCTGTAATGCCATACCACGTTGAAAGAATCCACTTCGAAAAAGTTGGTGAATTCTCAACAGAAGGTAAGTTCATGAATATGCTTACATTAACAGTTGGTAGCAAAGTGACTGTTCGCTCAAAAGCAAACCCAGAATATTTTGCTGTTTGCGACAAGTTCCAAACATTAGTAGTTCCAGCTTGCTTCGGTGATTATGAAATCATCAATGAAGAAGGTGGCCGCGCTACTTGTGTTATCCAAAGATGGAAGAAAGGTTAATATTTAACTAAACTGTAATTTATGAGCCACGGTTGAAATTATTTTTATATTTTTGACCGGGCTCATATTTATAAAATCGGATTTTTTATCATTAAATATGAAAACTTATTTAGCAAATCACGACCATTTTGGTAAATGTTTATTTATTGAAAATGGTGATATTAAAATAGGAGTTCCAACTGAGTTTGGCATAAGAATTTCCTTTTTATCTTATAAGGGAAGTGAGAATTTGTTTTATGAACAACCAAAAAACGTAGACTATTTGTGTTCTGACGAGGGTTGGCGTGTTCAAGGTGGGCATAGACTTTGGCTAGCACCAGAAAGCAAATTGAGCGCTTATCCAGATAATGACCCTATTTCTTATCAAGTTTTAGATGATAAGGTTATACTTTTTCAAGATGAAGACCCATGGCTTAAAGTTAGAAAAACTATGGAAATTTCTTTTGAAGGAGAAAACCAAGTAAAAGTTGTTCACAAATTAGAAAATACAGATAGTCAAACTCGTAGATTTTCTTCTTGGGGAATAACTTCTATGGCGCCATACGGCGTGCAATATATCCCAATGCAAATTAGAAAATGTGGCGATGAACCACTAAGTAAAATTACACTTTGGGACTATACAAATCTCGGTGATGAAAGGGCAGAGTATTCTCGTGAACTTATAAAGATTACGCATAGACCAAATAATGATAGTCTTTATAAAATTGGCGTTGCCCACCCAGATGGACACGTTAAATACAATAATCGTGGCGTTGTTTTTGAAAAGATATACGATGTTTTTAGAAATGAAGAATATCCAGATGGAAACGTGTCTTATGAAACATATCTTTGTGACCAAATGGTTGAAATTGAAAGTCTTTCACCTCTTTATGACGTTCAGCCAGGTCAAACGATAGGTCACACTGAAGTTTGGAAATTAACTAACGAAAAATAAATTTTTTTATATTTTACCTTGTGAATATAAGAAGATATAATTTAATTAACAAGGAATAAATGGAGATTATTATGAAATTAAATGTAGCAACAGTTGCTCTCGCTTGTCCTGTTGAAGTCGGCTATGATGAAGCAATGCCATTACTTAACCAAACAGTTAAAGCAATGGAAGCTCAAGGCATCTCTTGTGAAAACACAGGTGTTGTTATGCACGATTATGAAACTGTTCGTCAAGCCGCAGAAAAATTAAAATGTACAAATGCAGACGTTTTGATGATTTGTATTGCAACTTGGAGTGAAGACCATCACTTACTAGACCTTTTATCTTATGTGGATATGCCACTTATTCTTCGTGCTTATCCAGCATTTGACACTGGTTCATTATGTTGCGCTCACCAAATCAGCGCTGTGTTTAGAGACATTGGCAAAACTTGTGAATTCGTTTACGGTGATGCTGACGACGCTGAATGCGTTAAAGAAATTAAAACTATTGCAACAGCATATGCGCTAAAAAATTCTATGAGTAAAACTATAGTTGGTGCAATCGGTGGCAGAGTTAAGGGTATGACCGAAATTGCTTATGATGAATTTTCTATTAAGCAAAAATTAGGCTCAAGAGTTGTTAACCTTGACGAAGAAGAATTAACTGCTAAAGTTGATGCCATTTCTGATGAAGAAGCAAAAGCTCTTCTTGAAGAAAAGAAAGATTTATTAAAAGGTTGCAAAATCACATCTACTAACGAATCTATGCTTGAATCTATGAAATTCTATAAAGCAATGAAAGACCTTGCTAAAGAATATGAATTGCAAGCATTATCAGTAAAATGTTATACAAAATATATGGGTAAAGTTTGTCTTGGATATTCACTTTTAGCTGAAGAAGGCATTGTTGGCTCTTGCGAAGGCGACGTGACTAACGCATTGACAATGAAACTTATGTATGACTTAAGTGGAAAACCTATTAACAATACAGACCTTTTATTCCCAGATGAAAAAGCAAATACAATCATGTATGCTCACTGTGGTTCATCAGGCTTCTCAATCGCAGAAGGCGAAATAGAACTTGCACCTGTTCGTTTAATGGAAAGGGGTGTTTGCTCTAAATTCGTTGTTAAACCTGGTAAAGTGACAGCTGTTAATATTTGTGGTCACGGCGATGAATTCCGCCTTTCGTTTATGGTTGGTGATGCTATACCATGTGGCATGGAATTCCCTGGCAACCCAGTTAAGATTAAATACCAAAAACCTGTTTCACAAATCAATAAAGAAATTATGAAATATGGCATCGGTCATCACTGGATGGTTGCTTATGGCGACTATAGTGAAGAACTCAAATATTTCTGCAAAATCAATAATATTTGTGTATATGAAATCTAATTAAAGGAGAAAATTATGAAGCGTTCTGAAATTAACTCAATTATGAGAGATGCTCTTGAATTGTTCAAAGAGTATAAGATTTGTTTGCCAGATTTCGTCTTGTGGACACCAGAAGAATGGAAAACTAAGGGCGATGAAGTTCAAGAAATTAAAGACAATATGTTAGGTTGGGACATTACTGACTTTGGTAATGGCGATTTCAACAAAGTTGGCTTATTCTTAATCACTCTTCGCAACGGCAACCAAAAAAATCAAGCAAAATATCCAAAGCCATATGCTGAAAAGCTTATGATAGTTAGGGAAGGTCAAATTACACCAATGCACTATCACTGGTCAAAAATGGAAGATATCATCAATGCTGGTGGCGGTAACTTAATTATCAAATTATACAACACAACAAAAGATAATACGCTCGCTGACACAGACGTTAGCGTTGTTATCGACGGTGTAAAACACGTTTACCCAGCTGGCACAGAAATTTGCTTAAATCCTGGTCAAAGCGTGACGTTGACTCCAGGCTTGTTCCATAGATTCTGGGGTGAAGTTGGAAAAGGTACTGTTATTGTTCGTGAAGTATCTATGTGTAATGACGATGCAAACGACAACTGTTTCTATGACAAAGCTGGTCGTTTCCCAGAAATCATTGAAGATGAAGCACCACTTCACTTACTCTGCAACGAATATAATAAATAATTAACAAAAAAAATTATCCACTAGCTTAGCTAGTGGATAATTTTATATCTAATAAAGGGGGGCAGTTAATTTGAACCCTTTTTTTATTGCTTTTTTTCTCAAAAAATATTATAATAAATATGTATTAGTTGTGAAAATAATTATATAATTAACTTAAATAAAATAAAAAATCCCAACCACGTATAGTGATTGAGATTTGGCAGGGGAGACGCGATTCGAACACGCAACCTACGGTTTTGGAGACCGCTACTCTACCGTTGAGCCACTCCCCTATAAGCATATTGATTATATACTAAATTTAACTTTTAGTCAAATAAATTTAAGCACAAAAAGGTGAAAAATGAAAAAGAATTTTAAATTAGGTGTAATTGGTTGTGGTTTTATGGCAACCGCTATAATAAAAGGTGCAATCAACAGCAAGATTGTTAATGCTAATGACATTATAGTTAGCGATATATCTTCAATTTCATTAGAAAAAATAAGCAAATTTGGTGTTTCAACAACAGTTGACAACAAAGAGCTTGTAGATAAAGCCGAATTTGTTTTATTTGCAGTTAAACCACAATCGTTAAAAGACGTTTTGCTAGAGATTGAAGATGCTAAATGCAATAAATTTATTTCTATAATGGCAGGCGTAAAAAAGCAAAAGATAAAAGACGTATTTCCAAATAGTAAAGTTGCTAGATGTATGCCAAACACACCTTGTTCTATAGGTGCAGGTGTAGTAGGACTTGACTTGTCAGACTTTAAGTGCAATAAGGATAAAAAATTTATTAACTTATTACTTTCTTCTTTTGCAACTGTTGTGCTAGTTGATGAAGATAAGCTAAATGCCGTGACAGGAATTAGTGGAAGCTCTCCAGCATATTTTTATTTATTCTTAAAAGGAATTATTGAAAGTGGCGTAAAACACGGCCTATCATATCAAGAAGCCAAAACGCTTGCTGTAAACACTATGATTGGCGCTGGTAAAATGGTTTTAGATAGTAGCGAAAAGTCGCTTGACGACCTAATTAATGCCGTTTGCAGTAAGGGTGGAACGACTATTGAAGCAATAAATACTTATAATGAGTGTGAGCTAACAAAAATAACAGAAAGGGCGATTGATGCTTGTGTTAAAAGGGCATCAGAGTTAGAAAATTTATAATGAAAACTGTTGAAATTTATACAGATGGTGCGTGTAGTGGTAATCCTGGGCCTGGTGGATATTGCGCAATACTAATTTATGGCGAATTTGAAAAGGTTGTTAGTGGGTGCGAAATAGAGACAACGAATAATCGTATGGAACTTTTGGCTGTAATTAAAGGGCTAGAGTGCTTAAAAGAAAAATGCAACGTAAATCTTTATAGTGATTCGCAATACGTTATAGAAGCGTTTAATCAAGAATGGATATTTGCATGGGAACAAAATGGTTGGAGGACTGCTGGGAAAAAGCAAGTCAAAAATATTGATTTGTGGCAAAAGCTTTTAGAACAATATCGAACGCACAAAATTAATTTTATTAAGGTTAAAGGTCACGCTGACAACGAATACAATAATCGTTGCGATAAGATTGCCGTTGAGGAATATAAAAAGTTAGAACAATAATTTTATATTACGGATAAGTTTTTATAGTAAGAATATAATATTATTATGAAAAATATAAATAAAATTTCTATTATAAAAACAATTTTATTCGATATATTTATAGCACTTATAGGTTGTTTGGGGGTAGTTTTTACTGTTTTATACGTCGATACGTTTGAAAGTGGCGTTTGGCTAAATTATTCAAGTGTTATTACAGCTGTTTCTGTCAGTATAATATCCATACTTACAGTGCTTACAATAACTTTTTCAACTAGTTCAAAAAACTTTGTTTATAAACTTTTTATGCTTGTAGTTATATTTATTTCTATAACTATTATAGCGTTATATTTCCTTAAAACTACAGGGTTTTTAAGCAAGGTTGATAGCGTTGAAAAATTTAGAGAATATATAGCATCGTTTGGCAGTCAAGCAATATTTTGGTTTACGTTAATACAATTTTTGCAAGTAGTAGTATTGCCAATTCCTGCATTTATAACGGTAGGCGCAGGCGTATTACTATTTGGGCCACTAAAAGGGGCAATATTTAGCTGTATCGGTATCATTTTAGGCTCAATAGTTGCTTTTTACGTGGGAAGAGTTTTTGGTTTTAAGGTTGCTAAATGGCTGGTCGGTGAAGAGAGTTTAAATAAGGGCTTAAGCATTATAAAAGGAAAAGATAAAATTATTTTAACATTTATGTTTTTGTTTCCTTTTTTTCCTGATGATATCCTATGTTTTGTTGCAGGGATAACAACACTTAGTCCTTCCTTTTTTATAACGATGATTATTATTACGAGAATAATATCAGTTTTTGCTTCATCATATTCAATGAATAACAGTATTATTCCATATGATACGTGGTGGGGTATACTGCTATGGATTGTTTTTATATTATTTACGCTTGTTTCCACAGCGCTAATTTGTAAAAAAGGAAATAAAATTCAAGCATTGTTTTCAAAAAAGAAAAACAAAAGAAAAGCTGACAAATCTTGATAAGATTATGTCTGACATAATGGTATAAAATGAATATTTTAATTAGTAATGACGATGGCATAAAGAGCAATGGGCTTCTTGAACTTGCAAAAAGATTAAAGGAAAAACACAAGGTTTTAGTTGTTGCGCCAGATGGGAATAGGTCTGCAAGTTCACATTCTTTAACTATAACTAATTCTATAAAAATAAAACAAAATTTTGATTTAGAAGGTTGTACTGCTTATAACATTTCTGGCACGCCGGCAGATTGTGTTAAAATCGCTAAATTATTACTTAAAGATTTTGATATCGACGTTGTTATTGCAGGCATTAACAAAGGTCATAACATTGGTTCAGACATTCTATATTCGGGTACGGTTGCAATAGCTTTAGAAGCGGCGTTTTTTGGGCACATTGCATTTGCGTTTTCAGCTTATAGTTTGCTTGATAGTAATTTTAAGCTTTATTCTGAATATGCAGAAAAAATTATAGATTATTTGCTTCCAATATCAAATGTTGGGGACGTGTGGAATATAAACTTTCCAGCAACTGAAGATATTAAAGGGATAAAAATAACGCCACTTGGCAAACAGTATTATACTGATGAGTATGTAAAGGTAAGCGATGGCAAATATGTGTTGCAAGGCGAAATTATGGTTCACAACCAAAACGAAATTGATTGTGACGTTGAATGGATTAAAAAAGGCTATATAACTATAACGCCTATTTTATTTAATAAAACTGATTATAATAAGGTAAAAGAATTAAAAGACGTATGCATACAGTTGTAATTGTTGGTGGTGGCGCATCTGGTATGATGGCTGCTTGCGTTTCGGCAAGTAATCCATTAAACAAAGTAATTTTATTAGAAAAAAACGAGAAATTAGGTAAAAAAGTTTACATAACCGGCAAGGGAAGATGTAATATTACTTGTGACGTTGAAATAGGTGAATTTTTTAATAACGTCGTTAGTAATCCTAAGTTTTTATATAGCGCAATAAATACATTTTCGCCACAAGATTTGATTAATTTTTTGCAAGAAAATGGCTTGCAAACTAAAAAAGAACGTGGAAATAGAATTTTTCCTGCAAGCGATAAGGCAAGTGACGTGACTAAAACTTTTGAAAAATTATTAAACAAGTTAAAGGTTGACGTAAGATTAAATACAAAAGTTTTAAATATTAAAAGTGATGGTCAAAAAGCTATAGGTGTTATTACCGATGCTGGACAAGTTGAGTGCGATAGCGTTGTTGTTTGTACGGGTGGCATTTCTTATCCCTTAACTGGAAGCACAGGTGACGGCTACAACTTTGCCAAACATTTTGGACATTCTATAGTGCAAACTAAACCAGCGCTTGTTGGAATTGACTTAAAAGGTAGCGATTTTATCAGTTTACAAGGCCTGTCATTAAAAAACGTAAAGCTTATTGCAAAACAAGGTCAAAAAGTAATTTTTGAAGACTTTGGTGAGATGCTTTTTACACATTATGGAATTTCTGGCCCAATTGTTCTCTCTTGTTCTTCTAAAATCAATAGATTAAATCTTGATGAAGTAAGTATTTATATTGACCTTAAGCCAGCATTAAGTAAGCAAGTTTTGGATAACAGGTTAATTAGGGAGTTTACTGATAATAACGTTAAAAATATTAGCACAGTTATGCGCTCGCTACTTCCTAGTTCACTAATAGAAATTGTTCTTTTTAAATCTAACGTTTCTAAGCACAAAAACTGCAGTCAAATTACATTGGAAGAAAGAAAGCGTATTGTTGACACGCTAAAAGACCTAACTTTTTCCGTTAAAAAGCTTAGACCTATTGAAGAAGCAATTATTACGGCAGGAGGCGTAAGTGTAAAAGAAATTAACCCTAAAACAATGGAAAGTAAGCTTATAAAAGGACTGTATTTTGCAGGGGAAGTTCTTGACGTTGATGCGTATACTGGTGGATTTAACTTACAAATAGCTTTTTCAACCGGCTTTGTTGCAGGAAAAAATTGTTAGGATTTATTTAGATAAATATTAGTTTTAGCCAAAAAATTTACAACATAATTACTTAAGAGGTGAATATAATGGAAAAAATTATAAGAATTGCGCTTGATGGACCATCAGGCAGTGGCAAAAGTACAATTGCAAAAAGACTTTCAAATAAGTTGAACATTTTATATCTTGATACTGGTGCAATGTATAGGGCAACGGCTGTTAAAGCTTTGTCGCTTGGCATTGATACATTTGATGAACAGGGTGTAAAAACTTTTATCGACGATATTAACCTTGAAATTAAGTATATTGATGGAACTCAGCACACTTATTTAGACGGCGTAGACGTTTCAGAAAAAATTCGTGAGCCACACGTTTCGATGGCGGCATCAAATATTTCAAGTTTAAAATGTGTAAGGCTTAAAATGGTTGATATGCAAAGAAAAATAGCAAGCCGAATGTCTTGCGTCTTAGATGGAAGAGATATTGGCTCATACGTTCTTCCGAACGCTGATTTTAAGTTCTTTATTACAGCAAGCGTTGAAGTTAGGGCTGATAGAAGATATAAAGAATTATCATTAAAGGGACATAAAGTAGATTTTGATGAACTTAAAAAAGAAATCGAACAAAGAGACTACAATGATAAAAACAGAGACTTTGCACCGTTGACAAAGGCTGAAGATGCAATAGAAATTGACACGTCTTATATGACTATTGAACAAGTAATTAATAAAGTTTTATCGTATTTAGAAGGTTAAAAATGAACTTTTTTCAAAAAATACCAATTTTCTTTTTTTCAATGTTATATCCGATGAAGGTTTATGGCAAAGAAAATATTCCAGAGGGTGGCGCAGTTTTGGTATCAAATCATTTTAGAGCAATAGATTGTGGTTTTATTGCTAGAATATGTGATAAGGATATTAAATATCTTGCAAAAAAAGAAATATTTAAAAATAAACTAATATCTAAAATAGTAAAATCTTATGGTGGAATTCCTATCGATAGAGATAACCCTGATATGAAATCGCTTTTAGAAGCAATTAAGGAAATTAAAAAAGGCAATAAGCTTTGTATATTTCCAGAAGGTAAGAGAAACGTTTCAGGGACGAGCGATTTGCAAGAAATCAAAGGTGGTTCTGTAATATTCTCTATAAAAGCTAAATGCCCAATTGTTCCTATAATGATGCTTAAAAAAGCAAAGATTTTTTCAAAAACAAGAATCATTATAGGAAAACCATTTGAACTTTCCGATTATTATGGCAAAAAGCTTTCAAACGAAGATATAGAAACTCTAGACCAGATTGTAAGAGAAAAAATGATTTCAGAGCAAAACGCTCTAAAACAATTATTAGAAAAAGGCAAAAAGTAATTATGCATATATATAAATGTGAAAACGACGGCTTTTGTTTTGGAGTAAAAAGGGCAATAAAGCAAGCTGAGAGTTTAAAAGGCGAAAATATTTATATACTTGGTGAAATCATACATAACGAAAGTGTGATAAATAAGCTCAAAGACGCCGGTATAACAACAATTGACAATTTAGAGCAAATAGATTTTAAGGGTGGCGAAACTCTTTTAATAAGGACTCATGGCGAACCAAAATCAACCTTTGATAAAGCCAAAGAATTAAACCTTAACGTGATAGACTGTACGTGCCCATTTGTTAAGCAAATTCAAGATATTGTAAGCAAATATTATGGTCTTGGATATAAAATAGCAATAATTGGAAATGCTAGTCATCCAGAAGTAATTGGAATAAACGGTTGGTGCGATAACACGGCCATTATCACAGAAGATAGAGAGCAATTACTTAGTATTTCTACAGATAAATTGTGTATAGTTGTACAAACAACCTATTCTGAAGAAAAATTTAATAAAATTATTAAAAATTTTGTTAGTAGCAAGGTTAAAACAGTTGATATTTTCAAAACAATTTGCTATACTACAACAAAGCGGCAAAATGAAGCAGATATTTTGTCCCAAAAGTGTCAAGCCGTTCTGGTTTTAGGTGGGGCAAACAGCAATAATACAAATAAACTTTTTGATATTTGCGCTAAAAATTGTCAAAATGTTTTTAGAATTATTAATCCTGCCGATTTTGATTACTCGAAAATTAAAAGTTATAATAAAATAGGGATTGTTTTAGGGGCATCAACACCAAAAGAACAGTTCCAGGAGGTCATCTCACTTATGGAGAACAACATTACTACAGAAGAAATTATCACAACGGAAACTGTCGCAAGCGAAGTTCCAAATCAAGCACAACCAGTTGCTAACGTATCAACAAAGTCAGAAATGGAAAAGGCTTTTGACAACATTAGACCAGGAAAAGACTTAAAGATTGGTCAAATTGTTTCCGCAATTATCACTTCTGCTAAAGACGACGGTCTTACACTTTCAATTAAAGACGCAAAAAGAGACGATTTATCTTTACCAAAGAATAATCTTATTGGTGAATACGATAAAAATGCTTATCAAGAAAAAGTAGGTCAAAAAATTCGCGTTATGGTTATCGCAAAAAATCCTATTGTATTCTCTGAAAAAGCAATGGAAAAGGTTTTAAAAGAAGAAGCTGAGATTGAAGAGATTAAAAATGGCAAAATTTTTGAAGCTACAATTACTGAAACTAACAAGGGTGGTTTAATTGGTAAGTTTGGCTCATATCAAGTTTTTGTTCCATCTTCACAAATTAAATTAGGCTTTGTTAAAGACCTTGATAAATACGTTGGCAAAACTTTAAGATTAAAAGCTGAAAAAGTTGAATCAAGGGGTGCTCGTAGACAAATAGTTGGTTCTCAAAAAGTTATTTTAGAAGCTGAAAAAGCTGAAAGAGAAGCAATTAAGGCTCAAAAAGAAGCAGAATTTTTCGGTAGTATTCAAGAAGGTGACGTAGTTTTAGGTAAACCTGTTAGATTTGCAGCTTTCGGTGCATTTGTTGACGTTAATGGTTTTGACTGTTTAGCACATATTTCTGACCTTTCATGGACAGGCTGTAAAGAATGTTCTGAAGTTTTAGAACTTAATAAAAATTATGAATTTATCATCTTAAAGATTGACCAAGAAAACAAAAAAGTTTCTATTGGTTATAAGCAATTAAAGCCAAGACCATGGGACGGAATTTTGGAAAAATATAACGTTGGTGACGTTATTAAGGGTAAAGTTGTAAGGCTTGTAAATTTTGGGGCGTTTGTTGAAGTTGAAAAAGGTGTTGACGGTTTAGTTCACGTTTCTCAAATTTCAAACCAATGGTTAGAAAACCCAGTATCAGCACTTCAAGTTGGTCAAGAAGTTGAAGCTAAAATTATTGAAATTAACGCTGAAAAAGAAAAAATGACACTTTCAATCAAAGCATTACTTCCTGAAGTTGAATCGCCAGCTGAAACAGAAGAAAAACCAGAAAAAGGCAAAAAGCGTAAAGCTAAAGAGATTGAAGTAGAAGCAGAGGAACTTCGTGAATGGAAAGATGAAACTGACACGGGTGTTTCTATCGCTGAAATGATTGCAAACTCAGAAAAATAATTATTTTAACGTAGTAATAGAAGAGTAGATTTATATCTACTCTTTTTTGTTTTAAAGTTATTTGGTTTTAGTCATATGTAAAAATTTTTTAGCATAAAAATATATAAATGAAATTGAAATTTTTGCCAAACAGATATTTATTTTGCCTAGAAAAAATAGATATTAACCTTTTATATGAAATTAGGTTAAGGACAGGCTTTCCAGTTAAGCTTAATTATTCTAATCAAAACTTTTATTTATGCGAAAGTGGACTAACAAAAAATAAAATCAATTTGTTAATTTGTAATCAAAAAGATATAGATTACATAATAAATGAAATAACAGAGCGTTCAATTTATGCCTATAATGACAGATTGAAAGATGGATATATAACTACTTTTAACGGAATAAGAGTTGGAATTGCAGGTGAGTGTGTTTTTGATAATAAGAATATTCAAACAATTAAAAATTTTACTTCTTTAAATATTAGAATTCCACATCAAATAAATGGCTGTTCAAACAAAATTATGCCTTTTATTTACAGCAATAAAATTGTTAATAGTACAATCATAATTTCACCACCGTTTTTAGGTAAAACAACGTTGTTAAAAGACATTATTATCAATCTCAACGAGCTTGATTTTGGTGCAATATTAGTTATTGATGAAAGAGGGGAGTTTAGCCAGATTTGTGGTGAAAACATTGATAATATTTCTTACTCAAATAAGGATTATGCTTTTAATTACGGGGTAAGGTCAATGTCGCCAAAAATTGTTATTACAGATGAATTATCAACGTCAAGCGACTGGTTGTGTGTTAAAAATGCCGTAAGTTCTGGTATTAAAATTATTGCAAGCTGCCATAGCGACAGTATTGAAAACTTAAAACAAAAACCTTACTTTATAAATAATTTATTTGATAGATACGTGGTTTTAGATAATAATGGTATGTTTGGACAAGCAAAATATATTTATGACAAAGGTTTAAATAAATTATGCGATTATTGTTAGGTATAATTTTATTATTGTTTTGTATGTTTGTTGGTTATTGTTTATCGAATAAGTATTATTTTAGACGTGTTTTTTACAGCGATTTTATAACTTTTAATACAATATTAACTCAAGAAATAGCATTTAAACATACTACAATTATAAATATAATAAAAAATCAAGATAAAAATACAGACTTTTATTGCTTACTAAATAAACATATTAATGGTGAAAAAGTACAAATAGATAGCCACTATCTAACTATTGATGAAAAAAATTTTACTTATGAATATTTAGATAAAATAGGTAGATTTGATAAAAATACGCAACTTGAATACTTAAAAAACGTTAATAATATAATTTTAGATAAACAAAAAGATAGCATATTAGATGAAAAGAAATATAAAACGCTCTATACAAAACTAAGTTTTTTAATTGGTCTAATTTTGCTTATTATTGTTCTATAAAGGAAAATATGGAAGTTGATATAATTTTTAAGATTGCTGCAATTGGAATTTTAATAACAGTGATAACTCAAATATTAAAAAAAAGTGATAGAGATGATATCGCAACTTTAGTTGCTCTTGCCGGTCTAATAATCGTTTTAACGCTAGTTATAAATATGATTAGCGAATTATTTGAAAATATAAAAAATATATTTAATCTTTATTAATGGTTAAGTTAGTAGCAATTGCGTTAATATTTAGCGTTATAATTATTTATTTAAGAAGTATAAACAGCGAATTATCTCTTCTTGCATCAGTGGGAGCTGGCATAATAATCTTATTTTACGTTCTTAATTATTTGTCAGATACTTTTACATTTATATCTCAGTTGGCCCAAAGTAGTGGAATTGATAAGGACTTTTACATAATTATTTTTAAGATAACGGCAATAGGGTATTTAGTTGAGTTCGGTGCAAGCACAATGCAAGATTTTGGACTTACTAGTTTAGCTAATAAGCTAATTTTTGCTGGAAAAATAATAATTTTAAGTATTTCACTTCCAATTATTTATGCCGTTTATAATTTAGTTATAGGTATTATTGTATGAAAAAAAGCATTTATTTCTTATTAATTACATTTTTATTGTTTTTTTCTACAACTACAACTAATGTGGCTTATGCCGACACACTTCAAGAAAACATAAATAATCAATTGCAAAATTTAGATTTGTCTAAGCTTGAAAACTTCTTTAATAATATAGACAATTTGCCAAATAATACTAATTTTTTTAGCTATATAAGTGGGTTGTTAGAAGGCAAGTATGACTTAAAATTTGATAGTATTTTTTCATACGTTTTTAATGCGTTATTTAAAAATGTAAGTAGTTTAGTTCCAATCTTTGTTTCGGTTATACTTATTGCATTATTTTGCAATATAATGCAAAAACTCAAAGGAAATTTTGCAAGCGAAGGGATAAGTGAAATAATTAGTTTTGTATGCCTATTGAGTATAATTATTATTTTAACTAGTCAAATTATAGCACTTTGGGAAAACACAAAAAACATTATAGAAAATATAGCGAAACTAACCGAGATTATGTCACCCATAATATTAACGCTGATGGTTGCGTCTGGGGGGAATGCATCAGCTATGGTGTATAAACCGACAGTTGCGTTTTTATCGAACGGAGTTATTAGTATATTCCTTTACGTTATCATGCCATTAATTGCAATTATGATAGTTTTTTATATCGTTTCAAGCTTTTCTAGCACAACTAAGTTTGACAAGTTTATAGAAATATCGGCTAGTATAATAAAATGGATAATAGGACTAATTATAACAATTTTTACAGTATTTTTATCTATACAAGGTATTACTAGCGCTACGTTTGACGGTATTTCATTAAAAGCGACAAAATACGTAATATCAAATTCTGTGCCAATAGTAGGTGGGTTTATAAGAGATGGTTTTGATTTGGTTATTGCAGGAAGCGTAATAATAAAAAACGTTATTGGTATAACTGGAATTTTTGCTTTGTTTTATATTATTTTATCGCCAATTTTATATATAGTTGCATTTTCTTTATTATTAAAATTTGTGTCAGCTATAATTCAGCCAGTAGCTGACGGTAAAATAATTTGTTTTTGTAATGGCATGTCAAAATGTATAACTTATTTATCTGTAGCACTTATATCAGTTGGATTAATGCTATTTATTACAGTGCTTTTAATAACCTTTTCGGCAAACGCTTTTATTTAATATGAAAGATTGGATTATAAGTATTTTTGCAATAGTTCTAATTACAAGTATTATTTGCATAATTTTGCCACAAGGCAAGATGGGGAAATATATTAAAAATATATTTTCTTTGCTAACTATGTTTGTAATTATTAAGCCTATAATTTATCTTAAGGATAAAGACTTAAACTACGAGCAAATTATCGGAACAGATGAAATAGTTTTTCAAGAGCAATTTCTTAGTTTTGTTTTTAATAAACAGGTAGAAGAATACGAAAAAAATTGTTGTAAAATTATTGAAAATATAGGGGTAAAAAACGCAGTTGTAAGCATTGATTTTGATATAAATAAAAATCAAGATATAGAAATTGGTTTTGTTCAAATAAATTTGCAAAGTTCAGTTATTATTTCAAATATGGCGCATATAAATATTAAAGAAGAGATAATTAATGACGTTGCATCATATTTGAACGTAAATAAAAATATGGTAATTATATATGAGTGAAACAAGCAAAAACAATAAGTCATTTTTTATGTTTTTAGACAAAATTAGGTCAAATAAAAAAATACAGTTTTTAATAATCTCAATATTTGTAATATTGATAATTTGCATATTCTTATTTGGATATACAAATAACGATAGCCAAAACGTGATAGTTGAAAGCGACCCAATAATTGTTTACGTAAACAACTTAGAAGACAAACTATCTAAAGTTTTAAGCAAGGTATCTGGCGCTGGCAACGTTGACGTTGTCATATCAATAGAATCAGGCATGGAAACAGTCCTTGCAATGCAAACCACTACTAAGGAAAGTGCTAGTGGACAAATAGAAACCCAAACTTCGCCAATTATTATCAATGGGAAAACGGTGATAATTAAGGAATTATATCCCAAAGTCAAAGGAGTATTAATAGTAGCTGAGGGCGCAAGCAGTATTAGTGTTATGACAAAACTTCAACAAGCAACAATGTCGCTTCTTGACATAGAAATAAACCAAATAGAAATTTTAACAATGAAATAAGGAGATTTAGTTATGAGTAAAAAAAGAAAAATCATAGTCCTGTCTTGTATGATAGCGCTTCTCGCAGTCACTGCAGTGTTTAATTTTGTCTTAACAACAGGCAACGTTGACGTTGACCAATCAATGACGGTAAGTTCAGCCAATTATTTTGCACAGTATAGGTCTGAAAGAATTACAACAAGAAATGAAGAATTGTTGCAATTAGACGCAATTATTGCAAGTGCGGACGATAACAGTGAAGAAAAATCTGATGCTTTAGCAATGAAAATCGAGCTTACAGAACTTACTGAAAAAGAATTATTGCTTGAAAGTTTAATAAAAGCCTATGGCTTTGAAGATGCCGTTGTTGTTATTGGGCTTGAGTCAAAAAACGTAAACGTAATAGCAAAATCGCCATCTTTAAGTACTGATGATGCTATTTTAATCTACTCAATCGTACAAGAAGAAGCCAACGTTTCGCCAGAAAATGTAAAAATTATTCCAATTTCATAAAAAACACTATGCAAATTAATTTTTTTGTGGTACAATAAATATAAAATATTTATTAGAGGATATTTATGGCTCGTTTTAAGAAAGTACCACAGGTAAGAGAAGGCAAAGTTGTTTATTATGATGGCATAATTGATGGAATTGTTCTATTGGCAATTAAAGAAATTGCTTTTATTGAGCTTGATACAAAAGAAACTAGCAGTTTAGTTAAAAATAATGCTATTAAAGTAAGAAAAGAAAAAGATGGCATTCATATCGACGTGACTGTTAAAATTCACTACACTCAAAACGTTTCCGATATGGCTTTTAAAATTCAAGAAGCAGTTCGCCATAACGTTGAAGCAATGACCGAGTGCCACGTTGCAAGTGTAAACGTGCATATTACAGGTGTCAATTTTGAAGACAAAACTGATGAAATTAAAACTCAATCATCAGATAACGCAGAAAACAAATAGGAAGATTACATATGAGAACTTACGCTAGAGAATGTGTTTTTAAGTATATATTTGCACGGCTCTTCAATCCGAGTGATGAAGGGCTTTTTGCTGTTTTATGCAAAGATTTAAGTAGCGAAGATAAACTTTTTGCTCAAAATTTGCTTAACGCAGTGGATAATGGACAAGAAAAATATTTATCCAATATTGAAAAATTAAGCATTGGCTTTAATCTAGAGCGCTTACACCGTGCTGATAAATGTGCACTTTTACTCGGCATGGCTGAACTTGAAAATTTTAAAGAAACGCCTATCGCAGTAGTTATAAATGAAACGGTTAATATTGTAGCAAAATATTCAACCGAAAATAGCACTGATTTTGTTAATGGAATACTCGCTGAATTTGCAAAGGAGATTTAAAATGGCTACGATTATTAACGGCAAGCAAATCGCACAAGACGTAAAAGAACAATTGAAAGACAAGGTTAGTAATTTTTTTAAAAAACACAACCATCAAATCACGTTAGCAGTTATATTAGTCGGTGAAAATCCTGCATCAAAAGTTTACGTTAAAAATAAAATAACGGCAACGGAATACGTGGGGATGAAATCGCTTTCTTTTCATTTACCAGAGAGTTCAACTCAAACTGAAGTTGAATGTCTAATCGATAGTTTATCTAACGATGATAAAGTAGATGGAATTTTAGTTCAACTTCCACTTCCAAAACACTTAGATGATAACAAAATATTGTCTAAAATACCAGCAGATAAAGACGTTGACGGATTTTTAGCGCAAAACGTTGGAAATTTATTATTAGGGCAACCCTCTACCGTAGCTTGCACACCTTTTGGCGTAATTAAAATGTTAAAAAGCCAAAACATTGAGCTATGTGGCAAAAACGCAGTTGTAATTGGTAGAAGTAATATTGTTGGAAAACCTATGGCGCTATTATTGTTGCAAGAAAACTGTACAGTCACAGTTTGCCATAGCAAAACTCAAAACTTAAAAGAAATATGTAAAAACGCCGATATTTTAATCGCCGCAATAGGTAGACCAGAATTTGTTAAGGCCGATATGGTTAAACCTGGGGCAGTTGTTATTGACGTTGGCATAAATAGAACTGAAAAAGGGCTTGTTGGCGACGTTGATTTTGAAAACGTTAAGGAAATAGTTTCTTACATTTCGCCTGTGCCAGGTGGTGTTGGGCCTATGACTATTGCAATGCTCTTAGAAAATACATATTTATGCGCTTTAAGGAGATTTAATGACAAATTATAATTCCAAATACGCTGAATATTTAGATTATTTTAATCAACAACTAAATATTGCCTTAAAGACTATTGAAAACCTTCCAAAAAACTTGTATGAGCCTATAAGCTATGCAGTGATTGACGGTGGAAAAAGGGTTAGACCTGTTCTTATGTTTGCTACGGCAGAAATGTTGGGACTTAGCCTAGATGAAGTTAAAGAGTTTGGCGTTGCAATTGAGTGTATTCACTCATATTCTCTAATTCATGACGACCTTCCAGCTATGGATAATGACGACTATAGAAGGGGAAAATTATCAACGCATAAAAAGTTTGGCGAAGCATATGGTATTCTAGCTGGAGACGGACTTCTTAATTTTGCTTTTGAATACGTTTTATCTAAAGATAATTTTACGTCAATTGATGTTAAGGCACTTAAAATTTTAGCAGAGTACGCTGGTGTCAGTGGTATGATTGCCGGACAAGTTCTTGACCTTTCAAACGAAAAAAATAATAAGGTTAGTAAAGACGTTTTGTATGAAATTTATAAAAATAAAACTGCAAAGCTTTTAACTTGTCCACTTTTAATTTGTTCTATAAAAGCAAACGGAAAATATTACCAAGAGTTAAAAGAATTGGGTCTTAATATTGGCTATATGTTTCAAATATCAGATGATATTATGGATGCTGAGCAAAGTAGCGAACACATTGGAAAAACTGCAAATAAAGACAAAATTCAAGATAAGTTAACTGCAATTAAGGTTTTTGGTTTAGACGGCGCAAAAGAGCTAAGAGAGTTTCATTATAATAAGTGCTTAGAAATATTAAATAAAATTGAAAATGCCGAGTTTTTGCGTAATTTTGTTAAAAAGTTATACGAGAGAACTAAATAATGCGAATAGATAATTACTTGGTAGAAAATGGGTATTTTGATTCTCGAACTAAGGCAAAGCAAGCAATACTTCGTGGCGAGATTTTTATAAATAAAGCAAAAATTACTAAGCCAGCTTTTGAAGTAGGTTGTGACGATAACGTTGAATATGTTTATGAAAAAAGCTACGTTTCGATTGGTGGATATAAGCTTGAAAAAGGACTAAGAGACTTTAAAGTTAACGTAAATGGGCTAACCATTGCCGACATAGGTGCAAGCACGGGTGGTTTTACACATTGCCTATTACAAAACGGTGCAAAAAAGGTGTATGCCGTTGACCTAAACGATGGTTTACTTCATCAAAGTTTAAAGCAAGATTCTCGTGTTAATTTAATCGTTAAAAACGTTAAGAACCTAACTATAGATGATTTTGAAGAAAAGTTAGATTTTATTGTTGGTGATTTAAGCTTTATTTCGCTTTCACAAGTTATTCCAGTTTTAGCAAAGCTTATTGAAAAGAAAAAATATATGATGCTTTTAATTAAGCCACAATTTGAAACTGGTGAACATAAAAAATATAAAAATGGAATTATAAGGGATAAAAAAATTCACAAACAGGTCTGCGATAACGTGATAAAAGTGGCTAAAGCTTGTTCATTTAACTTTATCAATATAACAACGGCGCCTATTACTCAAAACAAAAACACAGAATTTTTAATTTTATTAGAAAAGAATTAATATTATTTAATTATCGATTAACTAACAACATTAATTTTACCTAAAAGTGGGGGAAATATGAAAGTTTTAGTATATTGCAACAAACAAAAAGATGCTGGTGGAGTTTGCAAAGCTAAATTAATTGAAGGGCTAGTAAAGCATAGCATTGATTATTCAATTCTTGAAGAAGATATGCTTTCAAATTCAATTTCAGCTGATGCAATATTTGCTATCGGTGGCGATGGCACGGTTTTATTTTTGGCTGAGTTTGCCAATAAAAATTCTATTCCAATCATTGGAATTAACGCTGGCAATCTTGGTTTTTTGTGCGAATTTGAAAAAAGCGAAGTTGAATCTGCAATTTTAGGCTTAAAAAATGGCGACCTTATAAAAGATTACAGAACAATGATTTCAGTCACTTATAACGACAACGTTTATTACGCACTAAACGAAGTTTATATTCAACGCACATACGATAGGTCGGTTGGAAATACTGTTGCTGAAATTCAAATAGAAATCGACGATTCGTTTGTTTCAAAATATAGTGGCGATGGCACTATTATTAGCTCGCCAACTGGCTCTACAGCTTATTCGTTTTCACTAGGCGCACCTTTGCTTTCGCCTTCTTCAAACGTGTTTACAATGACGCCTATTGCCGCTCACGCATTTAATCAAAGACCAATAGTATACTCTGATGATTCGATATGTTATATAAGAGTATCTGGCAAGGCACAAGTTGCCGTTTTCGTTGATGGAAAGTTAGTTGAAGACCTAAAGCAAAACGATTGCATAAAAGTATCTAAACTTGATAAAAAATTGCTTTTCTTACGCAAAAAAGACTATAACTTCTTTAAAAAATTGTGTTATAAACTTAATAAGTCTGCAGGGGATTTAGAAAATGATTAATTCAAGGCGCAAAGCAATTATTGAACTAATTAAAACTTTTGATATTTCAACTCAAGAAGAACTAACTGAAAAGCTAGTTGAAAAAGGCTTTAACGTTTCTCAAGCCACCATTTCAAGAGATATTAACGAGCTTAATTTAATTAAGATTGAAGGTGTAAATAAAAAGCTAAAATATGCAATTGTTGAAAATATAAGCAAAAATCTATCTCCACAGCTTATAAATTTATTTAAACAAATAACGGTTTCTATTGAAAGTGCAAATAACCTAATTGTGCTTAAAACAATTAGTGGAAATGCAAGTGCTGCAGGCATGGCGATTGATGCTATTAAATTTCCACAAATTATTGGAACGGTTGCTGGTGACGACACTTTGCTTATTATTACAAAAACTTCTGCTGATGCCGAAATTGTTGTTAAAGGATTAGAACAATTATAATATGCTACAAAAACTAATTATTGAAAACATAGCGCTAATTGATAGTGCTGAAATTTGCTTTACTAGCGGTCTTAACGTCTTGTCGGGCGAAACGGGTGCCGGAAAATCGGTCATCATTGAGTCGCTCAATTTTGTGCTAGGCGCAAAAGCAGATAAATCATTAATTAGAAGTGGACAAAACGAGTGCTCGGTAATTGCTGAATTTGACGTTCAAAATAATAGCGCTATATTTGAGGTGTATAACGAACTTGAAATTGAACAAGACGACGTGCTTTTAATTTCACGTAAATTCAACGTTGACGGAAAAAGTTCTATCAAAATTAACGGCAATACTGCAACTGTTAGCATGCTTAGAAAATTTACATCAATTTTAGTTGACGTGCACGGACAAAGCGAGCATTTTAATTTGTTAAAGACAACAAACCAACTTGCTCTTTTAGATAATTATGGTGGAACAGAAATTTTTGAAATAAAACAAAAATTATCAGTCCAATTTAACAAACTAAAAGAAATTAAAAACAATTTACAGTCTTTTGGTGGGGATGAAAGTCAAAGGTTAATTCGACTTGATATATTAAATTATCAAATTGATGAGATTTCAAGGGCAAATCTACAAGATGATGAAGAAGAAAAGCTTTTAGCCATCAAAGAAAAATTAAACAACCAAGAAAAAATATTTAATGCGCTTAAGATTGTTAATCAAGCCATAAGTGACGAGGGTGGAATAGAAGACATATTAAGCAATGCAACAAAAATGCTCTCTACAATTAGTGACTATGACGAGCAGTATTCAAGCCTATACAATAGGATAGAAAGCGTATTTTTAGACCTTAGCGACATTTCTAATAGCGCAAGTAATTTGCTCGATAATTTTGATATTTGCGAGTATAATCCTTATGAAATTGAAAGTAGATTAGACCTTATTAAAATGTTAAAAAACAAATATGGTTCAAGCATTTGCCAAATTAATGAATTTTTAAGCAATGCAATACTTGAAAAAGAAAAATTAGAAAATTTTACTGAGCAAATTAAAATTTTAGAAAAAGATAAAAATGTAGTTTGTAATGTAATTTATGATTTGTATGTTAAGCTTAATTCTAAAAGACGTCAAGTTGCGCAAGATTTTGAAAAAAACATATTAAACGAGCTACAGTCGCTTGGTATGAAAAATGCTCAATTCAAAATTAATTTTGCTAACATTCCTTTATTTGAAAATTGTGCATTTTCAAGTGCAAATGGATTTGACTCGGTCGAATTTATGTTTTCAGCCAATTTAGGTGAGCCACTTAAAAACCTATCTATGATTATAAGTGGTGGAGAAATGAGCAGGTTTATGCTTTCTATAAAAGCGCAAACTGCAAAATTTAGCGACGTTTCAACCTATATTTTTGATGAAATTGACGCAGGTATAAGTGGCAACGTTGCAAAGACTGTAGCAGAGAAATTTGCTAAAATTTCATTAAACACACAAATTATTGCCATTACGCATTTGCCACAAGTTTCTGCTATGGCAGATAATAATTTACTCATCGAAAAACACGAAATTGACAATAAGACGATTACAAGCGTAAATAAACTAACTCTAGAAGATAAAATTTGTGAAATTATTAGGCTTATAGGTGGTGACAAAGACAGCAAAACTGCCAATTCACATGCTAAAGACTTAATAGAGAACGCTGATTTGTTTAAGAAATCATTGATAAATTAATAATTAATTTTAACGCTCTTTATTTAAGGGCGTTTTTATTTTTAAATACATAAAAATTTGTATAATTTAAAATTGTTTACACACTATATATTTGGTGGAGTAAATATGAAAGTTAAATTTAAGTTTAAGTTTTTAAGCATTGTTATAGCTATATTATTATGTTTTTCTTTTAATAGTTATAAAAACGTTTATGCAAATGAAGAAATTTATTTGGGTGGTATGCCTGCAGGCTTTACTATTTCAACAAAAGGCGCCGAAGTTATAGGTGTATGCGACGTTGTTTGTGAAAGTGGGCTTATTTCACCATTAAAAGAAATAGGCATAAAAGAAGGCGATATCATATATAAAATAAACAATTGCGAAATTAATAGTGCTTTTGATATTAAAAACGCACTTAATTCTGATGAAAATGCAATTATTGAATATTGTCACGATGGCCAAACTATTATAAAGCAAGTAAAGGCTGTAAAAGATATAAATGGCAACTATAAATTAGGTGTTTATATTCGTGATAACGTTAGTGGAATAGGTACGATAACTTATATTAAAGGCACGAAATTTGCATCGCTAGGACACCCCGTTATTGATGATAATGGAGAGATATTAAATATAAGTGGTGGTAAATTATATAATTGCACAATCTCAGGTTATATTAAGGGAATAAGGGGGCGTGCAGGAGAACTTAAGGGAGCGTTTATAAGGAGCAACGCAATTGCCAATATAGATAAAAACCTTGATTGTGGAGTCTATGGAACTATAACAGAAAATTTTGATACTTCAAATTTGGTTAAAATAGAACTTGGAAATGCAAAAATGGGCGAGGCATATATTTATTCAACAATCGAAGGAAACGTTCCAAAAAAATACGAAATATCAATTGTAAAAGTTGATGATTGTGGAAACAAAAATTTTGTTATAAAGATTAATAACAAAGATTTATTATCAAAAACGGGTGGTATTGTACAAGGAATGAGTGGAAGTCCGATTATTCAAAACAATAAACTTGTTGGAGCAATTACTCACGTGTTTATAAACGACCCAACTCGTGGATTTGGTATAAAGATAGACAATATGATAAATAACTAACAAAACATAATTATTTAGTATATTATTATGTCAGACATAATGTATAAATTATTAAATATTACAGAAAATATTTTTGAAAAGGAGAAATCTTATGAAAAAATTATATTCTGTAATATTTATTTTATTAGCCTTTATATTATCCGTTGGATTTCTTAATGGATTTTATAGCTTTAGCGCATCTGCTGAAATTGAAAATTTTTTATCTGTAAAAAGTAAATCAGCATATTTGATGGATTATAAAACAAAAACCGTTATTTATGAAAAAAATTCATTACAGCATCTTCCAATTGCAAGTATGTGTAAGGTTATGACACTACTTCTTTGCTTTGATGAAATTGAAAGTGGAAATATTGATTATAGCGAAAAAATTTCAATCAGTGAAAATTCTGCTTCAATGGGTGGCTCTCAAGTTTTCTTAGAAAAAGACGGAGAATATTTTGTTGGTGAACTTATTAAAAGTATTGTTGTAGCTTCAGCAAACGATGCTTGTGTTGCAATGGCTGAACGAATTTCAGGAAGTCAAGAAAATTTTGTTGATAAAATGAACGAAAAATGCGCTGAACTTGGAATGGAAAATACGGTGTTTGTTAATTGCACAGGCTTACCACAAGCAGGGCAATATTCATGCGCAAAGGACGTTTCTACTATGTTCGCAAAACTTTTAGAGCACGAAGATTATTATAAGTTTTCAAGGATTTGGACTGACGTTGTAATGCACCCAGGAAGTAGAAAAACAGAAATTAGCAACACAAACAAGCTTGTGAGATTTTATAAAGGTTGCGATAGTGGAAAAACAGGTTATACAAATGAAGCAGGTCACTGCCTAGTTGCATCTGCTACAAGAAATGAAATGCGACTTGTCGGCGTTGTAATTTGCGCATCAAGCAGTAAAGAAAGATTTGCCGACGTATCTTCAATGTTTAACTATGGTTTTAATAATTATTGTAATAAAGTAATTATTGACAATAACAAGCCACTAAATTTAACTGTTAAAGTTGAAGGTGGCAAAAAGAATAAATTGAGCGTGGTAGCAGAGAAGTCTATGTATTTATTTAATAAAAAACATGCTAAAAATAGCATAGAAATCAGCTTTGAGCCTTATAAAAAAGTTTGCGCACCTATTTATAAAGGTGACAAAGTCGGTGTGCTTAGAGCATTTGAAAACGGTAAAGAAATAGGCACTGTAAACGTTCTTGCAAATGAAACTATTATGCAAAAAACTTACTTTGACGTTATTAAAGACATTGCTAACAATTGGAATATTTAAACTATTTAAGTTTTAATTAAAGCAATATAAGTTATTCTTAACGTATAAATAAATATTAATTAGACAATAACTATTGACATCTTTGCATAAAATTTGTTAAAATATAGAAAAGTTTTAGTAAATTTAGGTGTAATATGAACGAAAGACAAACGCTAAAAATTAACAATTTAGGTCATTTAGAAATTGGTGGAATTGATTGCCAAACATTAAAAGAAAAATATGGCACACCACTTTACGTTATGGACCAAACTTATATTGAAGATATGTGCAACATCTATGCCGAAACCTTAAAAAACGAATATGGCGAAGGTATGATTGCCTATGCTTCAAAAGCGTTTAGTTGCTTGGAAATTTACAGGATAATAAACAAAATAGGAATTGGCGCCGACTCGGTGTCTGCGGGGGAATTATTTACAGCAAAAACTGCAGGTTTTCCTATGCAAAAAATTTGTTTTCACGGCAACAATAAAACAAAAGACGAGCTTGAATATGCAGTATCGAACAACGTTGGTTATATAGTTTTAGATTCCTATACTGAAGCTAGCGATTTAGATGAAATTTGCGATAAATATAATAAAGTTCAAAAAGTTTTGATTAGGGTTAATCCTGGCATTGAAGCACACACTCATCATTTTGTACAAACAGCAAAGGTAGATTCAAAATTTGGCTATTCAATCGATAGTGGCGAAGCCGAAAAGATAGTACGTTTTGTTAAAGATAAGAAAAATCTTAATCTTGTTGGCTTACATTGCCATATCGGTTCACAAATATTTGAATATAAGTCTTTTGTGCTTGCTGTGGAAAAAATGACTGATTTTTACAAAAAGTTAAGCGATTTATATGGATATACTTTTGACGTTATTAATCTTGGAGGTGGAATTGGCGTCTGGTACGCTGATGGTGATGCAAAAAAATCATGCAATGAATATGCTGAATATATCAAAATAATATCTAATACGCTAAAAAATTGCATTGAAGAGAAAAAACTTAAAAAACCTTATCTGATTTTAGAACCAGGCAGGTCTATAGTTGGCGAAGCCGGCATTACATTATACACGGCAGGAAGAATCAAAGAAATTAAAAACGTTAAAAATTATATTGCAGTTGACGGTGGTATGTTTGATAATCCAAGATATGCACTTTATCAAGCAAAATATTCGGTTGTTAGCGCGCTTAATATGAACGCTAAAAAAACCACCAAGTATACAATTGCCGGAAAGTGCTGTGAGAGTGGAGACATTATAGCTGAAGACGTCTATTTGCCAGAGATTAAGGAAAATGACTTGATTGCAGTTTTGTCAACAGGTGCATATAATTATTCAATGTCTAGCAATTATAACAGAAATTTAATTCCACCTGTAGTTATGGTTAAAGATGGGGTGTCAAGATATATTGTTAAGCCTCAAACTTTTGAAGATTTAATAAGAAATGATATTTAACTAAAAATGCTTACGCTTGTAAGCATTTTTTCTTGCAATTTTATTGTATTTATTATATAATATAATAAAAATTAATTAGGGGGGCTAAAATGGCAGAATTTGAATCAGTTGTTGACTATTCTACAAAACTTGATAATTTTGAAGGCCCCTTAGACTTGCTTTTACATCTTATTAAAGAAGCCAAAATAGAAATCAAAGATATCTTTGTATCACAGGTGACTGAGCAATTTTTGGCATATATTGATGCGCTTACACAACTAGACGTAGATAAAGCTAGTGAATATTTGACAATGGCAGCAACACTGCTTGAAATTAAATCAAAATCAATCTTGCCAAAAGAAGAAGATTTTGACCTTGACATTGAAGATGCTGAAACTGCATTGATTAGACAAATTGAAGAGTATAATTTGTTCAAAGAAGCAAGCGCAAAGCTTAAAGAGCAAGAAAACGTTTTACGTTTTTATAAAGAGCCTGATAAATCGGTTGGTGAAGTTAAGATTGTTTATAACGACTTTAACTTAGAAGGCTTGATTAACGCATTTTCTAAGCTTTTGATGCGTGTCGACGATAAGAAAAGACAAGAAAATGTTTTAAAAGAAATTCCAAAAGAAGTTTTTACAGTTAAAGATAAAGTTGAACATATTAGGGCAACGCTTTTAGATAAAAAAGAAATGAGTTTTTTTGAACTTTTTACTAAATATTACACTAAAAACGAACTCATAACAACCTTTCAAGCAATGTTAGAACTTTTAAAATTACAATACGTGACTGTTGAACAAACAGGAATATTTGATGATATTACTATTAAATTAAGGGATGATAGAAATGAAGAACTTGGAGAGATTGACGAATATAATTGAATCTATTTTATTTGTTTCTGGCACGCAAGTTGCTATATCTGATATTGCTGAAAAACTTGAGATTACCGAGAAAGACGTTTTAACTATTGCCGAGCAGTTAAAAAACAAATATTCAAACGACAGTGGAATACAGCTTTTAATTTTTAACAAAAAATTACAGTTTTGCTCTAATCCTGACAATGCTGAATTTGTTTCTGCCGTTCTTAATCCTATTAAGGAAAAAGAATTGTCTAAAAGCATGTTAGAAGTTGCCGCTATCATAGCGTATAAGCAACCAGTCACTCGTATAGACTTAGAAGAGCTTAGGGGAAACAGCGAATATGCCGTTCAAAAGCTTCTTGAGCTTGGCGTTATAGAACCTGTAGGAAGAAAAGATGCTGTAGGTAAACCCGTGTTATTCGGCACTACAGACAAGTTCTTAAAACGCTTTCAAATAGAATCGCTTGACCAATTGCCAGATTATGAAGAACTTATAAATAAAATTAGTCTTTTGCATGCGCCAAAAGACGACGACTATTTATATCGCAAAGATGAATACGTCGAGCAGACCGCTACAACGCTTGACAAAGGTGAAAACTTAGACGATTCGTCAAGCAGTCTAAATAGTCAACAAGATGATTTTGAATTGCCTAATTTAGAAGACGAAGAATTACCTGAGTTCTTACAAGGGGAAGAAATAGAAAAGTTTTAGTTTTCTATAAATATAATTTTATATAACAAAATTAAGGTATAGATTGTTTCTATACCTTTTTTGTTATTGTAAATATACGAAGAAAGAATATTATTTATTAAAATGCAAATATTAAAATAGTGTTAGCAGTTGTTATTATTGTATACGTTTTTTTAATTTTTCCGATATTTTTAAATATTAACGTTAAATATTCTAAAAATGAAAAGTTGTTGGAATATAAAATAAAAATGTTCAATTTTATTACCATTTTATTCGGAAATATTGAATTAATAGACGAAGGAATTGCTATTCACATAAATAATAAAAAAGCGATATTAATTTTTTATAAGGATATCTTTTCAATGCGCAAAAAGTTTAAGCCGTTAAAAGATTATCATATCTTTAAATTTAATACTAGCATATCAATTGGCATTAATGAAAACGAAATGCACACGTTAAATTTTTTATTTTTATATAACTATATATTTAATATCGTGGGGCAAATTACAAATCATATTAAACCATATTTAACGCTAAAAAGTAATATTAATTTGTTTAATAAAGAAGACTTTTTAATTTTATTACTCAAAACGACTTTTGTATTTAATATATTTATGGTTTTAATTAGTCTTATAAAAATAATTTTGGAGAAAATAGTTTATGCAATCAAAACCAAATCACAACCGAATTAATAACGTTATAGAAACAACGCTTAAAAACTTAAGCAACGTTATTGACGTTGATACCGTTATAGGAAAACCGATAACGTCAAAAGATGGAACAACAATTATTCCAGTTTCTAAAATTACAGTAGGCGTTATCAGTGGTGGAGGTGAATATGGAAAAATTAACATTTTTAAAAAAGGTGAAGATTTACCATATTCAGCAGGAAATGGTGCGATAGTTTCCGTTAAACCTTGTGGCTTTTTAGTTAATGATGGGGCAGGATATAAAATGATTAGTATTGCCGATTCTCCTTATGAAAAATTGCTTGATAAAACAACTGATTTTATTGAAAAATTAAACAACAAAAATTAACTATGAATAAAAAAATTAAAACGATTATAATATTAATATTTATTATGATTTCACTATTGATTAACTATAAGATTATGCCACACATAACTAAAGCAAGTCCCTCTAATTCGGCTGAAATAGTTATGGAATTAAACACAAATAGGGTTGTTCATTCATTAAATCAAAATGAAAAAAAATTTATGGCGAGCACAACAAAAATTTTAACTGCAATTATCATAATTGAAAATTGCAATCTTGAAGACGTTGTTGATATTAAAAAGGAAACTACAGGCATTGAAGGCTCGAGCATATATTTAGAAGCTGGTGAAAAGCTTAGTGTTAAAGACCTTTTATATGGTTTAATGTTGCGTTCTGGAAACGATTGTGCCGAGACTCTTGCAGTACATTGTAGTGGAAGTATTGAAAATTTTGCCGAATTAATGAATAAAACTGCATTAAATATTGGTGCAAATAACAGCAACTTTGTAAATCCACACGGACTGCATGATGATAATCATTACACAACTGCTTATGATTTAGCGCTAATTTCTTGTTATGCTATGAAAAATAGCGAATTCAGAGAAATTGTAGCCACAAAATCGGTTGAGATTCCTTTTACAACAAGAAATTACAATAGACGTTTAATTAATAAGAATAAAATGTTAAAGGATTTTGATGGCTCGACGGGAATTAAAACAGGATTTACCAAAAAAGCCGGAAGGTGTTTAGTAAGTAGTGCAAAACGAAATGGAATAGAATTTATATGCGTCGTATTAAATTGTCCACCAATGTTTGAAAAATCTAAAGCATTATTAAATACTGCTTTTAACAATTATCAAAATTATAAGGTAATGGAAAGCGACCACTTGGTTAAATTTATTGACATCGATAAAACTAAGTGTGGCGTTTGCATAAAAAATGATATAGTTCTTCCATTAACTAAATTTGAATTTGAAAATTTAGAAATAAAGGTAGATATAATACAAAACCTAAGAAAACCAATAAAAAAAGACCAAGAAATCGGATATGTTAAAATTTACTGTCAAAATAACTTGCTTTTTAGTGAAAAAATCTATACTATAATAGATGTAAATTGATTTTAAGGACTATTACGTAATGAGAATAAATAAATATTTAGCAAGCTGTGGAGTGGCATCAAGGCGTGCTGCAGACAAATTGATACAAGACGGTGTAGTAAAAATTAACGGTAGAATATGTAGGGCAGGTGACGACGTAAACGTCGGACAAGACTGTGTTTCAGTAAACGGTAGAATTGTAAGCGTAGTTAAAAAATTCGACTATTATATTATGAATAAACCAAAAGGCTACGTTTGCACGGTAAAGGATGATAAAGGTAGAAAAACCGTTATGGACCTTTTGCCACAAAGTGCTAAGAGGCTATTTCCCGTTGGAAGGTTAGACTACGACACCGAAGGATTATTAATACTTACTAATGATGGAGATTTAACGTTTAAGCTTACGCACCCAAAAAACGAAGTTCCAAAAACCTATCTTGTTAAAACAGAAAAACCAGTTAGCGATGAAGACCTTAATAAGCTTCGTACCGGCGTATATATTGATGGCGTTAAAACCAAAAAATGCAATATTAAGCTTATTGATTCAAGCAAAACAGGCTCCAAATTACATATTACCATTACTGAAGGCAGAAATAGACAAATTAGAAAAATGTTTGAAGCTGTTAATAACTCAGTTGATTTTCTTAAAAGAATTAAAATTGGCGATTTAACGGTTTCAGGATTGGACCGTGGACAAGTTAGACAACTAAGCGTACATGAAATTGATTATTTATTAAATATTTAAAAATAAAAAAGGCTTTTTTAAGGCCTTTTTTAATTTATATAATTTGTAAATTTTAATTTTTAGCTAAAACTTTACATAATTTAGATTTTGAAATGTAAAATCTAATTACCGAATATATAATGATGTTAAAATAAATAATTGCAGGAAGTATTAGATATAAAACTACGTCTTTTTTAATAGAAAAATCTAAATCAAACAACATAACACCAGCAAAATTCATTAATAAAAGATTAAAAACTATTATTACAGATGTTAATATCGAATCAGGATGAATATCTTTTAGACTAACGCCAATTGGCGATTTTTTATACATTATAAAGCATATAATCGGCCATATCGCAAAAACACCGACTAAGCCTAAAATCAATTCTGCAGATGGCGATAAAAGATTTTTATATACCAATGTAAAAACAAGTAATTCGGTGCTTAAAATCAAAAACATAACTAAAGAAACAATTAAATTTAATTTATTTTTTAATAGTTGACCAATGATAGGTTTCGTCACGTTTTTTGATGAAATACTAATCTTAAAGCCTTCTGCTTTCGATTTAGCAACTAAATCGCTAAAATCAATATCTGTTAAATCTATTTTTGTTGAATTATTTGATTTTTCAGTTATAGTTTGATTAAAATCTTTAATATCATTATTAATCAAATCTTCTTTTATAATTGGGGAAAGTTCTACAACTTCTTGTTTTTTATTGTCTTTATTAATATTTGTTGACTGAATAAGCTCGTTTAACACGTTTCTAAAGTTAACTTCTTGCACGTCTTTAACAGGCTCATTGCTTGACTCTGAAGTAGCTACTGCAGATGAAACAACGCTTAAGTTGTTATTATCAGAATTTTTAGCGTCGGTTGCTTGTACGTCAAGAGCTTCTTTATTATCTTTAGCAACTTCAACTTCTTTAATTACTGTGCGCTCAACCGGAACTTGAACAATTTTTTCAACGTATTCGGTTTTAATAATAGGTTGTGGGGCACAATCAATAAGTTTATCAATAATTTCACGAGAAAAAGACCAACTAGAAAGATTGCTGTCTGCAAATTCTTTGCCACTTTCTGTTAATGTAAAAAATTTGCGCCTGCCATTTACTGCATCTTTTTGATATGAACTTACGTATTTTGACGACTCAAGACGTTTTAGCGCACTATAAAGCGTCGCTTGATTTATTTTATAGGCGCTTTCACTCTTTTTTTCAATAGCGTCACTGATTTGTTCGGCAAACTTGTCGCCATCTAATAGCGTGTGTAAAATTATCGTATCAATATGTCCACGGATTAAATCACTGCTAATTTGTTGATTTTGCATATTTTTCTCCAAAATTTATTTATTTTATTATACTATGAATCGGCAATTTAGTCAACAATTTTTATTTATTTAAATTATTTTTATTATACGTGATAAAATTAGCGCTAAAATCATTAGTAAATTAATAGCGTTTTTACATTTTTACAAATTGTAAAATTATTGAAACTTAATTTTAAAATGTAAAACTAATATCTATTAAAATATTTAATTAAAAAAAATCTAAAACGTTCTATAAAATATATTAAAATTATTTTTATAAAATTTACTTGACATTTCATTTGTATTTATATATAATTATAGCATAACTATTCGCAAAAGTCGTGTTTTGCGCATAAATACATATGTGGATAACTATGTTAGCAACATAAAAAATACTAGTTCCCCACTAGCAATTTTCTTATATGAGGCAAACAATGAAAGAAAAAAGTTTTTATCAGCAAAGAGAAATTAACTGTATAGAAAGGCTAAATAATATTATTGATGAGTTGCCTTATTTTGTTCAGGAGTTTTTTATTGGTGTCGAACTTAATACTTCTGCCCTTACTAGACTTAATTATGGCTATGATTTAAGAGTATTTTTTGATTTTCTAAGCAAAAAGATATTTAGAAATACAAGAATCGAAGAAATTACCTTATCTAACCTATCAAAACTCGATGCATCAGATATAGAATATTTTTTAAGTTATTTAAGTCACTATACTATAAATGGAAAAAACGAGCGTTGCACTGAAACAGGAAAAGCAAGAAAATTATCTACGTTAAGAGCGTTTTATAAGTTCTTTTTTAACAGGAATAAATTACCGGCAAACACCCCTGCTAAAGTATCTATGCCAAAAATACACGAAAAGGAAATTATTAGATTAGATTCAAATAATAACGTTGACGAAATTGGAGATATGTTATCTACTGTTGAAACAGGATTTGGGCTGTCTAAACACCAACTTGCCTTCCACAACTCAACAAAACTTAGAGATACTGCAATAATTACCCTATTTTTAGGCACCGGCATAAGAATTAGCGAGCTTGTTGGACTAAATTGTGGCGATATTGACCTAAAAACTAGCAGTTTTGTAGTCACCAGAAAAGGTGGTAATCGTTCGGTTTTATACTTTAACAATCAAGTTTCTTTAGCTATAAACGAATATTTAGAAACTAGAAATAGCGACAAAGACAAGTTAAATGACCAACCTTTGTTTTTATCATTACAAAACAAGCGAATTTCAACAAGGCAAGTACAGGAATTAGTTAAAAAATACGCAAAAATTGTGTCACCGTTAAAAAAGATTACTCCACACAAACTTAGAAGTACGTTTGGCACAAATTTATATAGGCAAACCGGCGACATTTACGTTGTTGCAGATTGCTTAGGACATAAAGACGTGAACACGACAAAAAAACATTATGCCGCAATAACCGAAGACATAAGAAAAAATGCTGGCTTAAACTTAAATTTAACAAAAAAATCCGAAAATTAATTCGGATTTTTATTTTTCTAGCTGTAAATTTTAAATTTACAATTCTATTCCCCTGTGATTAATAATTGTTGAAAAAATAATTTGCGTACGAGTCTTTCCATAATATTGAATTTTGTTTATAAATTTATCCAATTCTATAGTGTTTTTAAAGATTACTTTTGTAATGAGAGAATACTCCCCTGTGACACGCTCGCACTCAACAACATTTGGCGAGTCTATTAATATCTTGTATAATTCATCCTTTAAGTTTGGTGAAACTTCTATTTCGATAAAGCATTTTATAACATTTTCATAAATAGAATTGTCAATTTCAACGTAATAACCTTTAATAATACCTTTATCTTTTAAGCTATCAAGCCTTGTTTTAACCGTAGGCGCAGAAAGGTAAAGTTCTTTTGCAATTGTACTTATCGAAATGCGAGCGTCATCTTGCAATAATTTTAAAATCTTAATGTCAATTTCATCTATTATTCCACTCTTCATAATTCACCAATAAAATTTATTTTTTTAATTATATTTTATTTTATAAAAATTTGCAAGTAAAAATTTTATATTTTTTAAAATTTATTATTAAAATTTTATTGTTATATAAAAAAATTTTTATTTTATATTAAAATAATAACATATTAAACGTTATGTGATATAATCATGACATAAAAACTAAGGTTAATATAATGATAAATTTTAGAAAAGAAAGCGATTCTATCGGAACGCTAAACATTCCAGAAAATGCGTATTACGGCGTACAAAGTTTAAGGGGCGCAAACAATTTTAACATAAGTGGAAATCTAATGAATATTGATTTCATTTATAATATTGTTAAAATTAAAAAATCTGCAGCAATTACAAACAAAAACGCTAATAACTTAGAGGAAACTATTGCTCACGCAATTTGTATTGCTTGCGATGAAATTTTGCAAGGCAAGTTTGATAAAGAATTCATTTCTGATGCCATTCAAGGTGGTGCTGGAACAACTGTTAACATGAACGTAAATGAAGTAATCGCCAATCGTGCTACTGAAATTTTAGGTGGAAAATTAGGCGAATATATTTGTCACCCAAACGACCACGTTAACAAGTCTCAATCAACTAACGACGTTGTTCCAACTGCTGGAAAATTAACTGTTTTAGACTTTTCAACAAAGTTATTTTTGGAACTAGAGTCATTAATTAATAGTTTGGACCAAAAAGCTGTTGAATTTAACGATATTGTTAAGATGGGAAGAACTCAGCTTGAAGACGCAGTTCCAATACGTTTAGGTCAAGAATTTTCAGCGTATTCTTCTGCAATTAAAAGATGCTATAGATTAATCAAGCAAGCATTACAAGAAATGTATACTGTAAATATTGGTGGTACAGCTATAGGTACTTCAATAAATACAAATAAAGATTATTTATCGCAAATCACAGGCGTTTTATCAAAAATAACCGGACATAACTTAAATCAAGCACAAAATTTAATTGACAATACTCAAAACCTAGATGGTTTTGTTTACGTGTCAGGTGCGCTAAAGACTTTAGCCATTACCCTATCAAAAATGTGTAATGATTTAAGACTTATGGCAAGTGGTCCAAAGACGGGTATTTCTGAAATAACACTCCCTGCTATGCAAAACGGTTCTTCAATAATGCCGGGAAAAGTTAACCCTGTTATTCCAGAGGTAGTTTCACAAGTTGCTTTTGCCGTTATAGGAAACGATATGACAATTTCAATGGCTGCAGAAGGCGGACAACTTGAACTCAATGCTTTTGAACCTGTAATATTCTATAAATTGTTCGAATCAATGATTTGTCTTAAAAATTCAATAAACACACTTACTGAAAACTGTGTAAAAGGAATTGTTGCGAATAAAACTAAAATTTCTGAGCTGCTTAACAACAGTATCGGCATTGTCACTGCCCTATGTCCTTTCATTGGATATAAAAAGTCGGCCGAAATTGCAAAGGAAGCATTAAAAACTAATAAAAGTATAAAAGAAGTTGTTCTTGAACATAATTTATTAAGCGAAGAACAGCTAAACAAAATTTTGAATCCTTCTCACATGACATAATATATAGAAAGACGCCCCCATTAATTTGGGGGTGTCTTTCTATATATTCATTTATATTTAAAATTAAAAAAATAAATTATTTTACTTAATAATTTTTGTAATTTTTATTATCTTATAGTTTTTATCCGGCTCAATACATTTTCCACAACTATCGCATTTTTTATTTGGGTCTAAATCACACATATCGCACTCCCCACAATTATTGCACTCTTTATCGTATAATTCACATTTTTTATTTGTCATAATCAAAATCTCCTAAACTTTTGCAAACATTTGTTTGACTTTTTATATTTTAAATGATATTATTAATTTATGAAAAAAATTGAAACAAAAATAAATGAAGTTTATAATTACACCTCTAACTATATTAGTCAATTTGGCTATCCGCCATCAGTTAGAGAAATCTGCAATAAGCTTAACATCAAATCAACCGCAACGGTCTATTATTATATTGAAAAGTTAATTGACCGTGGCTTGCTTGAAAAATCACCTTCTAAAAACAGGGCTTTAACACTTTCAGAGCGTGCATCTCGCTTTAAGAGCGTGCCTATCGTTGGAACAATCAACGCTGGGCTTCCAATTTTTGCTACGCAAAACTTAGAAGGATATTGCCCTATTCCAGACGAATTAAATACCGGTGGAACGGAATTCGCACTGAAGGTAAAGGGCGACAGTATGATTAATGCTGGCATTTTTGATAAGGATATTATTATCGTCAAACAGCAAAGTGATGCTGACAACGGTCAAATTGTAGTTGCTCTCATTGATGACAGCGCAACTGTTAAAAGATTTTATAAAAAAGACGGTAAAATTATACTACACCCTGAAAACGACGCAATGGAAGATATGATTTATGATGACGTAATAATTTTAGGCGTCGTCAAGGGGCTTATGCGAAAATTTTAACCGATTTATAAAATAATCGAATTTTTAAGATAATTACAAAGAGAAAACTCAGACAATAGTTTTCTCTTTTTTATTTATTACTTTAGGTTTTTAAGCACAATTTTAGCGTGTTCATAAGTTAACCCACCTTGCATATATGCAATAAATGGTGGTTTTATTGGCGCATCGGCTGAAAGCTCAATAGAAGAGCCTTGAACAAAGCAACCGGCCGCCATTATAACTTGGTCTTCATAACCAGGCATTTCCCAAGGAAGCGCATCAACAAAGCTATCAATTGGCGAATTACGTTGTATTGTTTGAATAAATGATATCAAATCTTTTTCATTGTTAAACTTAATCGCCCTTATAATATCGTTAGGAATAACATCTATTTGTGGCGACGTTTCATACCCCATTTCATTTAATACTGCACCAAACAAAAGCGAACTTTTAACTGCTTGCAAAACTGTATGTGGCGCCAAAAATAGACCTTGGAAAAAATATTGATAACCATTTGAATAAGAACCAACTTCTCCACCGATAGATGGTGCTGTAAGTTTATTTTGAACTAAATCAACATATTTTGTCGAGCCAACAATATATCCACCAGTAGGAGCAATTCCACCACCTGGGTTTTTTATCATTGAGCCTGCCATTAAGTTTACACCAACGTTAGTTGCTTCTAATTTATCTAAAAACTCACCATAGCAGTTGTCAAGCATAAAACAACCGTTAAATCCAAGTGAATTAACAAATTTAACTGCCTCACTAATATCACTTATTGAAAGTGCATCACGCCAAGCATATCCCCTTGAACGTTGCATATAAACCATTTTAGGTGCGCCATTTATAATAAAATATTCTTTAATTTTTTGCTTATCAATTTTTCCATCTTTTAGGTCAATACACGTAAATTCAATGCCGTAATCTTTTAATGAGCCGTTATTTTCTCCGTAAATTACGTCATTTAACGTATCATAAGGTGTTCCTGTAATGCAAAGCGCTTTGTCTTTTGGCATTAAAACACCAAATAAGCACAAAGAAAGTGCGTGCGTTCCAGAAACGATATTTGGTGAACAAATGGCTTTTTCTGCCCCAAAAATATCTGCAAAAATAGCATTTAATGTATCTCTTCCCTCATCGCCATAGCCATAACCAGTTGTTCCAGTAAAATGCCTTAAAGCCAGTCTATTTTTTTGAAATGCGCTGAGAACTTTTTCTTGGTTATATAGCGCAATTTCTTCAAAATATTCAAACTGTTTCTTTAATTTTTGTTCACATTGTTTTATTAATTTTTCACTAATCATGATTTATTTTCCTTCAAACTCGCTAGCAATATCTTTCGCCATTTGTTCTACATTTTGTGGCTCAAGCATTTTTACGTTTAATTTTTTAAAATAAGTAATTTGTCTTTTTGCATAATGCCTTGTATTAAGCTTAATATCATCAATCGCTTTGTCAAGCGAACAATTCCCATTAAGATAATCGACAATTTCTTTATAGCCGATTGCTTGCATACATTGATTTTGTTTACTAACGCCACATTTAAGCAAGTTTTCAACTTCTTCTACAAGCCCATTTTTTAGCATTTCGTCAACTCTATTATTAATTCTAGTATATAAAATCTCCCTATCAAAAGCTATCGAATATGCTAAATAATCATATTTTGGCACTAATTCATCAACAATATCAGATTTTTTCGTTCCACTATGATAAATTTCTAATGCTCTAACTACTCTTTTTAAGTCGTTTGGATGAAGCTTGTTCGCACTTTCAACGTCATACTCTTTCAAAATATTATAAACGTATTCATTGCCCTTTTCTTGAGCCAATTTCATATATTTATCCCTTATTTCCAAATTGGCTTGACTATTTCCATAAGAAAAATCATATAAAATTGAATTAATATAAAACCCTGTTCCACCACAAATTATAGGCGTTTTTCCTTTTGACAAAAGCTCCTCTATTATAGGCGTTGCTAAATTTTTATAATCACTTACACTAAAAGCATCATAAGGCGAAACAACGTCAATTAAATGATGTTTAATTCCTTGCATTTCTAGTTTAGTTGGCTTTGCCGTTCCTATGTTTAAGTCTTTATAGATATACATTGAATCGGCAGAAATAACCTCTGTATCTAAAAGTTTTGCAAGCGAAAGCGCTAAACTGCTTTTGCCCGATGCTGTTGGACCACAAATAATTATAATTTTCTTATTTATATTATCCTTTTGAACCATTTATCTATTTCCGTTCTTGTTATTTTTATAGCAACAGGTCTGCCGTGTGGACATTTTAAGCCAATGTTTTCCTTTAATTTATCAAGCAAAATATTAATTTCACACTCAGACAACTTATCACCTGATTTTATTGCTGATTTACAAGCCTTTTGTGCTAGTTTTTCAATCAAAATTTCGTTTACAGTAAAGTTTTTTAACTCATTCATATCACTAAGTATGTCATCAAAAAAGTTTTTTAAATTCAAATCCACTAAAAACGTTGGAATTGAAGAAACCTTAAAAGCGTTTCTTCCAAACTCACTTATTTCAATTCCCATAGAATTTAGAACGTCTAACTTAGAAAGCAAAAAATTATATTCTAAACTATTAACGTTTATAACGTAAGGAAGTAAAAGCGCTTGTGTATCAATTTGGGCATTTTTGACTGCCAAATTTAACTTATCAAACAAAATTCTTTCGTGCGCAGCGTGTTGGTCAGCAAAATAAAGGTCTTTTCCGTCATCAAAAATTAAATAAGTGTTTAAAGCTTGTCCAATATATCTTATCTCAGTAAGGCTAACTAAAGATTCTTGCTTTATTTTATCATTGTTTTGTTGCGCTTCAAGTTTTTGTTTTTCTAACCTTTCCAAATAAAGTTTATTTTCGGCAAAAATATCCGTTTGATTATCTGTTAGACTATTTAAATTTGGATTATTTGCATCAAACTTAATTGATTTATTTTCATTAATCTGTGCACTGTCACTTAAAGTTATTTTAAGTGGCGATTTATTTAAATTTAGACTATTATGTTTAACATAATCATATTTACTTTCAATAGGTTTTCCTTGCATATTTTGCTTATCATCAATTTTTGTAGCAGAAACAATATTTAACGCCTCGCTACTGCCGTCTAAAACCTTTGACACAACAGAATAAACGCTTCCATAAACAATTTGATTATTTGCAAAACGCACGTCAAGTTTGTTCGGATGTACGTTTACGTCAACAATTTCGTTAGGAAGAGTTATGCTAAGCACGTAAAATGGATATTGACGTTTCATTAAATATGATGAATATGCGTTTGCAATAGCCGAAGACACGGTTTGATTAACAACGTATCTGCCGTTAACAAACGTTGTTTGATAGCTTCTATTCCCTTTTGTAAAGAAATGTTTGCCTAAATATCCAGTTATTTTAACGCCGTTTTTAATTGTGTCAATATAAAAGCAGTTTTCTATTGATTCAACGCCATAAATACACACAAAAGCACTTTCAAAACCATCGCCGAAGGAATTAAAAACAACCTTTCCATCCACAATATATTTAAATGAAATTGTTGGATTTCCTAGAATAAATCTAGCAACAGTTGCTGTAATTTCATTTTCTTCCGACTTTTCAGAGCGCAAAAACTTTTCTCTAACCGGAGTATTATAAAACAAGTTATTAACAGAGATAATCGTGCCATCGTTTAACGCTGAATCGCAGGCCAAAGTAATTTCCCCACCGTCAGCACTTATCATAGCGCCCATTTCTTGATGAGCTGGCTTTGATTGAATTGTAATTTTTGACACAGAGGCAATGCTTGCAAGAGCTTCTCCCCTAAAACCTAAAGACTTAATATTGTCCAAGTCTTTAAGAGAAGAAATCTTACTTGTTGCGTGTGGCAATAAAGCTTTTTTGAGTTCGCTTTTTTCTATTCCAGAACCATTATCTGTTATCTTAACACAAGAAATTCCACCGTTTTCAATTTCAATTTCAATATTTGTCGCACCAGCGTCAATGGAATTTTCAACAAGTTCTTTAACAACAGAAAACGGACGTTCTACGACTTCGCCAGCCGCTATTCGATTATAAATTTTACTACTAAGTAAATTTATCTTCATATTAATTATCTTCCTTAACTTTTTCTTGTAAATCAATCAAAATATTAAACGCTTGCATTGGCGACAAGTTGTTTGTATCAAGTTCAGCAATAATTCTCTCAACTTCGCTTTTATTAACTTTTATAGGTTCGTCAAAATTTTGAGAAGAAATTGATGAAGTAGATATGTTGGTTTTTTCCAACATTTTAAGTATTTGCTTAGATTTATCAATAATTTCTCTATTTACACCAGCAAGCTGTGCAACCTCAATACCAAAGCTTCTATTTGAAGCGCCACGCATTATTTTGCGCACAAACACAATTCCACTTTGAAGTTCTTTAACAGTCACTTTATAGTTTTTAACGCCAATTAAATTACCTTCAAGCCCCGTAAGTTCGTGATAATGAGTTGCAAACATTGTCTTTGCCTTAATATTGTTTGTTATATACTCAACGACTGCCCACGCAATACTGAGTCCGTCAAACGTGCTTGTACCACGCCCAATTTCATCTAAAATTAACAAGCTATTAGCAGTTGCGTTATTTAAAATATTTGCCATTTCAGACATCTCCACCATAAACGTGCTTTGGTCTGATATAAGGTTATCACTTGCACCAATCCTTGTGAAAATCTTGTCCGTAATCGGTATTTCAGCGCTCTTAGCAGGAACAAAACTACCCATTTGCGCAAGCAACGTAATAAGCGCAATTTGACGCATATACGTGCTCTTTCCCGCCATATTTGGACCTGTTAATATCATCGTTCTGTTTTCAACACAGTCAAGCAAGCAATCGTTAGGAATAAACTTTTGTTTTGAAAGACTTTCAACAACAGGATGTCTTCCATCAACAATGTCGAGTCTTTGACCAGCATCTAAAATTACAGGTTTACAGTATCCGTTTTCTTTAGCAACAGTAGAAAGTGAACAAATTACGTCAAGGTCAGCAACAGCGTTTGCCGTTGATAAAAGTTTCTTAACCTGCTCTCTTAAATGCAACTTTATTTGATTAAAAATACTTGATTCTAGTTGCAAAGCTTTTTCTTCGCTTGATAAAATAGCAACCTCAAGTTCTTTTAATTCATCGGTTATAAAACGTTCTGCATTAGATAAAGTCTGCTTTCTTTGATAGCCATAAGGAACTTTATCTTTAAACGAATTAGTTATTTCAATATAATAACCAAACACACGATTATAGCCTATTTTAAGGGTTTTAATGCCAGTTTTTTCCCTTTCGCTATTTTCTATTTGAGCAATTAAAGACTTGCTATTTTTGCCCAAATTACGCAATTTATCAAGTTCGGCATCATAGCCGTCTTTAATATATCCACCATCTTTTAAGTTAGAAGGTGGCTCAATAGCTATTGCTCTTTCAATTAGGTCAACGGTTTGTTTGAAATCTTCAATGCTTGAAAAAATATCTTGTATAAACTGAGAACTTAGCCCTAAAAGTTTAAATTTGATAAACGGCAAAACTTCCAAAGACGACTTTAACGCCAAGCAATCTCTTGGCATAACGTTGCCACTTGAAATCTTGCCAGTAAGCCTTTGAACGTCACGGATAGAAGAAAGTAAATTTGACAAAGCTTGCCTTGTCACACTGTCGTTAAACAAACAATCAACAGCATCTAACCTATAATTGATTTTTTGTTTATCAACAAGTGGAGAAAGTATCTGGCTTTGAAGCTTTCTAGCGCCCATACTTGTTTTTGTTTTATCCAAAAGCCACAAAAGAGAGCCGTAAGTTTTTCCATCTTTCAAGGTTTTTACAAGCTCTAAGTTTCGTATAGCATTAACGTCAAGCATCATTATGGCATCTTCATTTTCACGCTTAATTTTGTTAATGTTTATAAGTGTTTGTTTTTGCGTTTGATTAAGATATGCAATAAGCGCCCCACAAGCGCTAATACACTCAGAGCTATCTTCAATGCCAAAGGCATTAAAGTTTAATATATTAAAATGTCTTTTCAATGTGCTTGTTGCATTGTTTAAATTGTATTCACTTTGTGAAAATATATTAAACTTAGGCAAAATTCCGTGCTTAACAAGTGGCATATCAACAAACTTTTCAAAGCACTCATTATTGCAAATTATTTCAACCGGACTTATTCTTACAAGTGTATCAAGAAGTTGATTTATGCCTTTTTCGTCGCTAAAATTACGCACTAAAAACTCGCCTGTTGTAATATCAGCCCAAGCAAGCGCAATAACTTCTTTTTTAATATATATCGATGCCAAAAAGTTATTATTTTTTTCATTAATAAGCTCGTTATTTGTAATAGTTCCAGCCGTTGCAATTTTTACGACTTCACGATTCACAAGTTCTTTCCCATTAGGCTCTGTGGTTTGTTCACAAATTGCGACCTTTTCCCCTAAAGATAATAACTTTGATATATATAAATCGGCGGCATGAAAAGGCACGCCACACATTGGCGCTCTCTCTTTTAGCCCACAATTTCTACCCGTCAAAGTTAAATCAAGAAGTTTTGACACCTTTATAGCATCATCAAAAAACATTTCATAAAAATCGCCTAATCGATAAAAAATTATGCAATCTTTATATTCTTCTTTAACCGTTAAATAATGTTTCATCATTGGTGACATATCTTTCATAATCAACCCAGCCTTACCTTTTATCAAACTTTTTGTCCTATTAGTGAAATTCCACCCGTTTTTTCTACTTTAATATTAACAAAATTCCCTATATCACTTTTTTCGCCCTTAAAATATAACATACGACCATAAGTATCTCTTCCTAAATACATATCTTTCTTTTGGTCGTAGCCTTCACAAAGCACTTCGATAACTTTATTTAAATATTGCTCAGACTGACTACGATTTATAGCATTTTGTAAGTTAATCAGTCTTATAATTCGGTCTTTAGAAACACTTTCTTCAACTTGTCCTTCCATTTTAGCAGCTGGAGTGCCTTCTCTTTTAGAATAAACAAAGGTAAACGCCCCAGCAAATCCAACTTTTTCAACAACGTCAACCGTGTCTAAAAAATCTTGCTCGGTTTCGGTTGGAAAGCCCACCATAATATCGGTTGTAATAGCTATGTCTGGAATATATCTTCTGAGCATTTCAACCTTATTAAAATAACTTTCCCTATCATATTTTCTATTCATAAGTCTTAAAATTCTATTCGAACCAGCTTGAATAGGCAAATGAATACTTTTACAAATCTTATCACTTTTGCTAAGTGCAACAACAAGCTTTTCGGTTAAATCTTTTGGATGATTTGTCATAAATCTAAGTCTAAAATTACCATCAATCTTAGAAATTTCTTCAATCAAATCGGCAAAATCAACGTCGCCCAGGTCCTTTCCATAAGAATTAACGTTTTGCCCTAAAAGCGTAATTTCTTTATACCCTGCATTAACTAATTCTTTACACTCATTTACAATATTAGCGAGTTTTCTACTGCGCTCTCTACCCCGTACGTATGGCACGATACAATAAGTGCAAAAGTTATTGCACCCATAAGTTATATTTACCCAAGCATTAGGAAAACTTGTTCGAGTTTTTGGCGTATCTTCAATTATTTCACCCTCTTTTTCTAAAACTTCTATCAAAGTGCGTTTTTGCTTAAGTTTGTTTTCCAAAAGCGTCTTAAAATTTTCTAAATTATGCGTGCCAAAAATTATATCAATAAACGGAAATTTTTGGTGAAGTTTTTCAGCATAACCATTCTGCTGAGTCATACACCCACCAACTGCGATTATTAAGTCAGATTTAGTTTTTTTTAATTTCTTAAGCGCCCCAATATTTCCGTCAGCCGTATTTTCTGCATTTTCTCTAATACAACAAGTATTAAACACTATGACGTCAGCGTTTAATTCATTATCTGCAGGCAAATAGCCCATACTTGTTAATATGCCAGCAAGTTTTTCAGATTCGTGAATATTCATCTGACAACCATATGTAGTTATAAAATATTTTTTATTAGCTCTTTTCATACTCTATATAATAACTTATTATTTATTATTTGTCAATTTATAATAGCATTTTTGAATAATATAAAACAACTTTTACATACTAAATTGTATGAAAAAAACACAAAAAATCTTGTTATTGATTTTAGCAAGCATTTTTATATTTATTTTTTGCACGCTGTTTTATTATCATATTTCAACTTTTAATGCAAAACTTGACACAAATAAACTTATAAGTTTTGATAGAAGCGTTGTTTTTTATGATAAGAACGGTAATGTTATTTTAGAACAATCAAACGGAAATTCTATAGTCAATATTGGCGAAATTCCATCGCATACAAAAAACGCATTTATTGCAATTGAAGACAAGCGATTTTACAAACATAAAGGCGTTGATTATAAAGGTCTTTTTAGGGCTATGTTTTCAAACATTAAATCGTTTTCTTTTAAGGAAGGCGCATCAACCATTAGCCAACAACTAATAAAAAACACCCACCTGACAAGTCAAAAAACTTTAAAAAGAAAATTGATTGAAATTAAACTTGCTAAACAGTTAGAAGCTAAATATTCTAAACAAGAAATTTTAGAAAAATATCTAAATACAATTTATTTTGGTGAAAATTGTTATGGTATTTTAAATGCATCATATAATTATTTTTCAAAACATCCAAGCGAATTGTCGTTAAATGAAAGCGCAACTTTAGCAGCAATCATAAAAGCTCCAACTTATTACTCACCCTTTCAAAACTATCAAAGATGTTTTGAAAGAAAAAATTTAGTATTAAAACAAATGCTATCTCAAAGCCTCATAACAAAAATTGATTATGAAAACAACATAAATAAACCTATTGAGCTTGCTCAAAAAAGTCAGACAATTAAAGGCGTAGATTATTTTAAAGTTGCATCAAAGCAATTAGACAAAATATTAAAAAATTCGCCATATTCAACTTCGCAACTTAACGTTTATACTTACATTGACACCGACTTACAAGAATTTTTAGAACAAAGCATAAATTCTACTAGCTTAAATGCTCATAAAACGGCAATTATGATGGACAAAAATGCAAAGGTTTGCGCTTATTATTCAACGTATGGAGATACCTTTAGGCAAATTGGCTCTATAATTAAGCCAATACTTTGTTATGCGCCTGCAATTGAAAATAATTTAGTCAGTTCTGCAACCAAAATCTTAGATGAAAAAACTAATTTCGGCGACTATTCTCCTAAAAATTATAACGACAATTATTTAGGCGAAATTTCAGTAAAAAATGCCCTTTCTACAAGTTCAAACGTTTGCGCTGTTAAACTATTAAATTATTTAGGAGTAAACACTGGCAAAAATTATCTGAACAAATTAAACATAAAAACTAGTAAAAATGATAATTCCTTATGCTTAGCACTTGGGGCAACTGAAAATGGAGTGAGCTTAATTGATATTACAAGCGCTTATTGCGTATTTAATAATAACGGAAACTTCACATTACCTACTTTTATTAAAAAAATCACAGATTCTAAAGGTAATAAAATTTATGAAAGCAATGATAAAACGACAAAAGTTTTTGGTGATGATACAGTTTCAATAATGAACGACATGCTAATGGACACAGTACAAAATGGCACAGCTAAAAAACTTAAGCATTGTAAACAAAAATTATATGCAAAAACAGGAACTGTTGGAAATAAAAATGGAAATACTGATGCATATGCCATATCGTACAACAATAACTACGTTTTAGGCGTTTGGGTTGGCAATAAAAACGGTGAGCTACTAAATAACAACGTGACAGGCGGAGGGCTTCCAGCAAACATATCAAGTGAAATATGGGATAATTTATACGTTAAAGAACCAGACAACAATGAAATAAAAATGAGCCACGACGTTGAAGAAGTTTACCTTGATAAATTTGAATACGACAATAATAGCAAACTTGTATTAGCAGACGATATATGCCCTTTAAGATATAAAATAAAAGCATTATTTAAAAAGTCTATGCTACCAAAAAGAAAGTCAACAAGCTTTTCTTCTCCAAAAATTGAAAAGCCTAATATATCAGTAAATAACAATGAAATCACAATTAGATTATGTCTGACACAATGTATAAATGCTAAAATATATAGATTAGAAAAAGGCAAAAAAATTGAAGTGTTTGACAGTTTGAAAAACAACCAAACCGTTTATACTGAAAGGATTATACAAAAAAACGAAACTTATAGTTATATTGTTGTTCCCTACTACATGACTGAAAATAAAGTATATTATGGGAAGGGAATAGTTTTAGAAAAAGTAAAATCGCCAGTTTTAGAAACTGACGATTGGTGGAATATTTAGTTTTTTATATAAAATTAAAAGGTATACTTTTCAACTTTTTTGAATGCTTCTTCAATTAAGCCCTCAACGTCCAACTTGCTTTCAGCTTTTTTCACTCTTTCAAGATTTGGTTTAATCGCTGGATATTTTGGTAAGAATACTGTACAGCAGTCTTCATAAGGCAAAATTGACGTTTCATAGGTGTCAATTTTCTTTGCAATATCAATGATGTCAAGTTTGTCAAAAGCAATAAGTGGGCGAAGCATCGGCATTGTGACAACTGAATTAGACGAAGTTATACTTTCTATAGTTTGGCTTGCAACTTGACCTAGGCTTTCGCCTGTAATTATTGCTTGATCGCCTTGTTGCACAGCTAAACGTTCGGCAATTCGCATCATAAATCTACGCATAATCGTAATCATAAATTCTTCAGGGCAATGCTCGTGAATTGCTTCTTGAATATGTGTAAATGAAACAACGTATAAGTTAATTCCTCCATTATATTCACCAACCTTTTTTGTTAGTTCGATTACCTTTTCTTTTGCAGCTTCGCCAGTATAAGGAAAGCTATGGAAATGCAAGCAGTTTAATTTCATTCCACGTTTGCACATCATATAACCAGCAACTGGGCTATCGATACCTCCAGAAATTAATAAAAGCCCTTTTCCTGCAGACCCTACCGGCATACCGCTAAGGCATGATACAACGTCGTTATAAACAAAAGTTTTGCCATCTTCTCTAATATCAACGTAAAGAGTAAAATCTGGATTTTTAACGTCAACACTTAAGTTTTTGTTATATTTTTCTAGCAATTTGCCACCTAAAAGCATAGACGTTTGCATAGAGTTTGGCGAAAAAGTTTTATCAGCTCTATTAGTAATCACCTTAAACGTGCCTTTTTTATCTTTACATAAACAACACGCCGCCTCAAATATTTTTTCAAAATCGTTCTCAACGACTAATGCATTACTATACGTGTGAACACCTGCAATTTTATGAAGTTTTTGTGTAATTAATTCATAATCTAGTGGGTCATAATCTTCAATTAAATATCGACTATGCATACATGTAAAAGTAAACTTAAAATCTTTTAAAGAATTTTTTATGTTTTCTTTTAGCATTTTTTCAAAAAATCCACGATTTTTTCCCTTAAGATGTATTTCACAATATCTAATTATAATAGCGTTTCTCATTATCTTAATTTTCCCTTTAGTTTTTGAACTGTTTTATTTATAATGTCTATAGCTTTTTGGCACTCTTCTTCATTAGTTTCCGTTGAAAAACTAATTCTAATAACACCATCAAGAACGGCATTGTCGTAGCCACAACTTTCTATAACCCTACTGAATCTGTTTTTAGATGAACATGCCGAACCATTGCCAACAATCACGTTTTGCGTTTCTAAAGCGTGCATAACAACTTCACCACGAAGCCCTTTTGCTGAAATTGTTAAAATATATGGACTGCAGTTATCATTAGAAATAAAGGTAAACAAATCTTTGTCTAAGCCTTGAACAAAAAGGCATTTAAGCGACAAAGCCTTGTCATAATTTTCTTTTAGATTTTTGTATTTTTCTTGCCCTGCAAAATCAAAAACTTTTATACCAAATACGTTTTCAGTTCCACTTCTAAGTCCGTTTTCTTGCCCACCACCAAAAATTAATGGAGCTAAATTTAGGTTTTTCTTTTTTATTAAAGCTCCGACGCCTTTTAAGGCGTTAATTTTATGTGCACTTATAGAATATAAATCAATATCTTGACTAAGTGCAAACGGTATTTTTCCATATGCCTGTACACCGTCAACGTGAAAAATTATGTTTTTATTAATAGATTTTAATATTTTAGCAATTTTGTTGACGTCATTTATTCCACCAGTTTCATTGTTTACGTGAACAATTGACACAAAATCAACTTTATTGTTTTTAACGTATTCAAATAATTTGTCCTCATTTACAGTACCATCTGAATTAATATCAATAAAGTTAACGTTTTGTCCACGATTTTTTAGTTCTAAAAAACTTTTATATACTGCAGAATGTTCGCCTTTAGAAGTGACAAACGTCCCCCTTTTTACTGCACAAAAAATAGCCATATTATCACTTTCAGAACCACAAGAAGTAAATATAACTTCACAATTTATTGCACGTAAATTACTAAGTATATTGTCTTTAGCAATCTTAATTTCCTTAGCACAATTTAATCCACCTGAATATAAAGCAGATGGATTATAAAATTTTTGGGTATTAAAAACTTCTGCATTTTCAAGCGCAGTTTTTGATGGCAAAGTTGTCGCTGCATTATCAAAATATAACATTACTAATTTAAGAACCTCTCTTCAAGAACAGTTTTTTTAGAAAATTTTATGATATTAAAAATAAATTGTTGCGTACATTCAAATACTAAAAGATATTTTTGACTATTTACGTTGGCCACAATATAATAAAAATTTTTATTATCGAGTGGTGATGAATTATGCGTTAATATCTTCTTATTTATGCCTGGCATAAGCTCGTATTTCTTATATAATGGACTATCATAATTACCGATTTTTTCTATATTATAAGTATCAAAACTAATAACCGATTTTCTTTTTGAATTCTTAATAATTTTTGACACCTTTATAGTGCCTGTAATAAAAGTATAATCATACTCTACGTATAGCGTATTTTTATACTTTCCACAAACTATTGCTACCACTAACAAAATAATTAGTGGAAATAACGAATATATAATACTAAAAATAGGATTATTTTTTTCTGGAACAAAAAATACTAACAATATAACTGCATAAATGGTAAATAAAATATAACTTACATTTGAAATTATTTTAAATAAATTATATTTTTTTGATGTTTTAGTCTCATCTAAAATAGTTGCAGTTTCTTCATAAAAAATTTCTTGCATAAATCACCTTTCATCCTTTATTAAATACAATAATTTAGCAATTATTTTAGTTTAATAATAGTCACACCATTTTCACCTTCGCCATATTTTCCACGTCTAAACTCTAAAACGTTTTTATTTGTTTTTAGATAGTTTCTTATGGACTTTAATAAAATGCCTTGCCCTACGCCGTGAATAATTTTAATTTCTTCTAGGTTAAAAATTATAGCTTGGTCTAAAAAACGTTCGACTTCAGTTAATGCCTCAAGTTCGGTTTTTCCAATAACGTTAATTTCAGTTATTGGCAAAGCATTTGCCGTTTTTCTATATATCTTTATATCCTTTTCGGCTTTTTCACTATCTTTCTCGCTGTTGTATAATTGGCTAAGTTTTACTTTTGTTTTTATATTGCCAATTAAAACTTCAGCTTCGTTTTTACTGTCTTTAACACTTAAAAGTTTTGCATAAGACCTCAGGTCTTTCACGTAAACCTTATTACCGACTTTTAAATCAGATTTATTAGCTTTAATCAATTCGATAGGACTATCGTCGTAATCACTATCTAAATATCTACTATTTTTAAGTCTATTTTTAAGTTCGTTTGCTCTAAAAACTTCCTTGCTCTCTAGGTCAACGGCTTTTAATATTCTTTTAAGTTCATCGATTATCTCTTCTGCATCAGCAAGCTTATCAGCAATAATTCGTTTTGTTTCGTGCTTTGCAGTTTGAGTTATTTTTTCTCTTTCCTTAATAATTTTTTCTTTTTCTAACACTATTTCTTCAAGCTGTTTTTGCTTTTCAACTTCAAGTTTTTGCAAGTTAAGCGCAAGCTCATCTGCTTTTCTACGGCTTTCTTCAGCCTTTTTAAGCACAAGTTCAAAAGAAACTTTTTTATCAGATAAAAGCGCAAGCGATTTATCGATAATACCTTTGTTAATTCCTAAAGTTTTTGCAATTTCAATTGCGTTTGAACTACCTGGTATTCCAATGTTTAGTTTATAAACGGGCTTTAACGTTTTAGCATTAAATTCCATAGACGCATTTTCAAGCTTATTACTACTCATCGCAAACTCTTTTAGTCTTGAATAGTGCGTTGTTATAATGCCAAAGCAGTTGCTATCCAAAAGTTTTTCTATAATTGCAAGCGCAAGCGCACTGCCTTCTTCCGGGTCAGTACCAGCACCAATTTCATCAATTAAAACCAGACTATTATTATCAACGTTGTTGATTATATTGATAATATTCATTATATGAGAAGAGAAAGTTGATAAATTTTGTTCAATGCTTTGCTCATCACCTATATCGCAATAAATATTACTAAATACAGAAATTTCGCTATCATCATCTGCTGGGATATACAATCCACTCATTGCCATAGCGCAAAACAACCCCGTCAGCTTAAGAGTGACAGTTTTGCCCCCAGTATTTGGCCCTGTTATAAGTAAAAAGTTAAAGTCTTTGCCCAGATGTATTGAAACAGGCACAACCTTATTCTTATTAATAAGTGGATGCCTTCCCCTTTTTATGTCAATAATTCCAATACTATTTAAGTTTGGTTTAGCACATTTGTTTTTATAAGCATAGTTAGCACGAGCAAATGCTGAGTCTAATTCAACCAAATTTTCAGCGTTAAACTTAAGCGCGTCAGACATGGTCGAAACTTTTTGAGAAAGTTCAGCAAGTATCCTTAAAATTTCTTCCTTTTCGTCTAAAAGCGCTTTTTTAAGGTCATTGTTAAGCTCCATAACGTGCTCAGGTTCAACAAAAACCGTTGCTCCAGACGATGATTGGTCGTGAATAAAGCCTTTAACGTAGCTTCTAAACTCACTTTTAACAGGTATTACGTATCTATCCTGACGCATTGTGACGACGGCATCTTGTAAATATTTACTTGAACTGCCACGCATATAAGAGTTTAATTCTGCCCTTATTTTTGCATTTATATTTGCAATACTTTTTCGTATAGAATAAAGTTTTGGCGATGCGTTATCGCTTATTTGGTCTTCTGATATTATAATTCGAGAAATTTCTTGCTCAAAATCGATATTTGTGTACAATAAATCGGTAATTCGTTTTAAAACAAACAAACTTTCATCATTTACTGAATTTAATGCAGTTTGAATAATCCTTGCACTTTTAAGATTAGCTAATACGTGTAAAAGTTCAGCGTTATTTAAAACGCCCCCAACGTCAACCCTTTTAAGCTCGTCAGTTATATCATCAAAATAATAAATTCCACCGGTGCTATAGGTAAAAAGATATTTATATGCTTCTTCGGTTTTTGTAAGCAAGATTTGTGATTCCGATAGACTTGTTAAAGGTTTTGATGACAAAATTTGCTCTTTCGTGCTCCCTAAAACGGCAAAAGCACAAACTTCAGCCAAAATTTTATCATATTCAAGTGCCTTTAAGGTCTTCTCGCTAATCATTATCTAAGCTCTGCTCCTAATTGATAACTCAATGATTTTAATATTTTCTTTATAATATTATCCACTTCTTCGATATTAAGCGTTCTATCATCAGCAACAAAAACAAGGTTATATGCCATACTCTTTTTGCCTTCGCCTATCTGTGCGCCTTGATAAATATCAAAGAGCTTTATGCTATCTAAATATTTTCCACTTGCACGCTTTATAATATCTTCAATTTGTGCGTGAGTAATGCTGTTTTCAACGATAATAGCAAGGTCTCTTTCTACTGTTGGGAATTTAGAGATTTGCTTTGCAACAATCTTTGTGTTGAATTGTTTTTCAAGCTTAGAATAAGAAATTTCACCAGCATAAACAGGTTTATCGGCATCAAGCTTATCTATAATTTGTGGATGAATTTGACCGATTGAGCCTATTACTTCGCCATTAACAACAACGTCAGCACAACGTGTTGGATGATAGCAAGTTTTTTTGCTTAAAAGGTATTCAACCTTTTGACCATTACAAAAAGTATTGATAATTCCATCAACAACGCCCTTTAACGTAAAGAAATCTTCATTTTCGCCAAACATAACAAGTGATAGCGTTTCATTTTCAACAGGAAGTTTATCTAGTGGCAGACTTGTTGGATTATAAACCTTTGCAAGTTCAAATAATCTGCCATCAAAATTCTTTCTATTTAAGTTATTGCAAGCAATTCTTACTGCTGATGGTAAAAGCGAAGTTCTCATTACTGCCAAATCTTCGCCAAGTGGGTTTAAAAGCTTGATAAATTTATGTTCATCGGCAGTTTTGTCTAATCCAAACATATCGTATTCTTTTTCTGAAACAAAAGAATAGTTTATCATTTCGTTAAAACCATAACCAATTAATAAATTTTTAAGTTGTTCGTGTGATTTTTGCGCTTCAGTAAAACCACCGTTTGTTATTGCAGAAGTTTTTAATAGCGTTGGTTTAATATTTTCATAGCCATATTCTCTAATAATTTCTTCAGAAATATCAGGATAACTTTCCATATCTTCTCTATAAAGTGGAACTTTAACCGTTAAATTATCGCCATCACAACAAACGCCAAAGCCAAGCCTTGTTAAAATATCAACAATGGTGTCTTTTGCAACGTCAATTCCTAAAACGCCGTTAACTTTAGTTATAGTTGTCGTAATTTCCTTTTGTGTTATCTCGCCTTCATACAAATCATAGCAATCACTTGCAATCGTGCCACAACCAAGAGCACAAATAAGGTTTAACGCCCTTTTAATACCCGTTTCAACTGAAAAATAGTCAACGCCCTTTTCATAACGAGAAGACGCATCTGTCCTTTGACCTAATTGCTTAGAAGTTTTTCTAATATTATCCCTAGTAAATTTTGCACACTCAAATACAATTTGTTTGGTGTTGTCATTAATTCCACTATTTAAGCCACCCATAACACCAGCAATTGCCACAGGCTTATTTTTATCACAAATAACTAGATTATTTGTGTTTAGAGTAAATTCTTTTTCATCAAGAGTTGTAATAGTCTCGTTTTCATTTGCCCTACGAATTACTATTGAGTTTCCTTCTAAAGTGCTCAAGTCAAAAGCGTGCATAGGTTGTCCAATTTCTAAAAGCACATAGTTTGTAATGTCAACTATATTATTTATTGACCTAAGCCCCATAAGTGATAGTCTTCTTTTCATCCACAATGGTGAGTTATCAATTTTTATGTCATCAACTAAATGCGCAATGTAGCGTGGGCATAAATCATATGCAGAATTTTTAACGTCAACAACCTTTTTCGTGCTCAAATTCTTATTGCATTTATAGTCAAGCGCAGGCATTTTAAGTGGCTTATTTAACACTGCTGCAACTTCACGTGCAATACCCAAAATCGACTGACAATCTGGGCGATTTGCAGTGATGTTTATGTCAAACATAACGTCTTCTAAATCAAGTAATTGTTTAACTTCAACACCTAGTGGAAAAGCATCGTCTAAAATTAAAATTCCATTAACTGATGCGCCTTCATACCAGTCGTCGTTTATGCCTAATTCTTCCCCACTACAGAACATTCCATAAGAAGTTAGACCACGTAGTTTGCCTGTTTTAATCTTTTCGCCATTAGCAAGCGTTGAATTATCTAAGGCAACAGGAACAACTGCCCCAACAAAAAGATTTGTTGCTGCCGTTATAATCTGTAAATTACCGTGCTCACCTGCATCAACTTGAACAACCGACAACTTGTCAGCTTCAGGATGCTTTTCAATGCTTAAAACTTTACATGTGACAATTCTATTGATATGCCTTGCAATATAAGTCATATCTTCAACTTCAAAGCCACAAGAAAATAATTTATCCTTTAGCTCCTCAGCAGAGCAATCTATATCAACGTATTCACTTAACCAAGAAAGTGGTGCTTTCATAATTTTATCTCCTATCAAATTGTTTTAAGAACTTAACGTTGTTCTCAAATAGCGTTCTTATATCAGAAATGCCATATTTTATCATTGTAATTCTTTCAATGCCCAAGCCAAAAGCGAGACCTGAATATTCATTTGAGTCAATACCACTCATTTCTAGCACGTTTTTATTTACTATGCCTGCGCCTAAGATTTCAATCCAGCCGGTGCCCTTACAAAGGCTGCAGCCCTTGCCGTGACATTTACAACACGTCACGTCAACTTCAACGCTTGGTTCTGTAAATGGGAAATAAGAAGGTCTAAAACGAGTTTTTGTTTGTTCATCAAACATTATTTTAACAAACTCATCTAAAAGTCCTTGTAAATCACAAAGAGAAACGCCCTTGTCTACAACAAGCCCTTCAATTTGGTGGAACATTGGAGAGTGAGAAGCATCGTCATCAGCCCTATACACTCTACCTGGACTTAAAATCTTAATCGGTGGTTTTTTGTTTTCCATCGTTCTAACTTGTCCTGGCGAAGTGTGTGGACGAAGCAAGATATTGTCCGTTATATAGAAAGTGTCTTGCATATCCCTTGCAGGATGGTCTTTTGGGATATTTAACGCTTGGAAGCAATAATAATCAGTGTCAATTTCTGGACCTTCAAAAACCTCAAAGCCCATACCACAAAAGGCATCAAAAATCTTATTTTTTACTAAATTTAAAGGGTGCAAACTGCCCATTAAAGGCGTTTTGCCTGGTAAAGTAATATCTACTGCTTCGCTATCAAATTTAGCCATCATTTCCTTGTTTTTAAGCTCGCTTTCTTTTTCGGTAAACATTTCGGTAATTTCAACTTTTAAGTCGTTTACCATTTTACCAAAAGCTGCTCTTTCTTCTGCTGGAATATCTTTCATACCCCTAAGAAGAGCCGTCACTTCACCATTTTTGCCAATATATTTTGCTTTTAAGTCATTTAAAATTTTAGTCGACTCTACACTCGCAATTTCAAGTTTAGCATTTTGTTTAATTTCATTGTGTTTTTCTTGCATAATTCCTCCAAAAAATAAAATCGCCCCAAAAAACAATAGGGCGATTTGAAACGCTGTACCACCTAAATTCGTTTATAATGATATAAACCTCTTAAATTCGATAACGGAAATTAACCGATGCCACCTACTACTTATTTCAGCGCACAACTCCAAAGTGAATCACTTGCAAACAAATAGAAATCTTACAGCCAACGAATTCCTTTCTCTTGCTTTGTTTTTTTAGGCAAGCTTAGTCTTTATCATAGTTTTTATTTATTATAATATTTTTTGGCTGTTATGTCAAGGATTTAATTAGATATTAACTAAATAGTCCGTCTTTTAAGTAAATGTCAGGCACTTTTCCTACTAAAATTGTTTCGCTGATAAGTATTTGCGTTTTACACGTTGAAGTTGCTGTGCTTAGTGGCATATTTAATTCAACCATACACAAAACGTCAATATATATTGAGTGCAAGGTTTGATTAATTCCAACTGAGGTAAATTTTGAGGAAAACTCACATATAACGCTCGGCGAGTGTGCTACTTTTAGATTAACTTTGGTGCCATAACCAGATATAAAATTTATACCAGTGAACGCACCTAAAGGAATAGAAAAACCTTTACTAAGCTTAGATTTTAAAAGTTGGCTTGTAGAAGTTGCAACCTGCCTATTTATTGTGTTGATTTTCAGCGAATTCGTCGTCATAACGACTATATCACCACTATTGTTTTTTTCCACGCTAATTAAATCGCTATATCTTATATCGTTTTCTAATGAAATTAAGACGCTATTATTTACAGATTCCGTGCTCAAAACATAAGCTTGCTGTGTGCAAATATTAAAAATTTGCTCGCATACGGCTCGTTTATAGTATAAATAAAAGCCTATAATTATCATAAAAACTAATAACAAAGAAAAAAAACGCTTGAAAGAGCGTTTTTTCCGTTTTCTATACCAAATATTATTTTCAGTGCACTCTATCATATTATTATGATATTAATTAAAGATTTCATTTATTCAGAATAATTAGAACCACTTTGAAATATTGCCTCTTTTTTGAAGTATGTATCTACCTACAAAAATGATAATAGATAAAACATATAGCAAGCAATAAGAAGTTTTTTTGTAGTTTCTTGAATACTTATACCTACTGAGTATTGACATAATATAAACCTTCTAACATTTACTTAAGTTCATTATTAACTCAAACAATTTTAATGTCAATTATAATATCATAAAAATTTTCAATTTTTCTTAGATTTTGACTTAAATATTAAAGCAAAAATATACCCAAAAATTATTGCTGCAGTTATACCCATGCCAGCAGCAGTTATTCCACCAGTTATTGCTTTAAAAAGACTTATCTTAGCGCCTTTAATAGCGCCATCTGCAAGCAGATATCCAAAGCCACAAATAGGAACTGTTGCGCCTGCACCTGCAAAATCAACTAAATATTGATACACACCTATCGATTGCAATAATACGCCTGCAAGTAAAAAATATACAAGAATTTTTCCGGCTGTTATTTTCGTATAATTAATAAGTAGTTGTGCTATAGTGCATATTGCGCCACCAACAGCAAATACTTTTACGTACATTAATAAAATATCCATTTATTTTCCCTCCAAAACAACTGCGTGTGCTATTGCTGGAATACTATCACCTTGTTGAGTTGACACCGATGATAAAAGCGCACCTGTTGCCATAAGTAAAATTTTATTTAGTTTACCATTATACAATCTATTATATAAATAAGAATTAAATACTAAAGCACTACAACCGGCGCCACTTCCACCTTGATATTCTTGCTCGCAAATATTATAAACAAGCTCACCACAATCAACGTGTTGCTTTTCAACGTCATAGCCCTTTTCCCACATTAAATCTTTAAATATTCTTGAGCCTAATGCACCTAAATCGCCTGTGACTATAAGGTCATAAGCACTTGGCTCTAAATTAAAATCTTTAAAGTGTGTAAAAAGCGTGTCGCACGCAGCAGGCGCCATTGCCGCACCCATATTGTTTGCGTCAGTAATGCCAAAATCAACAATTTTTCCAACCGTCGCACCAGTTATAATAGGTCCTTTGCCTTGTTTTGATATAACACTTGCACCTGCGCCAGTCACCGTCCATTGCGACTGTGGTGGACGAGTTGAGCCAAGCTCAAGTGGATATCTATACTGCCTTTCTGCCGAAGAAAAGTGACTGCTTGATGCACAAATCACGTTATTCATATATCCACCGTCAATAAGCATTGCCCCAATAATTAAGCTTTCGGAAAAAGTTGCGCAAGCATTATAAATGCCGAGATACCCTGTTGAAAAATTCCTAACGGCAAACGTTGATGATATTATTTGATTAAGAAGGTCACCTGCAACGATTGCATCTATTTCTTTTTCGGTTTTATTTGCATTTTTTATGCTTTTTTCTATAACTGAATAAAGCATCTTAGTTTCGGCTTTTTCAAACGTATTTTCGCCAAACATATCGTCATTAAGCTTTGTTTCAATAAACTCGTTTATGCTACCATTGCTCTCTTTAGGCCCAGCGATAGATGAGACACCAATTATCGTTGGTTTATTAAAAAATTGCATACTTCTTTTCATAAAAAAATCCTATTATTACTAATATAAGCAATAACAGGATTTTAATACAAGTTATATTTACTAAAAAATTCTAAAACCAATAAAATACAAAATGCCAACTAAAACGCTACTTGCAATTCCAAAAACAATAATAGGCCCTGCAACGACAAACATTTTTGCAGCAGTGCCGTATATATATCCTTCAGTTTTAAATTCCATTGCCGGCGAAACAACTGAGTTTGCAAACCCAGTTATCGGTACAATAGAGCCACCACCAGCATATTTACCTATCCTATCATAAACGCCAATCCCAGTTAAAAATGCGCCTAAAAATATCATTATCATCGACACAAAACTTGAAAGTTCATCACCAGATAGGTTAAAGCCATATTGCAACAAATATCTAAACGATTGACCGATTGAGCAAATTACGCCACCCACCCAAAAAGCATGGATAAGCGAGCGTTTTTGATTAGTTTTTGGAGAAATGCCTTTTACATACTGAATATAGTTTTCGTTTTTATAATCGTTATAGTTTTTCATTTTTCACTTCCGTTTTAATAAATTTTCCACTTAAAATTTCCCTTTCATCAATATTTTTAAGTGGCTCATATTCTTTTTCTTTTCTCATAAAAATACTATGTGCAACAAATTTATTTTAATTCAAACTATAACTTTTGATATATTTAATATTTTTTTCTTATTTTTTCAATTACTTTGCTTTCAAGTCTAGAAACTTGAACTTGAGAAACCCCCAAACTTTCAGCAATTTCGCTTTGAGTTTTATCTCTAAAATATCTTAAAACAACAAGCTTTCTTTCTCTTTCATTTAAGCTTTCAATTATATTTGATAAATGAATTTTATCAATAGTGCTTTCTTCATTATCTAAATAAGCAATTTTATCTATAAGTTCAAGTCCGTCTTCATCATCATCGAACTTATCAAAAATTGAAAGTGGCATTTTAGCGCTGTCCATTGCAATTACAGCTTCTTCTTGAGTAATGTTAAAATTAGACGCAATACACTCAATTGTAGGAGCTAAATTGTTTTTAGTCTGATATTCATCAATAAAATGACTTATTTTATTTGCTAAAATTTTAATTGTTCTTGAAACCTTTATAGCTCCGTTATCTCTAATATAACGTTTAATTTCCCCTATTATCATCGGCACGGTATAAGTGGAAAATTTAACACAAAAACTCTCGTCAAAATTATTTATTGCCTTTAAAAAACCAATGCAAGCGATTTGATAAAGGTCATCGTATTCTATGCCTTTATTATAAAATCGCCTTATAACACTTCTTAAAAGCGCTGAATTATTATTTAGCAGTATTTGTTTAGAATTCTCATCTCCATTTTTGGCTTTTCTTATGTAATCAAGTGTTTGTTCTTGATTTAACATTATACCCCTTACGCATCTTGCTTTAATATTTTAGTCATATAAACCTTTGTTCCATAACCAACGTTAGATTGCACGTCAACCTTATCCATAAAGCTCTGCATTATAGTAAAGCCCATGCCAGAGCGTTCATCTTCAGCGTTGGTTGTATAAAACGGTTCTAAAGCTTTTTCAATATTTTCAATGCCTTTTCCGTCATCAAAAACGTTTATATGTAAAACATTATCAACAATTTCAGCTTCCAAAGTAATTTCACCTTCGCCATGATTATAAGCGTGTACAATTGCATTTGTGACAGCTTCACTTACTGCTGTTTTAATTTCAGAAAGCTGAGCAATCGATGGGTTTAATGAAAGCACAAAACACGAGATAACGTTTCGTGCAAAACTTTCATTTTCTGATTTTGAAGAAAATATCAATTTCATTTTGTTGTTCATTTTGTAATCTCCTTAAAATTTTGGCATAATATTATATAGCCCAGCTAGTTCTATCACCTTTTCAGTCGCCACCGATGCACCAGATATGTAGGTTGGAATATTGAACTGCTTTAATTTTTTATATCTTCCTATCAAAAGCCCTACTCCAGTGCTATCCATAAAGGATAAGCCTGATAGGTCAAATACAACTTTTTTTGTGTTTAAATTCTCAAGCAATAACTTATCCATAATATTTTTTGCATTAGATGCCGAGCACTCGTCCAATTCTCCATAAACGTATATGGTTAAAGATAGATTACTGTTTTTATATTTTATTTCCATACTATTCTCCTTTTCTATCCAATAACAACATAACATATATCATTAGTAAAATCTTGTCAATATTAATAAATTAATGTATAGTTTTGGCAAAACGGCTAAATTCAAATAAATATTGAAAATCTCAAAAAAATTTTCAAAAAAGTAGTGAAAAACTGTTGACTTTTTTCTTAAATTATTATAGTATATTATAGCGTCGTAAGTGTACGGGGTGTAGCGCAGTTGGTAGCGCACGTGGTTTGGGACCATGGGGTCGGGAGTTCGAGTCTCTTCACCCCGACCAAAATGCAAATTTATTTTGCTTTATCACTTTAGACGTTTTTAGGGCCTTTAGCTCAGTAGGTTAGAGCGGTCGGCTCATAACCGATTGGTCCGCGGTTCGAGTCCGTGAAGGCCCACCAATTAATTATATATTTGGCCCGGTAGTACAGATGGTTAGTACGCCAGCCTGTCACGCTGGAGGTCGAGGGTTCGAGCCCCTTCCGGGTCGCCAAATGAAAATGCTTGTATTTTTTTGCAAGCATTTTCAAAAAACAACTTGCATGCCTCGGTAGCTCAGTCGGTAGAGCAAGGGACTGAAAATCCCTGTGTCGGTGGTTCGATTCCGCCCCGAGGCACCAAGTTTATCGCTGGTGTAGCTCAACTGGCAGAGCAGCTGATTTGTAATCAGCAGGTTGCGGGTTCGATTCCAGTCACCAGCTCCAAAAATAATGGGAAGGTTCCCGAGTGGCCAAAGGGAACAGACTGTAAATCTGTCGTCAGCGACTTCGGTGGTTCGAATCCACCCCTTCCCACCAAAGTGAGAGATGCGAAGTTCATCTCTCCTTTTTTTTATTTTAATATTCATATATCTCATGGTGGATTCGAATTAGGAGAAAATTTGATTTATCAAATTTGTCCAAAGGACTAAAATGTCCAGTGGACATTTTATCGGGAGGCTCGAGAGAAGCGAATCCACCCCTTCCCACCAAAGCGAGAGATACGAATTTTGTGTATCTCTCCTTTTTTATATATAAGTATAATTTTGTAGATTCGATTTTTTTAAAAAACCTCGGCTTTAGTTAAAGCCGAGGTTTTTTAATTATTTAAACTAATTTTATAAACTTAAAAACAAACCAGAAACAAGAATAACAAATATACAAATTGGAGCAACGTATCTAATTATTACGTTAAAATATATATTTAATGTTTTATTCTTATCAATTCCAATTTCTTTAGGAATTATATGTTTATCAATGCACCAACCAGCAAATACACAAGTAATAATAGCAATTATTGGAATTAAAATATTGTTTGCTAGAAAGTCAAAAGTACTCAATATATTCATATTAAAAATCTTAACGTCCTTAAGCACACCAAAACCAAGCGAAGATAAGCTTCCTAATACTAAAATAACCCCAAAAACAATAAAACACGCAGTAATTCTTTTAATTTTTCCGTTTTCAGTTAAAACTGCAACGATTGCTTCAACAAGCGAAACAGAACTTGTGACGGCAGCAAATAGCACCAATACAAAGAAAACGATTGCAATAATTCTGCCTGCAGGAATTGCATTAAATACGTTTGTAAGTTGAATAAACATAAGGGCTGGGCCATCTTCACCTAAAGCACTTTCACCTGCGCCAAACGCAAAAACAGCAGTAATAATTATAATTGATGCAACAAATGCAAATGCACTGTCAAAAACAGCAATTTGCGTTGCTGAAGACTTTATGCTAACGTCCTTTTTCATATACGAGCCATATGTAATCAAAATACACATACCTATTGACATTGAATAGAAAAGCTGGCCTAATGCTGCAAGCAACGTATTAAAATTAAGGTCTTCAAGCTTTGGAACAAAAACGTATTCTAGACCTAAGCTTGAATTTTCCTGACAAAGCACGTACACCATTAAAAAAACAGCCAAAATTGCAAGCGCAGGCATAAGAATTTTGCTCATTTTTTCAATTCCGTTTTTGACGCCAAAGCAAACTATAAGAATAGTAAAAAATGCAAAAATTAAGAAAAGGATTAGTGGCGATAAATCACTTGAAACAAAGCTGTTAAAAAAGTTTGAAGTCATATCAGTTGAAGTTGCACCGACTAAGCCTTCGCTTCCAACTATAAACGACCAAGCGTATTTAATAACCCAGCCACCTATAACGCAATAATATGGCACTATTATAAGTGGCGCTATCACCGAAACATAGCCAACCCACTTAAATTTTTTGTTTAAGGCAGGAAAAGCCCCAACAACGCTTTTACCTGTATGTCTTCCTATTGCAATTTCAAGCATCAAAAGCGAAATTCCAAAAAAGACAGCAAGAAGTATGTAGCAGAGTATAAACGCTCCACCGCCATATTGCGCAACTAGATAAGGGAAACGCCACAAATTACCAAGCCCTACAGCCGAGCCCGATGCAGCAAGAACAAAGCCGAGTTTTCCACTAAAACCTGTCTTCTTTTGTTGAACTTTACAAAGTCCTTCGTTAAAATTACTTTTATTTTCCATAAATAATCAACTAAATAGATAAAATTGCATCAACAACGTTATCTAAATATTCACCCTTGAATTCTTCTATATTTCCATTATCAGCAAGCGATGCAAAATCTGGATTTATCGGTAATTTTGCAACGTTTTTGATACCAAATTCACTTGCTGTTTTATCAACCTTGCTTTGCCCAAAAATCTCTATTTTTTTCTTGCAATCTGGGCATTCAAAATACGACATATTTTCAACGAGTGCAAGAATTGGAATATTCATCATATTCGCCATTTTTACTGCTTTTGAAACTATCATAGAAACAAGTTCTTGTGGAGATGCAACAACGACTATGCCGTCAACTGGCAAAGATTGAAAAACTGTAAGTGGCACGTCGCCTGTTCCTGGAGGCATATCAACAAACATATAATCAACGTCGCCCCAAGCAACGTCAGTCCAAAATTGTTTAACAGCGCCAGCAATCACAGGGCCACGCCAAACAACTGGGTCATTTTCATTTTCTAAAAGTAAGTTTATTGACATAACCTCTATGCCTGTTTTTGTTATTACAGGAAGCAAATACTTATCATCCATTGCTTCTGCTCTTTTGTTAAGACCAAAAAGCTTAGGAATTGATGGACCAGTTATATCAGCATCAAGAATTGCTGTTTTTAACCCCTTTCTTTTAGTTAAAACTGCAAGGAGCGACGTTATAAGCGATTTACCAACGCCACCTTTACCACTAACAATACCAATAACTTTTTTGATATTGCTAAGTTCATTTTGTTTTTCACGAAAATCTTTTCTCTCTGAACAGTCTTTATTGCAAGACGAACAATTATGCGAGCACTCACTCATTTTTATTACCATCCTTTATTTTTTTACGTAAAAAATATATTAATTGTAAATAATAACTCATATTATTATATCAAACATTTATTTTTTGCGCAAATTATTAAAGTCTATATTTTAGGTTTTTATAAATTTTGTCAACAAATATTTGCTTTTATTCAAAAAAAGTGATAGAATAGGCGTATTACAAAGCAAAAAGGAGTTTTTTTATGAATATTTGGCACGATATAGAGAGCAATAGAATTACACCAGATGATTTTATAGCCGTAGTTGAAATAAGTAAAGGCTCAAAACAAAAATACGAAATGGACAAAAAAACAGGACTTTTGCGTCTTGACAGAATATTATACACTTCAACACACTACCCAGCAAACTATGGTTTTATCCCACACACACTTGCTGAAGATAACGACCCACTTGACGTTTTGATTTTATGCTCGGAAAGTCTTATTCCTATGAGTTTAGTTAAATGCTACCCTATTGGCGTTATTATAATGAACGACAACGGCTCTGTTGATGAAAAGATTATTGCAATACCTGATACTGACCCAAACTATAATACATACAAGAGTATACACGATTTGCCACAGCATATTTTTGATGAAATGCGCCACTTCTTCACCGTTTATAAACAGTTAGAGAATAAGAGCACAACTGTTGACGTGGCATCTGATAAAGATGAAGCTGTAAAAATTATTATTAAATCTATGGAAAATTATAAAGCTAATCTTTACGAATTAACTGCAAAGTAATTAATAAAACTATATCAAAAAAGGTTCACTTTTATTTGAAGTGAACCTTTTTAACTATTTTAATCCATATTCTTTTGCTAAACTTTCAAAACTTGCAAGTGAATTTTTAATTCTATCATAGTTAACGCAATAAGCAATTCTAACGTAGCCTTTTACGCCAAAATCATCACAAGGAACAACTAAAATTTCTTTTCCTTTTGCCTTTTGATAAAATGAATATGCATCACCATCTGGGCTTTTGACAAATAGATAAAAAGCGCCGTCCGGCTTAACACAATCAAACCCAAACTTAGTTAAATTTGTGTAAAGTAGGTCTCTATTTTTCTTATAAGCATCAATGTTGACTTTAGCATCTATGCATTTTTTAACAACTTGTTGGAATAAACTTGGCGCACAAACGTAGCCTAGACTTCTTCCTGCACCACAAACTGCTAAATATACGTTTTGACTATCGTTCATTTTTGGATTTACTGCAATATATCCAATTCTTTCACCTGGAAGCGATAAAGATTTTGAATATGAATAACAAACTAAGGAATTTTCATAATAATTCATTAAATAAGGAACGTAAACGTCGCCATAAACAAGTTCACGATATGGCTCATCTGCAATTAAATATATAACGCTTCCATATTCAGCTTGTTTTCTTCTTAAAATGTCACAAACAGATTTGATAACGTCTTCTGCATAAACAACACCACTTGGATTATTTGGTGAATTAATGATAACTGCCTTTGTTTTTGGTGTAATTTTACTTTCAAAATCAGCTAAGTCAATTTGAAGATTATCATCTGGATTAGAAATCACAAGCTCGCCCAAAGCATTTTGAACAAATACTCTATATTCAGTAAAGAAAGGTGCAAAAACTATGCACTCATCGCCTTGATTTACAACGGCTTTTAAGCAAATTGAAAGTGATGCCGCTGCCCCACAAGTCATATATATATTGTTTGGCGAAACGTTTGCATTAAATCTTCTATTGATATTATCAGCAACGGCAGTTCTAACTGACAAATCGCCTTGAGCCGAAGTATATCCATGCAAAAGTGTTTGATTTTCGCTTGCAAGAAGCTCTTTAATGCTGTCGATAACTTCTTTTGGTGGCTCTACACTAGGATTTCCCAAACTAAAGTCAAAAACATTTTCAGTGCCGATTTGGCTAGCTCTAACCTTGCTATATTCAAAAATTTCTCTAATAATTGAACGCTTACTGCCAAGCGCATAGGAATTTTGATTGTAATTCATAATTTCACCTATATATTTAATAATTTCATTGCATTTTTGTATAAAATATTGTCAAGGTCGTGCTTACTTAAGCCGTATGACCTTAAAATTTCAACGTCATCTTTTATATCTCGCCAAGGACAATCTGTTGCAAACAAAATTTTATCACTTCCGTGCTTATTAACAATATCTATAAATAACTCTTTATCAATTTCATGCAAAGTAAACGCCGTGTCAAATAACACGTTCTTGCCACAAAGCTCATCTAAAACGCCTTCCCAAAGCTTATGTGCGCCAAAATGCGCAAGCACAAACTTGTCATAATCGACTTCCTTTACAACCTTTAACGCCCTATCAACAGGACATCTTACAGGATGCCCGACGTAGCCATCATCTATGCCAGAGTGAGTGACAACGATTAAATCATGTTTTTTAGCGCATTTAATAATATCGATATATCTTTGGTCATCAATAAAAGTCGCTTGATAATCTGGGTGAATTTTTATTCCTTTAATGCCAAGACTTTTAATTCTTTGCATTTTTTCATCAACATCATCGCAATCTGGGTGCATACCAGCAAAAGAAATTATTTTTCTTTTTTCATTCTTAAACTGTTCGTTTACAGAGCACGCAAAATTCAAAACGCTTTCAAACTGAGATGCCTTAGTTAGCACAGGAAGTGCAACTGCAATATCAGCATTTGCACGATTTAGCGCCTTATTCATTCCATCAACCGTTCCGTCGGTGTAAGGTTTAGAGCCAGAACTACTTGCAAGCGCACCAATAGTTGCGTTTGCTATTTTATCAGGAAAAATATGTGTGTGAAAATCTATAATCATAATTAATTAAAGTGATGATATATCTTTGGTTGATAAAGTTTTTACGCCTTGCTTGTCTAAAACGTTTTCAGCTTTATAAATATCAGATGTTTTTAAGACAACTGATGCTTCTTCACCGTCAATAGATAATCCGTACATATATTCAATGTTTACGTCGTTATCTGAAAGAATTTTTAGAAGCTGTTGAAGTGAACCTGCTTGATGTGAAATTTTCAAAACCAAAACGTTAGTTAAAATGGTTGAAAACCCATCTTCAGCAAGTTTTTCTTTGCCAAGCTCTGGATTGTTGACAATAAGCCTTAACAAGCCGTATTCGGTTGTATCTGCTAGGCTAAGTGACAAAATGTTAACGTTATTTTCTTTTAATACCTTTAATACTTCGCCAAGTCTACCTTGTCTATTTTCAATAAAAACCGATAATTGTTTTGCTACCATAATTTTCTCCTATCAATATTATTTTTTATTAATATAATTTTCTTTTATCAATAACGTGCACAGCCTTACCTTCGCTTCTAACTAGCGTTTGTGGCTCTACAAGTTTAACCTTTGGATTAAGCCCTAATGCTTGAGAAAGAACGTGCGTTATTTTCTTTGTCAAGGCTTCTAAAACTCTGATTTCATCAGTGTAATATTGTGGACTAACTTCTACTTGAATTTCAAGCGTGTCGAGATTATTCACACGGTCAACAATAATCATATAGTGTGGCGAAACTTCCTTTACGTCAATAAGCGCAGCTTCAACTTGACTTGGGAAGACGTTTACGCCACGAATAATAAGCATATCGTCAACTCTTCCCTTAAACCTACTGATTCTTGCACTTGTTCTGCCACAGTCACACTTGTCATATGTAATGCTTGTAAGGTCTTTTGTTCTATATCTAATAAGTGGCAAGCCTTCTTTTGTTAAAGTTGTGAATACTAATTCGCCTGTTTCGCCTGGTTTTTGAGTTTCAAAAGTAGTAGATGAAAGAATTTCTGGATAGAAATGGTCTTCGCAAACGTGAAGTCCAGCGTGGCAACCACAGTCACAAGCAACGCCTGGTCCCATAACTTCGCTAAGACCATATATATCGTGAGCGCTGATATTTAACTTTTGTTCAATTTCTTGGCGCATCTTTTCCGTCCAAGGCTCAGCACCACAAATTGCTTTTTTAAGCTTAATTTTATCAAGCAAACCTTCTTGTTCAAGTAGTTCTGAAAGGTGCAATAAATATGATGGTGTGCAAGCGATTGCCGTTGCGCCAAAATCGACCATCATTGTAGTTAATTTCTTAGAATTACCCGTGCTCATAGGAACGACCATTGCGCCGAGTGTTTCAGCACCATAGTGAGCGCCTAAACCACCTGTAAATAAGCCGTAGCCATATGCAACCTGAATAATATCGTTTTTAGTGACGCCACACATTGCCATACATCTTGCAACGCATTCTGACCAAGCGTCAATATCGTTTTTTGTATAGCCTACAACAGTTGCTTTACCTGTTGTTCCACTTGATGCGTGAACTCTAACAATTTCACTTTGTGGAACAGCAAAAAGACCAAATGGATAATTGTCCCTTAAATCATCTTTTGTTGTAAAAGGTAGTTTTGTTATATCTTCAATGCTTTTTATGTCTTGTGGCACTAAGCCCTTTGCTTGCATTTTTTTACGATAAAACTCAACGTTGTTATAAACGTAATTAACAAGTTTTACCAGTCTTTCGCTTTGGAGATTTGTAAGCTCATCTCTGCTCATACACTCCATTTTTGTGTTCCAAATCATATTATTTCACTCCTTTTATCCATAGATTGCTTAATTAAAATTCGTATCCACTTAAAAACGCTTTTTCATTTATTTCAACAGTTTTTTGTGGAACGGTTTTTTTAACAACGTCAAGCCACTCTTCTTTCGTAAAACCAATGTGTTTGGCAGATAATCCTAAAACAACCGAGTTAAGAACCTTAGAGTTTCCAAGTTCTTTAGCAATTGACATGCCGTCAATAGCAATAACCTTATGTTCTTTTTCAAGTTCTTCTATTATGTTTTCAGGATAAATGCTTGCACCAATAACAACAGTCATAGGATCTATCTTACAGTCGTTTACAATAATTACTCCATCCTTTTTAAGATAATGTGAATATCTATACGCTTCTAATCTTTCAAAGGCAATTAAAATATCAGCTGAGCCTTCTTCAACAACAGGCTCGTTTACACTTTGGCCAAATCTAACGAACGTGACGACACTTCCACCACGTTGAGCCATGCCGTGCACTTCAGAAAGTTTTACGTCATAGCCAGCATTAAGCGCTGTTTTACCAATAATTCTACTTGTTAAAAGCGTACCTTGTCCACCTACGCCAACAACCATTATATTTAACTGTTTCATATTACTTTTCCACCTTGTTTATAGCATCAAATTTGCAATAACTCTTACATAATCCACATCCATTACACATAGATTCATCAATCTTAACTGTGCCGTCTGCTTGCTTAGTTATTGCTGGGCATCCTATTTTTAAGCACATACCACATTTTTTACATTTTTCTGTGTCGCACACGCATTTATATGGGAATTTTTGACCCTTAAGCAGTGCACATGGTGCTTTTGCAATGATAACTGTAAGCACGTCACCGTTAACACTTTCTTTAATTGCGCTTTCTAATGCCTTAATATCAAAAGCATTAATTGTCATAACGTTTTTAACGCCAACAGCCTTACAAAGAACTTCTAAATCGATTGCATTAGTGTCATCGCCTTTAAGCGTTTTACCAGTTGCTGCGTGTTCTTGGTGACCTGTCATACCTGTCGTTCTATTGTCTAAAATAAGAACTGTGCCAGTTGATTTATTATAAACCATACCTATTAATGAGTTAATACCTGTATGTAGGAAAGTTGAATCGCCAATAACTGCAACCCAATTCTTAACAAAGTCCTTACCCCTTGCCTTTTCAATTCCGTGAAGCGTTGAAATACTTGCACCCATACAAAGCGTGCTGTCGATTACACCGAGTGGAGCAACTGCACCAAGAGTATAACATCCGATGTCGCCTGCAGCATGAATTTTGAGTTTATTTAAAACTGAAAATACGCTTCTATGTGGACAGCCTGGGCACAAAATTGGAGGACGGTTTGGAGAGTCTTTCTTTTCAAATACTACTTCATCAATGTCAAAAAGTGCTTTTTTAAGCATATTTGCGCTATATTCGCCTTGACGTGTGAATAGTTCTTTACCCTTAACGTCATAACCCCAAGCTCTAACTTGTTCTTCAATTACAGGCTCGAGTTCTTCAAAAATATAAACTGTGTCAACTTGTGCTATAAAATCTTCAATAAGTTTTTTAGGAAGTGGGTTTACAAGACCGAGTTTTAAAACACTTGCATTTGGGCAAACTTCCTTAACGTATTGATAAGCAATGCCACTTGTGATAAAACCGATTTTCTTATCAAGAATTTGCATTTTGTTGATAGGAAAGCTACAGCCGTCTTCTGCAATTTTGTTGTCTCTTTCTTCAACGACTAAATGTCTGCCGATTGCAGATGCTGGCATCATAACGTATTTTTTAACGTCACGATTATAATCTTTATCACCAACTTCAACCCTGTCGCATAGCTTAACAACGCTTTGTGAGTGTGAAAGTTTTGTTGTAGTTCTAAGTATTACTGGCGTATCGTATTTTTCACTTATTTCATAAGCAAATTTAACGAATTCTTTTGCTTCCATACTATCAGATGGCTCTAAAACAGGAATATGTGCTGCACGAGCAATCATACGTGTATCTTGTTCGTTTTGAGAACTTGCAAGACCAGGGTCGTCTGCAACGACTAAAACAGCGCCACCGTTTACGCCTGTGTATGAAAAGGTATATAATGGGTCGCTTGCAACGTTAAGACCAACGTGTTTCATACACGCAAGGCTTCTAACACCTGCAAACGATGCGCCAAAAGCAACTTCTACAGCAACTTTTTCATTTGGAGCCCATTCAGTATAAACTTCAGCGTATTTAGATAAATACTCACTAATTTCTGTGCTTGGCGTTCCAGGATATGCACTTGAAACTTTTACACCAGCTTCATACACTCCTCGTGCAATGGCTTCGTTGCCAAGCATAATAATTTTTTCGTTCATTTTATTTTCCTCTTAAATCTTTTATTCTTTTAGCCTTTCCTTCAAATCTTTGAAGAGTGTTAGGAGATTCTAGCTTAATTTTAGCATCTAAACCTAAAACAATTTTTAATTTATTTCTAACAGCGTTAGATAATTTTTCCAAAACTGCAAACGAATCGGTCGAGTGAGCAAGTTCAACTCTAATTTCAAGTTTATCAGTATAACCTTCCCTTGTCACAACAATTTCATAATGTGGACCTAATTCATTAAAACTTAAAATTACTTCTTCAATTTGACTTGGGAATACGTTTACCCCACGAATTTTAAGCATATCGTCGCTTCTACCAGAAAGATTTTCCATTCTGCAAAAAGTTCTTCCACATTTACAAGGCTCATAGAACAAACGAGTTATATCTTTGGTTCTATATCTAATTAGTGGAATACCTTCTTTTTTGATACAAGTAATAACTAGTTCACCTTTTTGACCAGCTGGCAAAACTTCTTCGGTGTCAGGGTCGATAATTTCAGGGATAAAATAGTCTTCGTTAATGTGCATACCACAAAGATATTCACACTCACCAGAAACACCCGGCCCCATAAGTTCACTCATACCATAATTAGACGTGACCAGCATATCTTTTCCCCACGCTTTATACATTTCTTCACGCATTGCATCGGTTAAAAGTTCACTGCCAACAAGACCAATTTTAACGTTTAAGTCTTTTGCAGGGTCAACGCCCATTTCTCTTGCAACCTCTGCAAGCCTAAGTGCATAAGACGGAGTTGCAACTAAAAGCGTTGTTCCAAAGTCTTTCATATACATAATTTGTTTTTCAGAATTACCTGTTGAAGACGGAATTATTGTTGCGCCGATATTTTCTAAGCCGTAATGAAGCCCTAAGGCACCTGTAAACATACCATACCCAAAACAAATCTGAGCAACGTCATCAGCAGTTGCCCCACCCATACAAGCAATACGAGAAACGCATTCTGTCCAAACTTTTAAGTCATTTTCCGTATAGCCTACAACAGTTGGCTTACCTGTTGTTCCACTTGACGCATGAATTCTAACAAGTTTATTCTTTGGAACGGCAAAAAGTCCAAAAGGATAATTGTCACGCATATCTTGCTTTGTCACAAAAGGTAATTTCTTAAGGTCACTAAGTGACTTTATATCTGATGGCACAATTCCCTTTTCTTGCATTTTTTGTCTATATGCAGGAACAGTTTCATAAACCCTTAATACAGTCTCTTGCAATCTTTCAAGTTGAATTTTTTCAATCTCGCTTCTAGAAAGAGTCTCTTCCTTTGACCAAATCATAATATCTCCTTCAAATCAAACTAAGCAGTTTGACAATTTTCTACGTCGTTAAAAGCCTTATCAACAACACTGCTTTCAAGCTGTTTTGTAAACAAACTTATAACAAAAGTCAAAATCATTGAACTAGCCATACAAATTACACCAATAATTGGTGAACAATTTATTCCCATTTGCAAAATAATTCCAAATGAACTTGAATAATCGCTCCTAATATATCCAAATACAAAAATTAATACTAAAGTCAAAGCCAAAGACGTTATCATAGATACCCAAACTGCACTTTTTGTTGTTTTCTTCCATATAAGACCTAAAACGTATGGTCCAATAAAACAACCTGCAAGTGTTCCCCAACTTAAGCCCATTAAATATGCGATTGCTGAAATGTTATACGTATCGTTTAGTATTGCTAAAATAACGGAAATTGCAATAAAAATAAGACATAAGACTCGCATAAAAATATTTACTTTTTTATCATCAGCCTTTTTGTCGATAAATCCTTTATAAAGGTCTATAGCGACAACAGATGCGCTTGAAAGCGAAACTGATGAAAGCGTTGACATACTTGCTGAAAGTATTAAAACGGCAATAATGCCAAGTAGCCAAGGCTGACCTAAAAGACTTAACATTTTAGGAACGACGTCATCAGAACCAACGCCACTTAAATGGCTAGAAAAACCACTAAGTTGACTTAATCCACCCACAAAATATGCACTAAAACCTATAATTAGCGCAAAAACTGTGCTTACTATCATACCTTGATTAATCGCTTTATCATCTCTAACCGTATGATATTTATGTATGGTTTGTGGCAATGCCCACACACCGAAAGACGTTAGAAGTATTAGTGAAATAAGCGACACAGTGTCACCGAAAAATCCTTTATTTGTGCTATCAAAAGTAAACCAGTTAAGAGAAGAAATATCCCACTTAACGTATTCACTGTTAAGGAAGAAAATCACCATTAATATAACGCCTATAAGCATAATTATGCCTTGAATAAAATCAGAAAGCGCTGTTGCAAAATAGCCACCAAAGAATAGATAAAGCGCTGTTATTCCTGCTAAAGCAAGCATAATTATCCAGCCTTCAATTCCAAAAACCATTTCAAATAAATTGCTAAGTCCGTTATAAACTGAAACCGAATATGGAATTAAAAACACAAATATAATAATTGCTGAAAAAAGCTTAAGGTTTTTACTGTTATATCTTTTTTCAAAAAATTCTGGCATAGTTTTTGTATCTAACCTATGCGTCATAAGCTTAGTCCTCTTAGCAAGCACTTTCCATGCAACAAGCGCCCCTAAAATTGCATTTCCTACGCCAATCCAAGTTGCCGCTAATTGATAAGCTTGACCAAACTTACCTGCATAACCAATAAAAATAACTGCTGAAAAATAAGTCGTGCCATAAGCAAATGCACTCATCCAGCCGTTAAGACCTTTTTTACCTGCCATTAAAAAGTCGCTTACTGACTTTGAACGATTTTTTGTATAAATAGTAATCGCTATCATTGACAAAAAATACAAGCCTAAAATAATATACGCAATAGTCATTAATCTAGCCTCCAAATAAAAAACCGCCACAAAAACGTGACGGCATAAATTTTATAATTATCTGCATTTTACACCGCACACAAAAAATTACTATCTAAAAAAATAATAAAAATATTTGTATTCACAATTATAAAATGCAAAATTTTTCATTTCTAACCTCTGTAAAATTCTTTTATATTATATACTTTAAAAAATTATAAGTCAACTGAATAAATAAAAAAGAACGAGCAACTGACTAATTTTTTAATAAAATTCTAAGAATTTTTTATTACCTAAACTCGTATAACAATAAATTTAACTTGAAATTAATAAAATTTATGTAATATGTC
>JAZNCJ010000026.1:0-16635 GCA_045587465.1 Christensenellaceae bacterium
TGCCCTTTTTGTGGGAGAAGTCATAATATACAAACGACAAGTTGGGGAACAATCTATAAATGCGAAAAAGATAGATGCTATCATTTGAGCGATGATTTATTGCTGGGGATAGACGATTTGACAAAAGAGAGAAGATTGAACGCGATATATAATTATATTGAAAAATATCCTTTTAAGCCTAAAGATGGTATGAAGTGTTATTGGAAGTTCTATTATGAAGAGTCAGAAAATGTTTATGAAGATGAATTCCTTGTAAACGTTTATCAATTAATGAAAAATTACCCATTACAAGTTGTGGATAGGATTGATAGAATTTTGATTAATTTGTCCAAGTTATTTCCTTTGTTGTCAAACAATTTTCATGTAGTGGGATTGTATAGTGAGTCCTTTCGTTTGTTTTATTGTGAAAGTGATGATATAGTTGAAGAAATTACAAGCTTATTTTCCGCGCTAGAAAAAATGGAATATATAGAACAATGTCAAGAAGGGAAGTCTGGAATATATACGCTTTATAGAATATCAATAAAGGGCTGGGAGCGCATAGCAGAATTAAATAGGAATATTAGTACCTTTAATTATGGATTTATAGCAATGTCTTTTGATGATGACGTTAATTATATCGAAAAATCGTTTAAGCAGGCTATACAAGAAACAGGACACGAACCAAGAATAATTAAAGACAAAGAGCATAACAATTACATAATGCCAGAAATATTTTATGAAATAAAACAAAGCAAATTTGTTGTTGTAGATATAACGAAACAAAATTATGGGGCATATTATGAGGCTGGTTATGCACAGGCGTTGGGTAAAGAAGTAATTGTATGTTGTAAAAAATCGGTGTTTGACAATCCAAAAACAAAACCACATTTTGATATTGCTCAAAAATCAATGATATTGTGGGAAAATGAACAAGATTTAATAGATAGGTTAAAAAGGCGTATAATAGCAACTGTCAAAAATTAAAACCATAAAAGCGTTAGAAATTTTCTAACGCTTTTAATATTTCGGTTCGGCTGGTTCACCAGCCGTGCAACCACTAGATACTCGTTTGAACATATCTTGTTCCAACGAGTTTTCTTTTATTTCTTCTAGGTTTTTGCCGTTTATTATCTCTAAACACTCTTTTTTGTTGAGTCTTTTAGTTTCACGCTTGTTGGTGTTATAGAGAATAATAACCTTATAGGGTCACCTAAGGCAACGCAGGGTTTATTAAAAAAATTTTTAATAAAGCATTTGTTTTGTTGTTTTTTAACAATTAAAGTGCTATAATCTTTAAAATGAATTTAATGAGGGTATTAAAAGGAGGCATAGTATGGATTGGGAAACATTGTTAAATACTTTGATACAATGGGCAACAAATACTGGCGTAAAAATAATAATTGCGTTGGTTATTATGTTTATTTCTTTCAAAATAATAAATGCTGTTGCAAAAAAAATTATTAAACGAGGTGAAAAAAAGCAAGCAGATAAAACGATTTTACAAACTCTTGCTTACGTGCTAAAAACAGGACTTAAAATTGTTGTAATCATTTGCTTAATTGGGTACTTAGGTATAGACACTAGTGGATTGACTGCATTAATAGCAGCTCTTGGTGTAGGCATAGGGTTAGCGGTAAATGGTGCGCTTTCTAATCTTGCTGGCGGTGTTTTAATTATTTTAACTAGGCCATTCAAGATTGATGATTACATAGAGGCGTTAGGTTATTCAGGAACAGTAATTGATATTCATATAATTAATACTAAACTTTTAACACCCGATAATAAAGTTATATACCTTCCTAATGGAACCCTCTCAAACGCAGAAATAGTTAACTATTCGGAAAAAGATTTAAGACGTGTTGATTTTATGTTTTCAATTGGTTATGGTGATGATTTTGAAAAGGCAAAACAAATTATAACTGATATATGTGTTGCACACGAACTTGTTTTGAAAGATCCACAACCTTTTGTTAGAGTTAAAGAGCACGGTTCTTCTAGTATAAATATAACAGCAAGGGCATGGACGAAAAATAAGGATTATTGGACGGTGTATTTTGACGTCACTGAAGCCGTAAAAACGGCATTTGATAAAGAAGGCATAGAAATTCCTTTTAACCAACTTGACGTCAACATAAAGAACAAATAAAAAAAAGAGATTTTATGTAAAAGCGTTAGAAAATTTCTAACGCTTTTATCTTTGTGGTTCGGCTGGTTTACCACCCGTGCAACTGCTAGATACTCGTTTGAAGGATTTTCAGGCGAGTTTTTTGTACTTTTATAGTAAAAAATAGATAGTTTTTTATAAAAAATGAATTGAAAAATTTTATTAGAAATTTAATAAATAAATAAACAATTTTTATTATTAAACATATAATAGTGTGTTGCTTAAAAGTTTATTAGATGAAAAGCGTTCAAAATTGTCGTGGGAAACGTTTATATAAACATTATATAATAATATAGTAATCAAAAATAGTTAAGTAAATTGTTAATTATTAGCAAAATACTGGCTAAATCTAGGTTTGTTTTTTTAATAAATTTCAAATTATTACTATAAGTTTTGTAAAATTAGTTGACAAATAACGACAAAAAGCGTAAAATGTGTATAAGCAATATTGTTTGAATTGCATTTGCAATTTCTGGCAAAAATGCAAATAAATAATGAGGAGAAATAGAAATGGCTGAAGCAAAAAAAGGTGGTTTCAAAGCTTTCTGTCAAAAATGTTGGCAAAAAGTGAAGAGTATTAAATGGACAAAGACAGTAAAACCTGTTATCGGATATTCTCTATTCGGTGGAGTTGTTGCACTTGTCGTATTAATAGGTGTACTTGTTATTTGTTTATAATAATTAACGAAAGCAAAAAAGTAAAAAAATTTTAAGAATAATTTTATACAAGAGCCATGGCTCTTCTGCGTGTTGCACACGCAGAATTACGCTTGTTGGCATATTGTAGAAGGAGAAAAACATGAAAAAACTTAAAAAAGGTTTTACTATCGTAGAACTCGTAATCGTTATAGCAGTTATCGCAATTCTTGCTGCTGTTTTGATTCCAGTATTTTCTAACGTAGTAGACAAAGCAAACAAGTCTAAGGACACGCAACTTGTTCGTAACTTGAACACAGCCTTATCTAGTGACTTAGGCGAACACAACACAATGTATGATGCATTGCAAGCTGCAAAAGAATATGGTTATGACGTTGGCAAAATCAACGCATCAGCAACAGATAACGAAATTCTTTGGGATAGCAAAAACGACTGTTTCGTTTACTTAGATGATGGCGTATTCAAATATATCCCAAACAGCAAAACTGTTGAAGTTGAAAATCTTTATGATTACTGGCTTATTTCAAGCACTGTTAGCACAACATATTCTACATATTACACAGGCAGTGAAACTGAAGTTACAGTAACAACAGGTTTTGATGCTGGCGAAAAAACAGGCATAAAAGTTAACGTTGACCTTACTACTCTTACTGAAGAAGAAGCGGAAAGAACTTTAACAATTAGAGCAAACTCAGTTGCTGATACATACAAAATTACAGCTCCAAAAGCAAACATTAAGTTCTATGGCACAGCTGGTGAAGTTAATGTAGAAGCAGTAAAAGATGAGTCTTTACATATCTATGGCGCAGTTGAATTCTTACAAGTTAAGGCTGGTAGAGTTGTTGCAGAAGATACAGCTGTAGTTAAGGGTATCCATGTTGCAGCAGCAACAGCAAAAGTAGAAATCGAAGACAATGCAGTTGTTGAGGTTGTAACAAAACAAACAGGTCTTGATAATGTTACAGTTGAAGGTTATACAGAAACTATCGAAGCAGTAGATGCTGAAACAGCAAAAGCTGGTGCAAAATTGTTCGCTGCTGGTAACGGCTCCGAAGCTCTTCCTTTCATTGTTAAAACAGTTGACCAATTCATGAATATTGCTCAAGTTGAATCTGACGAAGTTTATGTTGAGTTAGCAAATGATATTGACTTTGCTGGTGTAGAAGCTGATTATGCATATATAACATTATCTTCAGTTGCTCAAATAGTTGATGTAAATCTTAATGGTAAAACAATTAACGGCGTACAAGTATACTTGTTTGCTGAAGCAGCAAATCTAAGTTTATATAATGGTACAATTAATTTCAATTGTACTTCAGGTGTTGCTGGTGTTACTTATGGTATTTCTTATGATTATCCATCAATGGTTGAATATAAGTTTGAAGACCTTGTTTTAAATGGTTTGATTAATGTAAGTAAATCACATTATGGTGCATTAGTTTCTTATGCGTTTTTAAGAAATGATGATGCTCAACTTACAAAAGTTTCTGCAAATAATGTTGAAAACAATGTTAAAATCGTTAACGAAGCAGCAAACGCATATACTGGTGGCTTGTTCGGTTATATTGGTGGTGATAAAACAGAAGTGTCAATTACGAATTGTACAATGAATGGTTCAATTCAGTCTGCACTTGCTGGTGGTTTCATTAATCCTATGAATCTAGCAAAAGTTGTAACTAATGAAGGAAATGTTTTTGGTGGCACAATTTTAGCTTCAAAAACAGCCTTAGTATTTGGTCTTAATAAAAATCAAGATGATGCAGTGGTCTCAGCTTCTACAGCAAATATTAATGTTGTTGAAGCTTCTACAACATTAGTTGATAAAGATGCTGCTATCGGTTCTGAAGTTGTTATTAATCACACAAATTCTGAAGTTGTTCGTTATGTTGTTACTGTTGAATATTGGGTAAAGAAAATTTCTGATGGTACAGGTGGATATCCAAGATATATCACTATTGAACTTACAGCAGAAGAATTGGGTGAACTAAGCACTGGTTTATTCAAGTATAAGTTTGTTCAAGCATCTGAATCAAACGATGCAGCGAATATATATTCAGGCGCACAAATTTGGGCTAACGATGGCGTATACAATGTGTATGATGAACACTATGAAATTAGTGGTAATAATAACAATATACGTGTTTCTGGTTATAACAGCAATGGTGTATTAGTTACATATCAAGATGTAAGTTATTCAAACAACTAAAAACTCATCTATCCCCGTGAGAAATCACGGGGATAAACAATCAAATAAACTTTAGGAGACAAAAACAATGAAAAAGATGAAAAAGGGTTTTACAATCGTAGAACTTGTAATAGTAATTGCAGTAATCGCAATTCTCGCAGCAGTATTAATTCCAACTTTCACGTCTGTGACAGAAAAGGCTAAAGAAAGCGCAGCTTTACAAGAAGCAAGAAACGCTTATACAAATACTATTTCTGAAGCTCTTGTTGATGGTTCTTTTGCAGATAATGATACAGACCAAAGCGAAGATACAATCACACTTGTAAAAGATGGATATACATTCGTTCTTAATGCAGATGGCGAATTAACAGGCGTTACGCTTACAAACGGTGCATACAACTATAACGTTGTAGGTGGTTCTATAACAGGCGTGACAAAGAAAACAAACTAATTATCATAACAAATAATTACAAAATTAACACCTTAGGAAAATTTCTTAAGGTGTTTTTTATTTTTATAATAATTTTTTCAAAAAGACTTTAAATTTTTTGTCGTTTGATGTATAATGTTTTTGTATAAACTTCACAAGGGGGAATAGGCTTTGATAAAAAAAGGCAAACTCAAAAAAGGCGCAACCTTAATTGAGCTTTCGGTTGTTCTTGCCGTGCTTTCTATTATATCGACTATGGTTATATCATTTTCGATATTTTTTAGCGAACGAGTTAAAACAACGGTCAAAGCTAACAACCTTATGCAAGACGTGGTTGCTGTTAAAGCTGTTATGGAAAGTTGGATAGATGACCTAACTCAAAACAACGCAACATTTTCTTGCGCAGACAATAACAACAAGCTAATCGGCGATATAAACGGAACACAATATTCTATAGCACTTGAAAATAAGCTTTTATCTGCAACGTTGGTTAGTGGTGGACAAATATCTTATAGGGTTGAAGCTATAAGCGTTTTAACCTTTGACGTTATCAAAAATTCTGACCAAACACAAACGCTTTATATTTGTAAAGCATTTTATCAAGCTGATAATACAGTAGATTATTTTTCATTTACTATAAACCCTTACGTGGGCGATTTGGCATAAGGGGGATAAGATGAAAAGGTTTTCTTTAAGGTTAAAGCGTGGTATGTCGCTTGTCGAGATAGTTGTTTCTATCTTTATCATAACGCTTATGTCTGCAACGGCAATTACACTTATCAGCACGTCTATAAAAAGTGACCAAAAAAACTTGCGTGATACTGAGATTGCCTTAGCCACAAAATCAGTAATAGATTGTTTTAACTTTGCAAATGATTTTGACGAGTTTTATGACGTGCTTTGCACGCTTGATGATGATTATACAAAAGACGAACAGGGTGAAATATCTTTGTCTAAAAAAAGATTTATATTAGTTGTGACTGCTGATTTTGTTCAAAATGAAATCACGGTCGAAGCTTTTGACAAGGCTGGAAATAGCCTATCTACAACGTCCTATAATAAAGGTTGAGTATGAAAAAATTTATAAAAAAATTACTGTCTAACAAAAAAGGTGTGGCAATTGAGCTTGCAATATTAGTTATGCTGATTGTTGTAAGCTTAAGCGCACTTTTAGTTTCGGTCAGTATTATAAACAAAAAAGCGTCTAACGATTTGTCGCTTGATATTAAAGAAAGGCTTTATCTTGACCAAATCGGTCAAAGTTATATCTCTGCCCAAAATAGATTAGAGTGGTCGCCAAGCGATAGCGATTACACCATAAGTGAAATTAGTCAAGAAAAATTAGTCCTTGTAGATAGTCAAGGTAAAGTTAAGCTATCAATAAAATTACAAGCTTATTCGGACGGTTATAAAATAACCGAGTGGAAATACAGTTAAAGGAGAGTGTTATGTTTAATTTGCCTTTTTCGGCTATAGATTGTTGTATATCCATAAACGCTGATTTAAAGTCGATTACTTTTTATTCGATTAACAAGAAAAACAAGCAAGACGTTATTATTGAACACGAAACGTATAAGGCAAAAGCGTTTGAAGAAGATTTTTACGAAATGCTTAAAAATTCTGTTGGGCTTAGATTCAAAACTGCTGGGCGCTCTGGACGTGTGGTTTTGATTTTGCCTGATACTTTGTTTTTAACTGATAATATAAAAATTCCTGTAATACAAAAAAAGGCTATGGCAAACTCACTTAGCCTTGCTATAAGTGCACTTTATAATAACAGCCGTGATATTAAATATTCAACCACACTTTTAACACGTGATAAAAAGACTGCAACGTATGGCATTGTTGGCGTTAGAAAGCAAATCATAGCCAAGATGACCGATGCTATTGAACGTGCTGGTGCAAGTGTTTATGGTATTACGTTTAGCGCAAATTCTTGTGTTAACGGCGCTATTGCTCTTAATTCTAAACTAAAAACTTCTAACTTTGTGCTTGCTGATATTAAACAAGATTACACTTGTTTTTCTTTCGTTAGCCGTGGAAGCACGATAGGATATTATTCGTTGCCGTTTGGATACTCGATTATTAAAGACAACGTCGTTAAAGATGAAATTACGCTTTTTGACCATACTGCAGGTGACCTTTTGGTGCTTAATGCAAAAGAAAAGGCAAAGAGAAAGCAACTCACGTCTTTAGATGATGAAGACGATGCCGACGAGCAAATTGAACAAGCTGAAAGAGATTTAGATAATGAGTTTGTCGATGAAAATAATGAAGAGGACGCTGGCGAATTTATTGAAGATGACAGCGCCACAGTCAAGGTCGGCGCTCTATATAAGCGCTTAAATAGAAAATTGCCAAAGTTTATGTTAAGACCTATTCCGTCAGAGCCACAAGAATTTGAATATGAAAATTTTAGAGTGTTCGTTAAGTGGGCTTTAGAGCTTATTAGAAACAATGCCGAGGCGCTAGTTGGTGGCACTCCCGACCAAGTTGTCGTTAATATGCCTGAAAGATTTTATCATATTTTAGAGCGTGTTAATAGCGAGCAGGCAGAAAACAAAATTGTTTTTCAGCCACTTTCATTAAACAAGCAAAATGAGATAAATAAAAACAATTTAGAGCTTTTTGGTGGGCTTTATATTAAAAAATTTAACAAAAACAATAATTTTTAGGGTGGTTATGATAGAAGTTTATATACTTGCAGTTGTTTTAGGATTGTGTATTGGTAGCTTTTTGAACGTTGTTATTTACAGGCTTCCAAACAATATGAGCCTTTCAAAACCATCTTCACACTGCACAAAATGTAATTATTCGCTTAAATGGTACGATAATATTCCAGTTCTTTCTTATATTTTTTTAGGTGGGAAGTGTCGAAAATGCAAATCGGCTATTTCGCCTAGATACGTCTTGGTGGAACTATTTAATGCCATTATTTATGCGCTTTGCGTTATGCTGTTTTGGAAGCAAAGCATAGTTTACGCCATAACTGCTATGCTCCTTTCGTCAGTTTTAATTTGCGTTTTCTTTATTGACCTTGAGCATACTTATATCCCTGATAGATTTCAAATTATTATTCTTGCTTTAGGGATTGTGGCTATCTTTTTTGACGGATATACCGTTTGGTACGACCATTTGATTGGAATGTTTGCCGGTGGGCTTGTGTTTTTAGCAATATACTTTTTGGCAATCGCCGTTTACAAGCGTGAAGGGCTTGGGTTTGGAGACGTTAAGTTGGCTTTTGTCACAGGACTATTTTTGGGTTGGCAAAGATTTGTTTTGGCTATGCTTATAGCGTCGCTACTTGCTTGCTTTATATTAGTGCCTATTAAATATATTAAAAAAACTGACAGTAAAACAGAATTTCCGTTTGCGCCATTTATTACTTTTGGAACGCTTGTTGCCCTTTTGTTTGGTGCACAAATTCTTTCTTGGTACGTGGCACTACTCATTTCATAAAATATTATAAGGAGATTCCTTAATAAATGCAAAAATTTAAATACGTTGCAGTAAATTTGCAAAAACAGAAAATTAAGGGGACTTTTATCGCTAAAGATGAAAAGGATTTAGCGTCTGAGCTTGCTAAGCAAAGCTTATACGTTATATCTTGTTCGCCATATTCTGATAAAACGCCGTCGGCTTTCTTTACTTTGGGAACGGGAAAGGTCAAGCTTTCAGAACTGACAACCTTTTGTCGTCAGTTTTCTATAATGCAAAACACGCATATTCCAATTTTAGATTGTCTTGATTTATTAAAAAATCAAAACTTTACCGTTTACTTTAAGAAAATTTTGCAAGTTATTTATGATGACGTTAAGGGGGGTATGGTGCTTTCTGAAGCGCTTAATAAACACGCAAAAGTTTTCCCAGACTTTTTTAGAAGTATGGTTTACGTGGGTGAAATGAGTGGAAAGCTTCATATAATTTTTTCTTCGCTTGCCGATTATTATGAAAAAGACTCTGCCTTAAAAAAGAAGGTAAAAAGCGCTTTGTCTTATCCAATAATGTTATTATGCTTGACAGTTGGTATTTTAGTTTTAATGTTTACAATGGTCGTTCCTACTTTTAGAGAATCCCTTTCGACATTAGAAGTTGAGCCTGAGGGTTTAACCTTGGCCATTTATAACATTTCCGACTTTTTTAACGAGTATGGAAGTTATTTGGTATTAGGTATTATATTTTTCTGCTTAATTTTATTTTTAATTTTAAGAACCGAAAAGGGTAAATATGCTATTGATTATCTTAAAGTAAAAATTCCGTTTATTAAAACAGTAAATATTAACATAGTCACGGCAAAGTTTGCAAGGGCGTTTGGGCTTTTGCTTTCAAGTGGTATGGACTTAAACGACGCTATGGACACTGTTGAAGTTGTGCTTGGCAATAGATATATTAAAAAGCGTTTTCACGACGCTGCTGAAAGTATTCGACACGGAATGAGTTTGACAGTCGCTTTCGATTCGTATAAGCTTTTTCCACCAATGATGATTCAAATGATAGAAATCGGTGAAAAAACGGCTTCGCTTGATGAGGTTTTGACTCGTTCTTGTGCATATTTTGACGGACAAGTTGAAACAACGCTCAACGCCTTAGTTTCAAAAATTCAACCAATTATGCTTATTATTATGGGTGGTCTAATCGGCACGCTATTTATTGCCGTTTACTCGCCAATGCTTAATATTATGAATAGACTTGGAGTTTAATAGAGGAAAAAAATGAATATAAACCACGAACTCTTAAATTATTACGTTTATAAGAAATTAGTTAATAGAAAAGAAAAAGACCAAATTTTGGCAGAGTGCGAAAGACTTAACGTTTCGGTTAGAGATTATTTGCTTGCTAAAGAATATATCACCGAAACGACTGAGCTTGGTGCCGTTGCCGAATATTACGATATGCCTTACGTTGAGATTGATATGCTCGACATTGATAGGTCGCTTTTCGATTTGTTCTCTTTTGCGTTTATGAAAAAGCACAAAATTGTACCAGTATGTTTTGACAAAAACGGAGTTTTGCTCGTTGCTACAGGAAAGCCTTTAAACTTTAACTCGCTTTCTGCACTCTCAACGCAGTTTGCTTGCAAATACGATTACGTGCTTGTCCCACCAGTTCAAATCGATAGATACGTTGACTCCATTTCTGCTGTTATTTCAACCACGCTTGCTTTAGACGATTTAAACTCGGGCAGAATTGAAGGTCAGCTTAAAGACGTTCTGAGCGCTGGTGATGCAAACGTTTCTAAGGAAGATGAAGTTATAAACAATCCAGCAGTTAGGCTTGTTGACTCGGTCATTAAAGAGGCTATTCCTTATAGAGCCAGCGATATACACATAGAACCGTTTGAAAAGGTTGTAAAAGTTCGATATAGAATAGACGGCGACTTGCAGGATAGAGCAGACTTTCCTATAGAAGCGTACTCTGCTATTTGCGCAAGACTTAAAATTATGTCTGGGCTTAACATTGCCGAGCGCCGTGTCCCACAAGACGGACGTATCAATATGATTATCGGTGGAAAGGAATTTGACTTTCGTGTGTCATCACTGCCAACTGTTTTTGGTGAAAAGTTCGTTATTCGTATTTTGGATAAAACGACCTTCCATTTCACAAGACAAGACTTGGGATTTACAGAAAGTGAAAATAGCGTGGTAGATAAAATGCTCAAGCGCCCACACGGAATTATTCTTTTAACGGGCCCTACCGGTTGTGGTAAATCAACCACTTTGTACTCTTTCTTAAAAGAAGTAAACAACCCTTTAGTTAATATCGTCACGGTTGAGGACCCTGTTGAATATACTATGCACGGCGTAAACCAAACCCAAGTTAATGCTAAGGCGAACATGACCTTTGCTGCGGCACTTCGTTCAATTTTGCGTCAAGACCCTGACATTATAATGATTGGTGAAATTCGTGATGAAGAAACGGCAGAAATCGCAGTTCGTTCGGCTATTACCGGTCACATAGTTTTTTCTACTTTGCATACAAACGATGCGCCTGGTGCAATCTTAAGACTTGAAGATATGGGCGTTGAAGATTATTTGGTTGCCGATGCTTTGGTTGGCGTTATTGCGCAAAGGCTTGTTAAAAAACTTTGCCCAGCTTGTAAAAAGCGTGGTAGAACAAACAAGCGTGAAATGGAAATTTTGGGCATTGACGAGCCTGTCACCATTTCAAGACCAAATCCTGACGGCTGTCAGTTCTGCAACAATACAGGTTATAAGGGAAGAACGGCTATCCACGAAGTTATGTATATGAACGAAGCTATGAAAGCTGTTGTATTAAAAGAAAAGAACTTAGAAGTGTTAAGAAAACTTGCAATAGAAAATGGTATGACACCACTTTATGAGTCTTGTAAAAATTTAGTGTTGCAAGGTGTGACCAGCTTGCAAGAATTAATGATGCTAAATATTGAATAAAATAAAAAAACTTTTTAGGGGGAACGATTTTGTCTCAAGTTAATGCTATATGCACAAATTGTAATAGTGAAATTTTAATAGAAGAAAAAAATGATGCAGAAATTTGTCCAAACTGTGGCAGTGCTTTTGTTTGCGAAAAAGCGATATAACACTATTCTTTGATATAGTTTATAAAAAATCAAAAAAAGACAGGATTTGCGCCTGTCTTTTATAGTTGGAAAAGTGAAAAAATTTTGATATAATCTAAGTATGAAAGAGTTTTCGTTTAGCGTTAATAAAGAGTTTAATAATAATAAGATAATAGACTTTCTAAAAGCAGTGGGCGTTTCTAAAGAGATTATCTTAAAAGTAAAGTTTGGTGGAATAAAACTCAATCAAACCATTGTTTCTAATGCAAGCGAAAAGGTAAAAAGTGGGGATATTGTCACCATTATCTTGCCACAAGACAAACCAAACGAGTTTATAACGCCGATAAAAGAAAAAATCGATATTGTTTATGAAGACGACTATTTGCTTGCCGTCAAAAAAGAAAGTGGGGTTTTAACCCACTCGTCAAAACATAATAGCGTTAAATCGCTTGAGCAAATTGTTTTGGGATATTTAGGAAGCGAAACTTGCTTTAGGCCTATTAATAGGCTTGACAGGGACACAGGTGGAATAGTGCTTATTGCAAAAGATACGTTTACTGCAAGTTTAATGTCTAAAGAGATGAAAGACGGACTAATTAAAAAGACCTATTCAGCCATTGTAGTGGGAAAACCTAACCAAAATCATTTTATTATAGAAAAACCTATAAAACGCTTTAGCGAAAATAGTATGAAAAGGGTGTGCGATGATAATGGCGACTACGCTAAAACAGAGTGCTTTTTTGTTGGGGAAAAAGAGGGCCTTTCAACTCTAGATATAACTTTACACACGGGCAGAACGCATCAAATAAGGGTGCATTTAGCAAGTATAGGCTTGCCACTATATGCTGATAGTCTATATGGCCAAAAGATTGATGGCAAAACGTATAACTTATGCGCAAAGACGTTAGAGTTTATACATCCGTTCACTAAAGAAAAGATAAAATTATCAATATAAAAAAGAAAAGTGATAGCTTTGTTGCTATCACTTTTTTATATAAAGCTAATTAAATTTTCTATCTCGTTTAGTAAAGAAAAAATACTTTCATCATTAGTTTCGATTTCAGAAGAATAAAATCTACAAACTTCAACAAGGGCATCTATCGTCTTTTCATCTTGGCAAGCAAATATGTGGTTAATCATATTAAACGACAAAATTATAAAGGCAAGCCTAACTCTTAAATCTAATTGGTCTATTGCTCGTGATAAGTGTCTAAAGCATAGATATGATAAAAGCTGTTCATATTGGCGTTCAAAGTCGTGCACGATAGGCGCAAACGTTCTTGATGGCGCAAGCAAATCAAAACTAAACTCGTTTACACTAAGCCTATCTAATTTTTTATAAATGCTTAGCCACTCGTTAAAAGAATTTTTGTCTAAATTTATGTTTGATAGGTTTTTTAAGAGCGATAGCTTTTTATCTATACTAAGTTTTCTATTTTGGATTATGAACAATACTTTATTTCTAAATGCAAAAACTTTTTTCTCAAAAGGGGAAAGAATACAGTTTTTTTGGTCGTCTTTAACCAAAACCACTTTCATTTTAGGCTTAAAGGATAAAATAATTCTTCCTGCCTCTTCGCAATAAAGTCCTAAGCCTGTTTCAACTCGGTCAGAAAAGAAACTTTTAAAGCGTGGGTGAGTTTTGCAAGTTTTACTTAAAGCCTTTTCGCCGTAATTTTTTATGATATGACAAAGATTGTCGCTGTCTAAAAAAGGACAGCGCCCCAAAGAAAGGTTAAAGGCATTTTCGTTAAAACACCTTTTATTAAATCTAGCGTCGGTTTTTGATAACTCTTGATAACGGTTTAAACTTTTCTTGTCAACGTCGATTTGCCAGCCAATGCAACAGTTGTGCTTGCACTTTGAACCTATACACGAAAATTTTTTGCTATAGTTAAATTCAAATTGTTTCATAATTTTCTCTTAAAGTATTGTCTTTTTTATTTTAATAGAATTTTTTCAAAAAAACAAGCATAATTGCATAAATACTTGTATGAACGTCTTAGTTTATGTTAAAATATATATAATATAAACATTATATATTTTTGGTGATTTTATGGAAATTAGCGAAAAGCAAAGAGAACATAGTGGCAAAATAGCTAGTATCGTCGGCATTTTAGCAAACATAGTTTTGGCGCTTTCAAAAATAATAGTGGGCGCATTGTTTGGCGTTCTTTCAATACTAGCTGACGGACTTAACAATCTGACCGATTGTGGCAGTAGCATAATGTCGCTTTTGTCTTTTAAGCTTGCCAATAAGCCTGCCGATAGAGAACACCCTTTTGGGCATCAAAGAATGGAATACGTTCTTTCTATGGCAGTTGCATTTTTGATTTTAATGATTGCGTTTGAGCTTTTAAAAGAGTCTATTGCAAAAATTATCGAGCCAACTGCAATTAATTTTTCTTTTTTAATAGTTGGCGTGTTGGTTTTTTCTATAATCGTTAAATTTGGGCTTTTTATTTATAATAGTAAGGTCTCTCAAAAAATTAACTCTCAAATTTTAAAAGCCACGGCTATTGACAGTCTTTCGGACTGCATTTCAACTGCCGTTGTTTTGGTTGCGCTAGGCGTTGGCAAACTTACAGGTATAAACCTTGACGGCTATGCAGGCGTTTTCGTTGCAGGTTTTGTTGGTTATGCCGGCTTTGGAATATTTAGAGAAACTATGTCGCATTTAGTTGGCAAAGCGCCAGACAAAGAAATGGTTGACAGTATTAAAGAAAGAATACTAAGCTATAAAGAAGTATTTGGTATCCACGACTTAAGCGTTTACTGTTATGGCCCAAACAAATATTTTGCAAGCGTTCATATCGAACTCGATGCGTCGATTGACGTTATCGAATCTCACGAAATCGTAGACGTAATAGAACAAGACTTTTTTGAAAACACAAATATAGTTTTAACAGGTCACCTTGACCCAATCGTTGTAAATGATGAAAAGGTAAACGAGCTTAGAATAAAGGTTTCAAATTTAGTCACGGATATTGACAGCGAATTTTCAATTCACGACTTTAGAATGGTCGAAGGCCCAAATAATACAAACCTTATCTTTGACGTTGCCGTGCCTTACGAGTGTGAGCTTAGCGATAAAGAAATTAAAGACTTGCTCGATAAAAAAATAAAAACTTTGGGCTCAAACTATAAACTCGTTGTGAAAATAGAAAAACAAACGTTATAACATTAAATAAAAAAATATCCATCGGTTTTTCCGATGGATATTTTTTATTGTTGATAAATTGATTATTAAAGTTTGCTTTCATCATAAACGGCTCTTATGCCACCGATAAATTTAGGGCGAACTCGTGCAGAGGTTAGGTGAGCACAGCCAATTTCTTTTATAGATAGTCTAACGGGAACTGCAACTTGTTTTAAGTGCATGCCAATAAATGTGTCGCCAATATCCATACCTGCGTCAGCCTTTATACGTTCAACAACGATAGGTGCGTTAAATTTATGATAAGCAGCTGTTGCAAGCGAGCCACCAGCCTTTTTTTGTGGTATAACGTTTACTTCTTCATAAAAAGGCAATGCGTCTTTTTCAATAACGATTGCTCTATTTAAGTGTTCACAGCACTGAACGGCAAGCTTAACGCCGTGCTCAACAGTTGCTGAATAAATTCCTTTAAAAATTTGCTCAGCCGTGTTTTCGTCTGAATTGGTGCCTATTTTACTGCCCACCACTTCGCTTGTAGAACAACCGACCACGAGTATATCGCCTTTAGATAATTTTGCAGTTAAAATAAGCTCACAAGTAGCTTTATAACATTGATTTTGTATATTCATAATTATCACCTGTAATTATGATAGCATAAAAAGTGCTAAAAATCAATGTTTTTTGTAGTTTTATAGCCATATTTTAGCGTTTATTAAGCTAATGAAAAATAATGCAAAAAAATTATAAAAAATGTAAAAAAAGTTTGGTTAAACGCTTGACTTAGAATTGTTAAAGTGGTAATATATTAAGGCTATCGCTTTGGGTAGCAACAATTTTGTGGCGTAATTTTGCCACCTTTGACCGATGTCAAGGAAACCGTAGATTGACAACTGCATAGAAAGATTTAATATTGAAGTTAGAAAACAGAGATATTAGACGAGAACAAAACAAAGTACAGAAGGCAAAAAGACGAAAATATATTCTGTAAAGAATAGAGGTTAATACGAAGGTATAACTAGAAGACAGAAAGATAGTCGTTGAATTTTTTTTGTAAGAGAGAATAGGTTAAACTATTAGAGAAAGACGGAGATATAGAGATATATCTAGCAAGAATAAGCTACAAAGAGCATACAGGAGGATGCCTTGGTACATGGCACCGAAGAAGGACGTGACAAGCTGCGAAAAGCTGTGGGGAGTTGCAAATGAACGTAGAACCGCAGATATCCGAATGAGGGAACTCAGCACGAGTAATATTGTGTTACCCTATCGCGAATACATAACGATAGGGGGGGAACCCGGGGAACTGAAACATCTAATTACCCGGAGGAAAAGAAAGAAAGCAATCGATTCCGAAAGTAGTGGCGAGCGAAATTGGAAGAGCCCAAATCATATATAGAAATATGTATGAGGTTCGGGGTATCAACAAAGTCAAGGAAGCTGGTTAGAAGAACATACTTAGAAAAGTAGACCGAAGAGGGTAAAAGTCCCGTATTTGACAACTAGAAGAAGGCGAGATACACCC
>JAZNCJ010000027.1:0-2079 GCA_045587465.1 Christensenellaceae bacterium
TTTCGTTCAAGACGAACTTCTTGTGAAGCTATTAATTCTATACAGTACACTTCATCAAATTTACTGACAAGATTTTCAACATATTCCCAATCTGACTCCATATCAAATGCCCACATTAAAGTGTGAATCATTCCGTAGCAATCACTTTTAGTGAAGTCGTCAAATATAATTTCACGCAATTTAAGAATTGTATCACCTTTAAAATATCCAAAAATATCAATAACTGGTTCTATCATCATATGATTATGAAATAACCTTAAATCTGTTATCTTCATCAATTCTTGTCCAACTGTCATTTTCCCTACAGCGCCTGAGCCTACAATTAATACTAATTTCACTTTAACTCCTCCATCTACTCGTTTAATTCTAATTTATCTTATTGTTATTATACCATAATTCCAAATATATTTCTACCATTATCTCTTATAGGTTCGAGTCCCATCAGAACCTAACATTCGAAACCCGTAAGTTAATGGTTCGAGTCCGTGGTCAGTCTCCAATAGTTGTAAATACAACTATTAGTCATTAAATCTAAATGTTTCATTAATGCATAAAAAAAGAGGATATTCTAATCAAAACTATCTAAAATACCCTATAAAAATAAAAAAAGATCCTCTTTAAGAGAAACTAGTTTCTCTAGAAGACCTATAGATTTCAAAAAATGGCAACGTAACACAATTTTAATACAATTGCATACCCTAATCCTGGTAATCGTTAAATTGCTGCAGTTTGCATACCCCCTATAACTGCTCGTTAAATTGGAATTTGTAATGCTATTAAGCGCAGCTATCTACCTAATAGTTGTTCGAGTACGGGAGTTATCGTATTTGTAAGCACCTCGTATCCTGCGGGTGTTAAGTGACCACCATCTGTCGTATATTCAGCATATATTTCACCTGTTTCAAGATTCAAAAGTGGAGAATACAGATCGACAAATTCGTATCCGTATTTTTCTGACAGGAGTTTTATCTTTACGTTGTTATAAGCTGCTTTTTGATTATTTTTCCCCCATTCCTGACTCATAGATGTAAGAGATAGCAATACTATTTTGGTATTTGGTAAATTTTCCTTAAATCCCTTCAAAATATTTTCATAGTTATCAAACATTGTATCAAAGTTGTTTGCCCCTATGAGCATCACTGCCACTTTAGGCTTTAAATCATAAACCGATACCTTAAGACGTTTTTCAAGACCAAAGGTTGTTTCACCACCAATTCCCCGATTAAGAACAAGATATTGTGGAAAGTATTTTTCCAGATCGTATCCGTCGGTAAGGCTGTCGCCAAGGAATGCAACGTCCACCTCATAGTCGTCATATTTTTCGTTTTCCGCTGTATACATAGCAAGCTTTGCGTCATAATACTCCTGCACTGCTTTTAATAATTGCTCCTTCTCTCGCTTTTGCGGCAATGCCACAGCAAAAATATATGTAAGACTTACCCCTATAGCCAATAAAATAGAGAACGCTACCGTTGCAAGAATAATCTTCCTCTTTTTAGTCATAAAGATCCCCTCCTAATTTGTTAATCATCTTAAAAGTGGCCGTCAAATTCTTATTTATCGGTGAGTTTATTATATCATAAAAGCAAACGCCCAAGCGTTTGTAACGTCGCAAGACGTAGTTTTTCAAGCTTTTGCGAAGAAAAACCTTTTAGCCATCAATGAAATCGTCGCAATAATGCTTGTCATTATTGATTTAAGACGATTTTATTATATCACACAACATTACATATTTCAATTAATTTTTCCCATAATCTTGGTTTCCATAATTTGACCTTTTTCCAAAAATCAAAATTAAAAATTCCATAAAAATTCCATGTTTTATTCCGTTTTTAGGAGGAAATACAAATGAAAATAGAAACAAAAGGTACCTATCAATTACCAAATGGAATGTGGGCTTTTAGAGCTTTCCTTGTTGTTGACGGTGTTAAGAAAGATGTCAAGCGCACCAAGGACGAGTTTGGGAACCCATTTAAGACTGAAAAGGCTGCCCTTAAAGCAAGAAGAGGGCTTTAGCTTTGTGTGAATTAGATATACCTATGAGCCCCAAAATGAAGATAGATGATGAAGATGAAATTA
>JAZNCJ010000028.1:0-18940 GCA_045587465.1 Christensenellaceae bacterium
TCAACTCTTTCAGCATAAAGTTGTGTTGGAGAAATACCAGCGCCAAGACGAGCAAGGAAATCATAAGCCATTGTTTCGCCTCTTGTTTGGCCACCCATACCATAACCATTGTTAAAGAAGTTAAATAAAATTGGAAGACCACCTTTCTTTTCCCAAAGTTGACGAAGTTGGTCCATAGAAGCAAAGTTCATTGATTCATAAACAACACCACAGCCAACAGCGCCGTCACCTACGTTAGAAATAACGATACCTGGCTTGTCGTTAACTTTCTTGTAAAGAGCAGCACCAAGAGCAACTGGAGCAGCACCACCAACGAGAGCGTTGTTTGGATAGATACCAAATGGCAAGAAGAATACGTGCATTGAACCACCCATACCTCTGTGGAAACCTGTCTTACGAGCAAAAATCTCACTCATAAATCCATAGAGAAGGAAGTCAACTGCTAAGTCTTTTACATTGCCTGTCTTGTTAAGTTTTTCAACAGGAGCAAGTGTTTCGCCACCCATAAAGTCTTTCATAATTTGATAGAGTTTATCTTCTGGCAATTTATTGATTGATGCAAGACCACGTGCTAAAACTTCGCTGTGGCTTCTGTGTGAACCAAAAGTCATATCATCCATATCAAGGATATATGCTTGACCAACAGCTGCTGCTTCTTGTCCCATTGACAAGTGTGCAGGACCTGGGTATGAGTGCTTAAAGCCTTGATATTCGTTTTTGATTTTAATATCGTTAATCATGCTTTCAAATTCTCTAAGCATTGCAATATCGTTAAAGATACGAACAAAATCTTGCTTAGAAAAATTTTCTTTTTCGTCTTTAATAGACTTGTTGTAAACGTTTACAGGAATATCTGTAAATTGAATTTTACCTTGTGCCCTTATAAAATTAGGGTCAATTACTAAATTCTTTGGCATTTTTATATCTCCTTATAATTTTTAACTAATTAGATTTGGAAAATCGCTTCTCTAACGATTTCGCATACCGTTGGGTGTGGGAATACCAACTTCTTGATATTTTCGATATCAACTTCTAAATCAATCATTGCAGAAACTGAAACGATAAATTCACCTGCATAGCTACCGATGATATGTGCACCGATAAGTGTGTTTGTTTTTTTGTTGATAACTAATTTACAAATACCGTTTAGGTCTGTGTTTTCAGCGATATATCTACCAGAGAAAGTCATTGGGATTGAAACGCATTTAACGTCTAAGCCTTTTTGCTTTGCACTTTCTTCTGTTTCACCAACAGAACCAACTTCTGGGTTTGTATAGATAACCGATGGAATAACGTTATAACGAACACGGTCTTTTTTGCCAATAATGTTATTTACTGCAACTTCTGCTTCTCTATAAGCTGTGTGAGCGAGCATAACCTTTGCATTAACGTCGCCTACAGCGTAAACGTTAGCAACGTTTGTTCTCATCATATCGTCTGTGATAATAGCGCCTCTATCAAGAGCAACGCCAATATTTTCTAAGCCGAAGCCTTGTGTGACTGCTCTTCTGCCGATAGAGCAAAGTACTTTGTCAGCTGAAACTTTTTCAACTTTGCCGTCTTTTTCATAAACGACGCCGTCCTTTTCAACTGCAGTCACTTTTGCACCGAGTTTGAATTCAACGCCTTTCTTTTCTAAACTCTTTTGTAAAATTGAAGAAATTTCGTTTTCTGTTGGTCCAGCAATCTTGTTAAGCATTTCAACAACGGTCACTTTTGAACCCACTGAAGAAAAATAGCTTGCCATTTCAAGACCGATAACACCACCACCGATTACAACTAACTTTTCAGGGATAACCGTAAGGTCTAAAACTTCCCTGTTTGTCATAACGAGGCCAGCTTCAAGGTTTTCTCTAAGACCTGGGATTGGTGGAACAACCGGCATAGAGCCCGTTGCTATTATTAAGCGCTTAGCAACGAATTTTTCTTCGCCAGCCTTAACGATATAACCTTCATCGCCTTTCCCTTCGATAAAGCCTTCTGTTTCTTTCATAACAACGTGATTTCTCTTAAGTTGTGATTTAACGCCTGAAACGAGCATTTTAACAACGCCGTTCTTTCTTTCAACAACGAACTTTTGGTCAACTGTTGCTTTGCCGTCGATTTTCACGCCATAAGCATCTGAGTGGTTAGCATAGTCGAATACTTTTGCAGAATTAAGGAAAGTTTTACTTGGAACGCAACCTTCGTTTAAGCAAACGCCACCAAACGCTCTCTTTTCAATTACCATAGTTTTCAAACCAGCGTGGCCTGCTCTTTCAGCTGCAAGGTATCCACCAGGACCACCACCGATTACGATTAAATCAAAGATTTCCATTTGTTTTCTCCTTATTTATTAGATTGAATCAGCCATTAGGTTTACGCTGAAGTTTTCGAGATAATCTTTTAAGTCTTTCAAGAATCTTGATGCAGGTGCACCGTCAAGCGCTCTGTGGTCGTAAGAAAGTGAAAGTGCCATTGCCGTATAAGGAATAATTTCACCGTCTTTGCCAAGCTTAACTCTTGTTTCTAACGTGTTTACACCCAAAATACCAGTTTGTGGTGGATTTACAACAGGTGTAAAGCTTTCAATGCCCATTGTACCTACGTTGCTGATAGTAAAGCTACCACCAGTTAAAAGTTCTGGAGCAATTTTGCCTTCGATTGCATCAGTTGAAAGTTTTTTAGACTTAATAGCAATTTCAGAAAGCGTCATTGTATCAGCACCGAAAAGTGTTGGAACTAAAAGTCCTCTTGGCGTGTCTGTTGCAATTCCCATATTTACGTGGTCAAAATAACGCATTGTATCGCCGTTAATAAGGTGAGCATTTAAATCTCTATGTTTCTTTAATACCCTTGATACAGCATATACGATGATGTTATTGATTGTTATTGATGGAAGTTTAAGAATTTCTGCATTGTCTTTAAGCATTTTTCTAAATGCCATAATGTTTGTGCAATCGAAAGAAATTGTATGTGTAAGTTGTGCCATTGTTGAAAGGCTCATTACCATGTTCTTAGCAATAACCTTTCTAATGTTAGACATCTTTTCATCTGTGTAAGCCTTGAAGTCGTCGCTTGCCTTAACTGGAGCTTGAACTGGAGCCTCTGCTTTTGCTGGAGCAACTGCTGGAGTTTCAGCCACTGTTTTAGGGTTAACGCTTGCTTCTCTAACGTCTCTTTCAATAATTCTTCCATTAGGGCCTGTTGGAGTTGCGCTGCTTAAATCAACGCCAAGTTTTTCTGCTAAGTTCTTTGCTCTTGGAGAAGCGAAAATCTTGCCTTCAGCATTAGCCGTTGCTACTGGAGCTTCCACTTTTGCTGGAGTTTGAGCAGGAGCACTTGCTTTAACTTCTTGAACAGCTACTTCTTCTTCGCCGTCTGGTGATAAACCAGAAGCGTCTTCACCGTGTGGGCCAACAGCACATACGTTAGATAGCACTGGAACTTCGTCGCCAGCTTCACAAAAGATTGCCAAAACTTCGCCTTCTACTTCTGCTTGATAGTCAAATGAAGATTTATCTGTTTCATAAGAGAACATAACGTCGCCAACTTTAACTGCATCGCCTACTTTTACTTTCCATTCTGTTAGAATACAGCTTTCAACGGTAATACCTGCTTTTGGCATTGCCACTGGCTTAACGTTAGGGCCAACTGCCTTTTTAGGTGCTGGTGCGCTTTCTACTGCCTTAGCAGGTGCATCAACCTTAACTTCTTGAACTTCAGCTGTTGGTGCGCCGTTTGGTGCTAAGCTAGAGTAATCTTCGCCTTTAGCGCCAACTACTGCGATATTTGTAAGAACTGGAACTTCATCGCCAGCTTCACAGAAAAGCGCCAAAACTTCGCCTTCTACTTCTGCCGTTAAATCAAAAGATGATTTGTCTGTTTCATAAGTAGCAAGAACGTCGCCAACTTTTACTTGGTCGCCAACTTTTACTTTCCACTCTGTTAAGATACAACTTTCAACAGTTATACCTGCTTTAGGCATCATAATTGGATTTGCCATAATTAAAACTCCTTTATATATTAATGTTTAATTTTTATCTTAGATTTTTTTAGCGTTTGCTAAAACGTATTTTTCTGCTTCATCAGACCAGATACCATTGTTTCTTTCACAAATTTCATCAAGGTCAGCAAAGAACTTATCAGTTTTTCCTAATTCCTTAAAGTCAGCGATTGCCGTCATAGGCATTGAGATGTGTGTATAAACAAGCTTCTTTGCACCTTTAATGTTTGGAAGATTGAGCGTTGTTTCAATAGCACTGTCAAGACCACCAACGTGTGAAATCATAATTGATGGGTCAATTCTGCCTTCGCCAGCGAGCTTTAATGCTTCTTTCAAGTCGTCCGTGTTGCCACCTGACGTGCCTGTAATTCTATGGAACGAATAGTGAACGTCATAGAAGTTTACTTTTGCTGAGAAGTCTGTCTTTGTTGGGCCAGCAAAGAAATTTAAGCATCCCTTTTCGCCAAGAAGCGCATCGCCTTGTTCAACGAGCGCCGTGACTGGTGCATAAACAAACACGTCGTCAAAGCCTTTGCCACCGTTTAATTCTTTCATATATGCAACAGGGTCTTCAAGCGTTGCTGTATTAACGTAAACGAGTTTAACGCCGTTTTTAGCAGCATCTTCAACTGTTAAAAGTTTTGCTGCTCTATCAAGTCTTGCTTGGTCGATATCCGTGACAACCATAAGTGATGGTTTTCTATCGCAGTGAATACCATAGTCAACAGCACCGAGCCCCATAGGACCAACACCAGCAAGAATTGCAACAGCGCCACCTTCTTTAATGCCCATTTCGTGGCTGTGTGATTCGTAGTTGTTGCGGAAGTTTTCGTGATAGCCTGCGATAATGCAAGACATTGGTTCAGCAAGTGATGCCTTAAAATAACTTTCGCCTTCATAAGGAATAAGACAATCTTGTTCCATTACTTCATTTGGGATTACGATATACGTTGCATCGCCACCGATGTTTGAATATGAATAACCTGGTGCGATGTATGGATTTTCCTTTAAACTGATTGCTGGTTGAATACCAAACTTCATACCTTCTTTGAATAAGTGTTGCCATTTAGCACCAACCTTAACGATGTCACCACAGAATTCGTGTCCTATAATGATTGGGTTTGTTGCAACGTCGTTTGGCACTCTTTTATGCTTTGCGCCTTGAATTGCCGCCTTATAACTTGACATACAAATACTGTCAGAAACAACTTTTGCTAAAATTTCGTTATCTTTGATTTCAGGCAATTCAAATTCTTCAAGCCTTAAATCACTTTCTCCATAAAGTCTAACTGCTTTCGTCTTCATGTTAAAACGTCTCCTTTTCATTTTGTTTTTATATCACATTAATTATATCATATATAATTATTTTTGCAACCATATGAAAATAAGTTGCAAAAAGATAATTTTTATGATAAGATATGAGCATAAATGAAAACAAATGAACACAATTTTTGTTAAATAATACCTTTTTTAAGGTTTTTTAGGGGGAAAGTATGCTCGCACTTGAAAGACAAGAAGAAATTTTGGACATTTTGAGCAGAAATAATTCTGCAACGGTTGAAGAACTTGCAGCTATGCTCTACGTAAGTGGCGCAACCATCAGGCGTGACCTAAGGCAGATGGAAAGGCAAGGTTTAATTAAGCGCTCTCACGGTGGCGCTATGCCGTTTAAGTCAACAACCGAAGAATCGGCATTTGCACTTAGAGAACAAGAAAACATTGTTGCAAAAAAGACTATTGCCAATCTTGCTGTAAAACTTGTTAAGAACGGTGACTCTATTTTTTTGGATTCGAGTTCAACAACCGGACTAACTATTCCACTGCTTAATAGCTTGCAATATTTATCGGTGACAACCATTGGGCTTAGAAATGCCTTGCTTTTATCGCAAACCAATAACATTAAAATATATATTGCAGGTGGCCAAGTGCACAATCACTCAAATTCAATTATCGGCTCTGATACTATTGATTACATTTCAAGAATACACGCAGACATCTCGCTTATTTCGTGCTCTGGAATTGACCTAAACAGTGGATTTACCGAAGCCAGCATAGAACAAGCAAAAATAAAACAGCAAATGCGCAAAAACTCGCATAAAGTTGCCGTGCTTTGCGATAGCACAAAGTTTAATAAAGTGTTTTTGTGTAAGGATTTTTCCTTTGATGAAGTTGACTATCTTATAACCGAAAAAACCCCACCTATCGAATACGTTGAAAAGCTAGCCAGCACAAAATGCAAAATCATCACCCCACAAAATACAAATTTTTAAGATAAAAACGACCAAACTTTTGGTCGTTTTTTAGTCATTTCTTAAATAGACGTTTTAGTTCTTTTTTGTTGTCATAATATTGTTTTATATGTGTTATAATAATTTTGCTCGAGTAAAAAATATAAAGGAGAATCATTATGAATACTGACAAAATTTATGCAGAACAAATTGCAAACGAATATGCACCAAAACAAACCTCAAAAGTAAAGGCGTTAAAAAAATTGGACGCAAAGGTTAAAAATCCAGCAAACATTTTTGCCTTTACTTTCGGCATTATATCAAGTTTAGTTCTTGGCGTTGGTATGTGCTTATGTATGGGTGTTCTCGGAGGGGCTTCGCCATTAATGATGGCTCTTGGCATTGTTATCGGATGCATTGGAATTTTAGGCGCAAGCGTAAACTACCCTTTGTATAAAAGGATACTTGCTAAAGCAAAAAACAAATATGCCAGCGATATTTTAATACTTGCAAATGAAATAGTAAATGAAAAGTAAAAATTTATAAGGAATTTTATAATGAGTAAAAACCAAAGCAAATATTTCTATACTTCAAGCTTGATGAATCAAGCACTTTTAGAGTTGCTCGAAAAAAAGGATATTGAGTTTATATCGATAACAGAAATCACTAAAAAAGCTGGTGTGCATCGTTCAACCTTTTATTTGCACTATGATAATATTTATGAATTACTTGAAGAAACTATAGATAATATTAACAAAACGTTCGTAAACTCTTTTTCAAGCAAGACAAAACCCAAAATAAATTCCAAAAATAACGCATTTTTAATCACCGATGAGCAGTTGGTGCCATATCTAAATTTTTGCAAGAAAAATAAACGAATTTTGAAATTGATACACAAAAAGCCGTATCTTTTTCAAAACGACAAAGCCTACAAAACTATGTACGACAACATTTTTTACCCTGCAATATCACAGTTTACAACCAATGAAACGCAAAAAATTTATAACCTAGAATTTTTTACACAAGGCGTTGTAGGTATTATTCGTAAATGGATTGAACTAGATTGCACTACCGAAATAGACGAGCTAATTAAAATTATAAAAAACTGCGTTGGTTTTAGTGCTTAGTAAATTAAATGTAAACATATTCAAAAAGACGGAATTTCATCCGTCTTTTTTGGTAGTCTTTGCAGGAAACTCGTCCGTGCAAGCACTACCGAGCCCTTGTCCATCTATGATTGTCCATCATGTGACGGGCGAACCAAGCTTCTCTCGTGGGTAGAAACTACAAAAAAAACGAAGACCCCACTTTATATGTAGTGCTTTCGTTTTTGGTAGTCCCTGCGGGAATCGAACCCACAACTGCCCCTTAGGAGGGGGCTGTTATATCCATTTAACTAAGGAACCAAATTATTAAATTAAAATTATTTGTTAAATGGATATGACAGTGTCTGTTGAGCCGAGCATATTCAATATGCGAACGCCGTCGGCATCAGCCGACTTATCCATTTAACTAAGGAAGCATAGGTTGTTTTGTCTTTGCTTTATCATATTATCATTTTATTAAAAATTTTTCAAGTGATTTGATAGTAATACAAAAAAACTTTTGTAAATTCTTGAGTTTTAAGCCAGCTCCCCCACCTTGAGCAAAAAATTAGGGCAAAGCGTTTTGCTTTGCCCTATCAAATAATCTAACAATTATTTTCTTGCTGTATAATGAGTGTGCAATAATTCGTGTGCTTTATGAGAGTTTGGTTCGCCAAGGAACTCTTTATAAAGGTCGATGATTTGTGGGTTCTTGTGTGAAACACGAAGTTGTTTTGATTCATCTTCAGCATAAAGCGCTTTTGCTCTCTTTTGCTTATACGTATCTAATATATCCAAATCTTCGTTTGGTAAGAAGCATTCTCTAACGTATGGTTGGCCACCACCAGCAACACAACCACCTGGGCAACCCATAATTTCAATAAAGAGATACTCGCTCTTGCCTTCTCTGATTTGGTCAAGAAGAACTTTTGCATTTTTCATACCGTGAGCCACTGCAACCTTAACTTCAGCGTCGCCAAGCTTATAAGTTGCTTCTTTGATACCTTCAAAGCCTCTAACGTCATTAAGTTCAACTTTTTCAAGTTCTTTTCCTGTAAGTTTGAATGCAGCTGTTCTTAAAGCAGCTTCCATAACGCCACCCGTCGTACCGAAGATAACGCCTGCACCTGTGTATTCACCAACTATATCGTTATCAAATTGTGAATCAGGGAGTTTTCTGAAATTAATACCCGAACGTTTAATAAGTTTGCCGAGTTCACGAGTCGTTAATACTGCATCTACGTCTTTAACGCCATCTACAGCGAGCTCTGGTCTATCTTTTTCGTATTTCTTTGCCGTACATGGCATAATTGAAACAACGAACATATCTTCACGAGCAACACCGATTTTTTCTGCATAGTAATTCTTTAATATTGCACCGAACATTTCGTGTGGTGATTTGCAAGAAGAAAGGTGTGGTAAAAGGTCACCATAATTAATTTCTGCATAATTTACCCAACCTGGTGAGCAAGACGTAATCATTGGAAGAACTCCACCATTTTTGATTCTTGATAAAAGTTCTGTTGCTTCTTCCATAATTGTAAGGTCTGCAGCAAAGTTTGTGTCAAATACCTTCTTAAAGCCAAGTCTTCTTAATGCAGAAACCATTTTCCCTGTCACAAGACTGCCGACTGGCATATCAAATTCTTCGCCAAGTGCAGCCCTAACTGCTGGAGCAGTTTGAACTACAACGTATTTACCTGCTTTCATTGCATCATCAACTTTATCAATTTCACTAACTTCCATAAGTGCGCCTGTAGGACATACGCTTACGCATTGCCCACAAAGAATACAAGGAGAGTTTGCAAAACTTCTGTTTTCAGCTGGAGCAACGATTGTATTAAAACCTCTGTTTTCAAAGCCTAAAATACCCAAGCCGTGTGCATTTTTACATCTTGCAACACAACGACCACAAAGCACGCATTTTGAAGTATCTCTGCTAATTGATGGTGTAAGTCTATCAACTGTGATAGGTGTTTGTTCACCTTCATAAATATCGTCCCTTGCACCGGTAAGTTTTGCAACGTGTAAAAGTTCGCACTTACCATTTTTATCACATTGTTGACAATTTTTATTGTGATTTGAAAGTAAAAGTTCAACAGACGTTCTTCTTGCAGCCGTTGCTTTTGGCGAAGATATAGTAATTTCCATACCTTCAGCAACTGGGTATACGCAAGAAGCAACAAGTCCTCTTGCTCCCGTTGCTTCTACCAAGCAAACTCTACAAGAACCTTGTGAACATTCACCGTGATTGAAAGCACAAAGCGAAGGGATTTCAAAACCACATCTTTTTGCTGCTTCAAGAATTGTTAAACCTGATTCAACTTCAAAAGGAATTCCTTCAATTTTAATATTAATTTTAGACATTGTTTTCCCTCCTCTTATTTCTTAACGATTGCCTTAAATTTACATGAAGCAATACACATACCGCATTTAATACACTTTTCACTGTCTATCATATATGCTGGCAATTTTTTGCCTGGAGCAACGTAATCTGTGACTACGATTGCATTTACAGGACAATGTTTAGCACACATTCCACAGCCGAAGCATTTTTCTTGCTCAATAATATATTGCATAAGGTTCTTACAAATATGCGCTGGACATCTCTTTTCTAAAATGTGAGCAACATACTCATCTCTAAAGTGCTTTAATGTTGACAATACTGGGTTTGGAGCAGTTTGACCTAAACCACAAAGCGAGTTGCTCTTAACGTTAATAGCAAGTTCTTCAAGTTCTGTCAAATCATCTAGCGTTGCTTTGCCGTCCGTAATCTTTGTTAAAAGCTCTAACATACGCTTTGTTCCTACACGGCAAGGCGTACACTTACCACAAGATTCATCGCAGATAAATTCCATATAGAATTTAGCAACGTCAACCATACAGTTATCTTCGTCCATAACGATAGCACCACCAGAACCCATCATAGAGCCCTTTGCTACTAAGTTATCAAAGTCAATTGGTGTATCAAGGTCTTCAGCCGTTAAGCAACCACCTGATGGACCACCTGTTTGAATAGCCTTAAATTTCTTGTCGTTTGGAATACCACCACCGATATCGTAAATCAATTCACGAAGCGTCGTACCCATAGGAATTTCAACAAGACCAACGTTGTTAATTTTTCCACCGAGAGCAAATACCTTTGTGCCCTTTGACTTTTCTGTGCCGTATGATGCAAACGCTTCTTTACCTTCTCTTAAGATATATGGAACGCAAGCAAGTGTTTCTACGTTGTTTATAATCGTTGGGCAACCCCATAAACCTTTAACAGCTGGGAATGGTGGACGATTTCTTGGCATACCTCTTTGTCCTTCAATTGAGTTAAGAAGAGCTGTTTCTTCACCACAAACGAAAGCGCCTGCACCAAGACGAATATGTACTCTAAACGAGAAGTCTGTTCCGAGAATATTATCACCTAACATTCCGAGTTCTTCTGCTTGTTTAATAGCAAGTTTTAATCTGTTAACGGCAATTGGATATTCAGCACGAACGTAGAAATAACCGTTTTGAGCGCCAATTGCATAACCGGCAATCATCATACCTTCAATAACAGCAAGTGGATTACCTTCAAGGATAGACCTGTCCATAAACGCACCTGGGTCACCTTCGTCACCATTACATACTACGTATTTAACGTCACCTGGTTGAGCAAAAGCGAATTGCCACTTTCTGCCCGATGGGAAGCCACCGCCACCACGACCACGAAGACCTGAATCAAGAACTTCTTTAATTACGTCTTCTCTTGACATTTGTAATGCTCTTGCTAAGCCTTTGAATGCACCTGCACCGAGACTTTCTTTAATATCTTCTGGGTCGATACTGCCACAGCCGTGAAGAGATATACGAACTTGCTTTTTGTAGTAGTTAATATCTTCTTGTTTTGCAACTTTTTGTTCAGTGTTAGGGTCAACGTATAATAATCTGTCGATAACCTCTCCACCAATCAAGTCTTTTTCAACGATTTCTTGAACGTCGTCTATTTTAACGAGCCTATATAAAGTGTCTTCTGGATAAATCTTTACGAATGGACCTTGCGAACAAAAACCAAAACAACCAACTTGGTTGACAGTCACTTTATCCTCAAGATTTTTTTGTGCTATTATTTCTTTGAACTTTGCAGTGATTTCGTTTGAGTTAGAAGAAATACAACCTGTACCACCACATAATACTACGTGTCTTTTGCCGTCTTTGCCTGTAAATTTATCGCCAAGGCACGCTTCACATTGACTGCTTATTTTATTAAGTTCTTCAAAATTCTTAATCATTATTAACCCTCCATAGCCCTATATTCTTTCACGATGTTAGGAACAGCATCAACACTAAGTTTTGGATAAACTTTTCCGTTGATAGTGACTGCAGGTGCAATACCACAAGCACCAATACAGCGCAAAGCATCAAGAGTAAACAATCCGTCTTTAGAAGTTTCACCAGGTTTAATTCCGATGATTTCTGAAAACTTATCGATAATTTGTTGCGCACCCTTAACGTAACAAGCGGTACCTAAACAACATCCGATAACGTATTTTCCCTTTGGCTTCAAAGAGAAGAAAGAATAGAACGTCACTACGCCGTAAATTTCGGCAACTGAAATTCCCGTTCTTGAAGATACGATTTCTTGAACCTCTAAAGGAATATAACCGTACTCTTTTTGAATGTCGCTTAGAATCATCATAAGCGGAGTCTTTTCATTAACATATCTATCGCAGATTTCGTTAATTTTTTTAACTGCACCATCTTGCAAATGAGCCATAATAGCCCTCCTTATGTAAAAATTTTATTTTATCACAAAAGTTTTTTAAACTTTTAAGCCTGCTTTAACGCACAAAGTATTATACTACTTTTTTCACTTTCTGTCAACCCTTAAATAATATCTTTTTAACTTATTCTACTTGGCAAATATTGCAAAAAGAATAATCCTATGGATTTTATAGCTTATCGCAAAAATATTGTTGTATTCCTTACAACAATATTTTCCCATATGTTTTAGTTTTTCTTTAGTTTTTCATCTATAGCCTTAGCTGCAGTTTTTCCAGCACCCATAGCGAGAATAACGGTTGCAGCGCCCGTCACGGCGTCGCCACCGGCGTAGACTGCCTCTACTGACGTCAAGCCGTTTTCATCGGTTATAATCCCTCCGTGTTTATTGACCTCTAAGCCCTCAGTCGTTGCTTTGATAAGTGGGTTTGGAGACGTTCCAAGCGCCATAATAACAACGTCGGCTTCAATATCAAAATCACTGCCCTTAATTTCAACAGGGCGTGCTCTACCTGATGCATCTGGTTCAGAAAGCTCCATCTTAATGCAAGTAATCGAACTCGTCCAACCCGTTTCATCTCCGTTGATTTTAACAGGATTTGTCAACAGGTCAAAAATAATACCTTCTTCCATAGCGTGTTCAACTTCTTCTTTTCTTGCAGGAAGTTCGTTGAGAGTTCTTCTATATACGATATGTACGTCAGCGCCCAAACGCTTAGCGCATCTTGCTGCGTCCATAGCGACGTTTCCACCACCTACAACGACAACTTTTTTGCCACGTTTAATAGGCGTTGTAGCGTCGTCTTTATACGCCTTCATAAGATTAATTCTAGTTAAAAATTCGTTTGCTGAGTAAACGCCGTTTAAGTTTTCACCAGGGATATTCATAAACTTAGGAAGACCAGCGCCCGAACCGATAAATACTGCCTTAAAGCCGTATTCTTTAATCAGTTCATCAATAGATAAAACTTTACCGATAACCATGTTTGTCTCTATTTTAACGCCTAAGTCTTTTAGGGTGTCAATTTCTTTTTGAACGATACTCTTTGGAAGTCTAAATTCAGGAATACCGTAAACTAAAACGCCACCAGCCAAGTGGAAAGCTTCAAAAACAGTCACTTCATAACCTTTTTTAGCAAGGTCGCCAGCGCAAGTAAGCCCTGATGGCCCAGAACCGATAACGGCAACCTTAATGCCGTTAGACTGAGGCTTAATTACCTTTTCTTTACAGTTTGCATTGTGATAGTCGGCAACAAATCTTTCAAGTCTGCCGATAGCAACCGGTTCGCCTTTAATGCCACGAACGCAGTATTTTTCGCATTGATTTTCTTGTGGGCACACTCTTCCACAAACAGCTGGAAGCGAAGAGGTTTTTGCAATGATTTGATAAGCGCCTTCAAAATCCCCCTCTTTTACCTTAGCGATAAAGTCAGGAATACTTACCATAACAGGACAGCCTGACATACAAGGCTTATGTTTGCAATTTAAGCATCTTTCAGCCTCGTCTATCGCTTGCTGTGGCGTGTAGCCGAGAGCAACTTCATCAAAATTTTTATTTCTAACCTGTGCGTCTTGATGTGGCATAGGATTTTTCTTTAAGGACATATTTGGCATAATTATTTAATCTCCTTTTTGAAAAGGTTGCAAGTCTCTTCGTACTTGTGTCTTTCCCACTCTTTATAACTTGCCCCACGTTTCATAGCCTCGTCAAAGTCAACCAAATGACCGTCGAACTCAGGTCCGTCAACGCAAGCGAATTTTGTTTGACCACCAACGGTTAATCGGCAACCTCCACACATACCTGTTCCGTCAATCATAACAGGGTTCATACTAACTATCGTTTTAACGCCGTATTCTTTTGTTAGACGGCAAACGAATTTCATCATAATTACAGGTCCGATAGCAATTACTTCATCATACTTTTCGCCACTTTCAATAAGGCTCTTTAATGCGTCTGTGACCAAGCCCTTTGTTCCAGCCGTTCCGTCATCACTCATAAGCACGTATTTATCACTAACGGCTTTGAATTCATCTTCTAAAATGACTAAGTCCTTGCATCTAAAACCAACGATTGAGTGAACTTCGCAACCTTGCTCGTGAAGTTTTTTAGCAACTGGATAAGCAATAGCACAGCCAACGCCACCGCCAACAACGGCAACTTTCTTTAAGCCTTCAGTGTGCGTTGCATTACCGAGTGGGCCAACGAAGTCAGCAACGTAGTCGCCTACTTCAAGTCTGTTAAGCGCATAAGTAGTTGCGCCAACGATTTGAAAAATAACTGAAACAGTGCCCTTTTCTCTATCGTAGTCGGCAACGGTCAATGGTATTCTTTCGCCATCCTCAGTAGCTCTTATAATTACGAATTGACCAGCTTCAGCCTTTTTAGCAACAAACGGAGCATAAACGTCAATTCTCGTCACAGTCGGATTAAGAACTTTTTTATCAACAATTTTAAACATAGATTTTCCTTCTTCACATAATTAATGGCGTGAGCCACTAGTTAAATCTTCTATTATTTATATTTACAGTATATTTTATCACATTTGCTTTTTCTTTTCAACTTTTTTTTGCAGTTTTTAACGTTAAATTGACTAATTTTTTATGGTAATTTACTTAAAAGTAAAAACCCTGCAATCTAGATGCAAGGTTTTTTTGTTTTTAATATTTAACGCTATACAAAATATCTTCATAAGTTGGGAAAGAAATAAACTCTTTTCCTATTAAAAGTTCCATTTGGTCTGCGAATTCTCTTAAGCTTTGCATTTTACTTAAAAGTTTCTCTTTGCAAAACTTTGCCTTTTTAAGACTATCCCAATTCTTAGAATATGCTTTCTCATCTTTATCAAGCTGTTCAAGCACTTGATAAAACTTATCTGCAAGGTCGCTTATTGTATTTATCAAATTGCTTTCTAATTTGCTAGATAGCTTATCTGAATATGCTTGTTTGAGCTTAATTTCTTTAAGTAAGAATGTTTGATATGCAATAACCGATGGAATAATATGTTTTCTTGCAATATCTATGGCTGTAAGCGCTTCGATATGCACTATGTTTGCATAATTTTCAAGCAATATTTCCATACGAGAGCAAATCTCGTTTTTTGACAAAACTTTGTGTTTTGTGAATAGTTCTATATTCTTTTTTTGAGTATAGAGAGGAAGTGCGTCTACAGTTGATTTTAAATTCAAAAGCCCACGCTTTTTGGCTTCTTTTTCCCAATCTTCAGAATAGTTGTTTCCACTAAATAAAATGCGCTTATGCTTTTTAATCTTTTCTTTGATAAGTGCATTAAGGCTTGCATTAAAGTCTTTTGCGCCTTCAAGTCTATCTGCAAATTCTTTGAGTTCATCTGCAACGATTGTGTTTATTATAAAGTTAGGGCAAGCCACGTTAAACGACGAGCCGACCATTCTAAACTCAAACTTATTACCAGTAAACGCAAACGGAGAAGTTCTATTTCTGTCAGTAGAATCCTTAGGAATTGGTGGCAACACCGACACGCCGATTTTAAGTTCTGTTTTCTTTTTAGCGTTATATGCCGAACCACTTTCAATTGAAGATAAAATGCCCTCTAATTCTTCGCCGAGATATATAGAAATAATGGCTGGTGGTGCTTCGTCAGCGCCAAGTCTGTGGTCGTTGGCTGCCGATGCAACGCTTATTCTAAGCAAGTCTTGATGCTTGTCAACAGCGCTTATTACTGCTATTAGGAAAAGTAAAAATTGTGCATTTTCGCTTGGCGTTGCGCCAGGGTCTAATAGGTTCTCGTTAGTGTCCGTGCTTATTGACCAGTTATCGTGCTTACCACTTCCATTTACAGATGCAAAAGGTTTTTCGTGCAATAAACAAACTAAACCGTGCTTATTTGCCACGCTTTTCATAAGCTCCATCGTAAGTTGGTTTTGGTCGGACGCAATGTTTATAGAAGTGAAAACAGGCGCAAGCTCGTGTTGAGCAGGCGCAACTTCGTTGTGCTTTGTTTTAGCGTAAACGCCAAGCTTCCAAAGCTCTAAGTCAAGCTCTTTCATAAAAGCAGAAACCCTTGATTTGATTGCACCGTAATAGTGGTCTTCAAGTTCTTGACCTTTAGATGGCCTTGCACCAAACAGCGTTCTGCCACAGTGTATAAGGTCTAAACGCTTTTCGTAAACGCTTTTATCAATCAAAAAATATTCTTGTTCAGTTCCACAAGTCGGCATAACTTTTTTAACGTTTGTTTTGCCAAAAAGCTTAAGTATTCTAAGCGCTTGAACGTTAAAACTTTCGAGCGAGCGAAGTAGTGGCGTTTTTTTGTCAAGCGCCTCGCCACCATACGAGCAAAAAGCCGTTGGGATATAAAGACTTCCATCTTTGACGAAAGCATAAGAAGTTGGGTCCCACGCCGTGTATCCCCTTGCTTCAAAGGTTGCCCTTAAGCCCCCAGACGGAAAACTCGATGCGTCCGATTCACCTTTAACTAAAGATTTTTCGGAAAATTTCATTATTACTTCACTCTTTCCCAAAGGCTCAATAAAACTATCGTGCTTTTCGGCAGTAATGCCAGTCATTGGTTGAAACCAGTGCGTGTAGTGAGTTGCGCCCTTTTCTATCGCCCACTCTTTCATAGCAACGGCAATAGTTTTAGCACTCTCGTGTGAAAGTGGCGTGCCGTTTTCAATAGCGTTTTGTACGTCTTGATATACGCTTTGTGGCAAACGCTCTTTCATAACTTTATCATTAAACACCATTGAGCCGAATATTTCGGGAATATTTGCTGAATTCATTACTTTCTCCTTTGCTTTATAGCTAATTTAACTAAATTGTTAAATCTCACCCCTATTATACAAAAATAGTTTAGCATAAATATAGGAAAATAGCAATATCTTTTAAATAGTTTTTGATAAATTTATACAGTCATTTTTACTAAAAAATCGCTTAACGTTCCCATTGATTTTTACTTGACAATTATTTAAAATATGATATACTGATACAGAAAATAAAGTTATAAATTTTACCAAAAAATAAAGGTATAAAGGTAGGATAATGCCAATATTTGATACAAAAGTACAAAGATTAAAACATAAGGTTTTAAAAGAAGTTGCACGCTTTGCTTGGCAAGGCACGCTTTATGAAAATATCGTTAATATTCCTAGCATAATTGTTCCTGGCAAAAAAGCAACTATGCGTTGTTGCGTCTATAAAGAACAAGCTATTGTTAACGAAAGAATTAAGCTTGCTATCGGTGGCGATAAAAACAATAAAAACGTTATAGAAGTTATCGACATTGCTTGCGATGAATGCCCTATGGGTGGATATGAAGTGACCGATGCTTGCCGTGGCTGTTTAGCACAACGTTGCAAAGGCGCTTGCAACAAGAGCGCCATTACTATTGACAATAATCAAAAGGCGCATATCGACAAGGAAAAGTGCGTTGAGTGTGGTCTTTGTGCAAACGTTTGTCCTTTTAATGCAATAGTCAACTATAATCGACCTTGCGAAACTGCTTGTAAAGTAAACGCTATTTCTATGGATGAAAATAAAGCAGCAAAAATTGACGATGAAAAGTGTATAGCGTGTGGGGCGTGCGTTTATCAATGCCCTTGGGGCGCAATTAACGATAAGTCTTATATTTTAAACGTTATAGACCTTATCAAAAAAAGCGATGGCAACACAAAATACCCTGTTTATGCCGTAGTTGCCCCTGCAATTGCTAGCCAATTTGTTTATACTGGGCTTGGCAAGGTGCTAAAAGGAATAAAAGTTTTGGGTTTTTATGATATTGTTGAAGCTGCACTCGGTGCCGATATTGTTGCCCTATCAGAAGCAAAAGAACTTTCCGAAAAAGGCTTTTTAGCAAGTTCGTGTTGCCCTGCATTTGTGTCTTACGTTAAAAAGCAATTTCCTGACCTTGCGTCATATATGTCGCACAACCTTTCACCTATGGCAACAATTTCTAAAAAAATTAAAGAAACTAATCCTAATGCTAAAGTTGTGTTTATAGGGCCTTGCACGGCAAAGAAAATGGAAATTCAAAAGCAAGACGTTTCACCTTACGTTGACGCAGTTATTACTTTTGAAGAATTGCAAGCACTATTTGATAGCAGAGATATTCTCCTTGATGAATTAGAAAGCGAAGATATTAAGAACGCATCATACTACGGCAGAATTTTTGCAAAAAACTGTGGCTTGTCAGAAGCCGTTAAAGAAGGCCTAAAAGAAAAAGGCATTGATGACTTTGACCTTAAAGCCGTGCCTTGCGATGGCATTGAAGCTTGTAAAGTTGCACTCCTTAAAGCCAGCAAAAAAATGCTTGACGGAAACTTTATAGAAGGTATGGCTTGTATGGGTGGTTGCATTGGTGGCGCTGGTTGTCTAACACATGGCGACGTTAATAAATTGCGCATTGATAAGCACGGCAAAACAGGTTTTACTGCGATAACAGATGCTGTAAATGCAATGGATGAAGACTAATTTGTATGAGTGCGCATATTTCCACTTAATAATAATTTAAAACACAAAAGCGAGAGCAAAATGCTCTCGCTTTTATTTTTGATTTTTCTAAGGCTTTGTCAAAGAAAGTAAGCCGTTAAATAAGTCCTATCATTAAGTTGCAAGAAAGTACAATAAGTACGAGTGCGATAGGATATGTTGATGCATAAGCACCGGCAACGTCGTCAGTTTCAGCAGTTGCAATGAGTGAGCCAAGTGCTGGAGTGCTTGTCATACCACCTGTGATTGAACCAAGGTTGTTAAGGAGTGGCATTTTAAGGAGTTTGCCACCGATAAAGTAGCCAACAATCATAGGTGCCATTGTCATAAATACGCCACCAATAAAGCCCCAAGCAAGAATGTCTAAATTATTACCTACTTTGTCAATAAGGCTCACACCACCTTCAACACCAGCACCGAT